>DBYJ01000029.1 GCA_002309805.1 Bacteroidales bacterium UBA1189 | reverse complement strand
AGATGCAGATAGACCTTCTCCTGCGGACAGACATGATTGAAATAGACAATGTGGCGGGCATACTGCTGCAGGCGGGATATGTCGTCGGACAGCGAATCGACCAGCAGGAAGGGAGGGATGGCGACGCGCTCACCGTCAACCACCACAGGGTTGAGGCGGACAATCTTCGGCACGTATTCCACGAAGATATTGTCCCCCTCTTCGGTTACCGACACGGGCAGAGCGTCGCAGACACGGCGCACGGCGTCGGCCACCGGCAGGCGGTCGATGGTGACGCTGACCGTGTAGAGTTCCAGATCGTCAAAGAGAAACAGGATGTTCTTTTCGTTCTGGGCGAGGTCGATCCGACGAAGGGCCTCGGACAACGTCTCGCCCTGAAAGGTCATCGATATTCTGGCCTTCGACCGATGCCCTTGCTGCGCCAGAACGGCTGCGGATGGTGACAGCAGAGCCAGAAGTAGCAGAAAAACAACTTTTTCGTTAAGCCAAATGAGCAGAGCGATGCTTGCATCAGCTCTGCCATGGCGAGAAAAAGAAGAATGAAATTCAACTTCTTCTCTCAAGCTACAGGCGGCCCATCTCCCTTCACTCAGATTGTGGAAGAGTTTGACCGTCTGACAACACAAGCGGCCACGTTCATCTTTGTGACCAACGAGATTGGTCTGGGTGGCACAAGCGCCTGCGAGGTGCAGCGGCGGTTTGCCGACTGCCTCGGAGCCCTTAATCAGCATATGGCAGCACGTGCCGATGAGGTTTATCTGGTAATATCGGGGATTCCACTGAAAATAAAAGGATGACAGCATATGATAGAGCCTGTGGACAAACGGATGGCGACGGCCATTCAAGCATATATAGACAATCTGAGCAAGCCGAAAGGGTCGTTAGGACGACTGGAGTCGCTGGCCGTGCAGATAGCCCTGATACAACGGACGTTGCACCCCGCGCTGACGCATCCCTGCCACATCCTTTTCGGGGGGGACCACGGCATTGAGCGCGAGGGGGTGACCTGTACTCCCCGCGAGGTAACGGCGCAGCAGATGATGAACTATGCACAAGGCGGTGGGGCTGTCGGGATGTTCTGCCGCCAGCATGGGTTTACGCTGCGGGTAGTGGATGTGGGGGTTGACTATGACTTCGACCATGACCGCTATCCCCGCATCATCGATCGTAAGATTGCCCATGGCACACGCGACTTCCTCTACGAGCCCGCCATGAGCGCCGACGAGTGGCATCGTGCGCTGGCTGTGGGTGCTGAGCAGGTGGATGCCTGCGCGGGCGAAGGGGCAAACGTCGTCAGCCTGGGCGAGATGGGGGCCGGCAACACCTCCCCTTCGAGCGTACTGATGCACCTGCTACTCGGAATACCCCTACAGGACTGCGTGGGGGCAGGAAGCGGCTTGGACCGCGCAGGTGTACGGCATAAGCTGGAGGTGCTGACAGAGGCGGTGGAGAGATATAAAAAGGTTAAAGGTGAGAGGTTAGAGGTTGGAGAGGCGACTGCCTATTTCGCTGGCTTTGAGATGGCGGCTGCCGTCGGAGCTATGCTGCGGGCAGCGGAACGGAGGATGGTGGTGCTGGTGGATGGTTTCATCATGACAGCCTGCATGTTAGTAGCTTCGCTTCTGGACAATGCAGTATTGGACTATGCCGTTTTCGGCCACCAGGGCGACGAGGACGGCCACCGTCGGATGCTCGATGCGATGGGAGCGCAGCCGCTGCTCAATCTCGGGCTCAGACTGGGCGAGGGAACGGGAGCTCTGTGTGCCTATCCCATTGTGGAGAGCGCCGTGAACATGTTGAACGATATGGACAGCTTTGACCATGCACACATCACCAAATATTTTTGAACGCATCTTAGCAGCATTGACGTTCTTCACCCGTCTGCCTCTCGGCAGCAGAGTGAAAGTGAGCGCCGAAGCCTACCAGCATGTGGTTCCTCTCTGGCCGCTGATGGGCTGGTTGACCGGAGGCTTGATGGCGGGCATCTATGCCCTGTGCCGACTGGCCGGGCTGGATGTCGGCATAGCCGTCGTGCTGGCTTTGGCGAGCAGGGTGATGCTGACAGGAGCCCTGCATGAGGACGGATTGGCAGACTTCTGCGACGGCTTTGGTGGACGCGACAGAAACCGTACGCTGGAGATAATGAAGGATTCGCATATAGGCACCTACGGCGTGTTAGGGCTGGTGCTCTACTATCTGCTCATCAGCCACTTGCTGACGGCGCTTATGCAGGGCGGAGCATCGCCCCTCATCTTCATTGCCGCCGATGCACTTTGCAAATACCTTGCCTCCACCATCATCTATGTCCTCCCGTATGCCCGCCGTCCCGAAGAGGCAAAGAGCGGTATGGCCTATGCTCCTCCCTCGACAGGCGAACGGGTCATCAGCCTGATTGTGGGCCTCGTATCCCTGCTGCTGATGGTCTGGCTATGGGCAGGCACGTCACCCGTCCGATGGATTATTCCTCCCTTTGTGGCAGCGGGAGTATGTGCTGTACTCATTGGGATGATGCGCCGACGGATAGGGGGCTACACGGGCGACTGCTGCGGAGCTACATTCCTCCTCGTCGAACTGACATTCTATATGACGTTGAATATTATCGTAAATTATCCATCGTGAACTGTGAATTATTAATCGGAGCGCCCTCGTCGGGCAGTGGGAAGACAACCTTCACCATGGGACTACTGCGTGCGCTGCATGACCGTGGCTATACAGTGCAACCCTACAAGTGTGGCCCCGACTACATTGACACGTTATTCCACCTGCAAGCCTCAGATTATGAAAGCGTCAATCTGGACACCTTCATGGCGTCGCCCAGGCACGTGAGGAACTGTTATCACCGCTACGGAGCGGACGCAGATGTTAAAGTTGTGGAGGGAGCAATGGGTCTATTTGACGGCTTTGATAAGGGAAAGGGCAGCGCGGCCGAGATTGCCCTGCTGCTGAACCTCCCTGTCATCCTCGTCGTTGACGCACGCTCAACAGCCTACAGCATCGCTCCTTTGCTTCATGGCTACAAGACATTTGACGGATTAGGAAAGGCCATTCGCATTAGTGGAGTGGTACTAAACCGCGTCGCTTCCGAACGACATTACCGTTTGCTTCGCGATGCATGTGAAGACACGGGCATCCCCTGCCTGGGCTTTCTGCCGAACAATCCCGAACTGCGAACACCCAGCCGTCATCTGGGCCTTTCCCTTTCAGGTCGGGAGGAAATGGAGCATTTCATCTGCCTCGCCGCCAAGGAGGTAGCAAAGCATGTGGATGTGGAGAAGCTAAAGACCCTCTCCCCGCTCCCCCGTGAGGGGGATGGCCTCACTTCGTTCGAGGGCTGGCACGCCAGCCACCCCTCCCTCACGGGAGGGGCTGGGGGTGGGTCTCATCATATTGCCATAGCCCGCGACGAAGCGTTTAACTTCACCTACCGTGCCAACATCGATGCATTACGGACGATGGGCGAAGTGACAACCTTCTCCCCCCTACATGACGAAGCGCCGCCCCCCTGTGATCTGCTCTATCTGCCCGGTGGTTATCCTGAATTATTTGCCGCAGAATTGTCGGCAAATGCGGCCATGAGGAATAGCGTCAGAACCTATGCTGAGCAGGGAGGCTGCATTCTGGCAGAATGTGGCGGCATGATGTACCTTTGTCAGGACATTGACGGCGCAGCCATGTGCGGTGTCCTGCCATTTGGAGCCACGATGGAAGGCGCCAAGCTGCACCTTGGCTATCGTCAAATGAGGATGGGTGATGGCTGGATGAAGGGGCATGAGTTTCATTACTCCTCCATCGGCAGCCTGACATTATCCGACGAACTCCAGTGTATAACAGGACAATTCTCTGCCATAGGGACTCCCGTCGATACACCTATTTATCGCTATAAGAACGTTATCGCCAGTTATACGCACTGGTATTGGGCGGAAACGGGACTGGAAGCATTGCTGAATACTCTTTATAATATCTGATCATCCCATGAATCTTCATCCGTTGATGTTAGTTGGCACAGGTAGTGACGTAGGCAAGAGCGTACTCTGCACAGCGCTCTGCCGCATATTCCTGCAAGACGGCCACCACCCTGCCCCCTTCAAGGCACAGAACATGGCGCTCAATTCGTTCGCCACGCCCGACGGCCGTGAGATTGGACGCGCCCAAGCCGTCCAGGCTGAGGCGTGCCGACTGGCACCTCATACGGACATGAATCCTGTATTGCTGAAGCCCAACTCGGAGCATACCACGCAAGTGGTATTGAACGGGCGCCCCATCGGCAACCGCTCAGCCTACGAATATTTCCGCCGTGAAGGACGCGACGAGCTCCGTCATGCCGTCCAAGAGGCCTTCGATAGACTACGGAATCAGTACAACCCCATTGTCATGGAGGGCGCAGGAAGCGTGTCGGAACTGAACCTGCGTAACACCGACCTCGTAAACATGCCTATGGCCAGCTATGCCGATGCCGACGTATTACTGGTGGCCGATATCGACCGCGGAGGCGTATTTGCTTCGTGTTATGGGAGTGTGATGCTTCAGACGCCTGATGACCGGAAGCGTATCAAGGGCATCATCGTCAACAAGTTCCGTGGCAATCTGCACCTGTTCGATGAAGGACGTCGAATGCTAGAGCAAATTTGCGGCGTACCTGTGCTAGGCGTAGTGCCCATGCTGGACGGGCTGGCCATCGACGAAGAGGATAGCGTGGCGCTGGAGCAAAAACGACATTCGTGGGTTGAGGGTAAAGTGAATATTGCCGTGGTGCTACTCCGGCACATCAGCAACTATACCGATTTCGACACGCTAGAACGCGATGAACGCGCGAACCTCTTCTACACTATCCATCCAGACGATGTGGAGCGGGCTGATATTGTGATTCTCCCAGGCACAAAGAGTACACTGGACGACCTCTATCATTTGCGCCGTTGTGGAATGGCACAAGCCGTCATCCATGCCCACAAATGCGGACGGGCGGTGGTGGGCATCTGCGGCGGATTCCAGATGCTGGGGCAGAGCATTTGTGACCCCGACGGAGTGGAAGGTACGATTGCCGAACTGCCTGGATTAGGACTGCTGGACATTCATACCGTCCTGACAGCAGAGAAGACAACACGGCAGGTGACGTTTGAGTGGAATGGCTCGACATGCAGCGGCTACGAGATTCATCAAGGCGTGAGCGATGCCCAAACAATGGTCGTCGAGAAGGAGGGTGTCATCGGCACATACGTACACGGATTTCTTGACAATCCTGCTGTAATCGAATGGCTACTGAATAAGATTCCACATACCCAAAGTGCCTTTAAAGGGATTCCGGCAAATCCCCAGGAGTTCAAGGAAAAGGAATACGACCGGCTGGCCGATCATGTAAGGCATCATGTGAATATTCCAAAACTATATGAGATAATGAGCCATGATTGACGGACACGGTGACGACGGTTTCCGCTACGGGAACATCCGGCTGGATTTCAGCTCGAATGTCTATCCCCATTTCTCCCACGAGGACCTTTTCTCTTGGCTGGCAAGCCGATTTGATGGTGTCGGCCACTATCCGGAACCTGCACCCCGCAAATTGGAAGCGGCATTAGCCGCACAATTGAGCATTGGTTCAGACAAGGTAGTGGTAACCAATGGGGCAACGGAAGCCATCTATCTGACGGCACTCGCCATGCGAGGATGTAAGACTGCCATTGTCGTACCGACATTTGCAGAATATGCCGATGCCTGCCGGTTACATGAACATAAGGTTACGTATATACATAATCTAGGAGAAATCCCGGAGAGGACTGACATGGTATGGATGTGTAATCCTAACAATCCTACAGGAACGGTCGTCCCGCGTGAAACGCTGCTAGAATGTTTCGCCCAGCATCGTGATATGGTGTTTGTGATAGATGCCAGCTACGCCCCGTTCACTTTCCAGCCGCTACTGATGCCTGCCGAAACGTGCAGACTACCCAACGTCGTAATGATACATTCCATGACGAAGGAGTTTGCCATTCCGGGGCTACGATTGGGTTACTTGACGGCCTGCCGCAGGCTGACAGAACAAATAGGACGTGGACGGATACCCTGGTCAGTAAATACTATCGCACAGGATGCGGGACTTTGGCTGACGGCCCATCGGGAGAAATATCATCTTCCGCTAGACGAACTAATCTTCGAGCGTAGTCGTGTGGGCCTTGTCCTTGAAGCGCTGGACATCTGCGATGCTCTGCCGTCGGATACTCACATCCTGCTTTGTCGTCTCCGAGAGGGCACCGCAGCCATACTTAAGGACTATCTGGCGCGGAAGCATGGTATCCTGATTCGCGATGCAACCAACTTCGAGGGGCTTGACAATCGTTATTTCCGCATAGCCATGCAGACACGCGCCGAGAATGACGAACTGATAGAAGCAATGAAAGAATGGAAAAGAGTATGCCATGAATTATGAATTAGCTATCGCGTTGGCTGTCGGGTGGCTGCTTGATTTCTTTTTTGGCGACCCGGAGCATTTGCCGCACCCTGTTGTTGGCATGGGGCGATGGATTGCCCTTTGGGAGAAACGTTTAAACAAAGGAAGCCATCGCAAAGCGTGGGGAGCTGTATTGGTCGTCGGCAGTCTGCTACTCTGCTACGGGCTTACCTTCGGTTTGCTCTGTCTCCTGCATTCCTCTATTTCCATTTTACATTTCGTTGTTTCCACACTACTCGTGTTTTTCTGCCTTGCCGGCCGTACGCTACGGCGTGAAGTCCGTATGGTATTCGAAGCACTTGATCGAGACCTCGACGAGGGGCGACGACAAGTATCACGCATCGTAGGGCGCGACACGCAAACCCTCTCAGCCCAGGAGGTGCGCACGGCAGCTCTGGAAACGCTGGCAGAAAATCTCTCCGACGGTGTTGTAGCGCCCTTATTCTGGCTTTGTTTGTTAGGCGTTCCAGGGATGGTGACCTATAAACTCATCAACACCTTCGACTCAATGATTGGCTACCGTACCCCTCGCTATAAAGACTTCGGTTGCTGGGCAGCACACATCGACGATATCGTCAATTACATTCCCGCCAGGGTAACCGCCCTGCTGATGCTGCTGACGGGGGTAGCCTTCAGCCATCGACTGAACTCAGGCCAAAGCCATCGGCTCCGTTTCCTTATCCACTATGGGCCACAACATGCTTCGCCCAATAGTGGCTGGCCAGAGGCAGCACTTGCTGCGCTACTCGACTGCCGCTTCGGCGGTACACACGAATACTTCGGCGAAGAGGTCTACAAACCCTATATTGGCACGAATCCACGTCCGCTTTCCACCCGCGACATGCACATCAGCATCCGCATCTCTCTCGCTACCGAGATTCTTGCCGTCTGCCTCGTCGTAACAGCATTATCAGTCCTACATCTCCCATTTTTTTAACGAACAATCCAAATCATAATCATATATGTCTTTCTTTGAGCTACACAACCTCACTACCGGCTATGCCGACAAACATGGAGCGAGAACTATCTCCTCCCTTCTGAATGCCCACCTGCAGCAAGGCAAACTAACGTGTATGTTGGGACCCAATGGGGCTGGCAAATCAACCCTGCTCCGCACAATGGCTGCATTTCAACCAGCGTTGGATGGGCAAATAATTCTGCACGGACGGGAACTATCGACATATACTATGCAGGAACTGGCGCGACAGATAAGCATTGTGCTTACCGACACTCCAAAGAACATGAACATGACGGTCGAAGAGGTGGTTTCTCTCGGACGAAGCCCTTACACGGGTTTCTGGGGAAAGTTGCACGAAGCGGACTGGAAGGCTGTTGATGAAAGCCTTAACCTGATAGGCATCGAGGATTTCAGGTATCGGAAACTATCGTCACTCTCCGATGGCGAACGTCAGAAAGTAATGATTGCCAAGTCTATCACGCAAGAGACTCCCCTCATCTTCCTCGATGAGCCCACGGCCTTTCTTGACTATCCCAGCAAGGTGAGAACCATGCTGTTGCTTCATCGGCTGACACGTGCATTGGGCAAGACGGTATTCCTCTCGACCCACGACATGGAACATGCCCTATGGATAGCCGATGAGATATGGCTATTGGATAGGGAAAAAGGGCTGACGACTGGAACGCCGCAGGAATTAAGCGATACGGGACGGATTGGGGAGTACTTCGACTGCAAAGATATGACCTACATCCCCGAATCGCGTCGGTTTGCCGTCACTTTGCCTGAGTAGCAGCTTCCTTTTGGAAGAAATCGACCATTCGCTTGAACGTCTGTTCATTGAAGGTCACAGGGCCGTGCTGTCCATCAGGAACGGTAATGAATTCCTCCAGCCGTCCAGCTTTCTTTAGTTCCTCGGAAAAGAACACGCTCTGGCAATGGGGCACGACGTTGTCGGCATCACCATGGAAGACAAGGAAACGGGGCAACTGAGCAGAGTTGAGGGCTACATAGGTGATGGGACTGATAAGGCTGATGAGGTCAGGACGGTCGGCAGGAGCAGCTCCGATGAGGGCAGCCTCGGGCGATTGCGCATCCTTAACAGTCTCGCAATTTTCCATGTGGGCCATATCCACAGGGCCGAACCAATCGACTACAGCATCCACTTTACTGGAGTAGTTTGTGTTACCTCCGATAGTTCCCTCCAAATCAAGGGTAGTATCGCCCTCGGTACGCGAATTCATGCCGTTCGTGACACCTGCCAGCGCAGACAAATGGCCTCCCGACGAGAACCCTGTAATACCAACGAACGAAGTGTCAAGCTTATACTCGGCTGCATGGGCTCGGATGAAGCGCAAGGCGGCCTTCACATCCTGAATTTGGGCGGGAAACTTAGCATCGCCGCTGGAACGATGGTTGATGCACACCACAGCAAAGCCTGCGTCAATCAACGGTTGGCCCAACGACATAAAGGCAAACGGCTTGGCATCGTTGGCAAACCATGCACTTCCGTAGATGGCCACGATAACCTTATAGGCTTCCTGCTGCGTCTTCGGCAGATAGATATCGAGGTTATGGGCCTTCAAGTCGTCACCAGCATAGTTTACGTCCTTCCAATTAGGTTCAACGGGAGTGGGGAACTGTGCAAAAGCTGCAAACGGAACTAACAGCAACAAGGCAAAAAGGGATTTAATTCTGTTTTTCATTTTATTCTTCTTTTTTCAATTATTAAACTTTCATCTTCAATCTCACTTGAACTGCCAGTAGTCGAGACGGTTGTCACCATCTGTGGAGCTGAAGCAGAGGTAGAGGTCGTGAACGCCTGCAGCATCTTTGACACGGGTGCTGAAGGTGCGGTACTTCTCCAGCGAGCCTGTACGGGAGAGGGTAACGCTACCGATAACAGGGCCATCGGTACTGTCGAGACGGAGGGTAACGGTAGCACGTCCAGTAGAGGCTGCCGTAAGGAGGAAGCGCTTGGCTCCCGCTCCGAAATCCACACCACGCAGGCGGATGTACTCACCATCATCGATGTCGGTAATATACATGTTGCGTCGCCCTGTAGATGGCGGCATATTAGCCACAACGCCAGTATTCTCGATGCCCATCTTAGCCGACTTCAAGCCGAAGCCCCATGCCATCGTCTCAGCCTCTACACGCTGATAGGGATTGAGCCAGCGGAGCTGACGGACGGGCTGCTGGTCGAGCCAATAGGGTTCTTCGTTGATGGTGCCATCGGGATTATAGGTTATCTCAGTAACGGAAACGCTACGGCGCTCGTGGTGGACAAAGGTCTCAAGGTGCATGAGGTCGTAGTTTTGTCCGAAAATATAGGAACGTCCGCCAAAGTCGCAAATGCCTGGATGATTACCTCTGTCACGCTGGGTGGGGCGCATGACGTAGCCCTTCGGTTCCCAAGGCCCTGTGGGGCTATCGCTCATGGCATAGCCCAACGCCTCGGGGCAGCAGGTGGTGGCATAGCCCAAGTAATAGTGCCCATTACGTTTGTAGAACCAAGGACCTTCCTGATAGTGCTCGATGTGATAGTCGAGCTTTGTGATGCCGCTTTTCAGGGAAACCATATCGTCATTCAGAAGGGCATAATAGACGTTGGGATTGCCCCAGTACATATAGGCTTGTCCGTCATCATCCGTGAAGACCGTAGGGTCTATGTCGTCCCAATGTTCCTTTTGCCAAACGAGCGGCTGCCCGATAGGGTCGCGGAACGGGCCGTAGGGCGAATCGCTGACGAGGACGCCGATGCCATGTCCGTGCAACGGAGCGTAAAGGTAATATTTGCCGTTACGCTCGACGGTCTGGATAGCCCAGGCTCCGTTGTCGCGGCTACGCCACGAGAAATCCTTCAACGAAGCCACAGCACCATGCTCCGTCCAGTTCACCATGTCCGTCGTAGACCAAAGTAGCCAGTCATACATGAAGAATCCGGCTGAATGGCGTTCGTTGGCATCGGGGATATCCTCGGGTGAGGCATCGTGCGACGTAAATAAGAATAAGGTATCACCCACGACAAGGGGCGACGGGTCGGCGGTAAACTTCGTCTGGAAGAGCGGCATGTTCACTTGCTCCAGTCCACGCATCTCCCACCAATCGAAGTTGAAGAGCTTAGGCCCTTTACGTCCAGTAAAGGCGAAGTAGAGGTCGTGAGTGCCAGTAACATAGGAGGTAAGGTCGATAGTGATCGTCTGCCATTGCTCCCAGCCTCCTGTGCCAGGGACGGAAAGACGGCCAAGCCTCTGCCCGCCGAGACTATCGACGCGAACTTCGATGGTCCCGCCTCGCAAACCGCTGGCTACGCGGGCTGTAAAGGTGCGAGGAATGCCGCTTCCGAAGTCAACAGCCTGCAGCTTGATATAGTCGCCATTGTGGATGTCCGTTACATAGACGCCCACGTTGGCGTTCTGCTCGGTTTTCAATCCCTTGGAGAAGGCCATCGTCTCAGCCTCCACGCGACGGTAGGGGTTGAAGGTGCCGACGGGCTTCACGCCCTCGTCCGTAGGCATGATGGTGGGGAACGAGCCGTCGGCGTTGTAGGTGAACTCCTCTATGGCCACGCTACGCCCGAAGCCGCCTCCGCGAGGCAGCTTGCCCGTATGGTAGAAGAAGTAGCTATGTCCCTTATAGTCAACCACGCCGCAATGATTGGTAAACGACTTGGTGTCACAAAGCGGCATGATTTCGCCAGCATACGTCCAAGGGCCTGTGGGTGCTAGAGCGGTACTGTAGCTGATATGCTCAGGCACGCCGCCTGCAGCATAGAGTAACTGATAAGTGCCGTTACGCTTCGTCAGCCAAGGGCCTTCCACGTAGCTGTCCTTGTACTTCTTATCCTTCTCGCGCTCGTTCATGAGGGGAGAGCCGAAAGCCTCTTCCGTCATGGGCAGTTGGCAGAGCTCGCCTTCGTAGGAAATCATGTCGCGGTTCAGCTTCAGGTAATAGACGCGCGGATTTCCCCACATCAGCCACGCCTGTTCGTCGTCGTCGATGAAGACAGTCGGGTCAATGTGGTCCCACGAGCCGTTTTCGAACAGCGGTTTGCCCAAGGCGTCGCGGAAGGGACCCGTAGGGCTGTCGCCGACGGCTACGCCGATGGCCATGCCGCCTGAGATGCGCGAATGGGCACAGATGTACCAGAAGAACTTGCCGTCGCGCTCGATGCATTGGCTGGCCCAGGCTCTATCGTCAGCCCACGAAAAGCTTTCCAGAGCCAAGGGTGAGCCATGATCACGCCAGTTCACCATGTCGGTAGTGGAGTAGATGCGCCATTCCTGCATCCAGAAGAAGTCTGCGCCGTCCTCGTCGTGACCGGTATAGACATAGAGGGTGTCGCCCGCCACCATTGGAGCGGGGTCGGTGGTGAACCACGTCTGAACAATCGGATTCTGCGCCAAAGCCGGCATCAGGCTGCAAAACAACAGCAGCACAAAGGGAATGTTTTTTCTCGCTTTCATAGGGGAGGGGGATATTTCCAGGGGACAAAGATAGGATGAGCCGAGCGAAAAAGCAAGAAAAACAAAGTTTTTTTAAACAGAAAGAGCAACTGACGAATCAGAGGAAGCATCTGACAAAATAACATCAAACGCTATGCTCACAGAGTTAAGGGCTGTGTTCACAGAGTTAAACTCTAAAAATTTAACGTTAAACTCTGCGCGCGTAACGTTAAACGTTATGCACTATGAATAGCCTTCGTGTCCCCTACCGCTACTTCTGGCGGATGAAGATGTTGACGGGGGTGCCGGAGAAATTCCAGCGCTCGCGGATTTTGTTCTCAAGGAAACGGCGATAAGGCTCCTTGACATACTGCGGGAGGTTGGCGAAGAACACGAATGAAGGGATACGCGTGTCGGGAAGCTGCATGCAGTACTTGATTTTGATGTACTTGCCCTTGTTCGATGGGGGCGGCGTGGCTTCGATGATGGGGAGCATCTCCTCGTTGAGCCGTGCCGTAGGGATGCGCTGGCTTCGATGCTGATAGACTTCCTTTGCCAATTCCAAGACCTTGAAAATACGCTGTTTGGTGAGGGCGGAAGCGAAAACGACGGGGAAATCGGAGAAGGGAGCGAAGCGGCTGCGGATGGTTTCCTCCATATACTTCATGGCCTTCGTACTCTTGTCCGCGGCAATATCCCACTTGTTGACAACCACCACAAGGCCCTTCTGATTCTTGTTAATCAGGGAGAAGATGTTGAGGTCCTGCCCTTCGACGCCACGTGTGGCGTCGAGCATGAGGATGCAGACGTCGGAGTTCTCAATAGCGCGGATGGAGCGCATGACGGAGTAGAACTCAAGGTCCTCGCTGACCTTATTCTTCTTGCGAATTCCTGCCGTATCAACGAGATAGAAGTCGAAGCCGAATTTTGTGTAGCGGGTATAGATGCTGTCGCGTGTGGTGCCGGCGATATCGGTAACGATATGTCGTTCCTCGCCGATGAAGGCGTTGACGATAGAACTCTTGCCGACGTTGGGGCGTCCCACTACGGCAAAGCGGGGGATGTCTTCCTCAATGTCGTCCTTCTCCTTCTCCGGGAATTTGCTGACGATAAGGTCGAGCAGATCGCCCGTGCCGAAGCCGTTGGCAGCAGAGATGCAGAAGGGGTCGCCCAAGCCGAGGGCATAGAACTCCGCGGCGCCGTATTGCTGCTCGGTGCTGTCGGTCTTATTAGCTGCCAGGATGACGGGAGTCTTCGAGCGGCGCAGGATATCGGCAACCTGTTCGTCAAGGTCGGTAACACCATTCTTGACATCGACCATGAAGAGCACCACGTCGGCCTCCTCGACGGCGATGAGCACCTGCTTGCGGATTTCCTCCTCGAAGATATCGTCGGAATTAACTACCCATCCGCCTGTATCAACGACAGAGAACTCGCGTCCGCACCACAGACACTTGCCATACTGACGGTCGCGCGTAGTGCCGGCTTCCTCAGCCACGATGGCGTGACGTGTTTCCGTCAGCCTGTTAAAGAGCGTCGATTTGCCCACATTGGGCCGCCCGACTATAGCTAATACGTTTCCCATAGTTTCTTAATCACTTAAATCGTATCCGAAATTCTTGAGTTCCTTGGTTGAATTGCGCCAGTCTTTATCTACCTTGACAAAGACCTCGAGATAAATGCTCTTGCCGAAGAATTTCTCCAGCGACTTGCGGGCTTCGGTAGAGACTTTTTTCAACGCCTTTCCCTGAGCGCCGATGATGATGCCCTTTTGTGACTCGCGCTCGACGTAGATGACAGTATTGATATGGATGTTCTTGGGTGTCTCCTTGAACTGTTCCACGCTAACTTCCACGGAATAGGGTATCTCCTTGTCGTAGTAGAGAAGGATTTTCTCACGGATAATCTCTGTGACGAAGAAGCGCGCGGGCTTGTCGGTAAGCTGGTCCTTGCCGAAGTAGGGCGGGCTGTCGGGCAACAGCTCCTTGATGCGCTTCAGTACGGCATCCACGTTGAAGCGGTTCGTAACCGACAGGGGGATAATCTCGGCATTAGGCAGCAATTCGTGCCATTTCTCCACCAGCGCTTCCAGGTCCTTCTGGTTACTGAGGTCTATTTTATTAATAAGGAGTAGCACAGGGCAGCGCATCTTCTGTACCTTGGCGAGGAATTCCTCGTTCTTATCGGGCTTCTCGATGACGTCCGTCATGTAGAGCAGCACGTCGGCATCCTGCAGGGCCGACTCGGAGAACTGCAGCATGGACTCCTGCAGCTTATAGTTGGGCTTCAGCACGCCTGGGGTGTCGCTGAAGACGATTTGCATCTCGTCTGTGTTGACGATGCCCATGATGCGATGGCGCGTTGTCTGCGCCTTGAAGGTGGCGATGGAGATGCGTTCGCCCACCAGCTGGTTCATGAGCGACGACTTCCCGACGTTGGGGTTTCCGACAATATTTACAAATCCTGCCTTGTGCACTTTGGAGAATGATAAAAAAAAGGAATGAGGAATAAGAAATTATAAAATTAGGAATTAGGAACCCTCTTACCAAGGACAGGTCGCTATGCGCAGCCCATTCCTTATTTCTAATTCCTAATTCCTAATTACAGAACGAAGCGCAGCGTACTATACGGCCGCTTCTTTCTCGATTGCCAGCTTGCCGCGGTAGTAGCCGCAGGCGCCGCAGACAGTGTGGAACACATGCCATTCGCCGCAGTTGGGGCAGATGGCGAGCGTCGGGGCAACAGCCACGTCGTGGGTACGACGCTTGGCAGTCCTCGTCTTCGATTGTCTTCTTTTTGGATGTGCCATTTTACATTTATTTTTAATTATCCATTATGTCCTTCAAAGCGTCCCAGCGAGGGTCGGTTTCGACGGGACCGTTACCGTCTGCCGCCTCCTCGTCCTCCTCGCGGGCCGTGTGCTTGCGCAGTTTGTCCATCATCTCACGGTTGCATTTGCCTGGGGCATGGACATGCTTCAAGGGGATAGCAAGTGCCACGAACTCGTAGATGTACCACGCCACGTTGATGTAGCCGTCCCGCTCGGGGACGATCACCGTGTCGCCGTCCTCGCCAAAGTCATTACCCAACTTCACAGAGAGTGAGCCGGTAGTGGCAATAGGCTGTTCCATTTCGTCCAGACAACGGTCGCAGTTGACGATGACGTATCCGTTGATGTCGAAGTCAAGCAGGAATGTTCCAGACTTCTTGGTAACGTTTACCGTCACCTGAGCCTTGCCCTTCTGCACCTCTGGAGCATCAATAAGGGCAAAGAAATTATTGTCAATATCCATCTCAAGGGTAGCTGTCGGCGCAGTCATCCCTCTCAATTCGACCTTGAATTTATCTAATTTGCCCATACTTTTTTGCACAAGACGCTAAAATCGGCTGCAAAAGTAGTACAAACCGAGCGAAAAACAAAATATTTTCCAGATTATTTTTATTTAACTGCGTTTTCGTCCGTTCTGAGGTGCAGTCTACTTAAACCCAAACCGGCCATTAGATTTGGGTTGAAAGGGGAGGTCATTTTTCCTGCTGAAAAAAGGCATTTTTCTGCCATGCGTAAAAAGCTCGTTGTCTGTGCGGAATCAAGGAATGAGAAGTTTTCATCGCAATGGTTAAATGTTTTCATCGCAATGAAAGATTCTTTTCACTGCAATGAAAGATTGTTTTCACTGCAATGATTAATTCTTTTCATTGCGATGAAAAAAAGGTATTCTTTGAGAAAGCGCTTTAGCATCGCAACTCGATGCGGAAGGTTGTGCCGGCGCCGGGCTCGGAGCGGCGGACATAGATGTGTCCATCGTGATATTCCTCAATGATTCGCTTGGCAAGCGAGAGGCCGAGACCCCATCCGCGCTTCTTCGTGGTGAAGCCGGGGGAGAAAACGTTTTTCCAATGGCTCTTGGGGATGCCTTTGCCGGTATCCGTAATGTCGATGCAGACTTTGTCGCCCGCAGGAATGATGTCGGTCGTAATGCTGCCCGCGCCATCCATGGCATCGACGGCATTCTTGAACAGGTTTTCCACCACCCACTCAAAGAGCGGGCTGTTCATGGGCACCTCAATAGGATGGTCCGTGTAATGACAGACGATGGAAACGCGGTCTGAAGTGCGATGCCCGATATACTCTGCCACACGGCTGAGCGAGACGTTTACGTCCTCGGGAGTGAGCTCTGGCGCCGAACCGATTTTCGAGAAGCGCTCAGCAATCCGCTCCAGCCGATGGACATCCTTGCCCATTTCGGGTATGAGCTTATCGTCGGGGTAGTTCTGCCCAAGGATTTCCGTCCAGGCCATCAGGCTTGAGATGGGCGTGCCCAGCTGATGGGCCGTCTCCTTGGAGAGGCCGACCCACACCCTGTCCTGCTCGCCGCGCTTCATGCTCAACAGAGCAAACAAAGCCACCAGCACGAAGACGACAAAGACGCTGAACTGGATGTAAGGATAGGCGCCCAGCAGCTTCAGCAGAGTAGAATCGTCGTAGCAGACGTCGTACCATGTGTTGGCCTCGGGCATGTCCATGCGGATGATATGGTCGGCATCGCGCATACGTGCTGCACGGCGCATCAGGCAGCCCAAGGTATCGGTGCCGTGAATGGCCACGTTGACGTAGCTTTCGATGGCGCCCTTGTCGTTGAGGACGATGACGGGGATAGTGTTGTTTCCCTTGATGACGGTGAGCACCAGGTTGAGGTCAGTGGTCTCGTCGGCGTTATTGAAAGTGCGCATGGCCTCGGTCCATACCTCCATGCGTCGCTCTTCCTCCTTCGAGAGTTCGCGCACCAAATAGTTTGAAAACACCAGCGATGCCACGCCAATCAGCACGGCAACGACGATGAGCGTTATCTTAACGGTCTTTGTTCGATTAATCCATTCCACGTTGCATACGATAAGTTGTCTTCTTCTAATAACGTGAAAAAGACAAAAATCGTATATTTCAGGGAAGGATTATTCCTCGGGCGGAGTAACGGTAAAGGAGTATCCGTTGCGCTCCATCGTAATTTCGACGGTAGTATCCTTGCGCAGTTCAGGCACGAAATCGAAGCCCATCTGATACAAAATGGCCAGGAAGCGGCCGACGGAAGGCTGCACGGCTCCGCTCTCGACACGCGAGATGTAGTTGGGGGCTGCGCCGATGCTCTTGGAGAGCTTGGCTTGATTGATGTTCAGGCTTTTACGCATTGTGCGGACGAAAGCACTTGCCACCGCGGCAAAGGCTTCGTCATCATGGCTGTTAGCTAATTCTTCATTTTCAATACGCTGCATGTTGTAACGAAGCAGCGTGTTGAACTGCTCGCGCTGGAGCTTGTCGTCCATAACCAAAGGACGCGCGTTTTTCTTTTCTTTCATAATTACAAGGTGATAAAAAGGTTAAAAAACTAAATTTCGAATCGGTTCACCGTTTGACGAGCGTGATGCAGTCAATATCGGGAGCATAGGCGGAGGCGTTGGAGAAGGTAATAACGTTATTGCCCTTCTGTAAGTTGACAGGAATGGTGACGGTAGCCGAGGCGGTCCAGCTGCCGGAGTTGACGGTGGGCGTATCGACTACCACGTCGTTGACGCTAATGGTCATCGAACGGTTTTCGTTGGAAATGTAACGCACCACGAGGTCGTACTTGCCTCCGTGGAAGCTATTGACATCGCGGAACTGAAGGCTGTTCTCGGGGCTAGCGCCAATATAGCAGGCAGCAATACCGCCGCTCCAGGCATCGTTGTGGCGATAGATGCCGCTCTTGGCCACCTGGTTGTTGACGAGTTCCTGATAGGTGGGGAAGTAGGCGGTCTCGGCCTCATATTGCGTGCGCTCGGTACGCTCGCCAGCCTCAAGGAGATAGATACGGGTGCCGTGACGGGGGACGTCAACCGACATGCTGCCGCGGCACTCGGCCAGATTGGCGTGTTCAAAGAGGTCGCGCACCTTGATATTCCCTGCCAAATCAACATCTGAGAAGGTGAGTTCAAACTGCTTGTCGGCATCGGTGGGGTTGTAGATGGCAACGGCACGCTTGTGACCATAGGCTTTCTCCACGTCCTTCACCAACAGCCAGCAGCCGTCATCCTTCTTCGCCACGTAAGCCTGCTGGCAAACGGGATCCTGATTGAGAGCGATGAGCTCCTTGTTACACATCAGCTCCATCGCTTCAGGGGCGATGTTGCGCATGTCGCAGCCGATAAGCAGGGGCGAGTTCATGATGCACCAGAGGCCGAAGTGTGTCTTATCCTCCTCGAAGGAGAGGCCGCGTCCCACCTCCAGCATATCCATGTCGTTGTAGTGTCCGGGCGAGGCGTAAGCGCTGAGGTAGAGGTTCTCGGCAATGATGCCGCGCACCGAGCCCCAGTTGCACCAGATGTCGCCTGTGGTGCGCCACGAGCCGCTGACGTCCTTAGCCCATGTGCCGGGAAAAGCCCAGCGGCAGATATTCAGACGGAGGTCATCGCGTCCAGCCTTCTCGGCAGCACGATCCATGGCCTCGCTGATTTCGGTATAGCGTTGCTGCTCGTTGGTGATATAGCCCAACCCCTGCAGGCGTGCGCCACCGCAGTAGTCGATTTTGATGAAGTCAAAGCCGCAATCAACGAACCAGAAGTCCATGTCCTGCTGGTCGTGACCCCAGATGCCGGAGCCAATGCCCCATTTGTCGCCCCATTCGGCGCCTTGGCCGGAGGCGCAGGTGTTGTCACCTGCATCGGTATAGATACCAGCCTTGAGGCCCAATCCATGGATGTAGTCCACCAGAGGACGCAGGCCGCCTGGGAATTTCTCGGGATGGAGCAGCAGATGACCGTCCACGCTATCACGTCCGCCGAAGTAGCCGTCGTCGATATTGATGTATTGGTAGCCGGCATCCCGCAAGCCGCTTTTAGCCATTGCATCAGCCTGCTCTCGGATGAGTTGCTCGTTGATGTTGATGCCATAGGTGTTCCACGAGCTCCAGCCCATGGTAGGAGCGAGATTCTCGTTCTGCTCCGGCGCAGGCTTCACACAAGAGGCCATCAAGAGCAGACAGGCTGTCAAAGAAATCAGATATTTTTTCATAACCATGAACTATTTAGGTTTACGAATTGCTTTTTTATGCTTCGGGTTGAGGAGTTACGTCAACATAGGTATCCTCCAGAGGGTCGGGACCATACTTGTTGGGCCCTATCGTGCCGCGCTGGCAGAACCAAACCAGTAGAACGACAGCCAAGGCAAACAATAGAATAGCCAGAATGAAAAACACAAACGCCAAGACATAGGTAATTGTGTCGTTGAATTGCTCTGAATGGTCGAGCATAGTGTACATAAGGGCCATCGGCACCAGACAGATTAGCGTAAGAACATAATAAATGACTAACCACCAGCCGCTCTTGTTCCTGTCGTGCAAACGACGCGTCGTCACAGCCAACGAGGGCAACAGGAATGCCAGCTCAAAGACCAACATCACGATGGTGAAAGGCAGGGACATGCCGGTAATAGAGGATGCGTTGAACTGCCCCTTGACGAGGAGCGGAATCATGGATAGCCCATAAATGAAGTATAGCCCAACTTCTATGAGCAGGATGAGCAGTACAAACCACCAGAACTCTGAACGGCAAGCGCGTCCCTTGAACTCCGCATATTTGCGGAAGCAGGTTTTAATAGATTCTCCGAAGGTCATAATGTATATTTTTAGAGGGAAAGTATTAATGCAGGGATTATATACGATAAGAGTAACAACATAAGGGATATATTATAGGCATTCAAAGCCTTTTCTTCATCGAGGAACTCAACTTTGGATGTCTGATAGTCCTCTCCGGCAAAGGTGAAGATGTAGTCATCCGTTACGCCGGCCCTTTGGAGAGCCAAGGTGACGCTGACCGATGAACTGTCGGGACGTGCGGCCTCTGCCTCCGCTTGGCTCTTATAGGAATGGATGCGCCAGAGGGGAGTCAGTTCGTCGTATCCGCTGCTATCCTGCGCGTCGGCCGGAGCAAGGAAGTCATCGAGAACGGCTCCTCCCTTCACGGTCGCGCCGAACAACAGGTAGCGGTTCTTCATGTGCATCACCTTGTGCGTCGTGCCCATCTCGTCGGTATAGCGACAGTCTTCCCAGCGGACGAGTAGCGGCTCCTTGCCGAGGTTCTTTATGTGGATATCGAAGCCGTCGTCCCACATCTCCAGCTTGACGGTAAGGCTGTCATCGACATAGACGCCCTTTTCGGTGAGGAAGGGGTTGGCAATGTGATCGGGAGTGTCGACGCTCTCCAGCCAATAGCCGCCCGTGTTCACCCAGCGCGTGGTGGTGCAGCCCGTCGCCAAAAGGAGGACGAGCAGCAGGACAGGGAGGGTGAGAGACTTTCTCATTCGGGTTAGCGGTTAGTGGTTGGAAGTTTGAGAGAGGATTACTTGCTTTTGTCAGGAGCAGCGGGAGTGCCGGGGAGTGGTTTCCAACTCTTCAGCTCTTCCTTCAGCACTTCGACGGCCTTCTCTAACTGGGCGTCTTTACCCTTGTAATCCTCAAAGGGGTTGATGTCGATGTCGATGTCGGGATCTACGCCGTGGCCTTCTACAATCCATTCGCCTTCGGTGCTATAGGAGGTGAAGAAGGGGGTGCGCATATCCTGCCCGTCGACGAAGGGCTTCGAGCCACTGATGCCGACGATGCCGCCCCACGAGCGCTTGCCGATAAGCTTGCCCTGGCCGAGCTTGCGGAAACTGTAGGGGAAGAGGTCGCCGTCGGACGAGGAGTACTTGTCGATGAGGCAGACCTTCGGGCCATAGAAGGCCTGATTGGGCACAGGCTCGTTGTCGCCGTTTCGGTACATGCTGATGCGATATACCTCGCGCTGCAGACGCTCGAGGATGATGGGCGAGACGTTGCCGCCACCGTTCATGCGGTCGTCGATGATGAGGGCCTTTTTGTCGAGCTGCGTGTAGAACATCTTGGTGAACATGTCGAGTCCCTCCAGACCCATATCGGGGATGTGGATGTAGCCGATCTCGCCGCCGGAGAGTTTATCGACGATGGCGATGTTGCGCTGTACCCATTCGTAGTAGGCGAGGTCGGCCTCGCTGGCAATAGGCTTCACATAGACCGTGTGAGACTTGCCAGAGGCGCTGGATGCCACTTCAAGGGCAACCGTCTTGCCCACCTTGCCTACGAGCGGTTGGAGGGGCGATGTGAGCCCTTCGGCAGGCATGCCGTTGACCTTCACGATGTAGTCGCCCTCCTTGACATCGACGCCCGGCTCGGTGAGGGGCGAGCGGAGCTTCCTGTCCCAGTTGGCGCCTTGGAAAATCTTCTCGATGCGGAAGGCACCCGTCTTCTTGTCCTTGCTGAACTTGGCACCCAGCAGGCCGGTGGCGATGCGGGGGATGGCGGGCTTTTCACCGCTGGTGATATAGGCATGGCCGATGTTGAGCTCACCAATCATCTCGCCGATGAGGTAGGTGAGGTCATCGCGATGCTTGGCGTAAGGCACCATCTGGCCATATTTCTCGCGGATGTGATTCCAGTCAACGCCGTGCATGTTCTCCACGTAGAATCCGTCGCGGGTGATGCGCCAGCTCTCGTCGAAGATCTGCTGCCACTCGGCTTCGTGGTTGATGTCCATCTCCATATCTTCGGTGGGCACGGCGGAGCCATTGGCAGGGCCACCGAAATTGCAGACGACGAGTTTACCGCCATCGCCGCGGACAAGGGCTTTCTTATAGTCGGCCGTGATGTCCATCGGCATCTTCATGGGTGAGTCAGAGGCCTTCATCGTCTTCAGGTCGAGTTCCTTCACGCCGTTTCCAGAGGTAAAATAGAGCTTGCCGTTCACGGCAGCGATGAGGCGGAAGCGGCCCGGATCCACAGGCAGCGAGGTGACGCGCTGACCAATGCCATCGAGGTCAACCTTCATGGGTGCAGGCTTGGCGGATTCCCCAGATTTGCCGGATTTACTGGAGTCCCCAGGTTTTCCGGACTTTCCTGGCTTTCCGGACTTACCCGCTTCTTCTGGCTTGGCAGCATCGGCAGTCGGAGCTTTGTCATAGTCCGTGTGCAGGGCGGTGGGATTCTCTGTGTCGGCCGCAAGGGGAAGGATGAACAGGTAGTCCTGCATGTTGTATGAGGTGTTCCATTCCACGCTGGAATACTGGGCATGGAGGTCGCGCGAAGAGGTGAAGAAGAGGTATTTGCCGTCCTGCGAGAAGAGGGGCTGCGAAGCGGGATACCAACGGTCGGTCACCTGATAGGATTTGCGCTTGGCCACGTCGAAGAGGTAGAGGGCGTCGGTGCCGCGGCTGACGGGCGTCGAGGTATAGGCTGCCCACGTGCCGTCGGGCGAGAGGGTGAACGAGCGGATGCCGCTTGTTTCGCTCACCAGGATGCGCTCGGGCGTGCCTCCGCCGATGGAAAGTTCATAGACGTCACGCTTTTCGGTATTGAAGTAGAGCTTCTTGCTGTCGTGGCTCCATTGCAGGCGGTCGGGATAGCCGTTCGTGAAGTTGGTCAGCTGGTGGGCATCTGTCAGGTCGTCGGCCGGAGCCATCCACACCTGGTATTCGCCGGAGGCATCGGAGATCCAGGCCACGTTCTTGCCGTCGGGGCTCCAGGTGACGCCGCGCTCGTGCGATTCAGGCGTGGCTGCCACATGGAACACGGGACCTTGCGTGGCGGGCAGCAGGAAGAGATCGCCGCGTCCGATGGCCACGACGCGCTTGCCGTCGGGCGAGAGCGTGGCCTCGCTGACACGTACCGAGCGGTTCAGCTCCGTACGGCTGTAGAGGTCGTCATCGGCTAGGTTGATGGTCACTTTGTTCAATGCTTTCATCGCCACGTCGTACTTCCAGATATAGCCGCCGTTCTCGAAAACGATACTCTGCTGTGAGGCCGCGGGGAATTTGCAGTCGTACTCGGTGAAGTCGGTCACCTTACGTGTCTGGCGCGTCTTCGTGTCGTAGGCGAAGAGGTTCATGGTGCGGTCGCGGTCGGAGAGGTAGTAGATCTCCGTGCCCACCCACATGGGGAAGATGTCCTGTGCCACGTCGTCGCAGCCCGCGATGCGCTCCACCTTTGTGGTGCCCACGGTATGAATCCAGATGTCGTCGGCCTGTCCGCCGCGGTAGTACTTCCATGTGCGGAATTCGCGGAACATGCGGTTCATGGCCAGCTGCTTGCCGTCAGGCGAGAAGGAGCAGAAGCCGCCCTCCGAAGAGGGAATCTCCTCTGGCAGACCGCCCTCAGCGGGGACGAGGCTGAGCTGGGCGCGCAGGCCGCTGAAGCACCATTGCTTGTTGCGGAAGATGATGCTCTTGCCGTCGGGTGTCCAGCCCATGACGATGTTGTTGGGACCCATGCGCTCACCCACGTTATCACGCTCCACCAGGGCGGTATAGGTGACGCGCTTCGGCTCACCGCCTGTCACAGGGATGGTATAGACCTCGGTATTGCCGTCGTACTGGCCGGTAAAGGCGATGGTCTGCCCGTCGGGCGAGATTTTAGGGAAACACTCGTAGCCTACGTGGCTGGTCAGTTTCACGGCTGTGCCGCCTGTTTCGGCCACGCTATAGAGGTTGCCGGCATAGGAGAACACAATTCGTCCACCGCCCACGGCGGGGAAGCGTAGCAGGCGGGCTTCGTCGGCTGCACGCAGGGGGGTAGCGCCGACAAGGGTTGCAAAAGCCGTCAGAATGAGGATGGAAGCACGTTTCATTTTCTTTTGGTTAAATGTTTGATTTGTTTTAGGCTTCAAAGATAATACCTTTTGGGGAAAGAAAAAAATATATCTTAAAAAAATTATACGCAAAAACAAAAATATCTTCGCGCTATTATAACAACGCCCTCGCGATGTGTGAGCTCGAAACACGTTATCGGACACACGAGCGAAAGCCGTGGTGTTAAACGTCGTCGCCGTGGTGTTAAACGTCGTCGCCGTAGCGTTAAACGTCGTCGCCGTAGCATCAAACGCCATTGTCCACAAAAAAGCCTAAAGAAACGTGTCTGAAAACTTGCAGATCAAAATGTTTTTTCGTAACTTAGCAGACACAATTGAACATGCAATCCACTATGCGAAAAACCACCCTTCTCTCCCCCCCCTCATGCTGACAGAGGTACTCGTCGGCACCCTTGACGTGAATGCCACCATCAGCGAGTCGGGCGGCGCGGTGGTCACCATATCCATCGACGTCCCTGCGGGCATCAACGGAATACAGTCCAGCCAAAGCGGCCTCGGCATCTGCGGCTGAGGCTCTAGCCCCAGCCGCCTCTCCTCCCTCTCACGCACGGGAAGCACACTCTATAACGACAACACTATCCGGGGTGTCATGCTTGATTTCTTAGACAACCTGCGTTTTGATGGCCAACGCTTGTTTTTGGAATCGGGACAGAATTTGGCGATTGGAGCCGTCTATCGGACAGAGGTGGTATCGTGGAGCAAAATCCCCGTTCAGGCGGAGTTGTAATCACTAGCTTGTAACAAAAGATAGAACGAAAAAAATGGAATATTTTGATTTTCACTATACTTCGCCTTATCTTGTGCTAGAAAAGTAAGCCGATGTGCGCTTACCATCCTCTCTACTGCGGCTGGAACGTCTTTACCCAAGCTGCCAAATCCTCTTTCTTGACGCGATTCAGCAGCTTTCCCTCCTTCCAATTGACGTCGGGATAGGCAGCACGCAGGTCGTCACAGGCCTTCGTGATGGTGCTGCCGCCTGAGGTGGCGAAGGGGATGACGGTTTTGCCCTTCATGTCGTAGGACTCCATGAAGGTGTTGATGATAGTCGGGCAGGTATACCACCAGATGGGGAAGCCGACGTAGATGACGTCGTAGTCCTTCATATTCTTCAACTTGGCGGTGATGGCGGGACGTGATGACTTGTCCTGCATCTCCAACGTCGAACGGCTCTGCTTGTCGCGCCAGTCGAGGTCGGCCTCTGTGTAGGGTACAGTGGGACTAATTTCGTGCAGGTCTGCCCCTGCAACCTCGGCCAGCTGCTGGGCCACGCCCTTCGTGACACCCGATGCCGAGAAATAGGCTACCAATACTTTCTTCATTTCCTTGTTTTCCTTTGATTTGTTTCCTAATGAGCAGGCACTAAGGCTCACAGCAAGTAATGCCGTCATGATTAACATCGTTTTCTTCATTCGCTATGATGTTTTATGGGTTGATTTTCGCTGCGAAGATACAAAGAAAAACCGAAAAAGTGCAATTTTCGGCAAAAAATCATTTTTTTCGACGGCCAGAGGACGGCTCTGCAAGCGCCCGAAGGGTAACGAGGGTGATGTCCGTAGGGGCACAGAAGCGGATGGGGACACGTGAGGTGCCGAGTCCGCGAGAGACGATGACGGGCACGCCACGCGAGGTGCGCCGGCGGCCATAAAGGAAACGTCGGCCATAGCGGCTGCCGGTCTCTGGAGCAATGATGTAGAAGAAAGTTATTTGCCCTCCGTGCGTATGTCCAGCCAGCGCCAGGTCAATATGCTCGGGGCTAAGGGCTGCTGACTCCACGATATCGGGGCTGTGGGTGAGGAAGATGACGTAGTCGTCAGGATGCTGCCTATCCGCCAGCGGCTGCACGAGAGGGGGATGGGTGCAATAGGGAGCGCCCACGACGACAAGCCCCGCATGGAGGGTATCAGAGGTGTAGTCGAGCAGACGAATGCCGTGACGTTGCATGGAAAGTATGATTTCGTCGGTACAACGCTCGAAGTCGTTGTTGCCCAACACAGCATAGATGCCGTCAGGCGGGGTGAGGCTGCCAAGCGCAGCAAAGAGTGGCTCGACGTACTCGCAGCCTTCCTGATAGTCGCCTCCAAGCATGATAACATCGGGTTTTAACGCCTCAAGTGCTTTCACCGCACCCTGCAACTGGCGCTCCTTGAACTTCGAGGCTAGATGAAAATCTGTAGCGAAGGCGATGCGATACCCGTCCAGTGCCTGTGGCACATCTGCTGACGTCATTTCGTACCGTGCAATACGCTCCACCCCCGTATAACGCAGGGAAGTACAGGAGATGAGGAGAATACAAAGTGCCCCTACGGGGCAGAAAATAAACAATAATTTTCTCAAAAAAATATTCAAAATTAGAATCGTTTTGTCCCGTCGCTTGATGGTCATACGAATAATTTTGTTTATTTTTTGAACTTAATTCTGTGGCATTTCTCGCGAAGCGATTCAATTAACATTTTCAATCAAGCACACGACATAGGCGGAGATGCCCTCCTGACGGCCGGTGAAGCCGAGGCGTTCGGTAGTGGTGGCCTTGATGGACACATCTCCCTTGGGGATGCCCATCACCCCAGCCAGCACACTTTGCATGGCGGGGATGTGGGGATTGAGCTTGGGTTGCTCGGCACAGATAGTGGCATCGATGTTTCCGATGCGATAGCCTTTTTCATGCAACAGGGCAACAGTTCGTTCAAGGAGGATGGTGCTGCGAATATCCTTATATTCGTCCGATGTGTCGGGGAAGTGGTAGCCGATATCGCGTAGGCCGGCAGCACCCAGCAGGGCATCACAGATAGCGTGGATGAGCACATCGGCATCGCTATGACCCAGCAGGCCCAGCACATAGTCTATGCGTACGCCTCCCAGCCACAACTCGCGTCCTTCTACCAAACGGTGAACATCATATCCGAATCCTACACGAAACATTTTTTCTTACTATGAATTAAACGAATTACATTTTTTTCGAGCATTGATTTCACGGATTGAACGGACAATCAGGCACTAGGTTCGGGATAAAAGTGCGTAACTAACCATGAACTGTGAACTATGAACTAAAAATTACCTTCTTCCGAACATTTCGCGGATGCCGTCCATGTCAAACGACAGGGTGAAACGGAGCGTCTGATCAAGAGGATTGCTCTGCGAAGTGGAGACGAGGTAAGCGGCATCGAGCGAGAAGACGCTCATCTTGAAGCCTGCGCCCACGGTGACATACTTACGGTTGCCCTTGTATTCATTCTCGTAATGGTAGCCTGCGCGGAGGAAGAACTGGTCGTTGTAACCATATTCCAAACCGGCGCCCCAATAGATTTCGCGCAGTTCCTCTTCCATGCCACCCGGGGCATCGTGGAACGACTTGAAGATACCGGCGATGGGCGAGATATCGTTGTAGCCCTTGGCATCGAGCCAGCTCTGGTACTCCGATGCGTAGCTGTAGCTGGCATCCTCAAAGTCAGCGCCAAACTCCTCATCGAGGAACTGCCGGTAGGTGGGTTTCGTGGGTACCATCAGCTTATTGGCATCAGCCGTGAGGGTGAAGGAGTTATATTCATCGACGGGCACCTTCAGCGCAGCACCCAGACGGAGATTCGTGGGAATGAACTGGTTGGTGTTGCCGCCATCGAACGAGATTTTCGAACCGATGTTGCTGGCGTTTAATCCCCAGTTGAACATACACTCGCGCTGACCGAGGAAGACGTAACCGCTGTGGAACAAGGAGATGTCGGCAGCGAAGGCCGAACCGGGTGTCACCTCGTCATCATAGTTGTACTGCAAGTCACTATAGATAAAGCGCAAGCCGACGGAGGCGGAGAACGTTTCGGAAAGCATGCGGCTGTAGGCAAAGTCGACGGCCATTTCATAGGGACGGATGGTGTAATTGTTGGCAATATCAATCACGTCGCCCAGGGAAAAATAGGTGAGCGATCCGCTGACGGCCTGATAGTCACCGATGCGGTAATAGCCCGTGAGGTTGGCGAGGTCTATGTCGCTCACCAACTGGCGCAACCAAGGTGTGTAGGCCAGCGAGACACCCGCCGGACTGATGGTGAAGGGGTACTTGGCAGGATTCCAATACTGCGAATTGACGTCGGCCTCCGTAGCCACACCCACGTCGCCCAAAGCACCCGCACGGCTGTCAGGGGCAATGGTAAGGGAGGTGACACCCGTGTAGACGGGATTGAAGAGACTCTTGTTCTGCGCCGTAGCCAGGGTGGTCGTCGCTACGAGCAGGAGGGTAAGCATACCTATTTTTCGTTTCATCTGTTTCGTACAAATTTGTTTTTTACGCCAATATAACGATAATTAGGGGTAATTTATTATAATGAAGAATGAAAAATGAAGAATGAAGAATAAAAAACCTTGTCGTTAGAACACCACATCCGAGGCATCCTATTTTTCATTTTTCATTCTTTATTTTTCATTTTATCACTAGCTTGCGGCTTTGCGAAGTACTACTGCCCGTAGCCGACGAGACCGTCACCCGATAGAGATAGACACCCATGGAAAGAGGTGTGCCAGAGGCGTTACAGAGATTCCAGGAGCAGGTGTAGAGATTCGACGAGGTAGCCGTCGTTTCTTCGTTGCTCCAGAGGATGCGGCCGGAGAAGTCAAACACGTCTATACGGAAGGTGACAGCCGTCTCAGGACGGTCGTGAGTAACAACAAAGGTGGTCGTTGTGCGGGCAGGATTGTCCGTTACAGTCACGTCCGTCAGCGAGGGTTTCAGCCCCGCTACCACCTCAAAGTCGAGGGTGGCCGTGGAGGAGTTGTTCATCATGTCCCAGGCACGGAGCAGAAGCGAATGATGCCCATCGGGCAACGTGGGCAGGCTATAGGCCAGCGTACCACGGGTGTAATCGCCAAAGTCGCTGACGTAATAGTTGTTGAGCTTATAGGTGAGTGCTGCCGAGCCGTCGATGACCGCCACGATGTCGTGCCCGATGCCTCCGCCTACGGTATTGATTCCGTCGGCATCCTCCAGCGTAGCCACCAGCAGGGGCGTCTCGTTGACTTTATCGCCCGAGACGAAGGAAGGTGTATTGAGGTATAGCGACAACGAAGGACCTGTGGAATCGTTTACAAGACCTTCGTGAGTGCCGCCCAGCAGGAAGGCTTCGGTATAGCCCTGTGCTTCGGCGTTCTTGGCATCGTTGATGGCATAGATGTTCAGCTCGCCACTCTCGCCGGAGTAGTTGATGTCCATCGGTACGCGGAAGGTAAAGCGGAACGAGCCGTTACGGACGGAGTCGCTGCCGGAGAAGAGTACGTTGGAACGCTCGGTATAACTGAACGGCTCGGAAGCGCTACCGTTGTTATTGCGGCCAAAGACTGTCTCGCGGTTGTCGAGCACCGTAGGATGTACTGTGCCCGAGAAATTTGTAGCTTTTTCGCCAGATCCGTCCACAATATGTCCCTCGGCAGTAACGACCGCTCCGGCGCTCAAGGCAAGGCTGCCATTATCCATGAAGGGTGAGCCGTTGAGTTTGTCGATGACAGCCTCGTAGTCCGTACAGGCAATACGCAAAGCGGGGTCACCCAGCAAGATGTAATGGAGTTTGTTTTCGCTGATGTCCTGAAGGGAGGAGTCGGTCGTTGAAACGACCTCCGTCTTGGCGATGCGGACAGCATCGCCCAATCGCAACGGACGGCCTGAGGAATCCCGGCCGAAGACGTATTTCGAAAAGAGGTAGTTGATGCGCCGGTTGTAGCTTGAGAATACCGTACGCGTCGTAGTAAACAAGGCGATAGCGCCGCCCTTCGGATTCAGGAAAGCGTACTCGCCAAAAGACGAGCCTGTATGGTCAAACGGCGAGATGTCACACGACGCCGTCACCCATAGCGGCAGACGGGGCGAGGTGAGCGCAGCCATATCGCCTTGGTCGAGCACCAGTTCATGCGACAGCACGTCGGCACGGCCATGACCGCTGTAGTTGACCATCAGGGCACCCTCGTCGAGCAGCTCGAGGATGCGCTTGTGAACGGCCGGATAGCTGTTGCCTGTGGCAGTAATCTCCATGGGGAAGGTATCCCAATAGATACGTTTGTACATATATTTGGGATAGAGCCCCTCCAGCATACGCACCACGTATTCGGCATCGCGCATGTGCTGGTTGTTGTCGCCGTCGTCGCCCAGCATGAGGATGGTGTTCTTCCAGGCGCCGGCTGCCACATTCTCCATGTAGGCGATGGTCTTGTCGACTGCCTCACGGGCTTGCTGCACCGTCACGACGGGGAATCGGCCCACACCCACATCGGGTTTATCACGCAGCAGGTCGCGTCCCTCGCCATCGTCGAGCAGGCCGAAATAGTCCTCCATAACGAACGAACGGGTAGCGCTGAATGATTCCACAGACTCAAAGCAGGGCAGATAGTCATCAGGTGAACTGCCCCGCCAGTTGTCGCTGAGCATACGGTTATCCCACGCCCCATCGCCGAAAAGCAAAAGGTAGCGAGGCATCTCGCTGTCGTTCGTGGCACGGTCGTAGAGCATCTTCAGGAAACGGCGGATGGCAGTAGCATCGCGTGTTCCTGAGGAGAATTCGTTATAGATTTGGTCTGCTGAGACTACCAGCACCGAGAGTCCGTCGCGCTTTCTGTGAGCCTCGGCAAGACGCTCGGCCTGGGCTGTCAATGCTCCGCTGGATGGTACAACAATGATGTAATCCGTGGGCGGCGTAGAGCGAAGGTCCTGATTGGCAACGAGCGTACCGCCATGTATCTCCTCCGTCGTGTAATAGCCCGCTGTCGAAGGATAGCTGATGCGGATGTAGTCCAGTCGTCCGCTTACTCCTGACGGGCGGTCGTGGGTAAGCGTAAGGCGGACGGTGGATTTCTCTGCCGTCGTCGTCGGTGATAGGGCTGTCGTCTTATAAGTGGCTTCAGCCACGCTGCCGTCGCAGTAAGCGCTCTTGCCTGAAATGGTCATGGTGCCCAGGTTGGTCTCTCCAGCCTTCACTGTCAGGGCGGTCGAAGCAGCGCCGTCGTGGGCAAAGGCAACGGTGACCGTAGCCTCACCACCCTCCTTGAAACAAGGCAGTTCGATGTTCCAGGTATGGGAAGCGCCATTCGCAAAGTCGTAGCTGTCGAACAGCTTACGCCCCGAGGGATGGAAGGCGTAGGCATCGTTCTCCTCCACCACGCAAAGCGTACCCGCCGAACGGAATTCCACAGGCACCAACTCTTCTGCGTTCGAGGCAACAAGGTCGTCCCAGCGGATGCTGTCGGAGGTTTCGGTCAGAAAATAGCAGCCCGTGGTGGCATAATAGTTCTGCACGTGATTATAGGTACCATCGGCCTTGCGGGAGTAGCTGACGGTGCCGTTGCCCCAGAAGAGGATGCCCCCGTCTTCGTTTCGGAAGACGGGAACCTGCGGTAAGTCCTCAGGCAGCTTTTCGAGATCGTATTCAGGCAGCAGATGACCGCCGTAGCCAAACACACGCACCTTGTCCGGCTCCTTGAAGCCCATGGCTGAGAGGCTCTTGGGTGTCAGCAGATAGAGGCCGTCCTTCGCCACGTCCACCCGCATCCATCGCCCTGTGGCCAGAACAGAATGAGCCAACGAAGCAGCCCTTCTGCGGCTTGTTGACTTGTTGCCCCGTTGACTCGTTGACCCGTTGACTTGTTGACTCGTTGCCCCGTTGAGCTTCGCTCTTCGTCCGTCGCGACTCGGCAGAGATTGTGCAAGCACATCTTTGCTCTCGCTGCTCCGCCCGTTGACCTTCAAGTCGAACGACTTGATACGCCAGTACTTGCTGTCGCGCAGGATGATGGGGATGAAGCTGATGTCGAGCTGCCCCTGCTTGCGGGCAACGCCCACATAGGTAGCCACTTCAGGCCAGTCGCCGATGGCGGCAGTCCGCAGGGCATCGTAATAGGATGCATGGGCAGGAACAGGCTCCAGTTCAGGATATTCGATGCGAACATCGTACGACTCGGCATAGTCGCTACCCAGCGGGATGCTGTGGCTAAACACCGGCACGATGCTATCCTGCCCGATGGTATTCCAGTCGACCGTCATCTCACCCTGCGCCCGCATCCCCAGCGTTATCAGCAGCAGGGCTATCAGCAGCGTATAATATTTCATTTTACTCATTTTATATTGAACGAAAGAACCTTCCTTTCTCCCAAATACCCGTCCAGGTGTTCCCCCACATGCAGCGGCCCGACGCCTGCCGGTGTGCCGGTGAAGAGGAGGTCGCCCGTCTTCAGCGTGTGGAACTGACTGACGTAGGCAATCAGCCTGTCGACGCTGAACAGCATGTCGCCCGTCCATCCCGTCTGCACCGTCCGCCCGTCAATCTCGGCGTGGAACGTCAGCTGCTGCACGTCGCCCACCTCCTCCACGGGCACGAACTCGCCCAGTATGGCCGAGCCGTCGAACGCCTTGCTCATCTCCCACGGCAGCCCCTTGTCCTTCAGCCGACGCTGCAGATCGCGTGCCGTCACGTCAATCCCTATGGTTACAGCATCGTAGTAACGGTGCGCAAACCGTTCGGGAATGGACTTGCCCATGCGGTGGATGCGGACCACCAGCTCCGTCTCGTAGTCGAACCGTTCGGCGAAGTCCGGCAGGAACAGCGGCTTGCCGTTCTTCAGGATGGCCGAGTCAGGCTTCATGAATATCACGGGACTCTCCGGTAATACTAACGTATTTTCGAGCTCTTTATTGTGCTCGGCATAGTTCATTCCCACACAAAGTATCTTCATATCGGCAATGTCTTTTCTTCTATGTTAAACGGGCGCAGGTCGTCCAGGTGCATGCTGCTGATGGCGATTCCGATGAGATTGCCGTCCGCTATCCGCTCGCCGCTCACCGCAAAATACCTCCCTGCCTCCTCCAGTACGCTACGCGGCACAAGGCCGATGATTTCCGTCCCCGTCACCTTCGCCCCGCGGGCAGCAGCAGCACGGCACACCTCGTCGTAGGCTCTGTGGAGCGGCGTGGCATGGATGTCGGTGATGTTCATCGACACCTGGGCGATGCCATACTCCTCAATGTACCAGCCGATGGCCTTGCAGCCCTTCAGCGTCCCCCGCGCCCATTGTCCGTTGATTTTTCGTCCCTTTTCACGGACGTCACAGGCTATTTCATGAGCAAGCGGAACCGATGTTGTATCAAGATTGAAGTTGACGGCAATGAGGAGGTCCCTTGCCCCGACGACGGACGCTCCTGTGCGGGCCGTGCGCTCGTCGTAGTGCGCGGGGCCGAAGTCCGGACGCCTGAGCGGGTCCTCCATCTTCTCGGGCAGCGACTCGTACTCTCCTGCCCTGCACACGGCCAGGTTGCGCCGTTCGGGCGTGAAGGCTGCCGCCTCGTAGCAGTAGCACGGGATGCCCAGCTCGCGGTAGATGCGTTCGGCCAACGTCCGCGCCAGAGAAGCACACTCCTCCAGCGTGATGCCGCTCAAGGGTACCAGGGGCAGGACGTCCGTGGCCCCTATGCGGGGATGCGTGCCATGCTGCTGGCGCATGTCGATGAGCTCGCCCGCCGTGCGTACAGCCCTGAAGGCAGCCTCGCAGACCGCCACCGCCTCACCGATGAAGGTCACCACCGTGCGGTTGGCAGCCTCACCGGCATCGACATTCAGCACCTGCACCCGCTCGCCGTCCGCCTCAGCCGTGCGGATGGCCTCCACGATGGAAGCGATGACCTCCGCGTCGCGCCCCTCGCTGAAGTTCGGCACACACTCGACAATCCGTTTCATCCTGCATTTTCTCATTTTGAGCGACAAAGATAGGGTGAACCGAGCGAAAAAGCAAATTATAGTTGATTTTTCCGAGGTGAACCCTATCTAAAAGCCCCCGTAGGGGGATTAAAGATAGTGACAAAAATGCGATTAAGCGAGAGCAAAGAGAAAAAATTTTCTTTTTGCCGAGTGTGAGCATTTTAGACCGAAGGTCAAGGCGAGAGAAACACAAAATAAACTTTTTATTTTTATTTCCTAACCACCTACGCCCCCTATGCAAAAAAACACTTTTTTTTCTCTGCAAAGATAAAGACTCTTTTGTTTTTACAATGATGTTTTATTTTTATAATTTTTTTGCAATCATAATGCCTTTTCCGAAAAACCAATTCAGAAGCACCCTACAGTCCAAAACAAAAGTATTTCATTTTTGAATAATGGGGGCCTTTGCGATGCAGAAATGCCCCGCACGGGGCAGCTACGTCCTTCTATTTTTGTACAAATCAAAGACCCATAAAGAAGTATCCATAACCCTGCTTGTGCGGGCGGGAGATTAACGTGTCTTGGGATTATGATTGAAATGCCAGACGGTGTGGAGCATGACGTAGTGGGGCAGGGAGCGGTAGAGTGTCTCGGTGCGGCCCTGGGCGGTGACGACGTACTGCGTGGCGGTGAGCTGCTGCAGGAGGTCGAAGGCTTCGAGACGGACGATGAGCTTACCCTTCAGCAGGGGCTGGCTGACGGAGGCGTTCACGAGGAAGTCGTCGGTGTTGAGCTCGGCGCTGCCGTAGCCGCGGCGGCTGTACATGGTGGCGTCGGTGGCGAGGGTGGTGCCGAGCCGCGGCAGGGTGTAGCGGGCGGTGAGGCCGTAGCGGTAGTCAAGGGCCGAGAGGGTGGCGAAGTCGCGCATGCGGCCCTCGCTGCGGCGCCAGCTGATGTCGCCTGTGGCGCGGAGGTTGAGGGCGCCCCGCTCATATTGGATGTAGGCTCCGTCGTGGAGGGTGAGGGTGTTGACGGTGCTCAGCTGGCTCTCTGTCTCGCCCTCGAGGCGGGTGTAGTCCTTGTCGTGGTGCAGGTTGGCGTCGGCGTTGGTCTGTACGGTCCATGAGCGCTGCTCGCCGAGGACGTTGGTGTAGTCGAAGGTTGCGCCGGCGGTGTAGGCGCCGCCGATGTTCATGGGCTGGTAGGTGAAGACGCCGGTCTGCGGGGCGTAGGTGACGGCCTGTGCCACGTCGCGGTGGCGGTAGTCGAACGAGGCTCCGACGTGGTAGCTCTGCGGATGCTCGCTGTTACCGGTGTTGCCGTCGTTAAAATCGGCTTTGAGCTTCGTCGTGACGCGCCCTTTGAGGGCTGGGTTGCCCAGCTTGACGACGAGTGGGCGGCTGTCGTCGCGGTAGGTGATGCGGTCCATCAGCATGGGTGCGCTGCGGTCGTGGCTGGCGCTGAGGCGGATGTCGTGGCGGCCGTAGTTCTTCACGATGCGGTAATCCACCGAGGCATTGAGATAGACGGTGGTCTGGGTGGCCAGCGTGTCGAGGGCGCCGCGCCGGTAGGCGAGCCGCTCGCGACGGACGGGGACGCTGAATCCGGTGCGGAACCGATTGTACGATATCGTATAGGGGAGGTCGTCGCTGTAGCGATAGGTGTCCGACTTCCAGAAGCTGGCGCCGAGGGAGTTCTGCACTTGCTCGCGGTGGCTGTCGTAGGAGTTGCGGGTGTCGGTGATGGCGGCGAGGGCGTCAATCTGCGAGGCGAGCATCAGCGTGTCGGGGTGGTAGAGGTAGTCGTGGCTGCGCTCGGACGTGTACCCGATGAGGTCGCCGCCGAACATCACGTGGTAGCTTCCGCCCAGCTCCTTTTGGTAGGAGAGGTTTGCCACCCCCCAGGTGTTCTGGTTGCTGATGTCGTCGGCGTTGACGATGTCGCCTTGTGGGGATAACCGTTGCTCGTACGCGGCGGACTGCTGCGCCTTTTCTTGTGAGTGGTTCCAAAAGGTGTAGAACGTCATCCGCTGCCCTTCCCCTACGTTGAAGGCTCCCTGCACGTCCAGCTGGCCGCGCAGGTTGGTGCCCTTGCTTATGCCGACGGAGCGGAGGGTGGCCGTCAGCGTGTCGTCCCACTGCTCGAAGGCCGAGCTCGCCCGGCCGTCGCGGCGGGCATAGCTGAATTCGGCGTTGGAGTATATCCACGTCGGCTTCTTGAGCGTAAGGTTGTTGGATATCCTCAACTGTCCGCTTCCCTGCCGGCTGAACGACTCGGTGAGCGACGTGGGCGTGCTGCCGGCGAGGAACTGCTCGCTTCGCTGATGCATGGTCTGCTCGTCCGTCGTGGAGGTGTATTCGGCGCGGAAGGTGTCGCTCAGCTTGTCGCCCTTAGCGTAGTAGGATATCTCGGCGGCGGCGCTGCGGGTGGTGATCAGCGAGCGCGGCATGCTGGCCGGCGTCCAGTGGCCGGACTGCCCGATGTGGCGTGTCTCGCCCACGTTATTGGCGTTGGCCAGCAGGGTGAGGCGCGTCCTGTCGGTGAAGCCGAGGGCGAAGGCGCGGCCCAGCCAGCGGCCCTCGGTGCCCGCGGCAGCCTCCACGTTGCCGATGTAGCCGCGGCTGTACTCCTCCTTCAGGTTGACGTCCATGACGTACTTGCGCGGTTCGACGTCGTAGCCCAGCGCCTCGCTCATGTCGGTCTGCTTCTCATAGACCTTCAGGTGCTTGACGGTGTAGTAGGGCAGGTTCTGCATCAGCACGCGCTTGTTGCCGCCGAAGAAGGTGTGCGAGCCTAGCAGCAGCTCATCCACTTTGCGGCCGTTGACGAATATCTCGCCGTCGTCGTTCATCGTTACACCGGGCAGCTGCCGGATGAGGTCGTCGAGCATCGAACCTTCGGGCATACGGAAGGCGGTGGCGTCGTAGATGAGCGTGTCGCCACGGTAGAAGAACTTGATTTTCGTGGCCGTCACGGTGACCTCGTCGAGCGTCACGTTGCGCATGCGGAACATCTGCAGGGTGGGTACCTCTACTTCGTCCTTCCAGGGGTTGGTGACGGCTGCGCGCTGCCAGACGTCGTCATAGCCGTCCAGCCGGGCGCGAAAGAGGTATTCCTTGCGCTCGGGCTTTACGTTGACCATGAAATGGGCGTTTTTTACCCGCATACCCGCTCCGAAGACCTGTGTTATGGTCAGGGAGTCCACGAGCACGGTGCTGTCGGCGGCGTGCATCGACACGTTGGCCTGGGGCAGGGGCATATCGAGGAATCCGTCCCTCACCTCGCCCACCAGCCTGATTCTATCGGGCAGCTGGAGCTGTTTCTTCGTGGCCTGCACGCTGATGGTCTGACCCTGCACCTTCACCTTCACGGGCTGCCCCTTGCAGATTTTCTTGATGGCGTCGGGGACGGTCAGGTCTTTTACGCGAGCCGAGGTCTGCAGGTCGTCCAGTCCGTCGGCAAGGATGTCGATGGTGTAGTCGGACTGCCCGTGGCTGATGGTCTGCAACGCCTCGATGAGGGGCGTTTCGTGAAAGTCGTGGGTGACGGTCTGCTGGGCCGAAGCGTGAGAGACGTTAAATAAAATAAGGAATAGGGTGGCGGCTACCCATTGGAAATGGACAAACTGTTTTTTCATTTTTCATCTGCGCTATTGGCTTCAACAAAAAGGGTATCGTGCTGCATGGTCAGCGACAGACCGTCGAAAGCGTTGAGGCGGCGGACGAAGTCATCGAACGGCGTCGCGGGGTTCCACGTCATGATGAGCTGCAGCTGGCGTGGCGCTTCGTCGCGGAAGACGACGGTCTTCTTGTAGTACGGGGCGACGACGGAGAGGATGCTGTCGAGGCTTTCGCCCTTGAAGTGGACGGGCGTGGCCTTGGACTGCGGAGGCTGCGCAGGACGGTTTTGTGCATGGTGTATGGCTGCTACGGTGATGCCCGCCGCAAGGATAACACCCGCAAATATGGCTGCGGCTTTTATCCTGTGGCGGAATGTTGCTGGCTTTTGCTGATTCTGTAGTGGCGAGTGTCTGGGGCGTAACATCTCTGCAGCCTGCGCCAGTTCATGGTAGTAGTTCCTACAAGCTTCGCATTCGTCCATGTGCTGCTGGCACTCAGCTTTCGTTCGTGGGCTTACCTCCTTGTCAAAAAGGTCAACCACCTGGTTTCTAAACGTTTTGCAATCCATAGTTTTTTCGTTTTTTTTCGTTTTATACTGCAAGAGGGGCGTGCATCCCTTGTCTGATTTTCTCCAGTCCGTAGCTGAAGCGTGACTTGGCTGTGGTGAGCGGTATGCCCAAGATGTCGGCAATTTCCCTGAAACTTTTGTCACCATAGAACCGTAGCCGGATGACCTCCGCCTGTTCCGCAGGTATTTCACCTAATAGCCTGCTGATGCGACGGAATTCCAGCTCGAAGTCCTCGGTTTCGGACGTGACAGGTTCAGGCTGGCCGTCAAGAGGAACAATCGGTATGCGTTCGCTTTCGCGCAGACGGCTGATGCAGAGGTTGGCAAGCGTGCGATAGAGCCAGGCCTGCGGTCGGCGAATCTCTACATTCCTTTCGTTCACCTGCTGATGGAACTGGACAAGAACATCCTGCACGACATCTTCCGCATCATCGGGATTTCCCAGCCGATAGCAGGCGTACCCGAGCAGTCCTTTCCGCTCATCCCGAACGAGCTTCTCAAATTGTGAAGGAGTCATCTTTTTCATCGCTTTCCGATAATACGACGCAAAATTATCAAAAAAGACGTAAACAAAGTCTGCTTTTTCTGCCTATTCCATAATATTACACTTAAGCAAAAGTTCTATTGTGGCTTTTTTGACAACCCTGCTTACAATTCGTAACAAAGATGGCTTCGCTACCTTTACGCCTTGATGCGTGACGGGTTGCGAACTCCCCATTCCTATATAAAAGTGCCGTCTGCTGCGCGGTTAAGTTTTCAACCCGTCACTCGGAGGGATATGTCTTTTCCTTTTTGGGATTGTCAGCCGCATAAGTTTTTTTTCAGGGCATGCCTATGGTTTTTCTTGATGGAACCGTCCTGTTTTTTATTCTTTTTCGTAGAGTTCCTCTGTCGTGGTGACGCGGGTCAGGTCGGCCAGCAGGGTGGCATAACGCTCGGCCACATCGTGGGTCAGGCGGCGCCCTTTCTCAGCCGTTGCAGCACGGGGATTGCCTATGCCCGTGTCAGAAGTGACGAGGTTCCAGTGGCGCGGTATCCATGCCGTCCCGTCGCGCAGCCCCGCGGGACGGAAGGCATGTGCCTTGCCCTCGCCTGCCAGCTCCATCCGCACCAGCTCGGGGTGATAATGCAGCATGGCCGACGTCTCCAGTTCGTCGGCATGGTCGCCCGGATGGTCAAGATAATCCTTCGCCGGCAGCACGGCATACCAGTTGCTTACGGCAATGAGCATGTCGGGATAGTCTGCCGCCAAATCACGGACAAAGCCCTTGAAGGTGTTGCCGCCGTGGCCGTTGACGATGAGGAGCCGTCGCACTCCCTGGCAGTACAACGAGCTGACGATGTCGGTCAGTACCGCCTGCTGGGTCTGCTGACGGAAATGGAGGCAGAAGGGCAGCTCGCGCTGCCCGGGGTTCTGTGCCCCAAGCCCCACGGGAGGCAGCACCATCGTCCGGACCCCTGCACGCTCCCATGCCAGCCGTGCGGCATCGACAGCCACGTCGTGGCTCAGGATGCAGTCCGTCAGGTAGGGCAGATGTCCGTTGTGCGGCTCCGTGGCTCCCCATGGCAGCACGGCGACGTCGTACGCCACGCCCCTGACCTCGCCGTAGGTTGCCTGGCAGAGGTCGGGTGTCATGCCCTTGTTTGCCTGCTCGGCAAAGGCGAACAGCTCACTCGGCAGGTGGCAGTAGCCCGTGGGGTTTTTGTTCAGATAGTCCTGATGATACTCCTCGGCGGTATAGAAATTCTGCAGCGGCAGCAGCTCGACGCAGAGGGGGGCATCGTACCTGCGCTGTGCCTCGTCGAGTATGGCGCGGGCCACAGGCTCGTCGGCAGCGTCGGTGTAGTAGATGCCCGTGCGGTAGCGCGTACCCTCGTCCTCGCCCTGACGGTTCAGGCTTGTAGGGTCGATGGCGCGGAGGTAGAGCCGCACGAGGAAGGGCAGGGGCAGCACCACGTCGTCGAACACCACGTGCACGCACTCGGCATAGCCCGTCGTGTCCGTATAGACCTCCTTGTACGTGGGGTTCTCCGTCCGTCCGTTGGCAAAGCCCACCTCGGTCATCGTCACACCCCGTATCTTCTTCAGATAATGCTCGGCGCCCCAGAAGCACCCCGCAGCCAGATAAATCTCATGTGTCATCGTTGTCTTTTTCTTTTTTCCGACGGCAAAGATACAAAATTTTGATGAAAAACTTTTTTTTAATGAAAAATGAAGAATGAAAAATGAAAAATAAAATGTCCCGTATGCAGCGTTCCGATTGCAAAGCTATTTATTCTTCATTTTTCATTTTTCATTCTTAAAGGCTGACGCGTGCACTGAGCATGGCTGTGCGGCCGCAGAGGCCGTAGTCGAAGGTGTAGGTGTTGATGCCATCGAAGACGGTATAGGAGTAGCTGCGCTGGTTCAGGAGGTTGTCGAGCTCCAGACGGAGGATGCACCGCTTGAACTTGTATTGCGCCGAGGCATTGAAGAAAGCCATACGTTTATACGTGCCGTCGGCAAGCTGGCGGCGCACGTGGTCGTAGTCCAGCGAGAGGTCGAGGGCGGCAATGGGGAAGATGTGGAGGGCTCCGCTGTGGGAGAGGGATGTGGTGGTGTTGCTCTCTTCGGCATAGCGGGAGCGCGACCAGCCGTAGCGGATGTCGTAGCGCAGCTCGAGCCACTGGATGGGGGCGATGGAGGCATTGCCGTGGAGGTTGTAGTTGTTGAAGCGAATCTTGATGATGTTCGCATTCACCGCCTGCTCACTGTCGCCGAAACCATACGAGGCATCCGCCCCGAGTTTGGTGAAGATGCTCGGGATGTTCTTCGTGACGGAAGCGGAGAAACTGGTGGAGCGGCTGCGGGAGTCGCGNNTCGCGGAGCAGGGCCGTGCTGCTCACGTCGATGCCGCTGACCGACTGCGACGTGAGCGTGTTCTGCTTGCCCTCGCTGTGGGTAGCTGCGAGGCTCAGCGTGAAGTACTGCATGGGCAGCTGCCACTTCCAGTCGCCCGATGTGTGCCACGTGTTCGACTCACCGATGATGCCAGACGAGGTGCGCACCGAGCGGTAGTCCACCTGCATCGGCTCCGTCAGCAGCGTCATCATGTCGCCAATCGAGGTCGTGTAGCCCGTCGAGAACGACAGTTTGCTGTTGGCCGAGAAGGTGTAGTTGATGCCCATCGAGGGATTGAGCACGGGCTTGGTGTAGTTCAGTTT
>DBYJ01000003.1 GCA_002309805.1 Bacteroidales bacterium UBA1189 | reverse complement strand
GGTGATGGAGGCAACAGCAGGTTCTGCCCAGTACAGGGTGTAACTGATTTCACCGTCCTCGATGTCTGCACTTTGCACAACATACTCACCAGCGACCGTCACATAAAGATTATAACCATTCTTATCTACCTTAAACTGTTCGTTATAAGCCATTTCGTATTCGGCATCCTTAAGGAGTGTAATCACCTTTATAGGATCACTAACCTTTGCAGCGGCAACGGCCTCGCCGAAGGTTTCGAAGGTTTCGTAGACATCATCATCTTCGACGATGGCGGCAACAGCGGCAACAAGCCAGTAGGTGGAAATACCATTGGACACTTCCTCATGCACCGCATATAGTGCATTGGGAGCCTTCATGGTAAGAGTATAGTCACCCTTCTCTACCATAATTCTTTGATCGGATTGCATGGTGTATGGCTCGTCAATGCTCTGAAGCAGGACAATCACATAATCTCCGCCTGCAGCAGCAACGGCATCGTCGAAGGTAAGATAGTAGGTCGTGACAGCGTCATCTCCAGTGCCAACGGTGATGGAGGCAGCAGCAGGCACAGCCGAATAGACGGTAACGCCATCGTCCTCACTTTCAACAACCACAAAAGCACCAGTGACAACCGGGGTAGTAAGGCTATGGCCATCCTTATTTACATACATCTGCGTTCCACCAGTCATCACGTACGCATCTTCTTCGATGTCCTTGAGGAGCGTGATTATGAAATCACCAGCGTCAGCGGCGGCTTCGGCAAAGGTGGCATAATACAGATATCCTTCATTAATACTGGTGAAATCCACATACGCTACAGGTTCGACCAACGAATAAACGGTGATATCTCCATTTTCTGCATCTTCGATTACATCTGTAACCAAAAGCCACTCACCTTCGTATGACACCCAAGGTTCATAGCCATGCTGACGTACCTGTAATGTCGTCTTATCAGGAGTTAAGAAGGCAATGTCTGTCTCATCTGGTCGACCAAGCAGGTCAATCACATCGCCCTCAACAGCAGCGTCGGCAGCCTCGACAAAGGTAAGATAGTAGGTCGTTTCGGCCTCGTCGCCTTCGCCGGTGGTGATGGAGGCAATGGCAGCTTCAGCTGTATAGACGGTGACGTCCCCTTCTTCTTCGGTAGAAAGCACATAAGGACCTCCGACAGACACGTTAAGTTCTTTCCCATTCCGCTTCACCTTGATGGTTGCGTCGGCATCCATGGTGTAGTCACCGACATCCTGGAGCAGGTTAATCACTTCGACACCTTGTGCTGCTTCAACGGCATCGGCAAAGGTGGGATAATATACTGTGTATACTTTAATAGCGTGTGACGCTTCTGAAGGCTCAGACATCCATTTGATGGAGGCGACGGCATCAACAACGGTAAAGATGGTGACGGTCGGGTCGCCCTCGTCTCCGCTGGGAACAACACAATAGGCACCGTCGACGCCCACACAATCAAGGGTAAAGTTTCCCATTCTGACTTTAATGGAAGCGCCAGCAGTTGACGGCATCGTGTAACAAGACTCGACATCCGCAAGCAAGTCAATCACCATAACGCCATCGGCAGCGGTAACAGCATCGCCAAATGTGGGATAGAATACGGTGTATGTTTCTGGCTCAGCATTTGGATCAACAGGTTTAACATAAAAGTCAATGGAGGCAACAGCAGCAACAACCGAATAGACGGTAACGGTATTGTCGTCTTCGTCAGGAGTGCCTACCACGACATAATAACCTTCAACCTCACCATCGACCACAGGGTCAAATAACCAGGGTTCCTCACCGTTTCCGAGATTACGTACACGAATCGTCTGACCAGGTACCATACCGTACGGTTCGGCACGGTCAGCAAGCAGGTCAATCACATAGCCCTCACCAGCATATGTAACGGCATCATCGAAGTATTCAAAGTATTGCGTTCCACCATCCTTGGTGACGGAGGCAACAGGATTAACAAACCTATAGGTAGTGACACCGTCTTCCGTAAACACATCGAAGGCATAAGGCTCTCCGTATCCCGGCTCCACGATAAGGAAGAAGTCACACACCCCCCGTACACGAATCTCCGGCAGTCCTTCACGATTCTTCGGCGACGATTCGGAAGACAGGTAGTACATGTAACCATCAGGATCGTTAATGTCAGCAAGCAGGTCAATCACAAGATCATAACCATACTCTCCAGCATCTACAACAGCCTTAACGGCATCCTCGAAGGTTGCATAGGATTTCCTGACTGCAGGCTCGCCTTCTTCAAAGGTGATGCGGGCAACAGCAGGAACAGCCTCGTAAATGGTGACATAGCCATTTTCGGTTTCCGTCACTACATGAGTTTCATCAGTAGTATCAACGACAAGATTTTTCCCGTTCTTCCGCACCATAAATTTCTGAACCTGACCAGTATTCACATTGTACACGTCAGGAATGTCCTTAATCAGGTCAATCGGAGTCGTTTCTAATAAACCACCGCCCAAAGCAAAGGCAACGGCATCACTGAAGAATGCAAAGTAGGTTGTGAAATCACCATCCTCGGAGGGGCAGGTGATGGAGGCAACAGCAGGAAGGCGCATATAGATAGAGGTCTCTTCGTCATAATCATCCTCCCGCGCCACAGATAATACATCCTCGTATTCATCCGTAACCGGAGCAAATGTAAAGCCATTCTCCTTTACAAGGATCTGCTGCGGCGTATCAGCAGTCATTAAGAAAACATCGGGGACAGGTTGCTTAAGCAGTTCAATCACAACACCTGCTTCAAAATCACTTTCATGATAATCTGCAACGGCATCCTCGAAGGTGGGATAGTAGGTCGTGACTCCACCGCGGGTGATGGAGGCAACAGCCTTAACAGACGTGTAGGTGGTGACGTGGTCTTCGGGATCGGACGAAGAACCGGTAACGGAATAACCAGGGCCTCCAGTCACCTCAAGCTGATATGTACCCAGCTTTACCTTAATCGTCCCTTCGAAATTCATGGTGTATGAACCGACATTTGCAAGCAGGGTGATCATTTCACCGTAGTCATCCTTACTCGGGTTCCTGACGGACTCAACGGCCTCAGCAAAGTGTTTATAATAGTGGGTACCTTTGGTCCATGCTTCGTAGAGGACAATCTCATATTTAAGACCCGAAGCATCTTGACTAACCCAGGCGTATTGGGAGGGATCAGTACCGATATAAACACTTGTTAAACCCTTATCCAATTGTAAGTGCGTATACGCCTTAAAATAAAGATAAGAATATGTTTGGGTAGAAGTAATGCTATATTCGCCCAACGTCAGGTTGACGATAGCAGGATTGTCCTGTGTACCACAAACATCGAAGGTATAAGAATAATCATTTAACACAATATCATTAGCAAGCACAATATTGATTGGTTCATCAACATAGGGACCTGCTAAGGCTGCCTGTAATTCTGCTTTAGAAGAAACAGATATTTCTCCTGCCCAGGCACTCTGCCCCACAGCGAATGCCGCTATCGTCAGCAAGGCGGTGAGGACTTGGTGAAAGTGAATTGTAATTTTTTTCATCATAACTTGTTATTAATTTAATATGGTTAATAGAATAAAATAGTTAATGGACTTGATTCAAATACCTGATTGGATTTTCGACTGCAAAAATAGTGAAAAAATGCTAACAAACGAAAGAAATGCCGAAAAAATTTTGAAATTTTCCTGACGCGGGCCTTTTCTCCTTTTCGCAACGCAGGCGAATAAAAAATTAGAATAGGCGAATAAATTTTTAACGCAGGGGAATAAAATTTTAGCGTAGGGGAATAAAAACGCAGCGCAGGCAAATAAATTGTGCGAAGAGTACTTTTTTGAGGGAATCTCTTCTTTTCCGCGATTTTTTTCGTATCTTCGCGGCGTGAAACGATTGGTTACCCTGAAAGCCCTTTTGCTGTCGCTCCTGATAGTGACCCTCAACGTGCCCTTGCAAGCGCAGGAGGCGTGGATGCCTGCTGCCACGCCCAAGCGGGAGTACCGCGCGGTATGGCTGACGACAATCAAGAACCTCGACTGGCCTTCCGTTGCAGCAACGACAGCAGCCGGCGAGCAGCAGCAACGGAAGGAGCTCTGCGCCATTCTGGACACGCTGCAGGCTGTCGGCATCAACACGGTGTTGTTGCAGACGCGCCTGAGGGGCGACGTCATCTACCCCTCGCTGCGCGAGCCCACATCGGCCTTCATCACAGGCAAGGAGGGAAATCAGACTACCACCTACGACCCCCTGCGCTTTGCCATCGACGAATGTCACAAACGCGGCATGCAATGCCATGCCTGGATGGTGGCCCTTCAGGTGAAGGACAACCAATACGTTAATCCTGCGTCGGCAGCCGTCGTCAGCCATCTCTGCGACATGGTGCGCGAGGTGGTGCGGGGGTACGACGTCGATGGCATCCATCTTGACTACCTGCGCTATCCGGAGAGGTCAACGGGGCAACAAGTCAACAAGTCAACGAGACAACGGAGCAACAAGTCGACAGGCAACGATGCCCAAACGAAGCGCGACAACGTAACGGCCTGCCTGCGTGCCGTCTATCGTACGGTAAAAGCCGAGAAGCCCTGGGTGTGCGTCAGCACGGCGCCCTTGGGCAAATACCGCAGCACGGCACGTGCCTCTTCGCAAGGTTGGAATGCTTATAACACCGTCTATCAGGAGGCGCAAGAATGGCTGCACGAAGGCATCTGCGACGCCCTGTTCCCCATGATGTACTACGACGGAGGGAACTTCTACCCCTTTGTGGACGACTGGGCGGCGCACACCTACGGACGCCACTTTGCTGCCGGACTGGGCATCTACCAGCTTGCCTCAAGCGAGCTGAACTGGAGCCTCCGCACCATACGAAGCCAGATGAACTATGTGCGCAACTTCGGCAACGGCACCTATGCCAGCTCTGCCTACGGCTATGCCCTCTTCCGTGCGGGCTTCATCATGAACAACACGAAGGGCATCCGCGACGAACTGCGTTACCTCAACGCCTCCCCTGCCCTTGTTCCCGCCATGACGTGGCACTCCAGCAGCCGTCCCGACAGCCCCTCAGCCGTCAGCTTCACCCTCGTGGACGACAGCATCCACATTAGCTGGGCAGCGAACAAGCCAACAAATCAACAAGTCAACAAGTCTGCAAGCGAGTTTCACTACAACCTCTATTGCGCTGTCGGCAAGGCTATTGACATCGACAATGCAAGCTGCCTATATCTCATTTACCAGAGCGGACCGACGATTACCGTCCCCCGTCTGACAAGGACACAGGATGTCACCTACGCCCTCACAGCCATAGACCGCTATGGTAACGAGAGCCGCCCCGTTGTATGGCACCTGAAAGCGAAAAAACCGATTACTTCGCCTTAACCACTACTTTACGCCCCCCGATGATATAGAGGCCTGGGGCAAGAGGACGCTTTGAGCTAATGCGGCGTCCAAGCAAATCATAGACTGGCGTATTTCCCCATTCTCCTTCGACAAAAGATGGAGTGCGTATGCCCGTTGTTTCGTAGACGAACTTGACGCTGATGGCGACACTTGTGCTTCCTGACGCGAGGCTCAGCGTGGTCTCCACCTCGCCGTAGTTGGACACATCGCCAAAGTCCACTTCCCAACGGGCTGGGACAGAAGCTCCCGCAGCAAGCTTCGCGTTCTTTTCGATAATTCCCTTCCCCTGCGTGTCGCGAGTACAGTCACCACCTGCACAGAGTTGAATGGCAATAGCAGAAGAAGTAGTGGTATGCTCCACCTTTCCGACAACGGTGATGTCTGCAGTCGACGAACCTGTATTGACAATCTGCAGGTTGTTTCCACCTGTGTTGGTACTTCCCTCAACAATAAAGAAACCACCGCCATAGTCCTCCGCCACAACAGGCACGCTAATGACAGCACCATCCTGCAGCGCCTCACCGTTCCACTTGAACCCGAAGCTCTGCCCGAAAGCAGCAGGGACGACAAACAAAAGGGAAAGGTGAATAATCAATAACGAAAGTAAAGATCTGCTTTTCATATCGTTCAAATTCTATTCGTAAGTTTCTATATGTCTTTTTCTTAACTATCAATTTTTCAAAACCACTTCAACCACTTGTTCAACACCAGTAACATCAGTAACAAAGGCAACGACAGCCATCTGTGCCACATTCCACGTGGCCTTGACGGGGATCGAAAGGCTGACGATTTCCGTACCTCCCGCAGCAGAAGCAGTGCCCAATAAACGTCCCTCGGGCTCCGTCAACGAAGCGCGAAAGACATGGTTGTGGACATACGACGCATTGCGGCTACCGTCAGGCATGAATTGCAATGCCGTGATGCCGCTCTCTGTCAACAAAACCGTCAAGCGACGTTCAAGCGATGTATCAGATGTAGCTGAGGGTGTCACGGAAACAGTAACGTTGATTTGCTCATCAGCAACCGAAGCCTCACAAGCTATCGCCACCGAAGGGAGAACGGCCATGCGGCTTACGACCCTCGCCGTCCATTCGGAATAGCGGCAGATGCCTCCCGTACGATCCACTACGCCTGCAGGCCAAGCATCAATGCCCAGCGCAGTATGCATGGCTTCCCCTTCGGCAGTCGCCAGCCCCATGGGGTATTCATCAGAGATAGCCATACTACCACCATGAATGGCTACGGCCACTACGTGGCCAGGGCCGTATCGGGCGGTGAAACGCTGCTGCATTTCGTCAATAGTTGCCGTTGCATCGGGGCAGTTCACGCAGCGCTGCCCCGTGAAGTCCTCCACAAGCACATTCTTCGTCGCTGCCACCTCCTGAGGCCCTATCCAGCGCTCCTCCTCTGCCACATCGCCGCACGAGCAGAGCAAGAAGACTGCGCAAAGAAGGATATATCTGAAAAACACGCTATTCTTCATCTCTTAGAACACATAGTTGTACGACAATGACCAACCCTTACTTTCGGGTACGTAACGGCAAACACCGCCCGCACAGTTGAAGCCCGCTCTTGTACGGCCATAGGCAGCCTGCACACGATGAGAGCCACCCGTCCACGTCACTCCGGCACGGGCAAAATGGTCCTTTCCCTGCGGATTGTACATATCCGACACCGACAGCATCCAAGCATTTTTCAACGACAGTTCTGCCAACGCATACCACCAGTCCCCCTGGTCCTGACGTGTGTGCAGATATTGTCCTTCACCACGCAGCACCATGCTGCCAGCCAGGGTGAAACGGCCTTCGGCCACAAAGATATGGCTATGAATCATACCACCTTCACCTTCAACGATAGTCTTGTCGTAGAGCTGGTTCATATACATGAGGTTTATTTTCGTCCCTCGGTTGATGCGCTTCGAAAGCTGCACATTGATGTCCTGATAGTACACCTTGTCACCCGGCCAGAAGGCCGTCGGCTCACCCGCTGTCCCCATCATTTGTTGAGCTGTTGACTCGTTGACTTGTTGACTTCTGAGGCTGCGAATGTGAGAAGCATGCAAGGCGAGGGCCGTTCCATATCGTCCACCAAGGCGCGAGCCCTTCGGCAGGGTGTACGCCAATTCCGTCTGAAATGCCCATTCCCCCGGGGCATACTGCGTGGCGTAGGGATAGAGAGCAGCCAGAGCATAGGTATGCTGCATGGTGAAGGCAGGCAGATGGTTGATGAACGACGACAATCCCACCATATTGCGGTGGCTGCGGAAAGCCATGTCCTCGCTGCGCTTCACCTGCACCAGCGCGCTCATTCCTGTCTTCGACCACGACGTACTCAACAGCATCGCATGGCCGTGACGATACACCCAGCCGTTGTCAGCCGAGGGATCGTGGCTCTTCAGCGCATACTCGGCAAGCACATTCCATCCGCCATGTCGGAATTGTGCACGCATGTCTCCCGCCTGCACATTTTCAGGCACATGCAAGGTGTAGAGATTCAGCTGCGGAAAGCCCTCGCCATCCGTTTCGGTACAGAGCATCGTGGGGGCACCTGTTGCCGGTTCGTGTTTGTTTACTCCCGAAAAGCCCAGCGTCAGCTGCGAATCGTGAGCACTCATGCTGCTTATCCAGCTATCGATGCTCAGCGAGACATCGCCACCGAGGACGTAGCCTTTGTTGTGCTGCCAATAGCGACGCTGTGCTCCGCCGAGCACTTTCAGCGCCACACCAGGCAATGGCTCCACTACCAATCGTCCACCCCGTAAGGCATTATCGATACCCAACGGACGGCTTTCGTAAGTGCGGAGGATAAGCCCCGAGCCAAACTGGTCATAGACATCGCCGACAGTCAACTCCACCTTGCCGTAGCGTCCCGTCAGATGAAGGTGCGGCAAGCCCCATCCGCGGAAGTCATTTTCAAACCCTGGGAGAGGATATTGCAGAAATTCCAGCCGTGTACCTGCTTCGAAGTAGGTGCTGCGCAACGTAAGGTCAGCATAGGTATTGGTGAGTAGGGGCGATTCGCAGCCCATGCTGCTTGCCGGTACCAGCACATCGCTCTGTACCGCACCTGTCAACCTTCCGTCCCATGCCTGCATGGAAAGGAACGCTCCCAGCATTGCTCCCACAGCAAGAATGCCACGACGTCCAATCCTCATACCTCGCTCGTTAAACGTTAATCCTTAACCTTTAACCCTTAACCTCAAACCCTCTATTTCTTTTTTGCCTTGCGGCTTTTTTTCTCCTTCACGCTGCCAAGCTCCTTCACCTTCTCCAGCAATTCCTCTTCGGCGCCGTCGGTATATCCCAGATGCTTATAAGCAATGTTACCCTTCCCATCCAGTATCATCACGTAGGGGATAGACTGAATGCCCAGGGCACGTGTGAGCTGGCTGTTGGGGTCGAGTAGCACCTGCCATTTCCAGCCGTTGCGGTCGGCCAGAGGACGCACTTTGCTGGCGTTCTGCCCTTCGTCGATGGAGATGGCAATCAGCCGCACGTCCGCTTCCTCCTGCCAATCATCCCACACTTCGTGGATAGCTGCTAGTTCGCGCAGGCAGGGATGACACCACGTAGCAAACACATCAATAATGACTGGGCGTCCATCGGCAGTCAGCGTGTCAAGCGCGACGCTATTTCCTCGAATGTCGGTGAGCGTGATTTTCGGCAGGCGCTGGGCACTCGCCGTGAGTGTCAGCATCGCTGTCATGAGGATGAAAAAACAACGTTTCATGTAGCAACTTGTATTCTTATTTAATGTATCCATATTTTCTTTCCTTTTTTTACATACAATCCTGTAGGCGGCGTAATGTCCTCGTCGATTCTCCGTCCCCAAAGGTCGAAGAGTTCTCCGCCCTCACATGAGAGGGAGGGGGTGGGGCTAATGCCGAGCGTCTTCTGCGTTATGCGCATGCTGCCGGCATTGAGCACATAGTTTGCCGTCATATCCACCTTGTCCATGCGGTGGACGAAGGCGATGATGTCGCAGTTCTCCCACTTCCAGCTGTCGTCGATATAGACATAGCCGAAGGTGACGTCAAAAGTGCAGTCATCGCCAACCTCGATGTCCAGCACGTCGCCCGAAGCCCGTGTGCAGAGGTTCTGGCGGATAACCCCGTTATGGCGGAAGGTCTCCTTCAGGTCGCTGGGGGCTGTTTCATCGTCGAGTCCCTGCTGCATGTATTCTTTGGCGGAGATACCATCCTCAATGATGTAGGTGGAGAGATAGAGCGGAATGTCTTCGGTGACATATCCCCTGTTCACAGCACCATAGACGCGGACATCCATTGTCCCGTCGTCGTTTGGCGTAGCCTCGACATTCACCTCGGCCATGGCAGCCACGGCACCCACGGCTTCAATAGCCTCGCTGTAGGGGGTGCTGTCAGCCACACGGGCAGCCTGCACCGGCACATCCTCACCGACAAAGACACGGCGGTCATACATGACGGCAGGGTTATACGTGTCGGGGCCTCCGAAGAGATAGAGCAGCTCACGGTCAACGGGTTGTGTGAAGGCATCTTCGGCATAGCCCGAATGATGCGCCACATACAGCACATCACCTCCTGCCTCACGCCGTGCCTTGATGGCCCTGTCGAGGAAATAGATCATGAAGGGGCAGTTCACGCAGCGCTGCGACGTGAATTCCTCCACCAGCGGAATACGGACAAAAGCATCGCGCATCACGTAGAGCAAGCGCGTGCAGCCAGCCGTGGGCGTAGCCTCGTGGCCGTTTACCATCGTCACCTTCAACGTCAGCGGGACAGCCGTGCCCTCGGTGTCGGGGCTTTGCAGACGATAGGTCATGGCCCGTCCGTCGAAGGCGGCAATAGGCTCTTCGAAGTCAATTGTATAGGATATCACCTCCCCCACTCCGTCGCCCGACGTGAAGGTGAGCGATGTCAGGGGCTCAGCCATCAGATTGTGCACGTACAATGTGCAGGGGAAGGGTGCCGAGGGCTTCACCACCTGTGGTGTGCCAGAGTAGTTCACCGTGGCTGCCCAGGGGAAGCCGTCCTGTTCGTCGTCGGTCTCCACGATGGCTTGTACAAGCAGACAGCCCCGCTCCTTCACCTCGTTCCAGCCGCTGCGGTCGGCATTCACATAGAAGGGCACCGATGCCGCGGTGTAAATGCCGAACGGATAAGGTGTGCCCTTGGTTTCGTAGACTTGCGCCCCGATGTAGATATCCTCGTCGCCCATTTCCACAGGTGTATCAAACATCACCTCGTTCCACCCTGCCTCGAAGTTGACCACCCGTTTCTCGGGCTCGGCCGTCAGGCTGCCCCGCCGGGCGGTGATGTAGCTCCATCCCTTCGAACGCTGGCGGTATTCCTCACGCAGAAAGATGCGGACACCCACGATGCGTCCACCTTGTTTCAGCGAGGCCACGAGCGGGTCGTCGGAGGCCGAGAGGCGGATGGCCACCTCCATATAGTTGTTCTTCCCCGTTCCGTAGCCGCCCACCAGCGTCGAGTCTGGGTTGAGCGGTGCCGTGCCGTAGTAGCGGTGCCCGCCCTGCACGTTCGTCAGGGCAACGATGGCTGTCAGGAGAAAAAGTATAAGTCGTTTCATTGCATTGGAGGGTCTATTTTACGATGACTTTTTTTCCGTTCAGGATATAGAGTCCACGGGGCATTTTGCCCGATGTCCTCACCTGGCGGCCCAGCATGTCGAAGACTGCTGCTTCCCCCTCTTCTGCGGTGAGCGTCGTAATGCCCGAGAAGATGCCGAGTGACATCTCCGCACAGTTCATCACGTTGGCATTGCGGTAGCCCTGCGTCGCCATGTCGCGGCTGACAAGCGCCACCAGTCGCATGTCCTCCAGCTTCCATTCAGGCTCCACGAAGTAGTCGAATGCCACACGGTAGTCGCCCTCCGTCACGTCGAGCGGTGCACCGAACATGGGCGTCAGGCGCAGCCGCACCACGTTGTCGTGGATGTAGTCACCCATGCTTAAGTCGCTCTGTTCCTGCGAGTCGGTATAGACGTTGTCCTCCAGCAGATAGACGGTGACGTTCAGCCGCTCATCGCCCATTGCCCCTTCGGCAATGTGTCCGCTGACGCTGACGACGCCCTCGGCAATCGCGGCATCGTAGGTAGCCTCCACATCAACGCTGACGCACGTGGGCCGTGCCAATGCCTCCTGATAGAGCACTCCCGAGTAATCGGGCAGTACGATGGACGTGAAGGGGATGTCGCAGCCGATGCCCGAGTACTGGAACTGCGGCGTGCGGTCAATCATCTGCGAGGGGATATACACCTGCGTGCTGTCGCCGTCCGCGAAGGCCAGTATCATGGCTGTCTCCTCGTCGTCGCCCGTCATGAACTGGTCGTTGAGGTGATGCGCCACCAGCGACACGCGATCCTTAAAATTCGCATAGCCCGGGTAGAAATACTCGTCGTAATACGTGGGCACGTAGTACGATGACTCGCTCTCGAAGAACTCCACCACGCTGCGTCGGGTGTAGCCGGCAGCCACCTCGGGGGTAATGCAGAGCACGGGGCAGGTCGTCTTGGCCTCCAGGTTGTTGGCCTTTCCGTTCACTTTCGTGATGCTGACCTCCACATTGCCCGAGCCGATGCCCTGGATGGGCACGACCACGGTTGCCTGCTTCCCCACAGCCAAGGCTGACGAGAGGCGTGCGGTCTCGCTGTACTTCTCCTCGCCCAGCGAGGTCGTCACCTCGATGGTGCTGATGGTGTTGGTGCCGCGATTCTCCATCAGCATGAGCCCTGCCGAGCGGGAGCCCTTCTTCTGCACGGGGTCAACGGCCAGCGATGCAATGGCGGCCTTGTTCTTGTTCTTCTCCGTGTCGACGGTCAGCACCAGCTGGATGGCCAGCGTGCCCGCGGCGTTCTGGTCTTCCCAGATTTCGTGTCCGTCGGCATCGTAGTTGTATCCCGCCTCGTTGCGCCAAAGGTAGGCCGCCCCCGGCTGGTTGTGGGGATAGAGGGTGGAGAAGGCATACTGGTTGGCCTTCAAGTCGGCGTAGTAGCCCACGTAGAAGTCGCCCAGCGAGTCGGTCAGTTCGAAGGGCTCGGTGAAGTCGCATTTATTCCACGAGCCGCGGTTGTCGTTCTTGATGGTGCATTCGCCGGAGGTGGCGAAGTTCGTCTCAGGGTCGGCAAGCACGGTGCGGGCGAAGAGTGTGGCCTTGCCGTTGCGCGTGGGGTCGCCCCAGCCGATGCGAAGGCTCTTCACGGTGGCGCCGATGTAGGCCGAGTACATCTCCTTCGTCACGCGTATGGCAGCGCCTGCGCGCATGTCCGCCGTCACGTAGAAGCCGTCGTACTGCCAGATGTAGTCATCCGTCACCCTATAGCCAAGGTTCACCGTTGTCTGCCCCTGCACGGCAGCGGGAAGCAGGGCCAATACGACAAGAGTGAGAAGGGCTGTTCTATTTCTCATATTTTATACTCTTATTTATTAATAAAACGGTGCAAATATAGAATTACGGAGCGGAATACGCAATTATTTTATCCTTTTTTTAGAAAAAAGCAGGGACGTCACCATGTGGCGTCTCTGCGCGAACTCGGAAAGTCGGAAAAAACCGACTTTCCGGATAGGCCTAAGCAGAGGCGGAGAGGAAAAAGAGATGATTTCTGACCCTTTTCCTTGCATCTCCAGAAAAAAACAACTACTTTTGCCCAATAAACTTTTATTCATCATGAAGCAGATTCTTCTATTCGCCCTTGGGCTGGTGACAGCCCTCTCCACCACGGCGCAGGACGGGAAGCGCGCCATCACACTCGACGAAGCCATGAATAGCTGGCAGCTGGTCCGCCCGCGCTATCCGCAGGGGGGCTGGCAGACCGACAGCCACGGCGCCGACATGCCCTACGACGCTGCCCGTGCCGACGACGACGGGGGCACCTTCAAGCAGGGCAAGGACGAGGCCGCATACACCCTGGAGTTCACCAACCGCCAGCACGTATGGCGCTACGCCACACGGGGCGACTACTGGCTCGTCAACACCGCCACGGGCGAGAAGCGCCAGCTGGGCACCTCGCTGCCCAAGGCCAGCCTGATGTTCGCCAAGATCTCGCCCGACGGCAAGCAGGTGGCCTACGTCTCGAAGAACAACATCTATCTGGAGTCAACCAGTCAACCAGCCAACGGGTCAACAAGTTCTCCCATCCCCCTGACCACCGACGGCAGCGAGACCATCGTCAACGGCACCTTCGACTGGGTGTATGAGGAGGAATTTGACTGCCGCGACGGCTTCCGCTGGAGCAGCGACAGCCGCTACATCGCCTTCTGGCAAAGCGACACCAAGGGCACGGGGTGGTTCGACATCATCGACAACGTGGACAGCATCTACCCCACCGTCAGCCGCTTCCCCTACCCCAAGGCCGGCACCACCAACTCAGCCGTACGCATCGGCGTGATTGACGTCAACAAGTCAACAAGTCAACAAGTCAACGGCTCCGCCATCCGCTGGCTGCCCATACCGGGCGACAAGCGCGAGAACTACCTGCCCCGCATGGAGTTCATCCCCGGTACCAACACGCTGATGATTCAGCAGATGAACCGCGCCCAGAACAGAAACGACGTCTGGACAACCACCGCCGACGTGGAGGCTCCCCTCACCCTGCTCTGCACCGACACCGACGAGGCCTGGGTGGAGACGAACGACAACATCCACTGGCTGAAGGGCAACAAATACTTCATCTTCACCTCGGAGCGCGACGGCTGGCGCCACCTCTACCGCGTCAGCGCCGACGGCAAGCGGTGGACGTGCATCACCGAGGGCAACTACGACGTCATCAGCGAAGTGGCCTACGACGAGCAGCGCGGCTACATCTACTTCACCGCCGCACCCGACGATGCCACCAACCGCTACCTCTTCCGCACACAGGTCATGGGCAAGGGCAAGGTGGAGAACATCACCGCCCAGTGCCACGGCGGCAAGCCCGAGGCGGGGCAATACAGCTACAACTTCTCACCCAACTACGAGTATGCCGTCGAGAACTACTCGTCAGCCCTCCGCGTGCCCCGCTATACGCTGGTGAAGAGCGACAAGCGCGGACGCTGGACTGCCGACCACGTGCTGGAGGAGAACACCGAGGCCCAGCAGGCATGGGAGAACCTCGCCATCGGGCACAAGGAGTTCGTGAAGTGCCAGGGCGGCGACCGTGAGCTGGATGCCTGGATCATCAAGCCCTACGACTTCGACCCCACGAAGAAATATCCCGTCATCGACTTCGTCTATGGCGAGCCGGCATCGGCCACCGTGCAGAACGACCGCGGCAGCCTCTTCTGGTACTATCTGGCCAACCAGGGCTACATCATCGTCAGCGTGGAGAACCGCGGCGCCGCCGCCCCCCGTGGCCGGGAATGGCGCAAGTGCATCTACGGCGAAGTGGGTGTGGCAGCCAGCGAGGACCAGGCACGGGGCGTCATCAGCCTCTGCCGGCAGTTTGAGTGGATGGACTCAACCCGCATCGGCGTCACCGGCTGGAGCGGAGGCGGCTCGCAGACGCTCAACTGTATGTTCCGCTACCCCGAGGTTTTCAAAACGGGTGTGGCCGTGGCCTTCGTGTCCGACCAGCGCCTCTACGACACCATCTATCAGGAGCGCTACATGAATACCCCGCAGGCCAACCCCGACGGCTACTTCCGCGGCAGCCCCATCAACTATGCCGAGGGGCTCAAGGGCAGCCTGCTGCTGCTACACGGCACGGGCGACGACAACGTCCACTACCAGAACTGCGAGATGCTCGCCAACCGCCTCATCAGCCTCGGCAAGCGCTTCTACCAGGTGAGCTACCCCATGCGCACCCACGGCATCAGCGAAGGACGCGGCACCAGCAAACACCTCCGCGAAACCCTCATCGACTTCTTCCAGAAAAATCTGTGACCAAGATAATAGGACTTCCTAGTTTTTTCTAGTCTTTCTAGTCATCCTAGTCTTCCACGTAAAAAACCCTCCCATGAAAAAGCTCCTCATCCTCCCTCTTCTATCCCTCGCCATCGCCTCCGTCTCTGCCCAAAGCTACATCCACGAGCAGAGCACCGGCTACGAGTGGCCCGACGACCCAGCCGTCGTTAGCCATCTGAAGGCGTGGCAGGACCTCAAGTTCGGCATCATCCTCCACTGGGGCGTCTACTCCGTCCCCGGCATCTGCGAGTCATGGACCATCACCAGCGAGGACTGGATTACCCCCGACACCACCCGCACCTACGAAGAGTACAAGCAATGGTACTGGGGACTGAGCCGCGACTTCAACCCCACCCGCTTCGACCCCGCACAATGGGCCCGCGTAGCCCGCGAGGGAGGTATGAAGTACGTCGTCTTCACCACGAAGCACCACGACGGCTTCTGCCTCTTCGACTCCCGCCAGACAGACTATACCGTGGCCCACAGCGGCTTTGCCGGCGACCCGCGCGTGGATGTGGCACGCCACGTCTTCGACGCCTTCCGCGCCGAGGGGATGATGACGGGCTGCTACTTCTCCAAGCCCGACTGGCACAGCCCCTACTACTGGTGGCCGGCACGGGCCACCTATAACCGCCTTCACAACTACCCCATCAGCCAATACCCCGAACGCTGGCAAAAGTATCGCAGCTTCGTCTATAACCAGGTGGAGGAGCTGATGACGGGCTACGGCCCCATCGACATCCTCTGGCTCGACGGCGGCTGGTGTACCCCACCCCGCGAGGATATCGGACTTGACAGCATTGTCGATATGGCACGCAGTCACCAGCCCGGCCTCATCGTCGTGGAACGTGCCTGCCCCGGCAAACATGAGAATTATCAGACACCCGAGCAAAAGATTCCCGACGGACAAATCAACACACCGTGGGAGAGCTGCATCACCCTCACCTACGACTGGGGCTGGACGAATCATCCCGTCTTCAAATCACCCGCAACGGTGATTGCCATGCTTGCTGAAATCGTTGCCAAGGGCGGCAGCCTGCTGCTGGGCGTCGGACCCACCCCCGAAGGACTGATTGAGGATGGCGCCGTGGAACGCCTCCAGCAAATAGGGCATTGGCTCAACCGCAACGGCGATGCCATCTACGGCACCGTCACCACCCCTATATACCGCAATGCCGAGGGCAATGTCTGGTTCACCGCCGCTAAGGGTAATCCACAGGCGCTCAATGCCATCATCGTTCGTTCCGATGAAAACACGTTGCTGCCCGAATATGTAGAATGGGAGGGCAACACCCCACGCCGCAAAGCAAAGCTGCGCCTCGTCGACAGCGGCAAATCGCTTCGCTACGAAGTGACTTCCGAAGGCCGCACACGTGTCTTCATCCCCGCCAACCTCCGCACTGCCGATGCCCTCGCACTGAGATTGAAAATTGAAGATTGAGAATTGAGAAAAAACTATGGCAACAATTAACGTCTACCAACAGTATTTCGAAGCCCGCTGCACAGCCAATGGTGTCAAGCGCCACGCTGCAGCTGTATTCCTAATTTCCGACTCCGACTGCGGCAACATCCGCTACGAGGCTGCCGTATCCTTCTTCCCCCACAACGCCCCCGACGACTATGCACTCTCCTACGATGCCTACTACAGCCGCGTACTCTACGAGGCTCCGGGACGCCGCTCCCGCAAACGCGAAGAAGCTCTCCTCCAAACCCTGAGGGACGACATCGATGCCCTTGCAGCCGAAGCTTCTGCTGAAGTCTTCTGGGACAAGCCCCTCATCGAAGCCCGAAGGGGATGAAGGGTTAAAGGTTAAGGGTTAAAGAGAAAAGAAAAAAAAGAAAAGATAAGAAAGAAAGGGAGGCGCGGAATCGCGCCTCCCTTTCTTTAGAACCAGTGATTATCTTACTTCACCAAGAACTTCTTGCCGTTCTTGATAACAAGGCCCTTGTAGCCTACGGCAACACGCTGGCCTTGGAGATTATAGACGGCACCGTTCTGGACGGGAGCCACTTCCTTCTCAGCCTCGGGAAGTGCAATGCCCGTGGCGAAGCCCTGCAGCACCTGCAGAACAGGATAGCCGTAACCGGTCTTGTCCATCTCCCAGATGTGACGGAAGTCCCAACCAATGTCTTCGTAAGTCTCCTGCTTCTTCATAGCGTCGGCAGGCATCTCAACTTCGGGAGTATAATCGGTATCCTCGACATCGTTGCCGATGATAGGCCATACATACTTGTCGTTGTTGGGAGCGTCGATGATAGCATCGGCATTGCGGACATTCTCATAGAAATCGAGACGAGCATAGCCCGAGAACTCTTCGTTCCACGACGGGCCGTTACCACCGATGAAGGGACCTGCGACGTTACCGTCGGTACCGCCGTCGGTGTGGCTGATGACATCGCCGATGGAAACGCAATTGGTAAGCCATATCTTTGTATCGCTCTTGTCAACAAGGCCAATGAAACCGCCAGCCCAGCCACGATGGTAGATATAGACGCTACCTGCGAAGTAGTCGTTCTTGAAGACGATGGTGTCGCCCTGATCCGTGGTAGCGGAGATACCGCCAGCCTGGCTGTAAGCATAGACGTTCACATGAGCATAGCTGTTGGTGATGCGGCTGACACCGCTGGTACGTCCGATGAGACCACCGACGTGGTCACGGCCATTGATGAAGCCGCTGAGAGCCACCTGGTCAACTGTAGTGTTCTCGCACTCACCGATGAGACCACCCACCTGATTGCGGTCAGGAGCGTTGATGGTAACATTGCTAACGCCGAGGTTCTTGATGGTAGCGCCACTTGTATAGCGGAACACACCCACCTTGTTGTTGCCATCATCATTGATGGTGATGCCGCTGAGGGTATGGCCGTTACCGTCGAAGGTGCCCGTGAAGGGTTCGGTAGGACTACCGATGCCGGGGAATTCAACATCCGACAAGTCGAGGTTAGCCATCAGCTTGTAGTTACCGACAGAGCTGCGGAACAGACGCTTGAAGTCGTCGACAGTCTTGATTTCCACGTCACCAGCCTGATCAACATAGACGCTGAACTGGGCAGGATCGGTATTCTCAAAGACTTCCTGAATATCCTCGTCGAAGGCAACGTCAATAATCACGTCACCCGTGCCGCCGAAGCCACCAGTAGCATCGCCCACATAGAGGACGCCAAGGTCGGGATAATAGGTAGCCATTTCCTCGCCGCTGGCAATGGAAATGTTGAGCTTCTGGCCGAAGGAGCCGTGGATGCCACCCAGGTTGAGGAATTCATCACCCGTTTCCCAGATGAGCTTAGCATTCTTAGGAATGTCATAGATGCGTGTGGGCAGCTTGACCTCTGACTCAATCATCCAAATCAGGACAGGATAAGCCTTGCCTTCCGTATCGGGATAGAAACTCCAGACACCACCAACATCCCAGCCCAGGACATTCTCATAGAAGTCGGCGGTACGGGCCTCTTCGTCAGAAGCATCGGCACCCATCTGGTCGTTAGGATCGTTGTTGAATTCGCTCAAATCGGAGGTAAAGCCATAGCCGGCACTTGCAGCACCGATACCCGTTGTAATGAGTGACCAGTTGTTCTGCAGGAGAGCCACACGGCCATACTGGTTGGCAACACGGTTGAACTCGCAGCCGCTGGAGCCACCATAGTTGTGGGAAGCCCACAGAGCGTTGTTCTTGATGATGGTGAGCACACCTTCGCTATCGACCAAGCTACTGGCGATACCCGAGTTGGTGTAACCGCAATCAATCGTACCCGAGAAGAGGCAGTTTTCAATCGTACCACCATTGATAACACCGGAGATACCGCTGGCCTGATACTCGCGGCTGTAGATTACAGCATCGGAGAAGCAGTCGCGGACTTCACCGGCAATGGTATCACCGCCAACAACCTCCCAGTTGACGTCGCCCGTAATGGCAGCCGTGTGGTCACGACCCTCGATGTAGGAACCGACAACGGCGCACTGCTCGACGGTACCGCCATAGATACGTCCGACGATACCAGCCACGTTGGCGTCGCCATTCAGGTTGGCGTTAATCAGACCCACATGGTGAACGTAGCCACCAGCGCCAAGCAAGTTGACGAGACCGAGGTTGCTGCGGCTGGATTTCGAATACGAGAAGTTGTAAATCCAGTGTCCGTCGCCGTCGAATTCGCCTCTGTAGCGACCGCCGGAAGCGATACCGCTGAATTCGATACCCTCCATGTCGATGTCGTTCATCAGACGAGCATTAAGGTCGTATGCTCCGTCAGCCTCGATGCGGCTGGCAAAGTAAGCAAGATCCTTACCGGTCTCCAAGAGCCAGAAGCCATCCTCGACAAGAGGCTCGTTCTCAGCCTTACCGCAGTGGATGCAGTAGCCATCTTCATACTCGTGGATGCCTGTAGCTTCCTTGCCGCTGGGCTCAGTCTTGTAGCCACCACAGATGGAGCAGAAATAGGTGATATAACCATCCTGACGGCATGTAGGCTCAGTCTCCATAGGGCTGCCCCATTCGTGCTCATGAGTCTGGCCATTGGGATGGAACTCGCTGACCTGCATGAAGCCACCGCCCCACACTTTCTCGATAGTGATGCGGAAATACTCGAACTTCTCCGAAGCAGGGCAGGCGAATTCGAACGGCGTGAAGTCAACGTCCTGCAGCACGGCATCATCGAAGACATGATCGATGACGGTCCAGTTCTCGTAGTCGTTGGAACCTTCAATCAGCCAGTTCTGAGGGTTACGGCCTTTGTAGACGGAGTTGTCGTTAGCCGTGTAGATGGTGTAGCCAATCAGCGACACGGGCTCTGAGGCCTGAATGATGACCCACGTGGGCAGTGAGCCGGTACCCAGCTTGGTAGCCGTCTCGCCATCGCAGAACATGACGGAGCCTTCAGCACCTTCGACGGGGCCGTCGATTGCTGAATAGGAGACGCCAGTCAATTCGTCAACCCATTCGCCAGCCTTAGCTCCCAAACTCGGCAACAGCATGGCTGCTGCCAACAGAAATGAGTAAAACTTTTTTCTTCTCATAAGATTTGGAATAAAATTAGTACTAAAAATTTAAAAATCACATTTTGCGCACAAAGATACGGACTTTCTTTTGAAAAACAAACAAAAGACTATTTTTTTTAGGCTTATCCGTAAGATTATCCCCAGGGACAGTTCGGCAATCATCAAGCGCTGGAAAAATCCCAGCCTGTGGGAATAGAATCCCAGCCTATGGGACTTTTTTCCCATTTGATGGGACATTTATTCCATTTGATGGAACTTTTTTTCCAGCCTATGGAACTTTTTTTCCATTTGATGGAATTTTGGGGGAATTTGATTCTATCCGACTAGTTGACTATTTGGCCTAAAGCAATTCCTACGATTATCTGCGGAAACAAATAGCGTATGAAAAAGGGCAGGGGTGTTTTGCGGATAATCAGCTTTTTTTCTTAAAACAAGAAACTAAAACCAAAACTCTTTCATCCATGCCCTCGATGGGACATTTCTCAAAGGTCTTGGTTTTAGCTTATGCTTTCAGGCGTATTCCTTAATCCTTCAGATCAACCTTGATCTGGAGTTCCTCGAACTGCACGGGGTCAAGAGGTCCAGGAGCGCCCAGCATGACGTCGCGGCCCTGATTATTCTTAGGGAAGGCGATGCAGTCGCGGATGCTGTCGAGCCCTGCAAAGAGGCTCACCAGACGATCCAGTCCGTAGGCAAGACCTCCGTGAGGCGGCGCACCGAACTTGAAGGCGTTCATCAGGAAGCCGAACTTCGCCTGTGCCTGTTCGGGGGTGAAGCCGAGGATTTCAAATATCTTCTGCTGCAGCTGGGCATCGTGGATACGGATGGAGCCTCCACCCACTTCCACGCCATTGATAACCATGTCGTAGGCATTGGCACGGACAATAGCAGGGTCGGTGTCGAGCAGGGGAATATCCTCAGGCTTCGGCGAGGTGAACGGATGGTGCATGGCCATGAGGCGCTGCTCCTCGTCACTCCACTCGTACATGGGGAAGTCGATGACCCAGAGGCACGAGAACTTGTCCTTCGGACGTAGGCCGAGCTGCTCGCCCACGTAGAGGCGCAGTTCGTTCAGCTGTTTGCGGGTCTTCATGGCATCGCTGCCGCTGAGGATGAGGATGAGGTCGCCCGGCTCGGCATCGAAGGCAGCCTTCATCTGCTGCAGCACCTCCTGCGAGTAGAACTTATCGACGCTGGACTTAACCGTGCCGTCGGCTTCGACGCGGGCATAGACCAAGCCCTTGGCGCCCACCTGCGGGCGGCGCACATAGTCCGTCAGCTGGTCAATCTGCTTACGGGTATAGCTGGCAGCACCCTTGGCACAGATGCCGCCTATGTAGGCAGCCTCGTCGAAGACACCGAAGCCGTAGCCCTTCAGCACGTCCATCAGCTCCACGAAGCGCATACCGAAGCGCGTGTCGGGCTTGTCGGAGCCGTAGTACTTCATGGCGTCAGCCCATGTCATACGGGGCAGCGTGGGGAGGTCGAGACCGAGAATGGTCTTGAAGAGATGGCGTATCATGCCCTCGAACATCTGCAGGATGTCCTCCTGCTCAACGAACGACATCTCGCAGTCCACCTGCGTGAACTCCGGCTGGCGGTCAGCGCGCAAGTCTTCGTCGCGGAAGCACTTCACAATCTGGAAATAGCGGTCGAAGCCACTCACCATAAGCAGTTGCTTCAGCGTCTGGGGACTCTGCGGCAGGGCGTAGAACTGCCCGGGGTTCATGCGGCTGGGCACCACAAAGTCACGCGCGCCCTCCGGCGTGCTGTTCACCAGCACGGGTGTCTCCACTTCGAGAAATCCTTGTCCGTCGAGATAGCGGCGCACCTCGAAGGCCATTTTGTGGCGCAACTCCAGATTCTTGCGCACAGCGGTGCGGCGCAGGTCCAGATAGCGGTATTTCATGCGGAGGTCATCTCCTCCGTCGGTGTTGTCCTCGATAGTGAAGGGGGGTGTGACGGAGACATTCAACACCGTCAACCCATCGACGATGATTTCCACGTCGCCCGTAGGCAGGTTGGCGTTCTTGCTGTGTCGCTCGCTGACGATGCCCGTAGCCTGGATGACGAACTCGCGCCCCAGACGGTTGGCCTGCTCGCACAAAGCCGCATCACGTTCCTCATTAAACACCAGCTGGGTGATGCCGTAACGGTCTCGCAAGTCCACAAACGTCATGCCACCCATTTTGCGGCTTCGCTGCACCCATCCGGCCAGCGTCACCTTTTCTCCTGCATTGGCAAGCCGAAGCTCACCACATGTTCTTGTTCTGTACATTTTTCTTTATATAAAATAATAAGGTATTTCGATTTCGGGGCACAAAATTACAGCAAGGTGAGGGAAATACCAAATAAAATCCGTATTTTTGCACACGAAAACAATTCGCTCCATGACAACCGCCATTCCGAAACGTCTCCAAGCCTTGTCCGATGCCGACTATGCGGTGTTCCAGCGCAAGCTGTTGCCCTCCGTCAGCGCCGAGCGCATCATCGGCGTGCGCACCCCTGCCCTGCGCAGTCTGGCGAAGGAGATGCTAAAGGAGGGCGAAGCCGATGCTTTTCTTGCCGCGCTGCCCCACCCGACGTTCGACGAGAACCAGCTGCATGCCTTCATCCTCTCGGAATTGAAAGATTTTGAGCGTTGCCTCAACGAAGTGAAGCGTTTTCTCCCCTACGTGGACAACTGGGCGACGTGCGACCAACTCTCACCCAAAAGCTTTCGGCGCCACACCTCGGAACTGCCCCCCCATATAGGGGTTAGCGTTGAGGGGTTAGCGGAAGGCGGATGGCTACAGAGTCCTCATGAATACACCGTGCGCTTCGGCATCGGGATGCTGATGCAGCACTACCTTGATGACGGCACCTTCGCCCCGTGCTACCTTGATGCCGTGGCTGCCATACGGCGCGACGAGTACTACATCCGCATGATGCAGGCATGGTACTTCGCCACAGCCCTTGCCAAGCAGTACGATGCTACGCTACCCATCCTCACCACACGTCGTCTCGGCCCTTGGACGCACAACCGCACCATCCAGAAGGCCATCGAGAGCTTCCGCATTACCCCCGAACAAAAAGCAGCGCTGCGCGCCTTGAAAGTAAAAGGTTAGCAAGATGGATTACGTGGCACACTACGCATCACCTCTGGGAGCCATGACGATGACCAGCGACGGCACCCACCTCATCGCCCTCACGTTCGACGGGCAATGGCATGCTCCGTGCAAAGCCCAATCTACAATCCTTAATTTTCAATCTCCCATCCCCGAAAGACCCGTTTTCCAGCTAACACGCGCGTGGCTCGATATCTACTTCAGTGGCGCTGCCCCCGACTTCACCCCTCCCCTGCGACCCACGAACGCCACACCATTCCGCAGCACCGTGTGGGAGCAGCTGCTCACCATCCCCTTCGGACAGACGATGAGCTATGGTGACATCGCGCGACGCATCGGTTGCCCATCGGCACAGGCTGTGGGCGGCGCCATAGGCCACAACCCCATCGCACTCATCATCCCCTGCCACCGCGTCATAGGCAGCAACGGCACCCTGACGGGCTACGCCGCAGGCATTGAGCGAAAGGCGTGGCTCTTAAAAAATGAAGAATTAAAAAAAAAGATAACATGAAGAAACGAATCATCACCACCCTCGGTATAGCCATGCTGATGGCTGTTGCTGGTTGGGCACAGGGCGTGAAGCCGCTGCCCACCCTCAGCGTGGAAGGCCGCTGGCTGGTTGACCTGCACGGCAACCACGTCGTGCTCCACGGCGTCATGGACACGCCCAATGCTTGGTTCAACAACGGGCGCTGGGGCTGGAACTACGACACCGACGGGCGCAACCGCTGCATCAACTACTTCGAGAAACTCTTCGCCGGACTCGAGGAGGCCAAGTGCGACGTCTTCCGCCTCCACCTCGACCCCGCTTGGACCAACGACCCCAATAAGCAGAGCGACGGCAAGGAGAGCGGAGAGGCCGACATCTCGCGCTTCAGCCAGACGCGCCTGAAAACCTACCTCCGCACCCTCTACTTCCCCATCGCACGCCGCGCAATGAACCACGGCATGTACGTCGTGGTGCGTCCCCCAGGCGTCTGCCCAGGTAATCTGCGCGTGGGTGACTACTATCAGGACTACCTCATGACCGTGTGGGACACCTTCACGAAGAACGACTCCATCCTGCGCTACCCGGGGCAAATCAGCATCGAGCTTGCCAACGAGCCCGTGTCGCTGAAGAACGCTCAGGGCGAGGACGACCCGCGCGCCCTGCACGACTACTTCCAGCCCATCGTCGACCGCATCCGCACCAACGGCTTCACCGGCATCATCTGGATACCTGGCACGGGCTGGCAGGCTAACTACGCCAGCTACGCCGTACACCCCATTGAGGGCTATAACATCGGCTACGCCGTCCACGACTACTGCGGCTGGTACGGTTGCAGCGACGACACCCCCGACCCCGACAACAAGATCCGCCAATTCCACAGCCAAGTGCCCGTTGTGGACTTCGCACCCGTCATCATCACCGAGGTCGACTGGAGTCCCAAGAAGGAGGGCACGGGCCACTACAACGAGCACGGCGATTGGGTTGAGTCAAACTGGGGTACCTGGGCCACAGGCAGCACCTCCAAGTGGGGGCGCGCCTTCAAGGCCCTGCTCGACCACTACGGCAACATCTCCATGACGCTCTCGGGCACGTCGTGTCTCATCGACGTCGATACGCTGATTAACACGAAAAAGGTAGTCCCCGCTTTCGATGGCTACGAGGAGGCGTGCGGCAAGGCCTGCATGGACTGGTATGCCGAGTACTGGCAGGTGGACTGGCCTCATGCCGACAACGAGCCGCAGGACGAAAGCCCCGAGCACCTGACCGCCACCCTGCTCACCGCTTCTGCCGAGAGTGCCGAGGTGATGGTGGGCGGCAGCATCGTCGTCCCCTTCACCGCCACCTATGCCGACGGACACCAGCGTGAAGTCACCGGCCTTGCCACCTACAACAGCAGTGCCCCTGACGTCGTTGCCGTACGCGGAGGCTCCCTGCTCGTGGCCTTGGGCGAGGGAAACGCCCGCATTAGCGTCACCTACACCGACCCGCTGGGTAACGAACTCAAGGCCAGCATCGCCGTGCGCTCCACCTTCTTCCCCTTCGGAGCCGAACACATCAACACCTCCCTCTTCGCCTCCGGCACCTACGACGAGAATACCCACACCTTCCGCCCTGGGCAGTGGGGACAGATGGGCTGGGAGTATCCTGCCGGAGCCGACATGTCAAGCTACAAATACCTCGTCATCGAGCTCGGCGCCACTAGCAGCAGCTCGCACCTCAACATCTTCACCACCGGTAGCATCTGGGGCGAGTGCCACTCCACAGCCGATTTCGGGCAGAAGCGCCAAATCGTCGTCAATCTTCAGACTGCCAAGTACACCAACGACACCGCCAAGAAAGGCCAGCCCCTCGACACGCGCAACATCCGCATCGTCAGTTTCTGGGGCACGGGCAGCCAGTCCATAAAGGTCACTGACATCTACCTGACTAACAACGACGACTACTCCCCCACTTCCGTTGCTGCCCCGACACTCGACGATGAAGAAGCTCTCCCCCTCACGGAAGAACGAGGAGAGAATCTTCTGTTTGATCTTCAGGGCCGTCCCCTTCCGGAGACCAACTACCTCCCCCGCGGCATCTACATCCGCAAAGGCAGGAATATCCTCGTCCAATGACAGGTGCTGGAAAGATAATGATCTCATCTCAACACATTCGGGGAACAAGGAAAATGTAGTTTTGTCACCTTCTAGGAAGAGAGGAGGGAACGTCGGCGAGGCGATACTGGTAGCAGCCAGCATCGGGGTGGAGGTTGTCGCGGACAACACCATCCATGTCGAGTGGAGCCACAGACAGCCAAGCAGGGTCTGCAATACCACGTGCCCGACTGAGCGAGTCGAGACGGAAGTCATAAGCGGAAGTAATGCTGTCGGCGTGGCAGAAGTTCTTCCGCCCCCAGACGGTACTGTCGGGGCTTTCCCAGGCGATGTTGGTGAAGTTGGGGTTGCCCTGGTCGATAGAGTTGATGAGGGAGTGCGTAAAGGCGTAACGAGCAAGGGCGGTAAGGTCGAGAGAGTCGCTGTGATCGGCAATGGTGCCGTCGATTTCGTCGTCGCCCGAGCCGGTGATGATGCAGTTGGCGAAGCGCGCGCCCGTCATGGGATAGAGGACGTGCTCATCATCGATGTTGCGAAGGCGCAGGGCAGCTCCCTTTCCTCCTGCCCAGCCATAGAAGCTGGCCAATGTGCAATGAATGAAGTCGTAATGACCACCCAACAGATTGACACAGTTGCCTCCGGCATTGGAGAAGAGGCAGTTGATGGCAGTGCCGGTGCGGAGGATGGCCTCCAGGGCGTGGCCCTCAACGTTGTGGATAATGGTATTCTCCAGGAGGAAGGAGGAGGATTGAGGACTGGATTCAGTATCAATAATGAACGTGTCAGGCAGCTCGAAGCGAAGGCCATATTGGGCGCTGTGGATGTCGCAGTCGATGAGGATGTTGTCGTGGCTTGCGGAGCCGAAGACGATGCCACCCCACTGCCCGGGGATGCGGTCGTAGGGGAGGTAGCTAAACATATTGTCGAGCCTGTCGCCACGGAAACAGACGACAGAATCCCTTGTGCCGAGGGCGTGGAGAATACCATCGACGCGCAGGAAGGCTTTGTCGTGGAAGTAGAGCCCCGTGCCGGCACGGAGGGTGAGCGTCGTGCCACGACTGACAACGAGACTGTCGTAGACGAGATAGGGACGGAGGGCGCTGAGGCAGGTGTCGCCCGTCAGCACGGTGCCGCGCAGCACCACGGCATTCCAGCCTGAGGCCGTCAGCACTACGCGCCCCATGGTGCCGCTGGAGAGCATGAACATCAGCGAGTCGCACACCTCGAAGGGGGCATCATCATCGGACGACGGAGGTGTCACCTCGACAAAGACGAAGAGGCTATCGCCCGCCCGCACCTCGACGTCGGAGAACTGCACGCCATACTGCCCGTCGACATTGACGCGGAAGGGACTCCCCCACCCGCCTGCCAGGCGGATGTCCGAAAGCTGAAGGTGGGCGTCGTTGGGGTTAAAGACCTGAAAGACGCCTGTTGCCGAGCCCACGTTGCTGAACAGCGTATCGAACGCAATAGTGTCGGCACTGAAGCGCAGTTCCAGCCTCGGGTCGGAGGCATAGTGCACCTCATCGGTGCAAGAGAGGAATAAGGGTAAAAGAAGGAAAAAGAGCCTCCCCCATCCCCTCCCAAAGGAGGGGTGACAAGATTTCTCACCCTCCCTTAAAAAAAAGGATGATTGATTGTTTCGGGTTTCCTTCCCTTTAGGGGAGGGATGGGGAGAGGCTTTCATCTTCATTACCTTATTTATTTTTGCGGTGCTGCTTCGAGAACGGCTACGAGGTGGCGCCAGAAGAGGTCGGCTGTGGGGATGAGCAGACGCTCGTCGGGGCTGTGTACGCCGCGCAGCGTGGGGCCGAAGGAAATCATGTCGAGGCCCGGATACTTCTCCATGAAAAGGCCACACTCCAATCCGGCGTGAATGGCACGGACGACGGGTTTCTTGCCGAAGAGTCGCTTGTACTGCGCCACGGTAATTCGCAAAATCTCCGAATCGGCATTAGGTTTCCAACCCGGATAGCCCTCGCCCACTTCAGTCTCGGCACCGGCAAGTTGCAGCGTGGCACACACCGTGCGCGCCACATCGGCACGTCCGCTGAGGGTGGAGCTGCGCTGGCTGAGGACGATGTGGATAACGCCCTCGTCGTCCGTCTGTTCTTCCAGGCGAATGGAGGCCAGGTTACTGGAAGTCTCCACGAGTCCGGGTACATCGAAGTTCATAGCATAGACGCCATTGAACACGCCCTGCATGGCGCTGAGGAAGCGGCACGCCGTATCCTTGTCGATAGCCTTGTCTGCGGGATGAGCAGACTGCATGACGAAGCGGGGCGACTTCTCCACCGCGGCAAACTCGGTTTCCACCTCGGCAGCCACGACGTTAAACAGCACACGCACCTCCTCCTTGTCCTTCATGGGCACGGCACAGATGGCCTGCGCTTCGCGGGGGATGGCGTTGTGCTTGTTGCCGCCCTCGATGTGGCAGAGCCGGAGGTCGAACTGCTCGGCAGCCTGGCTGAGGAAGCGGCAGAGCACCTTGTTGGCATTGGCACGCCCTTTGTTGATATCGTCGCCACTATGTCCACCCATCAGGCCGTCGATGGAGACGCTGAAGAAGAAGTACCCCTCGGGCACCTCCTCGCGGCGGTAGCGGAAGCGAGCATCGGTGCGGCATCCGCCTGCACAGCCGATGAACATCTCGCCCTCGTCCTCCGAGTCGAGGTTGATGAGGATATCGCCCTCCATGAAGCCTGCCTGCATGGCCTCGGCACCCGTGAGCCCTGTCTCCTCATCGACGGTGAAGACGCACTGCAGGGGGCCGTGCTTCAGGGCAGGATCGGTGATGACAGCCAGCGCGGCAGCCACGCCGATGCCGTCGTCGGCACCCAGCGTCGTGCCCTCGGCACGCAGCCACTCGCCCTCGACAACGGTGCGGATGGGGTCGCGGAGGAAGTCGTGCTGCACGTCGCGGTTGCTCTCGCACACCATGTCCATGTGGGCCTGCAGGATGATGGGCTTGCGGTTTTCCATGCCGGGTGTGGCAGGCACGCTGATGGCGACGTTGCCCACCTCGTCGACCTTGGTGGCAAAGCCATGGCTGCGCCCGTACTGGGCAAGCCAGGCAGAAATCTGCTCCTCGTGCTTCGACGGACGGGGAACCTGACAAATCTCTTCGAAAATCTCAAACAGCCTCGCGGGCTTCAGTTCTGTTTTTCCCATAACAAACACTATTTTTTCGTTATATACTCTTCAAACTTCAGGTTTCAATCTGCAATTTATCTTAAATAACGTAAAAACAGGGCGCATTATTGTTTTTTTGCCTAAATTTGCAGCCGCTTTCGGAAAAAAGTAAGAAAAACCAATGATTAAAACCCTCATTCTGACCCTCGGAATCGTCGCTGCAGCCATGCTGCTGCTCTCGGTTCGCGTGCTGATTAAGAAGGGCGGACGCTTCCGCAGCCAGCACATCGGGCAGAGCCGCGCTATGCGTGAGAGGGGCATCCACTGCGTTCAGGCACAGGACCTCGAGGCACGCCTCCCCAACCCCATGGCAGTGGAAGAGAAGAGACGGATTGAAAATTGAAGATTGAAGATTGAAAATTGAAAATTGAAGATTGAAAATTGAAAATTGAAAATTGAAGATTGAAGATTGAAAACAAAAAAATAATAAAACAACCAATGAAAAAATCGAACTTTGCCTTTTTGGCCGTTGCTGCATCCGTGCTGATGCTCAGTCTAACCCAGTGTAACACCCAGCCCTCCGCATCATCATCAGCCGAGCCCTCCGACTCGTGCCGTCACAGCGGCCTCAACGTCGCCTACGTCGATGTGGACACGCTGCTCACCAGCTACGAGCTCTGGGTTTCCCTCAACGAGGACATGATCAACAAGCGCGAGAACATCACCGCAACCGTCAACAAGGAAGGCGCCGCCCTGCAGAAGGAGATGGAGCAGTTCCAGAACAAGCTCAACAACAATGCCTTCGTCAGCCAGGAGCGTGCCGAAAGCGAGTATAACCGCCTGATGAAGAAGCAGCAGGATCTGCAGGCCAAGCAGGAGCGTCTGGCAAACGAGTTTGCCGTTGAGAGCAGCCGTAACGACCAGGTCATCAGCGACTCCGTTCGCAACTTCATCCAAGTCTACAGCCGCGAGAAGGGCTACGACCTCATCCTCAACAGCGCCAGCGCACTCTTCGTCGGCGATGCCATTCCCAACGTCACCCGCGAGGTTGCCGCAGGCCTCAACGCCCGCTACGGCAAGCAATAAGCTTCGAAAGAGTAAGTATCAGGAGAGCCCCTCGAACGTCAGAGGGGCTTTCTTTTTGTACCCCTCGCTGGTCATAAACGCCACGGTGTCGCCAGCCGGATTGGTGATGCGCACGCTCACGAGGGGCACCTTGCCGTCGCTGATGAGGGTGCATTCGGCCTTCAGACGCTCGCCCAGCTGTGCCGAATGGACATAGTTGATCTGGGCATTGATGCCAAGGCACACCTGCCCGCTGGCGTTGACGACGCCTGCCACAGCCATGTCTGCCAGCGTAAAGAGTGCCCCGCCCTGACAGACGCCAGCGGCATTGAGGTGATTCTCCGTTACCGTCATCTCGGCACGGCAATAGCCCGGGCGGATTTCCGTGATGGCAATGCCCGACGTAGCGGCAAACCTATCGCCTGTATTGAGGGTTTCAAGAAGTGTCATGGGGACTTAAGATACTATAGGAACTTCCAAGGAATTAAAACGTTATCCCAAAGCGCACGACATGATAGCGTGAGCGCAGATTACCCAGGTTGAACTCCACAAGACTCGGCACCGCTGTCAGTCCGTCAGAAGGCGCTTCGCTGCCGTCGTCATAGAGGAAATGCGGATTGGAGAGCATTCTGGTGCCCGTCAGGCTACGCTTGCCAAGGTTGTAGCGCATATAGCCGATGCTGTACCGGCGGAACAGGGTGACACCAATGCCCCACTGGGTAGCGAAGGAGATCTTCGGTTGGTCGTAGGCGGTGAGGAAGCTCCCCTGGTAGTGTACCGTACCCGCATCCGTGGCAAACGTCTGGTCAATCATTCCCTTCTCTACAGTTACGACACGGAAGTTTACGCCCATAGCCCCCTCCGTCCATATACGGAAATTGCTGTGGCGGTCCATGCGGAAGCCGAAGTTCAGGTGCGCGAAAATCGGGATATTGTATATCTTCCCTATGTCGGTGTAGGAGAAGCCCTGCTGATGATCGGCAGCATGCACCTGGGGCGAAAGACGGTTGCGGAACAGGTCGGCCGACACCATCAGGCTCACGTGTTTCCGTAAGGGGATGACTTCCCTGATCCCGACGTTGATGCCCTGTTCGGCAAAGTCAGAGAGGTTTGTGCGGGGCAAGGCCATTCCGACGTAAACGGTTGTCTGGTGATAGTCGATGTACTGCGCCTTTGCGGGCTGGAGAAAACACATGAGCAAAAGGAGCCATGCGAGGGAGAGTCGTTTCTTGGTAGCCATAGTAGTCTCTTCTGTTTTTAGAGGTTATGGAATTGTCGTTCAGTACGTATGGTTGTCGACGGGCCGTGCCCGGGATAGACAACCGTGGCATCAGGCAGGGTGAAGAGCCGTGTGCGGATGGAGTAAAGCAGCTCAGCATAGTCGCCCCCGTGGAGGTCGGTGCGCCCCATGCCCCCGTAGGCAAAGAGGGTATCGCCGGCAAAGAGGACGCCCTCGGCAGCGCAGTAGAAGCAGACGCCCCCACGCGAGTGGCCCGGGGTGTGAAGGCACTGGAACTCCAGCGTGCCGCAACGGATGACATCGCCGTCACTCAACGGATGGCCTATCGTAGGCGGTGTGCCGGGATAGGGAATGCCGAAGGCGCGCACCTCGTCGGCATTATGCTCGGCCCACCAGGCATCGCCCTCGTGCGCCTCGCAGCGGATGCCACATAGTCCCTCGGAAAAGGGCACGCCGAAGACGTGGTCGAAGTGGAAATGGGTGCAGAGGATGTGGCGCACCTTCAGCCCCTCAGCCGTCAGGAAACGGGCCAGCATCTGCTGCTCCCCCTGCCCATAGCAGGCAGGGTCGATGAGAAGCGCCTCCCCCTCCTCGTCCCACACCACATACGTGTTCGTGGGGAGCATATTGAACTCAAACACCTTCAGATTCATATAAAAAAGACCTGTTGACTCGTAGACTCGTTGACCCGTTGACCTATCTGACCGCCACGAAAACCACCTTCTTCTCCTTAAACCAGGGCTCGCTGAAGAAGCCCTCCAGCGGAATGATGTCAGCCACGTTGCGGAACGTGCCGATTTCGTGCTGCAGTTCGCCCCCCTTCAGGCAGATGACGCCATTCGGGTAGGCATTGTGGCACTCGCGGCTGATGTTCTTACGCGCTATCCTCACAAGGTCAGCCAGGGGCATGACGGCGCGGCTGACGACGAAGTCAAAGCAGCCCTTCTCCTCCTCGGCACGCCCGTTGCGGAAGGTAACGTTCTGCAGGCCGATGGCCGTTGCTATCTCGGTAGCCACGCGGATCTTCTTTCCGACGCTATCCACAAGGTGGAACTGCACCTCGGGGAAGAGGATTGCCAGCGGGATGCCTGGGAAGCCGCCCCCTGTGCCGAGGTCCATCACGCAAGTGTCGGGGCGGAAGCGGATAACCTTGGCAATGCCCAGCGAATGAAGCACATGATGCTCATAGAGGTTGTCAATATCCTTGCGCGAAACGACGTTGATTTTTGCATTCCAGTCGCAGTAGAGCGGCCCCAGCTGGGCTATCTGCGCGCGCTGCACCTCCGTCAGGTCCGGAAAGTAGTTCGTGATGATTGATGCGTCCATCTTTCGGAAAGTTTCGAAATCGGTCACGAAAATACGCCATTTTCCACAATTATCAAAGCAAAACCGATATTTTCTCTCTATTTTTTCAAAAAACGGGGGATTAGGGTTTAACGTTTAATGTTTAATGAACACGTCCTGCGAAGTTCATCATTCGTCGTTCAACCTTTGACACGTTGACTTGTTGACCCGTTGGCCTAAGCGGCGGGCGGGGGCTTTTTTCCCCTTTTACTTCACTACTTCACAACTTCACAACTTCACGCTTTAACAATTCTTTAAAGTTCACTGTTCACTAATCACTTCTCCCCTCCCTTACGGGAGGGGTTTCTGCCCCCCGATAACGGGGGGACCGAGGGGGGTGTAAAGACCATTGAGGGGGTGGGTCTGCTGGTGGGGTCACCTTAGGCAAGCAGTTCGCTGGGAACTCGCTTCAGCTGGCGGTTGGTACGGATGTACTTCAGCAAGCTGGCCTCGGGACGGAAGCGGATACCGGTGCCCTTGATGTAGGACACAGGGTCGAAGCTCTGCGAGAGGATGACGCTCTGCGCAAACGTCTTGCTCTTGATGTTGACCTGAAGGGCACCCAGTTCGGCAAGCACGACGCGCTGGCCGAGCAGAAGCGACTTCTTGATCATCTCCTTCGCGGCGGTCAGGACGGCAATGATATCCGCCTTGGTGGCCGTGGTGGCATACTGGATGTCCTCGGCAAGGGCCTCGAAGGTGTAGTCACCCGTCTTGACGGTGCGGTTGCAAGCGTAGTCGACGCCTTCGGCACCGCGGGGGTTAGAACAACCCACAATCTGATAAGTTACAGGCATAATAGAATTAGACAATTAGAAATTAGTAATTAGAAATTTTCTGCCCGGATTAACGTCACGGAAGGACGGCGAAGAGAGGCTTTAGTTAAGAGTGAAGAGTCAAGATCATAGTCTGGTATGCCGTGCACTGCATCCCTAACAATCATCTGTTCTCTGTGCACTGATCACTGCTCACTAATCATCTCTTTCACGCTGCAAAGGTAGTCAAAAAAACTATATCTGCAAACTTTTTCGGGATTTTTTTCTTAAAAAATGCACTTTTTTAACAAAATCGACCACGGCTCACAGAAAAATGGATTTGTGAAGTTGTGAAGTTGTGAAGTTGTGAAGTGACTATCGTGCGCGCGGTATTTATCTACTATATATATGGAAATATTATATATAAATATTATAATATATAATTATATAATTCTCTTTCCATATATATACTGCGCGCGCACGCAGGAGACTTACTTCACAACTTCACAACTTCACAACTTCACGCTCTTTCCCGCAGGGCTGCGGGATTTTTCGGGCGCGCTGTCTGATTTATAGGGCTGTATAATGGGTTTGATGAAGAGGCAAACGGTTAATTCTGCAAAATGGGCTTGGAAAGAAAGGCTAAAACGGCTGCGTTTTCCCTGTCACAAGTGCGATTTCTGGGGCTTAAACAGGCAAAAAACACACGATCCGTCTTATTTTTGAGGCATCAAACGCGATTTTAGCATCAAACGCGGCATGACTATCGGGCAAAACAACGAGCGTTTTGGCGCGCCGCTGACTACGGAGGGAATGGCCGACGGCGTCATCTACGAACAGATGACAAAGCATCTCATCTGTCAAGACGCTTATATACAGGACATTTTCCCGTCTATTGATATCCATCCCCCGCCTTTTCCTTCTTTTTCCATGGTGTAAAGAAATGTTAAAGCGTGAAGTTGTGAAGTTGTGAAGTTGTGAAGTAAAAAGAAAAAAAGCCCCCCGCCCTTTTTTCATCCCCCCGTTTTTTGTACCTTTGCCGCCCGAAAGGTACGAGAGTACCTTAAACGATACGCGGCAGCATGATCAGTGTGGAGAATCTGAAGGTGGAATTCGGCGTGGAACCGCTGTTTGAGGGCGTCAGCTACGTCATCAACCCGCGTGACCGCATTGCCCTTGTGGGCAAGAACGGCGCGGGCAAGACAACCATGCTGCGCATTCTGGCCGGTCTGCAGCCGCCGACGGGCGGCACCGTGGCCATCCCGAAGGACACACGCGTCTGCTACCTCCCGCAGGTGATGCGTCTGGCTGACACCCGCACCGTCAGGGAGGAGGCGCTGTCGGCCTTTGAGGGTGCCCACACGGCTGACGAGGGCGAGGTGTACCGCCAGCTGGCAGAGATGGAACGGACGCTGAAGGGACTGGGCTTCCGCGCCGAGGACCTCGACCGCCCTACCAGCGAGTTCAGCGGGGGATGGCGCATGCGCATAGAGCTTGCCAAGCTGCTGCTTCAGCACCCTGACGTGCTGCTGCTCGACGAGCCCACCAACCACCTGGACATCGACAGCATCCAGTGGCTGGAGGGATTCCTGGCACGCAACGGCAAGGCCGTGATGCTGGTGAGCCACGACAGGGCTTTCATCAACAACGTCACCAACCGCACCATCGAGATCTCCTGCGGGACCATCTACGACTACCGCGTGAAGTACGACGAGTTCGTCCGCCTGCGGCGCGAAAGGCGTGAGCAACAGCTGCGTGCCTACGAGAACCAGCAACGCGAGATTGCCGAGACGCGGGAGTTCATCGAGCGCTTCCGCTACAAGCCCACCAAGGCCGTGCAGGTGCAGAGCCGCATCAAATGGCTGGAGAAAATCGTTCCCATCAAGGTGGATGAGGAGGACCGCAGCCAGCTGCGCCTGAAATTCCAGCCCGCACAGCGCAGCGGCAGCTACCCCATCATCTGCGAGGATGTCCGCAAGGCGTACGGCGACCATGTCGTCTTCTCCGGTGTCAACCTCACGCTGAAACGGGGTGAGAAGGTGGCCTTCGTGGGGCGCAACGGCGAGGGAAAGACCACCCTCGTGAAATGCATCATGGGCGAGATTCCCTTCGACGGCAAACTGACCATAGGCCACAACGTCACCATCGGCTACTTCGCTCAGAACCAGGCACAACTGCTCGACGACGAACTGACGGTCTTCGATACCATTGACCGTGTGGCTGTGGGCGACATCCGGCTGAAGATACGCGACATCCTGGGCGCCTTCATGTTCGGAGGCGAGGCCTCGGACAAGAAAGTGAAGGTGCTGAGCGGAGGTGAGCGCAGCCGTCTGGCCATGATAAAGCTGCTGCTGGAGTCGGTCAACCTGCTCATCCTCGACGAGCCTACCAACCACCTCGACATGCGCTCGAAGGATGTGCTGAAGGACGCCATTCGCGACTTCGGAGGTACGGTCATCGTCGTCAGCCACGACCGCGAATTTCTCGACGGCCTCGTCACCAAGGTCTATGAGTTTGCCGACGGCCACGTCCGCGAACACTTGGGAGGGATATATGATTATCTGAGACCCAACCCAACCCAACAAGCCTCTCCCCTGCCCTCCCCTAAAGGGAAGGGGGCTCAACAGGAAAGGGTTCCCATCAATGAAAAGAATGCCACAGGACAAGCAGCTCCCTTCCCTTCAGGGGAGGGACGGGGAGAGGCTTCCTCCTACGAAGCCCGGAAGGAGCAGCAGCGCCAGCGGCGGAAGCTGGAGAAAGCCGTTGAGGAAGCCGAGAAGAAGGTGACGAAGCTGGAGGCTGAGCTAAAGGAGCTGGAAGGCTGGATAGCTACGCCCTCGGGTGCTGCCAACCCTGCCCTGTTTGAGAGCTATGCGCAGCTGAAAGAACAGCTCGCTGCAGCTGAGAGTGTATGGGAGGAGGCTATGATGAAACTCGAAGAACAAGGTCAAGCAAACTAAACAACAAACCATTATATAATATAAGGTAATATGAAAAGAAACAAATTAATCATCGTGGCTATGGCGGCATCAGCCGTTGTGGCCTGCACAGAGAAGAAAAGCATGGACAACAATGCCGGCATTAAGCCTGAGAACCTCGACACTACCGTTGTCGCAGGTAACGATTTCTACCAGTACGCCTGTGGCGGCTGGATGGCCACCCATCCCCTCACCGCCGAGTATGCCCGCTACGGCAGCTTCGACAAACTTGCCGAGGACAACCGCGAACAGCTGAAAGGCCTCATCGACGAGATTACCGCCAAGGAAAACCCCGTCGGCACGAACGCACAGAAGATTGCCGACCTCTACAACCTCTACATGGACACCGTGCGCCGCGACAAAGAGGGCATCGAACCCATCAAGCCCGTGTTGGCTCGCATCGCTGCCATCAAGGATCGCAGCCAGCTCTTCAAGGAAATGGTTAACCTCAGCTTCGAGGGCGTCGAAGGCTACTTCGGCATGTACGTCGGAGCCGACATGATGAACAGCAAGAACAACATCGTCCAGGTTGGCCAGGGCGGACTGACCCTCGGACAGAAGGAGTACTACCTCGACACCGATGAAGCCACAACCGCCATCCGCGAGAAGTACAAGAAGCACATCGTACGCATGTTTACTCTCTGTGGCTTCGACGAGGCCGAAGCACAGAAGAAGATGGAGAGCATCCTCGGCATCGAAACCCGCATCGCCCGCGTCAGCTACAGCAATGTGCAGATGCGTGACCCCGCTGCCAACTATCACAAGATGAGCTATGCAGACCTCTGCAAGCAGTTCCCCGGCATCGACTGGAACTACCTCTTCACCACCCTCGGCATGAATGGTGTGGAAGAAGTTGATGTGAACCAGCCCGAACCCATCCACGAGGTGGAAGCCATCCTCGCTGAGGTTCCCGTGGAAGACCAGAAGGCTTACATGGAGTGGCAGTGCATTGCCGGTAGCGCAGGACAACTCAGCACCTCTATCGACAAAGCAAACTTCGACTTCTTCGGCACCGTGATGAGCGGACGTCAGGAGCAGCAGCCCATGTGGAAACGTGCCACGAGCCTTGTCAGCGGACTGATGGGCGAAGCCATCGGCCAACTCTACGTCGAAAAGTACTTCCCCGCAGCTGCCAAGGAGCGCATGGTAAACCTCGTCAAGAACCTTCAGATTGCTTTGGGTCAGCGTATTGACGACCAGGAATGGATGAGCGCCGAAACCAAGCAGCGTGCCCACGAGAAGCTGGATGCCTTCTACGTCAAGGTCGGCTATCCCGACACATGGAAGGACTACAGCGAACTCACCATCGACCCGCAGAAGAACCTCTACGCCAACATGGTTGAGGCAGGCAAGTTCATGTGGAACGACATGCTGAAGCGCAAATTCAAGAAGCCCGTTGACCCCACGGAATGGCACATGACACCCCAGACGGTGAATGCCTACTACAACCCGACAACCAACGAGATCTGCTTCCCAGCAGGCATCCTGCAGTATCCGTTCTTCGACATGAATGCCGACGATGCCTTCAACTATGGTGCTATCGGTGTGGTCATCGGACATGAGATGACGCACGGATTCGACGATCAGGGACGTCAGTTCGACAAGGACGGCAACTTCGCCGACTGGTGGGCCGAGGGCGACGCTGACAAATTCAAGGAGCGCGTGCAAGTGCTTGTGGATCACTTCAACAACATCGAGGTACTGCCCGGACTATTCGGCAACGGTGCTCTCACGCTGGGCGAGAACATCGCTGACCACGGAGGACTGATGGTATCCTATCGCGCTTTCAAGAATGCCACCAAGGATCAGCCGCAGGAAGTGAAGTATGGCTTCACCCCTGACCAGCGTTTCTTCCTTGCCTATGCTGCCGTGTGGGCCGGACAGATTCGCGATGAGGAAATCCGCAACCGCACCAAGAGCGATCCCCACTCGCTGGGCCGCTGGCGCGTCAACGGCACTCTGCCCCACATCGATGCCTGGTATGACGCCTTCCACGTCACACCCGACAATGCCCTCTACATCGCTCCCGAAAACCGCGCAAAGATTTGGTAAAGCGACAGTAAAGAAGTTATAGATTAAAGGTTAGTGCTTTATGCTTGACATTGCGCTGCTGAACCTGATGCCTAACAAGGAGGAGACGGAAGCCGACTTCGCACACATCTGTGCGGAGTCGGCCGAGCCCGTTCACTTCATCCTCACCAAAATGAGCAGCCATGTGACGCGCCACGCCAGCGCTGAGCACATGGCGCTCTACACAGGTTCTGAAGCCGTCTGCCAAGCACATGACGACGGTTCGCAGCCCCTTGACGGGGCTATCATCACAGGCGCTCCCTTTGACTGGGTGGATTTTCCGGATGTGGACTATTGGCCCGAATTGTGCAGACTGATGGACTGGCTGAGGGCACGCCAGATCCCGACGCTCTATGTCTGCTGGGGGGCACAGGCAGCGCTGCATTACTTCCACGGCATCAGCCGTTTCGAGGAATATCCCCACAAACTCTCCGGCATCTTTCCCCAGCACATCCTCATCCCAGATCACCCTCTATTCCAGGGCATCGAGGAGCCGCTTTGCATCCCTCACAGCCGTCACACCAGCATGACAAACAGCGAGATTGACGCCTGTGCAGACGTTACTGTGCTGGTACGTTCTGACGAAACGGGCATCTCCATCGTCGAATGTATGAATGGACTGGAATTCTACCTCGTCGGGCATCAGGAATACAACCTCCGAACGCTTGACAATGAGTACCGCCGCGATGTGTCCCGTGGACTCCCCGTCTGCCCCCCGCGGAACTACTATGTCAATGACAACCCCGCCCTTCCCATCGTGGATACTTGGCAGGAGAACGGACGCCGGCTCTTTGCTAATTGGCTGAATCATTATTGCAGAGGTTAGAGACGAGGATGAAGCCAAGACAAATTGAACTGCTCTCCCCTGCTCGTGACTTAGCATGCGGTATAGCTGCTGTGGACCACGGTGCTGATGCCGTCTATATCGGAGCGCCTCGCTTTGGTGCCCGTTCGGCAGCAGGTAATTCGCTCGAGGACATTCGCCAGCTAGTGGAATATGCCCATCCGTTTAACGTCCGCATCTACGTTACGGTCAACACCATCCTATACGATGACGAACTCGCCGAAGCGGAGCAACTCATCTGGGAACTTTTCCGTATGGGAGTGGATGCCCTAATCGTTCAGGACACCGCCCTGCTGCGCATGAACCTCCCCCCTATTCCACTCCACGCCTCCACGCAGATGGATAATCGAACGCCGGAGAGAGTGAGGCTACTGAAAGAACTAGGATTCCGCCAGGCCGTGCTGGCACGCGAACTATCGCTGAAAGAGATTACTGACATCCATGAGGCTGTCCCCGACATGCCTCTGGAGGTCTTTGTGCATGGTGCACTCTGCGTCAGCTATAGCGGGCAATGCTACGCCTCGCAGCATTGCTTTGGACGTTCTGCCAATCGGGGGGAGTGCGCCCAGTTCTGCCGTCTGCCCTTTTCCCTGGAGGATGCTGAGGGCAATACCCTTATCCGTAACCGCCACCTGCTCTCGCTGAAGGATATGAACCGCAGTCGCTGGCTTGAAGAACTTCTCGATGCCGGCGTCACCTCCTTCAAAATCGAGGGACGACTAAAGGACGTCGGCTACGTCAAGAACATTACCTCCTATTACCGTCAGAAACTGGACGAAATTATTGCCCGACGCCCTGAGTACACACATAGCAGCAAGGGAGACGTCACCTTCTCTTTTACTCCTGATCCTGCCAAAAGTTTCAACAGGGGATTCACAGATTATTTTCTGCACGGACGTGCTGACGACATAGGATCATTCAACACTCCTAAATCCATTGGAGAACCTATGGGAGTCATCACCTTTGTCGGCAAAGACTACTTGACTGTCCGCGCCAATTCTCCCTTTCACAATGGGGACGGAGTCTGCGCCTTCACCGAAGACGGCAACCTGATAGGTTTCCGCATCAATCGTGCCGAGTCAGAGCGTCTCTTCCCCAACCCCGATTCGGATGCTACTTGGCGCTCACTTAAGGGCCGTATGCTTTATCGTAACTACGACGCAGAGTTTGAGCGAAACCTTACCCATACAAGAACAGCCTCCCGCCATATTCCTGTCTGCATTGCGTTCCGCGAAATTCCCTTTGGCTTTTCCATTGCTATTTCGGAGCCAGATGGCAAATCGGCAGTAAGATGCTTCCCCATGAAGAAAACACTCGCCAACACGCCTCAGGCAGACAACATCCGCAAACAACTCTCCAAGCTGGGAGGCACCATCTTGAAAGCCAAGGATGTTTCCATTGAGTGGAGTCAGGAGATGTTTATTCCCTCCTCAGTCCTAAGCGATATGCGACGTCAAGCAGTAGAGGTTTTCCTTCATTCACTCCGCATGGGAAAAGATAATCTGTCAGAGAACAGCGCGCATCCCACAAAGCAATTCTCAAAGACTGACAATAAAACAACACCTATTTTATCTTATCGTGCGAATGTAGCCAATCACGAGGCAGAATCGTTCTACCGCGAGATAGGAGCAGAATCAATTGAGCCTGCGTTTGAGCTCAAAGAACCCCCTCATGCCGTCTTGATGACTTGTCGCCATTGCCTGCGCTACAGCCTAGGTGTTTGCCCTAAGCATCAGCATGCACAAAAGAACCTGAAAGCCCCCCTTGTACTTATCTCTGCCGACGGACGGCGCTTCCCCCTCCGCTTCGACTGCAAGCGGTGTGTGATGGAAGTGCTTAGCTGATGTGAAGCAACTTTTTGAAGATTTCAAACGTCTCCTTGTCGCCCGTGTATTTTCCCTTGTCCTCGCTCATCTTGCAGGTAGGGCTCCATTCACGTTTCTCCGTTATCTTCGAGGCAACCAGCTTAATGACGATGTTCATCGGCTGTATGCCCAAGTCGCCGAAGTCGCACGTCAGGTGCGTGCCGATGCCGTAGCTATCCTGCACACGTCCTGCCACAGCTTTATGGAGGGCAAGGGCCCTGTCGGTATCAAGCGCATTGCTGAACACCACCTGCTTCGAGGCAGGGTCGATGCCGAATTCGCGGTACTTGGCGCAGATTTTCTCCAGCTGCTCCAGATTGTCGCCGCTATCGACGCGCAACCCACTAAACACGCGGGCAAAGTGTTCCGAGAAATTATGGGAGAAGGCATCGAAGCCAAACGTGTCGTATAGGAAAATTCCCAGACTGCCAATGAACGTCTTCTGCCACATGTCCATAGCGATGTGGTTGGCCTCCTGAGGACCATACATGCCGGCAATGGACGAAATGAATTCGTGCGCCATAGTGCCGATGGGAGTCACGTCGTACTTCATGGCAAACCATACCGTGCTGCTGCCTGTGAATACGCCAGGCCCTTTCACTTTCTGTGATGCATCATGGAAGGCACGTACTACCACCTCCTCAGCATCGTGCGAAAGACGGCGCCGACAGCCGAAGTCGGCAATCTTCAGTCCGCCCTTAAGCATCCGCACAGCCTTGTCATACGATTTCCGGTAGTAGGCATCGTAATCCACTTTGTCGATGTCGCCATTGACGATATGGTAGAGTTCCGACACGATGGCAAGCACCTTTACTTCCAGCAGAACCGTCTGGTGCCAATAGCCCTCGAAGCTGATGTGCAGATGTCCCTCTGCGTCCTGTTCCACTTTCACCCAGTCGGCATTATAGCGGAAGCCTTTCAGATAGGTAAAAAACCATGTAGGGATGTATTTGCAACGGCGTTCCATATAGGCCTGCTCCTCGTCCGTAAAGCGCAAGTCCTCCAGATATTTCACCTGCTCGCGCACTAACGCGTCAAAGCCTTTGGGATAGACGGTATTGTTACGATCCACAAAGCGGTAACGCACCATAGCACGGGGGTAGCAGTTCAGAATGGCACAGCACATGCTGAACTTATACAAATCATCGTCAGTAAAATGAGTGATAATCGGCTTCATTGTATTCTTCATTTTTCGTTTCTCGTTTAATGTTTAAGGTTTAATGTTTAACGAACACGTCCTTCGATGCCATCGCGCCAGCCTCGTTAAACGTTAAACGTTCAACGTTAAACCATTCCCGTCTTTAACCTTTTTACATAATCATCCAGCGCCTTGCCTCCGTCGAGCGAGGGACAGAAGGGCAGCAGCACGTTCAGTTTCTTTTTATAGCCCGACGCCACAAGGTCTTTCAGCGTATCCAGCACGCAGACGTCGCCTGCAATGCCGCAAACATCAATCTGCTCAGCTTCGTCCAACAGGGGCAACAGTCGCCTGCGGCTCACGGCATTCTTCAAGATGGAGTATTCCTCCTTGCCCTTCAGCGTGCCCTTCGTAAGCACTTTCGTCTGCGGGCAAAGTTTATAGGCAGCCTCCAACACAGCTTGCCAGATGGCAGCCCCCTGCGTATGAGCCACACAATGCACGGGCCATTGCCCAAACGACACATGCTCCCACGTATGGAAGTCGGCAGTAAGCACCACGTTGTCATACGTTCCGCGCTCCTGTTCGTCCATCCAGCGGCTCAACTCGTTCATAGCCTCTTCAGCGCCAGGCACAGGCAACGACCCGTTAATGAAGTCATACTGGGCATCGACAATCAATAATAGTTTCTTCATAATCGTTAATCTATTTTTTTCCTGCCTGCAAAGATAGAGATAAAAATGCGATTAAGCGAGAGCAAAAGAATATTTTTTCTATTTGCTGAGTGTGAACAATCTTAGTCGAAGGCCAAGCCGAGAGGAAAAACAAGAAATACAGTCTTTTTACATTTTCCCGAAGCGACGCCTGTCTAAATGGGTGGAGTCCCGTTAAAGGTACGCGTAAGCGAGCGAAATTCCCCATTTTGTTTGGGTTGTTCATTTCAAAGAATGTTTGATTGGGTTTTTGCAACGTTTGATTTCTTTTATAAACAGGGGAGGCGTTTATATAAACAGGGGCGCTGTTTATAGACAGAGTAGGCGAATCAGGAAAAAGAGCAAGGAAATAATCTTTGAAAGTAGAGGAGCAGTTCTTTGTAGAATGAGTTTTTTTCGTTAACTTTGCACACGCGAAAAAGCGACTAAAAGTAAAGTGACGTGGATAAAAGGAATATAGGCATGTCAAAAATATCCAGGATAGCACTTGCTATTGTATTGTTACTGACGTGGAATGTGACAAGAGCCGTTGCAGGAAATGAGTTGATGGAGTCAACGGACGACGGCAAGAAAGTAGTAGTGGCATACGTGACGTCGTGGACGAGGACCATCCCTGACCCTGACGTCATGACGCACATCAACTACGCCTTCGGACACGTGAACAACTCCTTTGATGGCGTGCGCATCGATAATGAAGAGAGACTGCGGAGAATCGTCAGTCTGAAAAGGCAGAAGAAAGACCTGAAGGTTGTGCTCTCCATCGGAGGATGGGGCAGCGGGCGATTCAGCGAGATGGCTGCTGACGAAAACCACAGAAAAGCGTTTGCCCAAGATTGCCAGAGGGTTGTGAGCGAGTTCGGGCTCGACGGAATCGACATCGACTGGGAATACCCTACGCAGTCGTCGGCAGGCATCTCCTCGTCACGCGAGGACACCAGGAACTTCACCCTGCTGATGCGCGACTTGCGACAGGAGTTGGGGAAGGAGCAGCTATTGACCTGTGCCACAGTTGCCAACGGAGCCTATATTGACTTCAAAGCCTGCATCGACTACCTCGACTGGGTGAATGTGATGGCCTACGATATGGCTTCTGCACCCAAGCACCACTCGGCACTCTATCCGTCGGACATCTCGGGCTGGATGACGACCTCGGGGGCTGTGGAGGCCCACTTGCGGGCTGGCGTCCCTGCGGAAAAGATGGTCTTGGGCATGCCGCTCTACGGACGAGGAACAATGGGCTATTGCGAGCGTCCTGACACTTTTTTAAAGGTCAACGAGTCGACAAGTCAACAAGCTGACAAGAAGAAGGAAATAACGGAGTGCTGGCATGAGCAGTCGATGGTGCCCTACCTGACGAATGATAAGGGCGAACTGGTAATGGGCTACGAGAACGAGCGCTCGCTGGGCATCAAGTGCCAATACATCCTGGACCATCGTTTGCGTGGAGGGATGTACTGGGAGTATGGCGACGACCATCAGAAGGCTCTTCGCGATGTGGTATGCGCTATTCTGATGCGAGGCGAGGCTGCCCCCTACCCTGCCGACTATGCAGGTAATCGCGTGAGGTTCCGTGCGTTGTTCGTCTATGACCCTTATGCGGAGTCAGCCCACGTGGAGTTCGACCGTCAGGCACTCCATTTCTTCCACAAACTCTCCTACGGCGAGGGCTTCACCTACGACACACGGACGAAGTGCCCCACAAGCCTCGATACCCTTCGGAGATACGACGTGGTGGTGATGCTCAACACGTTACCCTCAAGCAAGGAGGCCCGTCGCGCATTCGAGGAATACATGGAACAAGGCGGAGGGTGGATGGGCTTTCATGGCTCAGGCTACAACGACAGGAACACCCGCTGGCTTTGGCTGAACGAGTTCCTGGGCTGTGGCGCATTCCTCTGCAACAACTGGCCTCCCCAGCCTGCTTTGGTAGAGGTGGAGAAGGCCGACCATCCCATAACCCGCACGTTGCCAAATGAGTTCGTGGTACCTGCCAGCGAATTCTACCAGTTCTCCCCCTCGCCACGAGCCAATGAGAATGTGGAGGTGCTGCTCTCCATCTCGCCCAAGATGTACCCCTTCGGCATCAAGGACATCGTCAGCTATGGCGACTTCCCTATTGTTTGGACGAACAGGAAATACCGCATGATATACCTGAATATGGGGCATGGCGACGAGGAGTTCATCGACCCTACGCAGAATCTCCTTTTCACCAATGCCTTTCGCTGGCTCGTTCAGGAGAAGTTGAAACGGTAGGAAAATAGAATAGGCAAATAAATTCTCAGCGCAGGCAAATAAAAAATTAACGCAGGCGAATAAAAATTTAGAATAGGCAAATAAAAACAGAGAAGCAAGGAAGAAGAGCTGGAAGATGAAAGACGACAGATTCTTAAAGCGTTGGGCGCTGCCACTCAGCATGATGACGGGTGTGGTAGGATACTTCGCGGCAGTAGCCATGAGGTTTCCTCAGGAGGTATATGCCGGCGCGAACAAAGTGATTGCCATCGTGCAGCCTGCGCTACTGTTCACGATGCTGTTCCTGTCGTTCTGCCGGATTCGCCCCAAGGACCTTCGGCTGTGTCCTTGGCACCTGCCCCTGCTGTTGATTCAGACGGTTCTATTCGGAGTGCTGGCAGGGCTCATCATCCTACGCCCTGATATCGAGGGGCGAATTGTCTATGAGAGCGCCATGCTCTGCCTCATCTGCCCTACGGCAACGGCAGCTGCTGTCGTCGTCCGCAAGCTGGGAGGCAATGCCGCACATCTCGTCACCTATACGGTGATGATTAACCTTGTGGTTTCCATCGTCGTACCCCTTGTGGCGCCACTCATTCATCCGCAGGAGGGACTGAGCTTCTTGCAAGCATTCATGGCTATCATGTCGAAGGTGTTCCCCTTACTTATCTGCCCCATGATGCTGGCTTGGCTCATCCGCTACACGCTTCCTAAGCTAAACGATCTCCTGCTGCAGACAGGCGATTTGCCTTTTTATCTCTGGACAATCTCTTTAGCTCTGGCTATTGCCGTCAGCACTCGTAGCATCGTCCACAGCACGGCAGGATTCTGGCATTTGGCAGCCATTGCCCTAGTAAGCCTTGTGTGCTGCCTTTTTCAGTTCTGGACAGGAAGACAAATAGGGAAGTCAACAAGTCAAAACGCCCTGAGTGAAGCAACTACTGCTGGGCAGTCGATGGGCCAAAAGAATACCGTATTCCTCATCTGGCTGTCGTACACATTCTTCACGCCTGTCACAGCTATTGCAGGCGGTTTCTACTGCATCTGGCACAACGTTATCAATTCCATTCAACTTAATAAATTGAAAACTGAAAACTGAAAATTTAGAAAACGTAGACAACATGACAATACACGAAGCCATACTCGCGCGCCATTCCGTGCGCCATTATACTGACGCTCCTCTGACGACAGAGCAAATCGAGACGCTCAAGGCTGAGATGGAGCGTTGTAACACAGAGGGTAATCTGCATCTGCAGCTAATCATCAACGAGCCGAACTGCTTTCAGGCCGAGAAACCCCACTACGGCAAATTCCAGAATGTCCGCAACTACATCGCCCTCGTTGGACAACGGAGCAAGGACCTTGACGAACGGCTGGGCTACTTTGGAGAGTGTGTCGTATTGCTGGCTCAGACGCTGGGGCTGAACACATGCTGGGTGGGATTGACTTATAAAAAGACGCCTGACGCCATGCAGATTCTTCCCGACGAAAGGCTGCGTGGAGTTATTGCCATCGGTACAGGAGTCGATGGGGGCGTGCAGCACAAGAGCAAATCCTTCGAAGCCGTCACAGAGGGGAAGGACTTTCCCGAATGGTTCCAGAAGGGCGTAGCAGCTGCCCTACTCGCCCCCACAGCCATCAATCAGCAGAAGTTCCGATTCTCCTATAAAGAAGACCAAGTGAGCGTGAAGGCAGGACTGGGCTTCTTTGCGCACATGGACCTTGGCATCGTGGCCTATCACTTCGAGATAGCCTCGGGCCACAGCTTCTTCCTCAACCAGCTGCGCACGGGCAAGTCGTAGAGCTTGAATGCTGCCCAAGCCAGAGCAATCGCCAGCACATAGAGCGACACAGCCACAAAGATGTGCATGGCCAGCGGAGCGTCATGATGCATGTCCACCCACGCCATCTGCAGATGGATGAGAGGGAAGTGGGTAATATAAAGCGGATAGGAAATATCGCCAAGGAACTTGTTGACAGCCGATGAGCGAACTCCTTTGACGCTGCTGCCTGCCCCAACGGAAACAATAAGGGGAAAGAAAACCAGGATGCAGAGCGCCTCGTAAATGCCATTTGTCCAACGCGCATCGCCACGCCCCATCCAAGGCATACAGAGCAGCAAGGCTATGGCGAGTGAGCACCACCAGAAGCCATTCCGAACCTTAATCAGCCTGCCACAACGTGAAATGAGCAATCCGCAGAAGAAGGGATAGAGCACGCGTGTGAGTCCCACCAACAGCTGCTCGGGCGTCAGACTCCAGCCTCCCACAACGGTATAGGAAGCATAGCTGCGTTTAGCAAGCAATCCTGTAAAGTCAAGATTCAGACAAAGCGTTATTGTGAGTAGCGCAAAAAAGCCTACGCACACAGCCAAAGCCTTTTTCGACAAGCGACGGAACACCAGCGCATAGAGGATATTAGCCAGATACTCCCATTGCAACGACCATGCAGGGCCATTCAGCGGATTGGTCTCCACCCAACCACGGATATCCAGCGAAGGAGGAATGGGTAAAAGCGTAAAAGCCCACAGCATTACCAGAACAACCATCCACCACGGCGTTTCAGCAATAGCAGGGAAACGCCCGCAAGCCCCCAAGTAGAACATGAGTGCGCCGAACAACGTGCCAAGGATTACCAGCGGATGAAGCCTGACCAGACGACGTTTGAAGAAATTCCACGTGGACATACGGCTCCAGCGGTCATCATAGGCATAGCCGACCACAAAGCCTGAGAGGACGAAGAAGAAATCGACAGCCAAATAACCATGATTGATGGGTTGTGTGGGGCCTCCGCCAAAATAAGTTTCAAACAGATGATAGGCCACGACGAACAGGGCACCTACGCCACGCAACCCATCCAGGATTTCATAGCGCGGCTTTGAGGCAAGGTAGACGTTTTTATTCACGACGAAGGAAGTTTTCTTTGTTTCACGAGACAAAGATAGTGTATGCCGAAAGGAAAAGCAATATTATTTGAGCCTTTTTTTGCAAATTCACTCACCAAATGCTATCTTCGCGGCCGAAATGACAAGAAATCTGCATACCATCCTGAGCGGACACATTGGCGGAAACGACGTCCTGCTCCTTTCTTTTTCCTCCGACAGGGAAGAGCTTTTCTCCTATCTGTACGACGAGGACAAACGTACGTCTGATAATGCTGCCTGGGTAATGACCCATCTACCTTCAGACGACGATGAATGGCTGACCGACAAACAGCACGAGCTCATCGACTTGGCCATGCGCACAGAGAGCATCACCATGCGAAGGCTGACTATGACAATCCTACTGCGTACGCAATTCAAGAGTGATGACGTGAGGACGGACTTCCTCGACTTTTGCCTCGACATGATGATGCGCCCTGACCAGCCTAATGGAGTGCGTTCCGTTGCGATGAAGCTGGCATACCTTCAATGCCGTCCTTTCCCTGAGCTGCTGGCAGAACTGCGCCAGACATTAGACATCATGGAAACAGAATTCCTCTCCCCCGCCCTGAGGACGACGAAGAGGAATATCTTAAAGGAGATGAAGAGCCGATAGTCTATAGACGACTATAGGCCCTTATCTTTTGGCCTTTATTTCAGCACTTCCTCAAGCTTTTCAGCAAGAGCATCGCCGCGAAGGTTGCGGGCGAGGATGGTACCTTCCTGGTTGATGAGTACCGTAGCAGGGATGGCACGAACGCCATAGAGAGCTGCGCCCTCGCAATCCCAGTACTTCAGGTCAGAGATCTGGGGCCAAGCCATACCTAAATCAGCTACACCCTTCTTCCATGACTCTTCGTCGCGGTCGAGACTGACGCCGACGATGCCAAAGCCCTTGGCGCCGAATTTCTCATAAGCAGCCTTGACGTTGGGCATCTCCTGACGGCAGGGACCACACCAGCTTGCCCAGAAGTCAACGAGCGTCACCTTGTTCTGCTTCACGAAGTCGCTCAGCTTGCTGGTTCCGCCAGCCATGTTAGCCATCTCAAAGTCGATGAACTTCTTTCCCACAGCCGTAGCCAACACCTTGTCGTTGTTTTCCTTCGTACGGAGGACGGTTTCATTGTTGGGGAATTTCTTGACGAACTCGTCGAGGATGGGAGCCAATTCCTCAGCCTCGAAGTTGTAGGAGTAGCGCTGGAGGAGGAAGAGTCCGAAGTCGCAGTCGACATTCTCGCGAAGGCTATTCTTGACGGCCTCGTCGTACTGTTTTTCCATCACTTCCATTTTCGAGCGGACTTCAGCAATTTCCTCTTCAGTAACGTCGTCAGCCTGCAGGCGCTGGTTCAGTTCGCCATAGCCTTCAAAGATGCCGTTGAGGGTAGAGTTGAAAGCCTCCATGCGATTGTTGTTGAGCGTACCGATAGCCTGGTTCTCACCACCTTCGTTGATATCAGCCTTGATGTTTCCAGCCTCAAGGAAGAGCTGCAAGCGGGGCTGTCCTGCTACGGTAAGATAAACCACCTGAATGGTGTCGGTCGTGCCCTTGATCTGATACTTGCCATCCTTGACAACGCCCAGAGCGAGCTTCTCGAGAGTACGTCCCTGAGGAACGGCAACAGCAACGGTGTCTCCGTCCTGAGCACCTGCAATGGTACCGCTGACGGTGTAGGCATTCTTGTTTTGGCAGGCTGCCAACATGACGACAGCAGCTGCGATAAAGAATAATTTCTTCATTGGATTTGTTGTTTTATTTGGTTAATAAATGGTTTTATTTCTGGAAGATATACTTCACACTAATAGGCTCGTTATTGATAATGCGCTGGATGGTATCGGCAAACAGCGGAGCTATGGAGAGCTGTTTCAGACGGGGGCAACGCTTACCGTTCTGATTGTCGAAGGGGATGCTGTTAGTAAAGACTATCTCCTCCAGCAACGAGGCATTCACGCGCTCAACAGCAGGACCCGACATCACACAATGGCTGGCAAAGGCACGCACGCTGCGGGCTCCAGCACGCTTCATCTCGTCGGCAGCCTGGGTGATGGTGCCTGCGGTATCGACGATATCATCGAAGAGCATGACGTTCTTCCCTTCCACATCGCCGATTATCTGTATGGATTCCACCACATTGGCCCGTGCGCGAGTCTTGTTGCAGAGCACGAGGGGAACGTTAAAGTACTTGGCATAGGCAGCGGCGCGCTTGCTGCCACCCACGTCAGGAGTGGCAATCACCACATCGTCCATCGGGAAGTTCAAACTCTGAATGTAGGGAGCAAATACGTTGCTGGCATAGAGGTGATCCACAGGGATATCGAAGAAGCCTTGAATCTGATCGGCATGGAGGTCCATAGTGACTACGCGGCTAACGCCAGCCACCATCAGCATGTCGGCAACCAGCTTGGCAGCGATGGAGACGCGCGGCTTGTCCTTGCGATCCTGACGAGCCCATCCGAAATAGGGAATCACAGCCACGATGCTATGTGCCGAAGCGCGCTTGGCAGCGTCAATCATCAGCAGCAGTTCCATCAGGTTGTCCGAGTTGGGGAAGGTGCTCTGGACGAGAAAAACGTCCTTTCCGCGGATGGATTCTTCGTAGCTTACCGCAAACTCGCCATCGGCGAAATGGGTGATAATCATGTTGCCCAGCGGGCAGCCCAGCGACTCACAGATTTGTTCAGCAAGGTATCTCGAGCGAGTGCCCGAGAAGACCATAAAAGGAGCAGTTGTACTCATTATTGGAGACTACAGTTAATAGGAGGTTGAAATCGACTGCAAAATTACAATAAAAATAGGAATTAGGAACGAGGAAAGAGGAATTATTTTCAATAAAAGTGGAAAAATAAAAAAGAATCGCGCGTTGAGGATAGAACGGCTCTTTTTATGCCAATTGCTTTGCGGCTTATCACTCAACAAAAGCAGCCACGAAATTATTGATTATAAGCTATCAGGCTTTTTAACATTTAACGTTTGATTCTAATTCCGTAACGTTTGATTCTAATTCCGTAACGTTTGATTCTAATTTGCCAGAGTTTGATTCTGAGCGCGCAGAGTTAAGGGCTATTTGAACAGCGTTTGATATAGCATAAAAGGCTTTTAGACAGGCGGCGGCTCGGATAATTGCAAATAAATTTGCATTATCGCTCGCCTTGCACTACCTTTGCAGCCGTTTTAAATAGAATAAGGTAAAAGATAACAAGAGAGAATATGGAACTGGCAAGCAAGTACAGCCCTGCGCAAGTCGAGGGAAAATGGTATCAGTATTGGATGGACAACCGTCTCTTCAGCAGCAAGCCTGACGGACGTGAGCCCTACACCGTGGTTATTCCACCACCCAACGTGACGGGCGTGCTCCACATGGGACACGTGCTCAACGAGACCATTCAGGACATCCTCGTGCGCCGCGCCCGCATGGAAGGAAAGAATGCCTGCTGGGTGCCTGGTACGGACCATGCCTCCATCGCCACCGAAGCCAAGGTTATCAAGCGTTTGGCTGAGAAGGGTATCAAGAAGAGCGACCTCACCCGCGAGGAGTTCCTGCGTCATGCCTGGGACTGGACGGACGAGCATGGAGGCATTATCCTCAAGCAACTCCGCCAGCTGGGCTGCTCGTGCGACTGGGACCGTACCGCTTTCACGATGGACGAGGAACGCTCGAAGAGCGTCATCAAGGTATTCTGCGACCTCTACGACAAGGGCCTCATCTATCGTGGCCTGCGTATGGTCAACTGGGATCCTGAGCGTCAGACCGCCCTCTCGGACGAGGAGGTCATCTATCACGACGAGCACAGCCATCTGTTCTACCTGCGCTACTACGTGGACGAGCCTGCCGGCAGCACGGATGGTGAGGAGCCCGATGCCCAGGTGCTGAGCGCTACGGAGCCCTTCGACCCTACCGTCAAGCATCAGATTATCCATCGCGACGCCAAGGGCAGACGTTATGCTGTGGTAGCTACCACACGTCCTGAAACCATCATGGGCGATATCGCCGTCTGCATCAACCCCAAGGACCCGAAGAACACTTGGCTGCGTGGCAAGCGGGTGATTGTCCCGCTGGTAAACAGGGTTGTCCCCATCATCGAGGATCGTTATGTGGAGATTGAGTTTGGTACGGGCTGTCTGAAAGTTACCCCTGCCCACGACGTCAACGACTACGCCCTCGGTCAGAAGTACAACCTCGAGGCCATCGACATCTTCAACCCCGATGCCACCCTCTCCGAGGCAGCCGGACTCTACGTGGGCATGGACCGTTTCGACTGCCGCAAGCAGATTGTCAAGGACCTCGATGCTGCTGTCCTGATGGAGAAAGTGGAGGACTACGACAACAAGGTGGGCTATTCCGAGCGCACCAACGTGCCCATTGAGCCGCGTCTCTCGCTGCAATGGTTCATCCGCATGCAGCATTTTGCCGACATCGCCCTGCCCCCTGTCATGAACGACGACATACGGTTCTATCCCACCAAGTATAAGAACACTTACCGCATGTGGCTGGAGAACATCAAGGACTGGTGCATCAGCCGCCAGCTCTGGTGGGGCCATCGCATCCCCGCCTACTTCCTGCCCGGTCAGGACGATGTGCCCGACGCCGAGCGCCAGTACGTGGTGGCCGAGACCATCGACAAGGCTGTGGAGAAAGCCCGCCTCATCAAAGGCTACGAGACCGTCACCGCCGACCAGCTCACCCAGGACGAGGGAGCCCTCGACACCTGGTTCTCGTCGTGGCTCTGGCCCATCAGCCTCTTCGACGGCATCAACAACCCAGGGAACGACGAGATCCGTTACTACTACCCCACCTCAGACCTTGTTACCGGACCCGACATCATCTTCTTCTGGGTAGCACGAATGATTATGGCTGGCTACGAATATTTGGGCGACATGCCTTTCCGTAATGTCTATTTCACAGGAATCGTGCGCGATAAGCTCGGGCGCAAGATGTCGAAGAGCCTTGGCAACAGCCCCGACCCCCTCGACCTCATCGACAAATACGGAGCCGACGGCGTGCGTATGGGCATGATGCTTAGTGCCCCCGCAGGCAACGACATCCTGTTCGACGAAAGCCTCTGCGAGCAGGGACGCAACTTCAACAATAAGATCTGGAACTGTTTCCGACTTGTCAGGGGCTGGACGGTAGATGAAAAGGCCGCTCCCTCCGAGGCTGCCGCTACGGCTATGCGCTGGTTCGATGCGAAACTGAAGCAGACAGCAGCCCTCGTTGACGACCACTTCTCGAAGTACCGCATCTCAGATGCGCTGATGGCTGTCTATAATCTGTTCTGGGACGAGTTCTCAGCCTGGTATCTGGAGATGATTAAGCCTGCCTACGGCTGTGCTATCGACCGTCAGACGTACGACGCCACGTTGCGCTATTTCGACTACCTGCTGCGTTTGCTCCATCCATTCATGCCGTTCATTACTGAGGAGCTTTGGCAGAACATCGAGGAGCGAAAGGCTGGCGAGAGCATTATGTTCCAGCCCGTTTCTGTTATTGGTACAGAAACTGAAGACAATCTAATCCGCGATTTCGAGACCGTGAAGGAAATCATCTCCAACATCCGTGCCATCCGCCTCCAGAAGGGCGTTGCCCAGAAGGAAGAGCTCGTGCTTGAGATTGTGGGTGGGAATGCCGTTGTAGCCCCCTACCAAGCTGTCATCACTAAGATGGCCAACCTCAGCGCCATCAATACCGTGAGCGAAAAGAGCCAGGGAGCAGCCAGCTTCATGGTGGGAACTACGGAGTACGCCGTTCCTCTCGGGAATCTGATGGACGTAGAGGCTGAGTTGAAGAAGCTGAACGATGAACTTACCTATACTGAAGGCTCGCTGCGCATCGTGATGAATAAGCTCAATAACGCCAACTTCGTGGCCCGTGCTCCTGAAGCAGTCGTTGCTGCCGAGCGCAAGAAACAAGCTGACGCCGAATCGCGCATTGCCTCCCTGAAAGCAGCTATTGCTGCCCTGCAAGGCTAAGCCTTCTGAACAATCTGAAAACCCCGAATAATCCGACTAATCTGATTAGAAAATGAACAAAAAAACCATTATCATCCTTTCTACTTTGGCTATACTGCTGTGTGGAGGTGCCATCCTTATCCTCAGCCTCAACCTCCATAAAGCTAACAAAACCAACGACGAGATGACCCAGCTTTTTGAAATTGAAAAAGAGGAGATGGAGAACGAATACTCCTCGTTCGCCTCGCAATACGACGAAATGCAGCTCATGATCAGCAACGACTCCCTGCAGGTTCAGCTCGCACGCGAGAAGGAGAAAACCCAGCGACTCCTTGAGGAACTGAAGAACACCAAGGCAACTGATGCTGCCGAGATAACCCGCCTGAAAAAAGAGCTGGCTACCGTAAAGAAAGTCATGCGCAGCTACATTGTGCAGATTGACTCGCTGAACCAATTGAACGAAAAACTCCATAACGAAAACCGTCAGGTAAAACGCCAGTATGCCGCTGCCACACAGCAGATCAGCACCCTTCAGGAAGAAGCCAAGACGCTCTCAAACAAGGTCACGCTGGCCTCACAACTCGATGCCACAGGATTCTCCGTTGCCTCAAAGAACAAGCGCGGCAAAGCCACCAAGAAGGTGAAAGACATCGCGCAGCTGGCCATCTCGTTCACCATCACCAAGAACATCACAGCCGAGACAGGCGAGCGCGACATCTACATCCGCATCATGAAGCCCGATGGCGACGTACTCACCAAGAACGCTTCGAAAACCTTCGCCTACGAGAACACCAAATTGGAGTACTCCATCAAGAAAACCATCGAATATACGGGTGAGGAACAAGCCGTTACCGTCTATTGGGACGTTGATGAATTCCTTCCTGCAGGCACCTACACGGTCTATGTTTTCGCAGGTGGCGTGATGATTGGCGAGAAGAGTTTCAGCCTCGAATAATCACTTCTTTTAGACAATCTGAAATAATTTAGACAAATAGAAAGGTGGCTTCATCACGAGGCCACCTTTCCTTTCACTTTTTGTTCCTTTTTACTTACCTTTCTAATCTATGCTTTTATTCTAACCATTATTGCTTTTTCTGCGGTTCATCTCCCAAGGGCATCCGTCCACGCTGCATATTGTTGAGCAGTTCGCGACGGAAAGCCTCCTCAGCCATCTGGATTTTCAGTAGTTTCGATGCAGGAAGAATGGCCTTGAATTTGGGGAGATAATCTTTTTCCAGTTTATCGCACTTCATCTTCATCTCGGCTGTCTCGTCGAGCATTTCAGCTGCCTCGGCTTCCGTAAGGCCATCCTTTGCGAGCTCACGCATCTTCTTGCGCACGGCTCCGTTGAGTTTGAATTTCTCCGTCTGCAACTCGAAATAAATGGGGAAGAACGCCTTAGCCTCAGCCTCAGTCAGTCCAGCACGCTGGGTGATGAATTCTTGCTGCTTGGCTTTGTATTCCTCAGGCTTCATGAAACGCGGCCCGCGCATGTCCTGAGCGGGGGCAATCGTCATGAAACAGAGTGACGCTATCAATAATACTACGATTCGTTTCATGGTGTCATTCGTCGTTGGTGAGATAGCTGTAGAGTGTATAGTCGTCGAACACGGAAGTAGCCAGGTATTCCGACATTTCTTCTTCCGTAAATATACCATCGTCAGTAGAAGCATAGGCAGCATCCCTCAAGTTGTCAGCTCGGTGAAGAGCCGCAACCATGATAATAACACCTGCGAACACAGCTGCTGCCGACACCCACGTACGGGTATTTCTCCAGATAGGGATGCGCACGGGCTTCTTCTGAGCAAAAGAGCGCTCAGGCAACGAGCTCATCAGCCGCTGCTGGAAGTCCTCAAAGTAACCATCAGGCACTTTGAACGGGTTTTCCTTTCCTATTATTCCTTTTAATTTTTCTTCGTCGGTCATGTTTGTTTTTCCTTTCTTTACGCTTCTATGACTATGTGTTTATTAAAAAGTTTAAATATCGTCCTGAAAAAAAGCAGAAATTTTCTGGACGGCCAAATGATAGCTGGCTTTTAGTGCGCCTACGCTGGTGCCAAGTACTTCCGACATATCCTCGTATTTCATCTCGTCGAAATACTTCATGTTGAACACCATGCGCTGCTTGGGAGGCAGAGTCTGCAAGGCTTCCTGAAGCCGGCGCTGCAAATCGTCGCCATCGAAGTACTCATCGGCTTCGAGATTTACAGGAGGTGCATCGTCGTTGTCAAGCGATACGACGTCCGTACCCGACTGTCGGTTGAGGAACGTGAGCGCCTCATTGGTGGCAATACGATAGAGCCAAGTGGAAATTTTCGAATTGCCCTGAAACCCGTCGATATTCGTCCACGCCTTGATGAAGGTGTTCTGCAGCAAGTCGTTGGCATCATCGTGATCAAGCACCATACGACGTAAGTGCCAATAGAGTGGCTCGGTGTACTCCTTCACCACCGCCCCGAAAGCCTCGTGAGCCTTCCTGGGGTCCTTCAGCTGCTTCAACAATAGTTCTTCATTCAACGCCATGCTGTGTGCAATCTTCAAAAGTCGGCCACAAAATTACATCGAACTGAGCGTAATTGCAAATTTATTCGCAGTTTTTGTTCACCTCAATCTTCATACCTTCGCGGGCAAGAACCGTGTTTGGGAACACAGCCAAAGCCTCGTCAAGCAACGGGCGCTCGTCATCATAGCGCGACGAGTAGTGCCCCAGCACCAGCTTCCCTACCCCTGCGGCAGAGGCTACCGCAGCAGCCTGAGCAGCCGTCGAATGGAACGTTGCCTGCGCCCTGCCCTCCTCCGTAGTGGCAAACGTGGCATCGTGGTAGAGCACATCTACCTCCTCAATAAGAGGGATGACAGAAGCCAATGGAGCCGTATCACACAAGTAGGCATAACTGCGTGGAGGCGTCGGAGGTGTGGTCAGTCGCTCGTTGGGAATCACATCTCCCTCAGGAGTCACGTAATCAGATCCATTCTTAATGAGCCCCATCTGACTGATGGGAACCTCATAGGCATCAATCATGTCGCGACGGATGTGGCGCAACCCTTCCTTCTCGCGGAAGACAAATCCACAGCATGGGATACGATGGTTGAGGGGAACTGTGCTTACCGTCACGGAACGGTCATCGTAAATCACCTCTGCATGGTCGTAGCTGAAGGGATGGAACACCACCTCGTAGGGCATCTCGTGGCAGAAGTAGTCAATCTGTGGACGCAACAGCGTCTCCAATTCAGGTAACGCATGGATGTGGAGCGAATGGGCATGCCCCCTACCCAGCATCCCCAGTGTGGAGATGAGCCCGATAAGTCCGAAACAATGATCCCCATGCAGGTGACTGATGAAAATGTGGTTCAGCCGTGCATAACTGGCATGATAACGAGCCATTTGCAGCTGTGTTCCCTCACCACAGTCAATCATGAAAAGCTTACTGCGCAAGTCAACCAACTGCGACGACGTGTTATGACGCGTACTGGGCTTTGCCGACCCACAACCTAATATCTGTATTTCGAACGGTTCCACGCTGCAAATTTACACATTTTATTTGGAACTTTCGTCAAAGAAACGTATTTTTGCAGATTATTTATGGAACAATCCCACTCGCAAAATTGACAATTACAAGTTGAAAATAAAAAGTCACATCCCTAATGCCGTCACCTGCTGCAACTTACTTTCAGGCTGCGTAGCTACGACTTTCGCTTTCGAGGGCGATTTCCATCGCGCGTTCCTCTTTATTATTATAGGCGCTCTGTTCGACTTTTTCGATGGCATGACTGCCCGCCTTTTCCAAGTCTCCTCCCCCATCGGCAAGGAGCTCGACTCTTTGGCAGACCTCGTCACCTTCGGCCTTGCTCCAGCAGCAATAGTACATACTTACATGAAATCAGAACTAATCCTTAACCCTGATTCCCCAATTCTTAATTCCTCATTTTTTATTTCTCATTTCCTTGTATTTCTCCCCTTCCTTTTGACTGCGTTTTCAGCGTTGCGACTTGCGCGATTCAACCTCGACGAGCGTCAGACCACATCCTTCATCGGCCTGCCCACCCCTGCAAACGCCCTGTTCTGGGGAGCCCTTTTATATAATGCAAAAATCAAGAATCATAAATTAGGAATTAACCCCGCAGATGCCGCTTCGTGCGCCAGTCAATTCCTAATTTCTAATTCCCCATTCCTAATTATCGCCCTCGTACTGCTGTTCTCATGGCTTTTGGTGAGCCCCATCCCTATGTTCTCGCTGAAATTCCATAACCTCAGCTGGAAGGAAAATCGTGTGCGCTACCTCTTTCTTGCCGTCAGCGCCTTGTTGCTCATTCTCCTTGGCATCCCAGGCTTTGCTGCCGTCATTGGTTGGTACATCGTTCTCTCCCTTCTTTCAAAAACTCTTGCAAAACGGAATAACCCCTAACCCATAATATTCAATCTTCAATCCTCAATCTTCAATCTTATATGACTCGCGTTCTTCTCCTTATAGCCCTCCTGTACGTCGTCTTCATCTACCTGCCACGACGCATTAACCGCAGTATGTCTGGGACACCCACGAAACAGCGCCCCACTACCCATCAGGAGCCCAAGGACAAGACTACCGTCACTCGGGTGGAAGAACCCCGTCCCCGTGTTCTCGACACCTCCGACGTTTCCGAAGCCCACTTTGAGGAAGTGGAAGAATAGCGTTACAACGAACTATAGACAAAAGTGTGGTCATGGAAGGTTTCCTGAGCGAGACCAAAGCGGATGAAGGCAGCAAGAAGGCGAATGGCACGATGCCGGGGAAGACGGGCGCGACGACAGAATTGGCGGAGGGTGAGAGCAGAATTAGGAATTAAAGACGAGGAATTAGGACTTGGGGAATTGAAAACTGAAGATGCCGCATTAGAGGGAAGAAGGCGGAGGAGGGAGAGTTCATCGTTAGAAAGCGGAAGGAGAGTGCCGTCAGGATTGTTCTCGGAATGCCAAAGTTCCATCTGGACAGGCGAAGCCACAATGTTCTCGTCAGCAATACGGACAAAGGCGCGGAAAGTGCCATCCTCCAAGCGGGCTCGCACAGGACGTTGCATGACAGGGTCGATTTCGGCTATGACAACGGTACGCATGTCGTGGGCCGACGAGGGCACAGGCACGCGGTAGGCCGTCATTCGCGGATAGACAGGCGGATTGCACCACACCTCACCCGCAGCCTCCACCATATACATCTCCTCGTCACTCCGCACGCCAGCAATAGCTCCATTATCCTTCACGCCAATCAGCAGCCGTCCGCCGTCGGTATTGGCAAAGGCAGAGAGCGAGCGGGCAATCTTGCAGGCGCTGGTAATCTCGAACTTGAAGTCCTGCTGCTGATGCTCACCTTCGGCTATAAGACGCTGGAGGTTCATACTAATAACGGAAGGAGACCCACCCCCAACCCCTCCCATAGTGGAGGGGAGCTCTCCCCCTCACGGGGGAGCAGGGAGAGGGTCTTTTTTTCATTTAGAACAGGAATCTCACGACGTCGTTGGCGTTGGCATAGACCATCAAGGCCATAAGGAGGATGAAGCCCACCCACTCGGCTTTCTCAAGCACCTTGTCGGAGACCTTCTTGCCCGTAATGACTTCCCACAGGAGGAAGAGCACGTGGCCGCCATCGAGGCCGGGGATGGGGATGATGTTCATAAAAGCGAGGATGATGCTAAGGAAGGCCGTCATCATCCAGAAGGCGTGCCAGTCCCACGTAGCGGGGAAGATACTGCCGATAGTGCCGAAGCCGCCGAGGCTCTTGGCGCCCTCGCGGGTGAAGACGTACTTGAAGTCGCTCACATAGCCGCGCAGGGTGTTCCAGCCGTAGCGGATGCCAGCGGGAATGGAAGCCCAAAAGCCGTAGCGGTCGGTCTTCCACTCGAAAGGCGGCTCGGGTGAAAAGATACCTATCTGGAACGAACTGCTTGCTGAGACCAGCAAAGTATCCAACGAGCCATCGCGCAAGAAGGCGATTGGCAGATCGTGGTTGATAATCTCGCCGCCCTTCTCCCGCTCAGCCAATGTGGCAAGAACGCCCCTGAATCTGTTCCAGGTATCGGTTTCCACGCCATTAATACTGACGATACGGTCGCCCTTGCGCAATCCGGCACGTGCAGCACCCATATCGGGAGCCACGCTATCAATCTCCATCGGCATATAGAAGGAGATGAAAGGCATGCCGTCGCGATTCATGTTAAGCAAGGTCAGGTCATCGGGGATAGAAATAGCGACCTCGCGTCCGTCGCGTAGCACAGTCACCTCGTCAGCCGCAGCAATAGCACGAAGCATGTCGGCATCGAAGCGCGTGAACGTGGTCTTGTCGGTACGCAGCAACTCGTCGTGGTCCTGGAAGCCAATCTCCTTGGCATAATCGTTGAACTCCATGCCGTACTTGCTGCCCGAAATGGGACGGTACTCGTCGCCCCAGGCGTAGAGCACCATAGAATAGACAAAGAAGGCCAGGATGAGGTTGTTGACCACGCCGCCAATCATGATGAGCAGCCGTTGCCACGACTTCTTCGTGCGGAACTCATAGGGCTGGGGGGTACTGGCAAGATTGGAGGCACTCTGCGTCTCGTCCACCATACCTGTGATACGGCAGTAACCGCCGAAGGGCACCCAGCCGATGCCAAATTCGGTATTGTCGGGGTCGCGGCGCCAGTCGCCCTTGGGGAGGGCGGCACGCTCCTCGTCGGTCATGGGACGGTAGAGGGCGTTGCCCTTGTCGTCCTTCTTCACGTTGCCTTCCTCGTCCCGCAGCTCCACGATGGGGTCTTCGACATTGGGAGCAAAGAAGCGCACCCGCAGCTTACCATCGACACGCTTGATGCGTAGGAGCGAAAACTTCGGGTTAAAGAACATATAGAACTTGTCCACGCGTGTCTTGAAAAGCTTCGACCATAGGAAATGGCCAAACTCATGGAAGACGACCAACAGGGAGAGTGAGAGGAGTAACTGGGCGGTTTTTATCAGAGCAGTCATGAGAATGTACAATTTAGGATTTGTTGATGATTTGATTTGCCATTTCGCGGGCTATGCGGTCGGTCTCGACGTAGTCGTCGTAACCGGGATGGGCGATGAAGGGGATGCGGCTCATTACTTCGGCGTTGACGTCGCTCATCTGGAGGAACCCGATGCGGTCGTGCAGGAAGGCATCCACACATACCTCGTTGGCGGCGTTGAGGATGCAGGGCAGATTGCCGCCCCCACGGATGGCCTCGAAAGCCAGACGGAGGTTGGGGAAACGCACAGGGTCGGGGGCCTCGAACGTCAGGCTGCCGAGCTGGGCGAAATCCACGCGAGGGAAGTCGGAGGGCAAACGGCTGGGATAGGAGAAGGCGTACTGGATGGGCAGGCGCATGTCGGGGCTGCCCAGCTGGGCCTTGATGGAGCCGTCGATGAACTGCACCATGGAGTGGACAACGCTCTGCGGATGGACCACCACCTGAATATCCTCGGCCTTGACGCCAAACAGCCATTTGGCCTCCATCACTTCAAAGCCCTTGTTCATCATGGAGGCGGAGTCGATGGTAACCTTTGCGCCCATGTCCCAGTTGGGATGACGGAGTGCCTGTGCCGGCGTAGCCTGGGCTATCTGCTCGGCAGTCCAGGTGCGGAAGGGACCGCCCGAGGCTGTGAGGATAATCTTCTCAACAGCGTTGTGGGGCTCACCAGCCAGACATTGGAAAATGGCCGAGTGCTCGCTATCGACGGGCAGGATGGGGGCATGGTATTCAATGGCCAGACGGGTTATGAGTTCGCCTGCCACAACCAGCGTCTCCTTGTTGGCCAACGCAATATCCTTGCCGGCACGGATGGCTTCCATGGTGGGACGCAGCCCTGCATAGCCCACCAGCGACGCCAACACCACATCCACGTGCTCCATGGCAACCACCTGGCACAGGGCGTCGGCTCCGGCATACACCTTGATGGGCAGGTCGGCAAGCGCCTCCTTTACCTTGAGGTAATGGGCGTCGTTGGCAATAACCACCGCATCGGGCTCGAACTTCCGCGCCTGCTCAATGAGCAACGAGGCGTTGTTGTTTGCCGTCAGGGCATACACCTCGAACAGGTCGGGATGTGCTTCAACGACTTGAAGCGCCTGGGTGCCTATGCTTCCCGTCGAGCCGAGAATGGCTATCTGTTTTTTCTTATTTTTCATATCCTTAGAAAGCAATATATAGTGTGGGGTCGAGTGCCGTCCCCTTATGCCAGAGTTCGAAGTGGATGGTGTTCTGATGCTGGTCGTCCGCGACCTTGGCGACAGCGGCGATGGCTTCACCTCCTCGCACTTTCTGCCCGGGCTTACAAACAATCGTCCCGAGGTGAGAATAGACGGAAACAAGGTCGCCGTTGTGCTGAATGACAACAGAGTAGCCATTCACGGCCGTATATCCGCTCTGCACCACCGTGCCGTCAAGTACTGCTGCAACAGACGAGCGTACGGTAGGCAGCACCTCGATGCCGTAGTCATCGTGCTGAGGGTCGAACGTCCGCTGCACAACGCCCCGCACAGGAACCATCAGGTTTAATCCCGACACACCAGCAGCCCGTGAGGCGAGGGTAATCAAGTTGTACTTTTCATTGGCTTCGTACTGACGGGCAAACTCCTTTTCTCGCTCGGTCTGCTCCATGAGGTCTGCCGCACGAAGAGCTGTCAGCGTGTCAATGGAAATAACGGTATCCACCTTGACACGTCCCCTCAGGATATCCTGCAAATTAGTGACATAAAGATTCTGACGAGCCACAGCCTCCTCCAACGAATCGACACGGAGAGCGAAATTGAGTACCTGCTCGCGCGACTGGGGGGTGAGGTAGCCTGGCTGTAGTGCCCGGAGTGGTGTAAAGCATAGTAATGCTATGCCCAGCACCACCCCACCTATGCCGCAAAGGATAGGAAGCCAGACATGCCGGTGTGGTTTATTCGATTTATTCTCTTCCATGGTTAATCTTCATTTCTCGTTTAACGTTTAAGGTTTAATGTTTAACGAACACGTCCTCCGATGCCATCGCGCCAGCCTCGTTAAACGTTAAACGTTCTCCGTTAAACCCTTTCATTCTTCAGTCTATCAGGCCTTCAGGCAAGTTGAATACTATATGACGATTTTCGTAATCGATATCTTCGATAAACACTTCCTGAGCAGGAATGAAGCACTCCGAGCCGTCGGGCCGCCCGACAATGAACAGGACGTTCATCGTCGAATCATCAACGTGAACAATATTTCCCAATGCCCCACGTATACCTTCCTCTGCCGAGAAGCCCACGAAATCGTTCCACGCAAAATCCGGTTTCTCCCCTTCACACTCCTTGTTCAGGGCAAACGCCTCCTTGTTTGTAAACACACGCGCCTGCTCCACAGTATCCACATGCTCAAACTTCACCAACACTACGTTGTCCGTCTTATAGCGATATTCCTCCACGAAAAACGGCACGAATATGCCATCCATCGAGCAGACAAGACACGACACATCCGCACGGTCGAACACATCGTCCGTCAGCATGAGCGCCATCTCGCCTTGCACGCCGTGGGGACGGGTGAAATGGCCTATGGAATGGAGTTCTTCGCGCAAAATCATGGTATCAGGAATGGAAGTTCTCGCTCGGTACGCGGAGGATGTGAGCGCCGAGGGCATTCAGACGTCCGTCGATGTTCTGGTAGCCGCGGTCAATCTGGTCAATATCGCCAATGGTACTCGTTCCCTCGGCACTCATGGCAGCAATCAGCAGAGCGATACCCGCACGGATATCGGGGCTGGTCATCTTGCGGGCACGGAGGCAGAAGGCACGGTCGTGGCCGTTGACTACGGCCCGGTGCGGGTCGCAGAGGATAATCTGAGCCCCCATGTCAATCAGCTTATCCACAAAAAACAGGCGGCTCTCAAACATCTTCTGATGAATGAGCACGCTGCCCTTGGCCTGGATGGCGGTAACGAGCAATACGCTCAGCAAGTCAGGCGTCAGCCCGGGCCACGGCGCATCGGCAATAGTCATGATGCTGCCGTCGATGAACGATTCTATCTGGTAATGCTCCTGACGAGGGATGTAGATGTCGTCGCCCTGCTGCTTGACGTCGATACCCAGACGGCGGAAGCTGGCAGGGATAATACCGAGGTCGGGATAGGAGACGTTGCGGATGGTGAGCTCGCTCTGGGTCATGGCAGCCATGCCGATAAAGCTGCCCACCTCAATCATATCGGGCAGAGCGGTATGCTCGCAGCCGAGCAAGGTGCTGACGCCGTGAATGGTCAGGCGGTTACTGGCAATACCCTCAATCTGTGCGCCCATGCGACAAAGCATCCGACAGAGTTGCTGAACATAAGGCTCGCATGCGGCATTGTAGATGACGGTATCGCCCTCGGCCATGACGGCCCCCATGATGATGTTGGCCGTACCTGTCACCGAGGCCTCGTCAAGCAGCATATACGTCCCTTTCAACCGCTCGGCACGCAGTTCGTAAACGCCACGTTCGTCGTCATAGACAAACGTGGCTCCCAGGTTCATGAAGCCCTGGAAATGGGTGTCGAGGCGACGGCGGCCAATCTTATCGCCGCCGGGCTTGCTGATGAACGCCTTGCCGAAGCGAGCCAGCAGCGGTCCCACCAGCATCACCGAGCCGCGCAGCTTGGCGCAGAGGCGGAGGAAATCGTCACTTCCGAGGTATTGCTCATCCAGTTTGTCGGCTTGGAAACGGAAGCTGCCCTCCCCCAGGCGGTCGATACGCACGCCCATCAGAGTCATCATCTTCATCAGATTGTTGACGTCGAGGATGTCGGGGATGTTATGGACGGTGACAGGTTCAGACGTCAGCAAGGTAGCACAGAGTATCTGCAGTACCTCGTTTTTGGCGCCTTGTGGAGTGATTTCCCCGTTGAGCGGACGTCCGCCTTCAATGATAAACGATGCCATAATGCAGATTTCTAGTTAAGAGTTTTTTGGAGTTCAGGAGTTGCAGGAGTTCAGGAGTTACAGACGAATGTCATGTTTGCAGGGGTATTTTTCTTAACTCTTAATTCTTAACTCTTAATTATTATTGTTGTTGTTCTTTTTCTTCTTCTTTTTCTTCTTGCCCTGTGACTGAGCGGGCTGTGCCTGTATGTTGGCAGGCAGCTTGTACGATGCCAGCCCGAGGGCATTCTCATCCACCACAATCTCGCCGTCCGAGAACAAGCGTATGTCGTCAACGATTTTGCTGTCCTCCAACCCTTCGTGGTTCCAGAGCAAATGTTCCTTCTTCATCTGGATGGCAATGAGGCGGACAAACTCGTCGCGCAACGGCCCTTCAGGCAGTTGGCGCGCTTCGTCAATCATGGCCATGATGTAGTGGCCATAGTGGCGATGGGAGATGCCGCCCATGCCGTATGGGACATTATCGGGACGGCTGCGGAAGTTCTCCGGACGGATTATTTCGTAGGGATAGTCGATGTCAAGCTTAAAATCCGCCATAATGGCCAAGTGATCCCAAAGCTTCTGCTCATAGTCGGGCATACCCTGCCCTTCGGGGAACTTCCCCTTCATGATGCGTATGATGGTCTCGGCACAGCGTTGGCGCTCGGCACGATCCTCGATGGTTACGGCAAAATCAATCATCCGCTGGATGGAGCGGCCATACTCAGGCAAGGTCAAGGGAGAGAGTTGGGTGTTATATTCCATATCTGTCTCGGTTTATTTCGTTTTTTTATTTCTCGTTTAACGTTTAAGGTTAAACCATTTTAGTTTTCAATCTTCAATCTTCAATCCTCAATTTTCAATCCTCAACAAATCCCTTGGTTTGGAGGCAACGAACTCCTTCAGATAGAAGGGTTCGAAGTAGGCGACATCCTCGAAGCGCCCGGCATTGAATGCCTTCTCGGCAAGGGGAAACATCCATCGGGCCAACGGTCTGACGCCCTCCACGAAACGGGCGTTGGGATGGGTGATGACGCTCTTGCATTTTTCGGCACCACCGCCGAAGAACCACACGGGGCCACGGTCGAGGAACGAATTGTACGTCCCTGCCTCCACCACATCCGCTGCGACATCCCGGACGGGAGTGAGGGCACGGTCATAGACAGCCGCATACACCTCCATGCGCCGGGCATCAATCATCGGGCAGAGCAACGCCTCCTCGGGCAGGTCGTCGCGTAACAGCACAGGCACGCACGTCACCTCCAGCGTGGGCAGGGCTATCAAGGGCAGGTCGCGCCCGTAGCAGATGCCCTTTGCCATCGACGCACTTATACGGAGCCCCGTATATGACCCGGGGCCGCAGCTCAGGGCTACGGCATCCAGACGTTTCGCCGCGCTATCGGCCATCGACAAGGCCTCGTCCACCAGGCCGCTGAATGCCACCTCGTGCGACGGAGAGCCCGGCGCTTCTTCTTTCGCAAACAGCAGGGCGCCGTCCTCGCTGAGTGCCACGGAACAGGTGTCCGTCGACGTTTCCAAATGCAGGATACAAGCCATTTTTTTGCCTATATTGGGAATTTCGACTGCAAAAGTAAGTAAAATATACGAGAAATGATTACTTTTGCGCAGATTTAATAATTGGTAACACTATGATTCAGTCTATGACCGGCTACGGCAAGGCCATCCGCATGCTCGGTAACAAGAAGATATGTGCCGAAATAAAGTCGCTCAACAGCAAGCAGCTCGACCTCTCGACGCGCATCGCCCCGCTCTATAAGGAGAAGGAGATGGAGCTGCGCGCCCTGATTGCCTCCGTGCTCGAGCGCGGCAAGGTGGAGTTCAACCTGTGGATTGAAGAAGACGCCGCTGCTGCCGCCACGCCCATCAACGGCGAGCTGCTGAAAGCCTACTACGAACAGCTGAGCCAGCTGGAGAAGGCCTACGGCCTCCCCCTCTCGCCCATCACCCTCACGCCCATGCTCATGCGCCTGCCCGACGTGCTGACACGCACGGCCACCGCCGAGCTCACCGACGAGCTCACCGACGAGGAGTGGGACGTCGCCCTCGCCGCCTCGCGCGAGGCCATCGACCGCCTCGTCGAGTTCCGCCGCCAGGAGGGCGCCGCACTCGAGAAGAAGTTCCGCGAGAAAGTCGATAACATCGAAGCCCTGCTCCACGCCATCGAGCCCTACGAGAAAGAGCGCGTCGAGAACATCCGCAACCGCATCCTCGACAACCTCCAGAAAACCCTCGGCGCCGACTACGACCGCAACCGCTTCGAGCAGGAGCTCATCTACTACATCGAGAAGCTCGACATCAACGAGGAGAAGCAACGCCTCACCAACCACCTCAACTACTTCCGCCAGACCCTCGCCGACGGACACGGACAGGGCAAGAAGCTCGGCTTCATCGCCCAGGAGATGGGACGCGAAATCAACACCACCGGCAGCAAGTCCAACCACGCCGAGATGCAGAACATCGTCGTCCGCATGAAAGACGAGCTCGAACAAATCAAGGAACAAGTGCTGAACGTAATGTAATTGTTAGTTAAGAGTTAAGAATTAAGAATTAAGAAAAATAGTTTGGAATCGGAATGCCGCATACGGGACATTTTTTCTTAACTCTTAACTCTTAATTCTTAACTCACCCAAATCTTTTAACCAAGGAAAAAAATGTCCGGTAAGATTCTCATTTTCTCTGCCCCCTCAGGTTCGGGCAAGACCACCATCGTCAACTTCCTGCGCCAGCAGGACCTCAACCTCTACTTCTCCGTCTCCGCCACCAGCCGCCCCCCGCGCGGCACCGAGCAGGACGGCGTCGATTACTTCTTCGTCACCCCCGACGAGTTCCGCGCGAAAATAGCCCGCGGCGAGTTCCTCGAGTACGAGGAAGTCTATCATGACCGCTTCTACGGCACCCTCACGGCCCAGGTCGAGGCGCAGCTCGCCCTCGGCCAGAACGTCATCTTCGACGTCGATGTCAAGGGCGGCATCAACATCAAACGCCACTACGGCGACCGTGCCCTCAGCGTCTTCATCCAGCCCCCCAGCATCGACGAGCTGCGCCGCCGCCTCGAGCGCCGCGCCACCGACGCCCCCGAGGTCATCGACGAACGCGTACGCAAAGCCGCCTACGAGCTCACCTTCGCCCCCCAGTTCGACTACATCCTCATCAACGACGACCTCGACACAGCCCAAACCGAAATCCTCGCCAAAGTCAAAGAGTTCCTATTGAATGAAGAATGAAAAATGAAATTAGAACTAAAACTTTGAACTAAAACTAAAACTTTTGAATAGCTTTGGTGTGCGGCATGCAGTACATTTGACTTCGTCTTTTCTAGTCGCGACTCGGCCAATCAAACGAGTTTGTTGACGCTCGCTGCTTCAAGAATTCTCACGTTTTAGTTTTAGTTTTTGGTTTAAGTTTTTCATTAATTTATTCCTAATTCCTAATTCCTAATTCCTAATTTTATAATTTTTAAAGGTGAAAATCGGCATTTTCGGCGGCACGTTCAACCCCATCCACCTGGGCCACACGGCCTTGGCAAGCTACATCTGCAACCTCGGCCTTGTGGACGAGGTGTGGCTGATGGTCAGTCCCCAGAACCCCTTCAAGCAAGACCACCAGCTGCTCGACGAGGCCGTCCGCCTGCGCCTCGCCACCCTGGCCGTGCGCGACTTCCCCCGCCTCCGTGCCAGCGACTTCGAGTTCCATCTCCCCCGCCCCTCCTACACCTACGTCACCCTGCAGGAACTCTCGCGCGCCTACCCCGACGATGCGTTCAGCCTCATCATCGGCGCCGACAACTGGGACGCCTTCCCCAAATGGCGCAACGCCGACGACATCCTCGCCCACTACCCCATCATCGTCTATCCCCGCGAAACGTCCCCTAACCCCTCACCCCTAACCCCTAACCCCAAAACACCCCCAACCAATTGTCAATTACCAATTGTCAATTGTCAATTCTTAAACTCCGCCCCCCTCTACCCCATCAGCTCCACCGCCATCCGCACGGCCATTGCCGCAGGCGACGACGTCAGCCCCTGGCTCGACCCCGCCGTCCTCGACGAAATCCGCCGCCTGAGGCTTTACGCTCAGTAGGCCGTCACAAATAAATCGTCTGAGCTATGAAAAAGCCGTTAGTATTCCTGTTTTCTGTGCTGCTTGTTGCCAGCCTTGTCGCCTGCAAAGTACAAAAACCGCGTTCCCTCCAGAATAGCTCTAAAACGGTCCCTGCGGCAGAGGAACAAGTCGCTCTTGACGATGTCAAGACCAATGCACAGATGATTGAGTATATGTATGGAGACAGGCGCGTCGTAAAGCGAGATACGATAGTAGAAGGAAACGATACGACGATAAAGATTTGGTACACTCCTCTGGGTGAAGTAGATAATGCTTATGTTTTGATAAAGTCCAACGGCGACACCACGGTTTATGATGGAGATTGGCATGGCTTGATAGAAGACGGTGAGCCCGTAATAATTGAGCATTTGCCCTTTTTGGGTGATTTTTCTGAAGATACGGGTGACGATGGGGAAGAAATAGTGGAAGATGAGAACACCATATATTCAGTTGTAGAGGAGATGCCTCAGTTTCCTGGCGGGGTGGATTCATTGATGGTGTATATTCAAAAGAATCAGCGATGTCCTAAAGAGATGGTGGAGAAGGGGCTGAAGGGACGCGTCGTGGTGCAGTTTGTGGTAGAGAAAGACGGCTCTATTTCAAACATTAAGGTCATTAAGCCAATGAGTTCGACCCTTCGCGACTATGATTCTGAGTTTGCGGAGAAGGTGGGCCGTCTGGTTGACGATGAGGCCGTACGACTGGTAAAGGCGATGCCAAAATGGGAACCAGGGCGAATGAATGGAGAGCGTGTTCGCGTAAAGTACAATCTTCCCATTCGGTTTCCTTGCAAACCCTAGCTTTTTGTGAAGAAATAATAATCTTGGTAAACGACGCCGTCGTTTAAATAAATGACAGCGTCGTTTATATGAATGACAGCGTCGTTTACCAACCGTCCAGTCTTTAAGGCGACAGGTCCTAAAGATTAGAGGTGAGAGGTGAAAGGCTACAGCAAACAACCCTAACCCTTAACCAATTTTCAATTACCAATTGTCAATTGTCAATTCCTCCCCTCCACCCCCCCCTACCCCATCAGCTCCACCGCCATCCGCACGGCCATCGCCGCAGGCGACGACGTCACCCCCTGGCTCGACCCCGCCGTCCTCGACGAAATCCGCCGCCTGAGGCTTTACGCTCATTAGTCCGTCACAGAAGTCCTTCTCTTTTGTCTTTGGTTCTCTGCAAACAAACGTTTAATCCACTAATTTTGATAAATAATCCCTATTTCGGAAGTTATAGAATGGAATAATACAAAGAAATAAAAAAACTACTACACCACTACACCATTGTGCTTATGCACAGAGAATAAAGCATATAAGTGGTGTAGAAACCAAAATCTCTACACCGTTCTACACCGTTCTACACCATTTTTCCTACTTTTAAAAAAAACTCGATACTCGTTCAGGCGGATTACGTAATCCGCCTGCGTTGAGATGGGGATTTGACTGTGTCTTCCTCTGTCGCGACTCTGCATAGTTCAAACAAGTTTGACTCTGCACTCGCTGCTCCATCGGTTGCAATCCCCTGCCTGTGAGGAGAGCGAATGGTGAGCTAAAGGTGAGGAACTTGGTGAGCTAATGGTGAGGAATTTGGTGTAGAACGGTGTAGAACGGTGTAGTGATTTTAGCTTACTACACCACATAAATCGCTATGAATGTATAGGTAAGACAAACTGGTGTAGTGGTGTAGTAAAAAAAACAAATAAATATAGAAAAAACCACTACCTTCAACAAAGAAAGGAAGATGTGTGATGAAAGAATGATGAGAGTTGAGGGTAGAATGATTCTTTTTTGCCAACGTAGGAGGCGGTTTATAAACACGGGCCGCGTTTATATAAACAGGGGCCGTGTTTATATAAACAGGGGCGCTGTTTATAAAAATACTCAAACAATAGGAAAATCGTATTGTGGCTAACGTTTAATGTTGGCGGCGTAACGTTAAACTCTGGCGGCGTAACGTAAAACGTTGGCGACGGGACGCACTACACTCGTATAAATCGTGAAATTAGGAGAAAAAGTTTCAGATGACATAGCAAAAAGTCAAAGTAGAAAAGCCATGTTCCGACCCAAAAAACAGAAAAGAATCCCCTGCTCTTATCTCCAAAGCAAAAAACTTCCCCCCCTTACCGCTTCCCTCACCTTTTTTCTGATTCTTTTCTCAAAAAACTCTTGTTTGAAAAGACTCCCCTGAATGAACTATTTGACAAAACATTATTAATCAAAATCCGGAAAATGACCGTCAGCTTTCACTATGGTGAATTATAACCGAAAAGCAGTGTTTAAAAATAGCAGCGTTAAAAAATATTAAATAATTATTATTTTTTTGATAGATTTTTTAAAAAAAGTATTTTTGCAAAAAAATAAAATGAGCTGACTTCACATTCTTATATATTGACGTGTCTTAAAAAACAAATCTATATTCACAATAATTTTTTAACATTTTTTATTTTTATATTATATGAAAAAAATTATATCCTTATTTATCATCTCATTTCTTTTTTTAGGAATTAATGGTAAAGACGATGGTGAGAAAGTATATAGAAAACTTTTGAAATTCGCAGAAAAGACAATAACGGAAGCACCAAATAGGAGTGGATACTACAGAATAGAAAAGAAGACGAATCATTCAACTTTTAGAACGTTTTATGATTATTACCAAAGAAATAAAGAGAATTCGCCTATAGATGTTATTGAATGTTGTTATACTCTCAATGGTTGCATTCGTGTGGAGTTTTTTCATAAGGAGCAAATGGTAAATCATTGCTTGGAAGTTTTAAATATGCCAGAAATTGAGTCAACCCAATTAAAAGTAGGAAGTGCATATTTTCCCAAAGCAGGATTATTACACGAAGATAGAATCCTCTGGAACGGAGAAATTGTTGACGGTAAACTACACGGGAAAGGAGTAGGTTTGATAATTCACCCATCTGTTTTTAATGGTTATGGATTAAACTGGGATTGTATAAAAGGAATGTTTAATAATGGTTACCCTATAGGGGAGCATTTGTTGTTATCATACAGTGAAAAGGATGGTACCTGGAGAAAGACTAGAGAAGTGGAGTGTACAGTTTCAGACTTTCAAGGTGATTCCGCAGTGATACACTATAAAAAAAGTCCGTTGGAATTTTATTTTAAACATAACGGAGAAGGCGGTTTAACCTCAGAATCCAGATGGCATTTGCATCATATGATGGTAAAGAGTGATTGGCATTATAAAAAAGATGGAGTATGGCTTGACTACATTAACGATGAAATAATTTATGATAGTCCAGAAAACATAACAATAGGAACAAACAAGCTCAAGCTTGTTGATTTCTATAATAAAAAAAATCCATTAAAGGAAATAATGGAAAGGTGTGATAATAACGAGTTTTGTGGTTATATTCAAGATATAAATCTTGCTGGAAAGATTTTTATTAATATATATAGAAATAAAAGAATACCTGATCAGTTTTATGCATACTATCTAATGTCTGACGAGATTGCCCCTGAAGAAAAGCTAGAAATTGCGCGTAAAATGTTCGTAGACACAATAACTACAGAAGAAGAGATAAGAGATGCTAGTTTTAGGTGGGGCGAAAGGACTTTGATGAAACCAAAGGAAGAAAAAGAAATAATAAAGGAAATAGCAACAGCTATAGTTCCTATTGATTCCGAAGGAAAACAAACAGTAAACATTCAAGATCTGGTTTATGATGCTTGCAAAAAATGTGGCAAATATGCCGATTATGTCGCGATTTATAAAACCGAAGAAGGTGTTGATAAGGAAGCGTTGCAAAAAGAAATAACTGAAGCGAGAGAAAAGATGCAAGCAGAAGAATATGCTTTTCTTATGCAGAACACGCCAGCACAGTTAATGGATAAATACGGGTATGACCCGGAAAAAGATATTAAGGAATACGGGTTGACTGGGGATTTACATTTTTTGAACATGGATGATTTAGTGAAATACATTGGCAGACAAGGTTCTAAATATCCTTTTAATGACCTCCATCCTAAAAAATGGTATACACTTTCGGATTTTGAAGATCTTTGGCGTACTACATATTTTACGACACTTCCTACCAAATTAGAAAACTGGTACAAAAAACACGAAGTGCCTCGACTTGAGATATCTGCGGTGCGCGTATGGAGAAAAGGTGGATTGGGGAGTAGCTTGGCAATGATGCTGGGGGGGGATGCATTGCCTTATTACTTTCAGGGATATGCTCTACCTATAAATGTAGGTCAAGTTTACGAAAATGATATGCGTATATTGTTAAACGGCATTGCTCTTGCAGAAAGAATTACGCCCAATTTCCTCAGTCTGTTGGAATACGAAGAAAACTTGTATTGGGGGGTTGAGGAAAACCGCCTTATTGAAAGAAATGATATAAGTAATAAAGACTCCTATAGGGACTTTTTGAGAAAAGCAATAGATGTTGCGCAAAAAAAAGCCGAAACAGAAGATCATCCCGAATACTACTTGGCAGCTGCTAAATTTATTAAAGAACGTCTGGACACTGTAATAAAGGTAACAGAGGATTTAAGGCCTCTTTGGGAAGAGGTTCAGAGTAATAGAGCAGACAGAATGAAAGCACGAAGAAGTGTACAATGCGATAACTGCAAAATAGACGGAGAAAAAACAATATTTCCTAAAGGATGGAAAGATGGTTTTAGTTCTTTCTTCTTAAGCAAACCAGGTGAGTCTGAAGAAGCAGGAGTTATTGTGTTTAAAAACGGACTTCAGATAAAATGGAAATATACTGAAGACAATGACGGCAAAATAAGAGTAAAAAACCTACAAAATGAAACACTTTATGACAGGGTGGATGATATGGTAAACGAAATGATAAATTATTGTAAAAAAGTATATTGTGAATGATGTCATATAACGCAACCACAATATATAGCCAATGGGTATGGACATGAATGTTCATGTTGATTCTCTCATAGAATTCAATTACAGTATTACATCCCCGTTCAGGCGGATTCGCAATCACTTGTGGTCGAAATATTTTTTTAGCATATTCTTCGTTTAGGCGGATTTGAGAACTGACTGCGATGAGCTTCGTCCATTCTATATGAAAGAGGTCTTGCTTTTTCGCTCGGCTCACCCTATCTTTCTCTTTCGGGGCTTTTAGATAGGCTGCGGTTCGGAACGGACGGAGCAGCGAGCGCAAAGCAAACTTGTTTGCTCTGCCGAGTCGCGACGGAGGTCCTGCTTTTTTGCTCGGCTCAGTTTCACCGCCTTTTTTTACCCGTTCTCTCCGTGTAATCCGTGTTCTAACATTTCAACGTTTTTTGATTTCTTCTTGTCCTTTTCATTTTTTGTTGTATCTTTGCAAAAACTATAAACATCTTTAATCATGGAAAAACAAGCATCAACCGTGAACGCCTTCGTGAAGGAGGGTAAACGCGTGGCGGCGGAGCGGATAAGCAAGCTGAAGGAGGGGGAAATCTTTGTCTTCGGCAGCAACAAGAGCGGCTGTCATGGAGGCGGAGCGGCTTACTTTGCCTTCAGGCAGTTCGGCGCCGTGTGGGGCGAGGGCGAAGGGCTGTTCGGGCAGAGCTATGCTCTGCCGACGATGGAGGGCAAGGCGTCGATGGCTGATGCCGTCGGGCGATTCATCGACTTTGCGCGGCAGCATACGGAGTACACCTTCCTGGTGACGGCTATCGGCTGCGGCATTGCCGGCTATACGCCTGCCGAGGTAGCCCCTTTGTTTGCCGAGGCCACCTCGTTAGAAAACGTCTATCTCCCTGAGGTTTTCTGGAAATACCTGTAAGAGGGCATCAAGGTCAGAGGCTTCAAAGCTTAAAGATTATTGCTTTCTTTGAGCTTGCTTAACCGTTTCTTCCGCCGCGCCTTCAGGAGACGGAAGATGACATCGGTCGTGAAGACGATGCCGAAGATGATGGCAATGACGACCTTAATGGCGGTGAAGCCCGCCGTCAGAGCCGCGTGGAGCTGGCCGGAGATAACGTCGTAGGACGTCCAGTAAATGCCGGCTCCGGGCACAAGCGGGAAGATGCCGCAGATGAGGAATACCGTCATGGGGCAACGCTGCCATACGGCCAGTTCGCGGGCAGTGAGCGCAACGGCAATAGTCGCCACACCCGATGCCTCGACCACACTCCCGCCTGCATAGCGCAGCATGACAAGATAGACCACCCACCCTATCATGCCGCACACGCCGCCGTGCCAGTAGTACTTACGCGGCACGCCAAACAGCACGGCAAAGGCTGCCGAGCCCACAAGTGCTGCAGCCAGCTGGATGGGAATGAGTGCCGTCAGGCGGTCCACGCCCATCCCCTCCAAGGCTATCACACCGCCCGAAATCCGCCCGTCAATCAAAAAGACGAGGCTGACGCCAAGGGCAATGCAGAAGAAGACCATCGTGGCATCCAGCAGACGTGTGATGCCGGCTATATAGTCCTCGTTAGCGATGTCGCGGATGCCGTTCGTAAAGGGCACTCCAGGGATGAGGGGGATGACGGCTCCGATGATGATGTTGCTCAGGTTGTCGCCGAAGCCTGCGCGATAAGCCAGCAGACAGAAGAGCGTCACGAATGCCGCGCCGCAGATGTTGCTGAAGATCTTCGACAGATAGGGGGCCGTAGCCTTCAGCACAAAGATGTAGAGCAGGAAGCCTGCCACGAAGGCCACCAGACTATCGACGAACGAGCCGCCGAAGATGATGCAGAAGCCCGCGCTGCCGAGTGCCGACGCCAGCACCTGCTCCCAGAAGGGTTTGGGCGGCATGGTGCGCGCCATGTGCAGGGCCTCCTTGGCTTCGTCGAGCGTGTAACGACCCTTTTCTATATCGCGCGAAATCTGGTTTACCGCCACTACCTTATCCAGCTGCGTTCCCTTGAAGGGGATGTACTCAACGTTGGCGAAATTACGCCCCGTCGTGAAGATGCCGTTGCTCAGCACAAAGAAGTTCTCGCTGTCCACGTCGTAGTGCGACGCGATGCGCTCCATCGTCTCCTCCACACGCGATATCTCGGCGCCGTTCTCCAGCAGGATATGCCCCGCTACGGTTGCCACCTCCAACGCCTGCTGCTCAATGGTTGTTTTCTCCTGTTCGTTCTCCATGAAAGAAAAATGCTATCAGGCTGCAAAAGTACAACATTTTTCTTGCATTTCATCATAGCTCGCGCTACTTTTAACGGGTTTTCACCCGTTTTAGGTACTCCCACTCGGAAAAACTCAAATAAATTTGGTTTTTCTCTCGCTTACTCGTATCTTTGCCGGAAAATACATGAAAAAGCAAAATAATAACCCCTAAATTATAGATTATGAAAAGAACCCGTATGCTTCTGACCCTTGCTGCGCTGACGTTTGCAGCCACGCTGACGCTTTCAGCGCAAGACGAACCCAGGACGGCCTACATGGTGGCCGATGCTCATCTGGACACGCAATGGAACTGGGACATCCAGACCACCATCCGCGAGTACATCCCCAAGACCATCCGGCAGAACCTGCATCTGCTGCGCAACTACCCTGACTACATCTTCAACTTCGAAGGAGCCATCAAGTACTCGTGGATGAAGGAGTACTACCCCACCGAGTACGAAGAGGTGAAGAAGTACATCGCCCAAGGCCGTTGGCACCTCACCGGCACCAGCTGGGATGCTAACGAGACAGTCATCGTCTCGCCCGAATCGTGGCTGCGCAACACGCTGCTCGGTCAGACTTTCTACCGCAACGAATACGGTCAGGAGAGTACGGACATCTTCCTGCCCGACTGCTTCGGCTTTGCCTACACGCTGCCCACCTTGGCTGCCCATTGCGGCCTCATCGGCTTCTCGTCGCAGAAGCTGGGCTGGCGTAATCATGACTTCTACGACGGCAAGCTCAAGCGCTACCCCTTCTCCGTCGGACTCTGGCAGGGTATTGACGGCAGCCGCATCATGATGGCTCANNCTCAGCGAGAACACTCGTCTGCTGCGCGAGATGAACGAGAGCACCGTCCCCGTCGGCTACCGCTACTATGGTACGGGCGACACAGGTGGCTCGCCCACCATCGAGTCCGTCCGCGCCGTC
>DBYJ01000021.1:10774-11199 GCA_002309805.1 Bacteroidales bacterium UBA1189 | reverse complement strand
GGCACGCCGCTCTCGATGGCCTTGGCCATGCCGCCCAGCTTCTCAATCTCCTGGATGTGCTCCCACGCCTTGTGGGCAAGCTCGTTGGTGAGGCTCTCCACATAGTAGCTGCCGCCCCACGGGTCAACGTTCTTGCAGACGTAGGTCTCTTCCTGAATGTAAATCTGGGTGTTACGGGCGATACGGGCACTGAAGTCCGTCGGCAGGGCGATGGCCTCGTCGAGGGCGTTGGTGTGGAGGCTCTGGGTGTGGCCCAGGGCGGCTGCCATAGCCTCGATGCAGGTGCGACCCACGTTGTTGAACGGGTCTTGCTCGGTGAGGCTCCAGCCGGAGGTCTGCGAGTGGGTACGCAGCGCCAGCGACTTCGGGTTCTTCGGGTCGAAGCTGTGGACAATCTTTGCCCAGAGCATACGGGCGGCGCGCAT
>DBYJ01000021.1:10495-10769 GCA_002309805.1 Bacteroidales bacterium UBA1189 | reverse complement strand
TCCATGAAGTGGTTCATGCCGATGGCCCAGAAGAACGACAAGCGGGGAGCGAAGGCATCGACGCTCATGCCTGCCTTGACACCGGCGCGGAGGTACTCCAGACCGTCGGAGAGCGTGTAGGCCAGCTCGATGTCAGCTGTAGCACCAGCCTCCTGCATGTGGTAGCCGGAGATAGAGATGCTGTTGAACTTCGGCATGTTCTTCGAGGTGTATTCGAAGATGTCGGAGATAATCTTCATGGAGAACGCGGGCGGATAGATGTAGGTGTTACGCA
>DBYJ01000021.1:0-10395 GCA_002309805.1 Bacteroidales bacterium UBA1189 | reverse complement strand
GACATCTTGTTCAAGGGGATGCCGTCGAAGAGCACCTTCATGTTCTCCAGCGAGCAGATGGACACACCGGCCTTGCCGACGTCACCGACGACGCGTTCGTGGTCGGGGTCGTAGCCACGGTGGGTGGGGAGGTCGAAGGCAACCGACAGACCCTTCTGTCCGGAGGCAAGGTTGCGGCGGTAGAAGGCATTGGACTCCTCAGCCGTCGAGAAACCGGCGTACTGGCGGATGGTCCAGGGACGCATGACGTACATCGTGGAGTAGGGACCGCGGAGGTTGGGGGCGATGCCGGCGGCATAGTTCAGATGCTCCATGCCCTCCAGGTCTTCCTTTGTATAGACGGGCTTCACGTCGATGAGCTCCGGTGTGCGCCAGTTAGCCTCGATGTGATTCTCCTTTTGCCATTCGGCACCATTCTGAGCGGTGAAACCGGCACAGATATCGATATCTTTGAAATTCTTTCTCATAGCTCAGTCCTCCTCATTATTTGATGTTCAGAATAGCGTTGAAGTTCTTCAGCGTGTCGAGCACGTTGCAGCGGATGTGGATGAAGTGCTCGATGCCGGCGGCCTTGAGGTCGTCCATGCAGGCGGGGGCACCAGCCACGATGAACATAGCCCTTCCGTTCAGGTACTGGAAGGCGGGGATGGCGTACTCGGCATACTCGTCGTCGCTCGAGCAGAGCACCACGATGTCGGCTTCGGCCTTCAGCGCAGCGTCAACGCCCTCTTCGACGGTCTTGAAACCGAGGTTGTCGATGACCTGATAGCCGGCGCAGGCGAGGAAGTTGCACGAGAACTGGGCGCGGGCCTGACGCATGGCCAGGTTGCCGATGGTGAGCATGAACGCCTTGGGACGGCGGCCGCTCTTCTCGGTCTGCAGGCGCAGGGCCTCGAAGTCGCTGGCGGCGCGGTGGAAGTCGAGCTTCTCGTAGGCGGGAGCCTCCTCGGAACAGCAGCAGCATGTGCTGACGGGCTCCTTGCCGTTAGCCAGCTCGTTGAAGTTGGGGTACTGGTTGGTGCCCAGCAGGATTTCCTTGCGCTTGCTGACGGCCTCGTGACGAGCCTTGCCGCTGGCGTTGACAGCCTGCTGAACCTTGTTGGCCTTGGCCTGGGCGAGGAAGCCGCCATCCTCTTCGACGGCGAGGAACAGTTTCCAACCCTCCTTGGCGAGGTTGTTGGTCAGCGTCTCGATGTAGTAGCTGCCGGCCGACGGGTCGACGATCTTGTCCATGTGGCTCTCTTCCTTGAGCAGCAGCTGCTGGTTGCGTGCCAGTCGCTCGCTGAAGGCGTCGGGGGTTTCGTAGGTCTTGTCGAAGGGGCAGACGGTGATGGAGTCCACGCCGGCGATGGCGGCGCTCATGGCTTCCGTCTGGCTGCGGAGCAGGTTCACGTGGGCGTCGAACACGGTCATGTTGAACGTGCTCGTCTCGGCGTGAGCCACCATCTTGCAGGCGCAGTCGCACTTCGGCTCATACTGTTTCACGATCTGAGCCCACAGCATGCGGGCGGCGCGGAACTTCGCAATCTCGAAGAAGTAGTTGCCGCTGATGCCGAAGTTGAACTTGATGGCCTTGGCTGCCTTGTCGGCGGGGACGCCGGCTTCGGTCAGCAGGTGCAGGTACTCGTTGCCCCAGGCCAGTGCGTAGCCCAGTTCCTGATAGATGTAGGCACCTGCGTTGCAGAGGTTCACGGCGTTGACGGCCACGGGGCGGAAGCCCGGCATCTCCTCGCAAGCCTCCACGACGGCCTTCAGCGTCTCCGTGAAGTCGCTGACGTCCTTGCCGCGGCTCACGATGCCGTTCATCGGGTCGAAGTTGATGGAGCCTTTCACCTCCTTCAGGTCATAGCCCTTCTTGGTGAAGTAGGCCTTCAGGATTTCAGCCAGTTCGACGGCACGACGGCCGCACGTCTTGAAGTTCAGCTCGACGGCTGTGCACACGATGCCGTCCAGCAGCGTCTCGATGAACTCGGCGCTGACGTCCTTGCCTTTGAAGTGGAACCCCAGCGAATCGACGCCACGGTCCAGCACGTAGAGCGCCTTCTCGTTAGCCTCCTTCGGGCACGTCACCTCGATGTTCTGGCGGATGAACCACACGTTGTTGTTTTTCTTGGTACCGCGGACGTAGGGGAATTCGCCCGGCAATGCCCGCGTCGTAGCCAGTCCTTCGATGTCTTCCAACCGGTAGAACGGCTGCACGTTGAATCCCTCGTTTGTGCGCCAAACGAGTTTCTTCGCAAAGTCGGCACCCTTCAGATCAACGGTAATCTTCTCCAGCCACTCTTCGGTGGTAGTCGGCGCAAACTCAGCGAACAGTCTTTCTTTACTATTTGCCATAGTCTTTTGTGAATAAAACGTTTATATAAACAATATATCTTTTCTTCGTAATACAGGGCTGCAAAATTACCTCTTTTAAAAAGGAAAAACAAGAAAAAAGGGGAAAATCGTGTAACGTTTAAGGTTTATGGTTTAACGTTTAAGGTTTAAGGTTTAACGAACACGTCCTTCGATGCCATCGCGCCAGCTTCGTTAGCGCAAAAGGAAGCCTGTTCAGTTTGCCAAGTCGAGACAATCAAAAAATGTTAAATGGTTAAAAGGTTAAATGGTTAAATTGCTATCGTGCGCGCGGTATTTATCTAGTAATATATATGGAAATATATATTATATATAATATATAAATTATATTATTTCTTTCCAATATATATACTGCGCGCGCACGCAGGGGGCCTATTTAACCATTTAACCTTTTAACCACTTTTCCCGCAGGGCTGCGGGATTTATCGCGTGGACTGTCTGATTTATAGGGCCGTATAACGGATTTGATAAAGGGGATAATGGTTAATTCTGCAAGGTGGACCTTGAAAAAATGGGCAAAAAAGGCTGCTTTTTCCATGTAGTAAGCGTGATTTTGGGGGTCTAAATAGGCAAAAAACACACATTTTTGTCTTGTTTTTTGAGTCGTCAATCGCGATTTTGGCATCAAGTGCGGCATAATTGACGGGCAAAACGGCGACCGTTTTTATCACTGTTCACTAATTACTGACCACCAATCTCCGTTAAACGATTTTTCCCTTTTTTTTGCAATTTTCCGAAGTGCATGGTACACCGGGCGAAAAAATGCTGACCTTTGCGGCGCATTTGGTTTTCACCCCATGACTTAATGGGTGCTGGACTAAGAGGGAATGCAGTGAAAATCTGCAACTGTACCCGCAGCCGGGACGCTCCCGTCGCCCCCCTTCGCAACCCGCCACGGCGAGTTTTGTGTTAAAACGGACGCAATCCACCGCGCTCTCGCCTATATTTTTGTATCTTTGCGCCCGAAAAATCGGAATTTTATGAAGAGGATCTGCATTATTTCATGGCTGTCGGTGCTGTTTGTTTGTCTCAGCGCCTGCCAGTCACAGACGGAATACTGTACCGTAAAGGGCTCCGTCAAAGGCTTGAAGGACGGAACAAAACTCGAATTGCTGGACGCCTATGACCATTACAAGGTCGTTGCTGCAACGCGGGTCAAGGAGGGCGCGTATGAGTTCCACCCCCGTGTCTCTGCACCCACACATGTATACCTCTACCCGGAAGATGGGGAGCAGCTGAAGGACTTTTTTCTGGAACCGGGCACCATTGTTGCCGATATAGATGCAACGGATGAGGAGGATTATCTTACCCATGCATCGGGCACCCCGTCCAATGACTTGTTACGCAAGATCAGTCAATTGGATAATAACGCCGATCCGTCTGCCGCCGACGCCATCAGGAAAGACGTCCTCAATGCCGAGGAAACCGGCATCCTGGCACTTTACATGGCAGACGCCAACGGCGCCACGGCTGCACAGGGGCTGGCGGTGCTTGACCGTCTGTCGGAAGACCTTGCGGCGAAGCCCTATGTAGCCGAATTGCGGGAAACGCTGACCCGCAGGGCACGAACGGAGCCCGCACCCGAAGGCAGCGAAACCCCTAACTATTTCATTGATATGGAGTTCCCAGATGTCGACGGGAACCTGATCAGCCTGAGTTCCGTGGTGAACAACCCCGCCAACCGCTACATTCTCCTGGACTTCTGGGCCACATGGTGCAGCTCCTGTCGGGAATCCATTGCCAAACTGCAAGCCCTGTATACAGCGTATCATGACAAAGGCCTTGAGATTTATTCTGTTTCGGAAGACCAAAACGAGAATAACTGGAAGAATTTCCTCCCCGGAAGCGGGATGAACTGGGTGAATGTCCGGGATACTCACCCGGGCAGGAATGACGATGGTATGATGACGGTGTATGCCCTGCACGGCATCCCTGCCATGCTCATCATCGATGGAAAGACCGGAGCCATCATCTTCAGGGACAGAATGAAGGACATAGCGCCGGTCGTAACTGCGCTGTATCAATAAATCGCCACTATGAGCGGAACCCGTAGGGAGGGAGCGGTCAGACCGAGCATCACACCCCCCCAGCGAGTGTGTAGACATTAGCGGTTAAAAAGTTAATATAATTTTAGTAAATATAAGCACAAAATCATACTTCCCCTTGCGCTTAACGAGGCTGGCGCTGGTGGCATCGAAGGACGTGTTCGTTAAACCTTAAACCTTAAACGTTAAACCAATCTCCCTTAAACGTTAAACGATTTTCCCCTTTTTCTTTTTTCCCCTTTTCAAATAATTGTCTTATCTTTGCACATCGAAAAGTAAAACTCTGACGGATTAACGATATAAAAAGTAAGGATAAATGACAAAGAAACAATTGTTCCCACTCGTTGTGGCGCTGACGGCAACGCTTGCCGGCTTTCTCAGTTGCACGCCTGGTGCAACCACCATCTACGACTTTACCGCCGAGACGAACAAGGGCGACGTGATGAATTTTGCCGACTACAAGGGAAAGGTGCTGCTGATTGTCAACACCGCCTCAAAATGCGGCTTCACCCCGCAGTACGACGGGCTTGAGGCGCTGTATCAGAAGTACAGGGGCAAGGGGCTGGTCGTCATCGGCTTCCCCTGCGACCAGTTCGGCCATCAGGAGCCCGGCACCGACGAAGAGATAGAGGAGTTCTGCCGGATCAATCACGGCGTGACCTTCCCGCTGATGGCGAAGTCCGACGTGAACGGCGAGCATGCCAACGACGTCTTCCGCTGGCTCTACTCGGAGAAGCCCTTTGCCGGTTTCGGCGACAGCGACACGGGCCGGTTCATGGACGGGATGCTCTCCAGGGCCAACCCTGACTATGCCTCCAACCCGGACATCAAGTGGAACTTCACCAAGTTCCTCATCGACCGCAAGGGCCGTGTGGTAGCCCGCTTCGAGCCCACCGTGACTCCTGAGGAGATGGACGCGAACATTAAAGCCCTGCTGTAAACGATGAACTTCAGCGGTATCATTGTCGGCGCGGCCGTCTTTTTCTGCATCGGCATCTGCCATCCCGCCGTCATCAAGATGGAGTACTATTGGGGCAAGCAGAGCTGGTGGCTTTGGCTCGTGGTGGGGCTGGCCTGCTGCGGTGCGTCGCTGTTCGTTGCCGACCAGACACTCTCCACCATCATCGGCGGCTTTGCCTTCTCCTGCCTTTGGGGTATTCTGGAGATGTTCCAGCAGGAAAAGCGCGTCCTCAGGGGCTGGTTCCCGGAGAATCCCCGCCGCCATGCCTATTACGAATCCATCCGTCAAAAGAAACAAAAGAAATGAATCCGGTTGTCGTTGCGCTGTTGATTCCGTTCCTGGGGACTGCCCTGGGCTCGGCATTCGTGTTCTTCATGAAGCGGGAGATGCCTCCGCTGGTGCAGAAAATCCTGTTGGGCTTTGCCTCCGGCGTGATGGTGGCCGCCTCGGTGTGGTCGCTGATCATTCCGGCCATCGGGATGGGGGAGGGGCCGTCGGCGGTCGTCGCGCCCGTCGTCGGCCTACTGGCGGGCTTTGCATTCCTGCTTCTGATTGACTACGTCACGCCGCACATCCACCCCGTCGGCGGCCCCGAGGGACCGAAGAGCCGTCTGTCGCGCACCACCAAGCTGGCTCTCGCCGTCACCATCCACAACTTTCCCGAGGGCATGGCCGTGGGCGTAGCCATCGCTGGCGCCCTTACGGCCGATTTCCGCCTGGCCGGCGCCCTGGCGCTGTCGCTGGGTATCGCCATACAGAATGTTCCCGAGGGGGCCATCATCTCCATGCCGCTGCGGGCTGAAGGCAACAGCCGCCTCCGTGCCTTCGGCATCGGCGCGCTGAGTGGCATCGTCGAGCCCATCGGCGGTGCGCTGGTACTCCTGCTGGCCACATCCATCATCGGCATCATGCCCTACATGCTGGCCTTCGCCGCCGGCGCCATGCTCTACGTGGTGGTGGAGGAACTGGTGCCTGAGTATTCGCAGGGCCGTCATTCCAACATCGGTACCGTCGGCTTCGCCCTCGGCTTTGCCCTGATGATGGTCTTGGACGTGCTGTTAGGCTGACGTCGCCCAATTTTGGACTACGCAAATAACGCAGTGGGCTAAGATAATAAAGCATAGGGTACTTATGGGGTACCCTTATAAAAAGGTAAACAGAAATGGTTTCTCTGTTATCTTATTTGCTTCTTCAACCTTAAAAGGTGAATTCTTTCAGCGTGACGTCGGGGTCTTTGATTTTGACGCGATAGGTTTTTCCTTTCTGGAATTGGGGCAGGGAGAGGATGCTGCTACTGCTCCGCATGGTGAAGGGGATGACGAAGGAGAACAGCTCCCGTCCGTCGTCGTCGACACATAGCAGCGTTTTCCCCTCGGGGCAGGGCAGGCCGTTCAGCGAGACGGTAAGCTGGGTGTCGTCCGACTCGCGGGGCATGGGGGCTTCGCCGCCCATCGAGCCGCCCATGCCGAACACGGTGCCGCCCGTGAGGGTCATCGGGGTAAAATCGCTGTCGAACGGCTCCTCTGGAGGCCCTACTTGCGAGCATGAGTTGATGGTGCCGCCGGTAATGACAATGCCCTCCTGACCACGCGAATTGGAGTCGATGGCGTCGTTGCCCACACTCCACACAAATACGTCGCCGCCGTGGAAGGCTATCGTCCCGTTGGAGTTGATGCCGTCGTCCATGGCTTTCAAGTGTACTGAACCATCGTTGATGGTCACCCCTTGCTTCCCTTCCAGAGCTTCGGCACCAGCGGAGGATGTGGTCACGCTTACCTCACCGCCGTTGATGGTGATGGTGCCCATGGCCTTGATGGCCTTGGCGCTGCCTTCGTATTTTTGTTTGGCGAATCCCATTCTTCGCTCCTCGGGCTGGTCGCCGAAAAGAAGCTGGCGGATGGAGTCGCTTATTTGTATCTGGTCACCACGATTGGAACGTCCGAAGCCGGGGAATCCACCGAAATCGGGCATTCCACCGCCGAAGTCAGGGAAGCCGTCTCCTGGCGGGAATCCTGGGAATCCGCCGAAGTCTATGCTGTCAGGTCTCTCGCCGCCAAAGCCAGGGAATCCACCAAAGTCAGGCATTTCACCGCCGAAGTCAGGTATTCCACCGCCAAAGTCAGGCATCTCTCCGCCTAAGTCAGGGCCTCCAAAACCACCGAAGTCGGGCATCTCTCCACCGAAGTCAGGACCTCCGAAGCCACCGAAGGGGCGAATGCTCACGTAGTTGCCCGTGGTTTCAATGTCCAAGGTTCCGCCATTCATCACGAGGTCGCCACACTTCACGCCCTTGCCGCCATCGCCTGTCATCAGCACGCGAATGCTGCCGCCGTTGATGGTCAGGGTGGAGTCGCACTTCAGCGCTTTCTTATCCAAACTGGCAAGGTTGAAGTCGATAGTCCCGCCGCTGATGGTGATATCCGTTCCGCTGTTGATGCCGTTGCCCGTGTCCGACGCCAGGGTGATGCAGCCTGCCGAACGCTTGATTTCAATATATTCCTTGGCAGCGATGCAGTTCTTCGAGTGGCCCGTCACGTTGAGCTTGCCGCCGCCGCCGATTTCCAGATGCCCCTTGGTGTAGATGCAAGCCTTGTGCAGGGTGTCCACTCCATCGACCAGCACGTTTGCCGAGCCGTCAGCCAGATGCAGCTTCATTCGCTTGCCGCACTTGAGGTTGATGGCCGGCCCCTCTTGCGCCGTCAGGGTTAGGCCGTCGAGGGTTACGGTGGCTTTGTACTTGCCGTTCAGTTCGAAGCTGCCGTCCGCCGACTCGCCCTTCAGCACATACTCCACCTCATCGTCCGTCACTTGGCTGTCCACCACTACCTTGGCGCCCGTGTGGGTTACCTTGATCTTCTTGTTCTTAGGCTGGCTCACCTTCACGGAGTTGCCTGCATAAGTGATGGTCACTTTCATGGAGCTGGCAGCCGACATCTCAACCGTACCGATGGCCAACAAACAAACCAGCAATGCACAACACAATACTCGCAATACTTTCATCTCTATTTTTTTATGTTCATAGAATTTGAATCGAAATTGGATTCAAACGCTATTATGACAGGGTTTTTACCAAAAGGTTTATAATAAAAAAGGATAAAAAGGATTTAGAATAATTAAAAACGAGGAATGAGAAATTAGGAAATGTTTTGGAGGAAAAATGGCTGTGCGCAGCCGATTTCTTGTTCCTCATTCTTGAATTCCTAATATCTCATTCCTTATTTTTCAATTATTTTATCAGGTTGCCGAGGATGGAACGGAGAATGGAGCGAGTGGCTGAGCTGGCGGCGTTGCCGATGGCATTGCCAGCGGTCTTCTGGACGGAGCCGCTCTTGGCTTTTCCGCCGACGGCCTTCTTGACTTCTTTGCCGATGGCGCTGCCCACGGCGGCGGTGGCAGAGGTGACGATGGCGCCGGTAACGACCTTGCCGATGCTCTTACTGCCGGACTTCTTGGTGACCTTGGTAGTCGTTTCACCCCTGCCGCTACGCTTGCTGACCTGCCCGCTTTCCCGCTTGCTAACCTCGATGGCGCGGCGCTCGGCCTCGGCTTCCTTTGCGGCGGCTTCCTTTGCGGCGGCTTCGGCTGCCTTTTCGGCTGCCTCGGCTTCGGCCAGGAGGATTTCGAAGGCGCTCTCGCGGTCGATCATCTTGTCGTACTTGCCGTAGATGCGGCTGCGGTTGATGATCATCTCGCGTTCTGACGAGCTGATGGCACCGATCTGGCTGAGGGGGAAGAGTATCTTGGCGCGCTGCACCATGCCGGGGATGCCCTTCTCGTCGAGGAAGGAGACGAGGGCTTCGCCGGTGCCGAGCTGGGTGATGGCCTCGGAGGTGTCGAACTTGGGGTTCGGGCGGAACGTGTCGGCCGAGACCTTGACGGCCTTCTGGTCCTTGGGGGTATAGGCGCGGAGGGCGTGCTGAACGCGGTTGCCCAGCTGGCCGAGGATGTTCTCGGGGATGTCGGTGGGGTACTGGGTGACGAAATAGACGCCGACGCCCTTCGAGCGGATGAGGCGGATGACCTGCTCGATCTTCTCGATGAGGGCCTTCGAGGTGTCGGTGAAGAGCATATGGGCTTCGTCGAAGAAGAAGACGAGGCGGGGCAGATCCATGTCGCCCACCTCAGGCAGCTGGGCGTAGAGGTCGCTGAGCAGCCAGAGCAGGAAGGTGCTGTAGAGCTTGGGGTTGAGCATCAGCTTGTCGGCTGCGAGGACGCTCATCACGCCCTTCCCGCCTTCGTTGGCCAGAAGGTCGAAGATGTCGAACGAGGGCTCGGCGAAGAAGATGTTGCCGCCCTGGTCCTCGAGGCTGAGGAGGGCGCGCTGGATGGCGCCGATGCTGGCCGACGTCATCATGCCGTACTTGGTGGTGTACTCCTTGTGGTGCTCGCTGACGTAGTTGAGCATCGAGCGGAGGTCCTTGATGTCGATGAGCAGCAGGCCGCGGTCGTCGGCGATGCGGAAGACGATGTTGAGGACGCCGGTCTGCGTGTCGTTGAGGTCGAGCAGACGGGCCAGCAGCTGGGGACCCATGTTGCTGATGGTGGTGCGCATGGGGTGTCCCTGCTCGCCGAAGACGTCGTAGAAGCGCACGGGGCAGCCCTCGAACCGCGGGTTCTCGATGCCGAACTCGGGGCAGCGCTTCTCGATGAACGAGCTCATGGCGCCGGGACGGCTGATGCCGCTAAGGTCGCCCTTCATGTCGGCCATGAAGCAGGGGACGCCTGCCTGGCTGAAGGTCTCGGCGAGTACTTGCAGGGTGACGGTCTTGCCGGTACCGGTGGCGCCGGCTACCAGTCCGTGGCGGTTGGCCATCTTGCCGCAGAGGTTGATGGCACCATCGTCGCAGTGGGCAATGTAGAGGTGATTGTCGTTGGTCAGCATAAAGTATATCTTATTTATCGGTTCTTATACATTTCGTCATAATACTTTTGGTAGTCGCCGGAGGTGACGTTGTCCATCCAATCCTGATGGTCGAGATACCAGCGGACGGTCTTCTCGATGCCTTCCTCGAACTGGAGGCTGGGTTCCCAGCC
>DBYJ01000037.1 GCA_002309805.1 Bacteroidales bacterium UBA1189 | reverse complement strand
CGTTCGAGGCTGCGGATGGCAACCGTGAGGTAGTGGGCTAATAAACTTCTTTTCATTTTCTGTTCGATGGTTTTTTTAGCTCTGCAAAGATATAAGTGATTTTTATAGACATTTGCAAGGAAAATGGACTTTTTCTGTTTTTGACCGAAAATTGTTCAATTTCTGAACACTTTTTTTGAGGCCGAGGCGGAAAAGGAGGTTTTTAATGAAAAATGAAAAATGAAGAATGAAAAATAAATAGCTCAGGCAGTAGCAAGCGCCCTGAAGGGGCAGAAAGCTTCCAGCCCAGGGCAACGCCCTGGGTTCCGTAGGCAACACATTCCGCCGCCCTGAAAGGGCAAAAGCATTGTCATGTAGAGCTTTTGCCCTTTCAGGGCGAAAGTTGCTCATGCCGTTTGTACCCAGGGCGTTGCCCTGGGCTGTGTGCTCTCTGCCCCTTCGGGGCGTTCCTTCCAATGCGGTTATCATACTTGCGGAATGAAAGAACTTTTTATTTTTCATTCTTCATTTTTCATTTTTCATTGTGCGAAGCACATTATTCGCTCTTGATGACGTCGGCGGGGTTTTCGCGGGCGGTGCGCCAGACGCGTGTGCCTACGCTGAGGGCGATGAGGAGGGCGGTGGCGACGAAGATGCCGATGTAGAACAGGGGGCCGACGATGATGCGGCGGACGTACTGCTCCAGCCAGCCGTGCATGATGAGGTAGCCGACGGCGAAGGCCACGGCGGAGCTGATGACGAGGATGAGGCCGTACTCATTCACGAACATGCCGAGGATGTCCTTCAGCTTCGCGCCGTGAATCTTGCGCAGGGCAATCTCCTTGCGCCGCTGGCGGCAAGCAAGGGTGATGATGCTATAGACGCCGAAGACGGCGATGAGGATGGCGACGAGGGTGACGAGCAGGAGCAGGTGGCCCAGGTTCTGGTCGCTCTCGGTCATTTCCTTCATCATTTCGTCGGCATACTTCAATTGCCATCTTATCTCGGGGAATCCGTCCATCAGCTTCGCTACCTGCGTCTCCATCTCCTTTTTCATACCGTGAAGGTAGGCGAACTGGACATAGGCCAGGTTGAATTGGCGGACTTCCTTCTCCGTGAAGCGATAGATGAATAGCCGGTTCTCGCGGGAGTCGCTACGTAACTGGCGGACGGTGACATCGCGGACGACGGCGCAGACGGTCGCGCGCTGCATGTCATTGTCACCGTGGCCGCGGTACCAGATGGTCTTGCCGACGGCGCCGTCGGCTAGGCCGAGGCGGGCGCGGGTGGTTTCGTCGATGACGACCGTCGAGGGGTCCCATGTCTCGTAGTGGGGCAGCGTGCCTTCAAGGACGGTGAAGCCGTAGATGGGGTCGGCGGGGTCGTAGAGGCCACGATAGCTGGAGACCTCGACGGACTCGCTTTCGGGGTCTTCGTTGAGGCTTAGGTAGAAGCCACGTGACGACATTCCCAACATCCAGAAGTTCCAGCTGTGACTGGCGTGTTCGATGGCAGGCAACTCGGCCACCTTCTGCGGGATGCCGTTGTCGTCGATGAGTGCCTTCATGTTGAAGTAAAGCCCGTCGGCCGGGGTGATGATGAGGTAGGCGCGGTCGTCAATGGCGACGCCGTTGTTGGTGTTCCGCATGAACCAGAGCTGGCGCAGCATCACCACCGCGCAGAAGACAAACGTGAGGCTGATGGCGAGCTGCACGCCGATGCTGACCGACGAGAAGACGTGGCGGCGTGCGGCGGCGGGGTTGATGGACGATTGGAGCGTGCGGCGGCGGACAATCTCGACGGCGCCGAGACTCAGCAATAGGCAGACAAGAAGCACGGCCAGCATGATAACGAACGCCCCTGCGGTGACATTGCCGCCGCCTACCTCGATGCCTGCAAATGACGCGAAGACATCCCTAAGGCCGAACACGAGCAGCACGCCCAGCAGCGTGGCGCTGCCCAGCGTCACCAATAGCTCGGTGGCAAACATGCTGGCAAGGCCGCGATGCGTGGAGCCATTGACGAGGCGCAGCGCCATTTCGCGTTTGCGGCCACGCAGACGGGTGAGGTAAAGCGTGAGGAAGTTGATGAGGGCGCAAACGGTAAGCAGCAAGCCGATGAGCAGGAACGCCCGCATGTGGGCGTATGAAAGTTTCCTGTTATCCTTCCACTGGCCCATCTTGTTGAGAGGTACGATGCGGCCGTGAATGGGTTCATTGCCCTCCCATTCGACGTGCTCCTGAATCTTCTTTTCAAATGATGCTTTTACATTCTCGCCCGGCGCGAGGCGGACGAGCGTGGGTTGCCAGCTTCCTCGCGAGTCGCTGGAAACACCCTCGGGCAGAATGAAGGCGAGGTCGAAGGTGAGCGAACTGTGCTTGTGGAAGTCCTTGACAACGGCCTCGACAATGCCTTCGCCTCCTCTTTCTAGTTTGACTTTCTGCCCTACGGGAAGCTCGTTCCCGAACATACGGCTGGCTAGCGATTCGCTCAAGGCAAGATGGTAGTAGGCATCATCGCCCTTGTTGGTCGTCCAGAAGTCGGCGGGGCCGGCGATGACATCCATGTGGAAAAAGTTGGCGAAAGTTTTCTCCACGTCGATGAACGTTACCTCCTCTTCCACACCGTTAATCTCGATATCGACGGTGGATCGTTCGAAGAGGCACCAGGCCTCCACCTCGGGCCATTCGTTCATGTCCTCGCGCAGGCCGCCGGGCACGGTGAGGGTGAACTCTCCGCTGCGCCATGAGCCGCCCAGCGCATAGGTACGCTCGGGGGCGTCGATGGGGAGGTGCATGTTGTACGTGTTGTCGTACTGCAGCCAGAGGGCCGAGAGGGAGAGACAGACGAAGCCCACGGCCAGCCCGACGACGGAGACGATGGTCTGGAGCTTGTAGCGCTCCATGCCGCGCACGGCGACGGTGATGTAATGGCGAAACATTTTCATTTTCGTAGTTAAGAATTAAGAGTTAAGAGTTAAGAAAAAAAGACTGGATTTTGGAGTTCAGACAATTCCAAGCGCTTGGATTTGGAGTTTCAGGCGCTTGGATTTGCAGTTCCAAGCGCTTGAAACTTTTTTTTACTAGTGGGTTTTTACACATTTAGTCCTACGTTTTTTCCGTCAGGCATCACTTTATCTTTATCTCGCGGGCATCGCCGAAAGTGTCGTAGCCTGAGGTGATGACGCGGTCGCCGGGCTGAAGGCCTTCGAGGACTTCGTAGGAGAGAGGGTTCTGACGGCCGACGGTGATGGGCACGCGCTGGGCGGTGTGGCCGTCGGGGGAGAGACGGAAAATCCATTTGCCGCCCGTGAACGAGTAGAAATTGCCCTTGGGAATGACGATGGCGGGCTCGGCGGCCGAGAACTCAATCTTCGCCTGATAGCCCTTGCCGATGCGGGCGTTGGCGGGCATGGAGTCGGTGAAGACGAGGTCAATGGCAAACGAGTGGTCGCGCACCTCGGGTACGATGCGGCTGATGCGCAGGGGGAAGAGGGCGTCGGCGTAGGTGACGGTGGCCGTCTGACCCACGGAAAGCTTGTCGATGTAGTATTCGTTGAGCGACGAGGCAAGGCGGAAGCGGTCCATGATCTTGATTTCGCCCACTTCGCTGCCGCTGCCGATTTTCTGTCCGGGCACGGCGTTGATGGAGCTGAGCTGTCCGTCGCAGGGGGCGCGGACGATGAGGTCGTGCAGGCGGGCTTCGGTGCGGCGCAGGCGCTGCTGCTCGTCGGCCAGCTCGCTCTGGGTGCTCTCGGCGTGCAGCGAGGCCAGGGCGGAGTCGCTGCGCAGGCTCTCCAGCTGCAGCTCGGCGCTGCGGTGGCGGTAGTTGTACTCGGCTTCGGCCAGATCCAGTTCGGCGCGGCTCTTGATGCCCATGCGGAACTCCTCCTGGTCGAGACGGTACTGCTTCTCAAGCCGCGAGAGCTCGTAGGTGGTCTGGAGCGTCTGCTGGCGGATGGTGATGCGCTTCTGCTTCATCTCGAGCTGTTTCTCCTGCTGCGAGCGGAGCAGGCGGGCGTAGGCGGCGCGCTGGTCGGCAATCTGCTGCTCCAGCTCGGGGTTGGTGAGGACGAGGAGGGTGTCGCCCTGGCGCACCATAGCGCCCTCCTCGGCAATGATTTCGCTGACGGTGCCGCCCTCAACGGCACCCACGCGCACGGTGCGGATGGGCTGGAGGACGCCGTCGGCGTTGACGTACTCGGTGAACTCGGCCTGAGTGACCTCGCTGATGGTGACGGCATCGGCGGCAAGCCGCAGCGTCTTAGGGCGAAGGGAGACCAGCACAAGGGCTACAAGGATGATGACGGCACCGGCTCCGGCAAGGAGCTTTCCGCGATGGCGGATGTACCAGGGGCGTTTGGGAAGGGGAATGTCCATTNNCAGGGAATTTCGCCAGCTACGATTTTGGAAAAGATGGAGGACATGGGAATTGAGAATTAAGAATTAAAAATTAAAAATTGGGAATTGGGAAACTTCACTTTTCATTATTAATCGTATTCATATTCTATCGGAAGGTTCCATTGGAAGTCGTAGGCGGTGAGGCTGCGGAGGGCGTAGAAGAGACTCCAGTAGGTGCTGAGGGCGCCGACGTAGCCGCGGTAGGCGCTATCCTTCTCGCTGATGGCGCTGTTGAGGTCGAGGATGGTGCTCTTGCCGAGCATGTAGAGGCGGCGGGCGACGTCGTAGCGCTGCACGGCCGTCTGCAGGGTCTTGTGGGCGATGGTGACGCGGCGGTTCTGCAGGTTGAACTGCTTGACCACCTTCACGACGTTCTGCTCGAAGCTCATGGCCGACTGCTCAATGCGGGTGTTGGTGAGGTCGAGGTTCGAGCGTGCCTGCTGCACCTGTCCTCGTCCGCGGCCCCAGTCGAGGATGGGCAGGCTGACACCCACGCTGACGTACTGCTCGTCCATGAAGTTACGCGTGGCGGCGCTGAGGTTGTCGCCCGTCTGGGCGAGACCGAGCTGCATATAGACGCTCGCCTTCAGGCCCGCGTTGGCACGGGCATAGGCGAGGTTCTCCTCGCTCTGCAGGCGCTGGCGCTCCCAGCTGTCGGGCTCGGGGCTGTTCTGGCGGGCAAGCGTCATGGCCTCCTCAAGGGGGACGGTGAACGAGGGGACGACCGTGTCGATGACGACGCTGAGCGGCTCCGTGTCCTTCCTATTTAAATAGGTACGCAGGAGGTCCTCGGCTTCGTCGCGCGACGCCTGGGCGGAGAGCACGTTGGCCTCCTCGCTGAGCTTGTTCAGCTCGAGCTGCAGAAGTTCGTTCTCCGTAATCGTACCTATATTATATCGCCCGCGCGCGATGCTGTAGAGCGTGTCGGCGGCGGCGCGGTTGCTGATGGCGATTTCGAGGTTGGTCTGCGCCTGGGCGAGGTTGAAGAAATAGCTGCAAGCCTGCGAGGCGACGAGCTCCATCGACTCGGCATACTGCTTGCGCGCCTCGCGATAGCGGAGCGGCTCGATGCGGCGGTCCCAGCGCACGCCGTTGTAGCCAAGGAGGCTGTGCGAATAGACCACGGTGAGAGGCTGGAGGTTGTAGGTGGTGCCCCCGCCGCCCAGGAGATCGAGACGGCGGGCCGCGCTCTTGACGGAGAGCGTGCCGCCCGTGAGCCAGACGTTCTGCGAGAGGTCGAGCGTGAGGTCGGTCTTGAGGTTGTTGTGGCGGACATAGACCTCAGAGCCGTCGCCCAGGGAGACGTAGTCGGTGTTGCGGTTCAGATAAGGCGAGGTGGAGACGCTGAGCGAGGGCAGCAGGCTGGCGCGATAGTTGCGCCACGTCCAGTAGGACGACTGGAAGCTGTGCCTCGCGGCTTGTGCCGACGGCGACTGCTCCTGCGCCAGACGGACAACGTCGGCGAGGGTGAAGACCTCATCCCCGCTCCCCCGTAAAGGGGAGAGCTCCCCGCCATCATAGGAGGGGGTGGGGTTTTGGGGGGAGACAGCGAGGCTGAAAACCGAAACGAGCACAAGCAAGGCTGTGCGGATGGAGCTTTGGAAAAGTCGTTTTTTCATACGCTATTTCGTTTTTTGCTCCACAAAGGTATATATGAAAAATTTTTGATTGTGCAAAAAAAAATGACTTTTTGCGTTTTTTGCCGAAAATTGTTCAATTTCTGAACACTTTTTTTTGCCGCATCCCGATTTTTGGTCATTTTTTTTGCAAAAGTGGGCTTTTCGCCCTTACTTTGTATCATCATTCTTATCCGACCGTCTTATATTCCCATTCACAGATGATACAAGCTCGCATTCTCATCATCGACGACAACGTGGCCGTGCTGCAGTCGCTGCGCCTTGTACTGAAGGGAGCCTTCTGCACGGTGGTGGCCGTCAGCGACCCCCAGCTCATCCCTGCTATAATAAAAGAGGAGAACATCGATGTCGTACTGCTTGACATGAATTTTGGAAAAGGAAAAATGGACGGACAAGACGGTCTTTTCTGGCTGGACCGCATCAAACATCGCAGCGACCTTGACGACCCGCCTGCCGTGGTGCTTATCACCGCCTTTGGCGACATCAGCTTGGCCGTCGAGAGCCTGAAGCAGGGCGGCGATGACTTCATCCAGAAACCCTGGGACAATGCCGCCCTCATTCAGAAGATTACAGAGGCGCTGGAGAAGAGGAGAGGGAAAAAGACCCTCTCCCCGTCAATGGTCTTTGCACCCCCTCCGACTCCCCCGTTATCGGGGGAGAGCAACCCTCCCTCACGGGAGGGGCTTGGGGGTGGGTCTTCACCTCTTACTGACCTTGAGCGTGAGCATATACGCAAGGTGATGAGCGAATGCGGCGGCAACATGTCAGTGGCAGCAAAGGCGCTAGGCATCAGTCGGACAACGCTTTATAGTAAACTGAAACGCTATGGCCTCCAATAGTCGATACTTCACCCGCCATGTGGTCGTAACGCTCGTCCTTGTGACCCTCGCTGCTGTCGGCGCGACACTCTGCATCTGTGCGGCCTGCACCACGGATTTCAGTCGTTTCAGTTTCCAGTTTTCACACGTCACCTTCACTCTACTTGCTATTGTCTTCGTAGTGCTGTGGCTGTGGATGATACGGCGGCTGTGGAAACTGATACGTCTGCCGTTGCGCCAGACGGAGTATTTCGTCGGGGCGATGGAGAGCCGCGACACGACCATGCGCTTCCCTGGCTCAGACGACCCTGTGCTGGGTACTGTGCTTGACGACATGAACCGTGTGCTCCGCGCCTATTGCGCCGACCGTTTCGCCATGGAGTCGCAACGGCAGTACTACGACCGCATCCTGCGCGTGATGACGCACGAGCTGCGCAACTCTGTTACTCCTATTATTTCGCTGACGGACTGGATGCAGAGCAACACCATCTCTAACGAGGACATGAAGGAGTCGCTCACTATCATCCACCAGCAGGCCGACGGCATCCGCAGCTTCCTTAGCCACTATCAGGAACTGACCCATCTGCCAGAGCCGCTGTGGGCCGACTTCTCCGTGCGCGTCCTCTTCGACGGCCTGCGCGTGGCGCTCAGCGGCGAGCCTGATGCAAACCGCATCCACTTTGACATTAGCCCCCAAGGCGCTGACCTCATCGTCCATGCTGATGAGAAACTGATTCGTCTGGCGCTGCTCAACATTATCCGTAATGCCCTTCATGCCATCGAGGGACAAGCCGACGGACACGTCAGCTTGTTGGCCTCGGGTAGCCCTGCCGACGGCATACGCATTGTCGTCAGCAACAACGGCCCCCTCATTCCGCCTGCGCAGATGGAACTCATCTTCCAGCCCTTCTATAGCACTAAAAAGGAGGGTACTGGCATAGGTCTTGCCCTATCGCGCCGTATCATGGAACTTCACGGGGGCACGCTCACGTGCGACAGCAATCCACCCCTGACGCTCTTCACCTTAGCCTTTCCAGCCTAAAAAAGTTGGAACGCGGCATGCCGCATCCCAACTTTCAGTATTCAGTTTTATCCGCGAGGGTATTAATGGGAAAATACCTATCGTACCAGTACTTTCTTGCCGTTGACGATGTAGGTTCCTTTTGCAGAAGGGGCTTCAACGTGGCGGCCACTGAGGTCGAAGTATTCGTCAAGGGAAGGAGTGGAACTATTAGGAGAGGCGATGGCGGTGAGGTCGGCAAACTTGTCCATAAGGACTTTCATCCAGTGGCCGCCGATGACGGAGCGGGCACGGAAACTGACCCAGCGGCCCGTTTTTGTATCGTACCAGTCGCTGAGCGGCACACGCGAGGTGGTGGCGTTGACGTAGCGGTAGAGGGGTTCCATGAACTGGATGAAGGCGCGGTCGTTCTCGGCCATGGCGGCAGTCCACATAATCCAGTCGCTCTTCGTGTAGTCGCGGCGGATGTCGAGAGGCAGTCCGTAGCGGTTCTGCTTCGTGAGGTAGTACTTCACCTCGCGCTCCATAGCGCCATTGGGGAAGAGGTTGAGCTTCCACAGCTTGTCCCACACCATGTTGTATTTCTGGCTCCAGGTGTCAGGACGGTCGAAGGCCAGGCGATAGTGGTCGCCTTCGCGGGCATCCTGTTCCCACTTCACGGCCATCTCGCGTGCGCGGTTCATATATTTGTTGTAGACGTCGTCGAGGCCTTTCAGCTGAGCCATGAGTGCATAGCCGGCCACGCCCATGATGGCTTTCACCGAGAGATTGGTGTTGTGAGCCCAGTGACCGGCGAAGTCGTCGGTGCAGAGCTGGTTGGTGGGATCCTGACCGTTGTCGGAAAGATAGTTGGCCCAAGTGGTGATGATGTCCCAATACTTGTCGACGTAGCCCGTGTTGCCATCAATGAGGCAGAGCATGGCGGCCAGCGTGATCATATTGCCTGCTTCCTCGAGCGGCATGTCGCCACCATACACCTGGTTGTTGGCCTTGGGATACTGACCAAGGTCGTGGGCGGCAAACGGCTTCGTCCAACGGCCGCTGTAGCTGTATTCAAAGATGCTGGTCATCATGGCCTTCTGCAGTTCGGGGTTGTAGCAGAGGAAGAGCGGAGCCTCCGGATAGGTCAGGTC
>DBYJ01000006.1:352-15734 GCA_002309805.1 Bacteroidales bacterium UBA1189 | reverse complement strand
TAATATATTAATTATTAATTAATTATATAGTATTGTAAAGAGGATTTAGGGAAATATATACCTCCAAAAACCTAACTGAAACGCTGAAACGACTGAAACGCCCGGTACGCAACACGCTCTTTTACAAGTTCTTCTCCCCTACGAGGCCTCCCACAATACTGAGTTCATCAGCTGTTTCATAGAAAAATCCTGCCTATTAGGGGCTGGTTTTTGGTTCTGCGTATCGATTTTCCTGTCCTTGGTGTTTTCAAATCGTCAACAAGGTGCCACTTTTGGCCACAAAGTCCATCATATCGGATGTCGCCAGCCAATGAACTCCGCGCCCGTCAGATGGCCGAAAGGGAAGGCAAAGCCATAGGAACAAGCGTCTCACGCACCTCTTTCGAGGCCTGAAAAAGCGGATTTGGACACCTTTCTGTCCCATTTGCGTTTCAACACAGCCGGAGCAATCAGTTTCGCGATTTCGTATGTTGCTGTCTGATTGCTTTTTAGATGAAAAAACCGTGGTCAAGCGTTCCAGTTCCAGTTGTTCCAGTTGTTTTTTGGGGGTATACCCAATTTCCCTTCTTTTATATATTATATTATATATCATTAGATATTAATTAGTTATATATGATAAAAGGGATGTATTGAGGATGTGTTGACCTTCATTTTTTAACTGGAACAACTGGAACTGGAACACACGTGCGTCACTCTCTCCGACACGCCCTTCTTCCCAAAGAGGTCATCCACAATACAGAGTTCGTTGGCCGTCTCGAACCGCAAGTGCGCTCACAGGCACCCGTGCTTTGAATGAATCAGCAATAACGAGGGACTCGAACCCTTCAGCCCGCAGAACGTCGGTTTGTTCCACATATACCAGCATCTATCATTGCTGAAAAAATGAAAAATTAGGCAGCGGCAGGGGTCGAACCTGCTCCTTCATCGCTTTCGCAAGGCTGAATTGTTCCACGCATATATCAGTGTCTGCTGCCTATAGTTTTTCACTCGAACATTAATGTCTTTAATATCAAAAGAGATGGTCTGTTTGATTCAGCGGATCATTCGACCTGTCTCCAGATTCTCTTATTTACAATTGAAAAATCACCAACAATTGTTTTACTAGTTTGTCTGTACGGTCTATAATATCCTGTATGGTCCATCTGTCTTTATTTGCAATATCAACATTGATAGATAGGTTATTCTTGTAGCCAATGTAATTACCCTGCTTGTCAACTCTGTCTCTTTTCTTTTCAAAAGAATAATTACTAAGGGAAGAATTATAGCCTGTCATCGTCAGATTACCTAGTTTGTGGGTGTACTCGTAAAGATATTCCTTAGCCTTTTCCTTATCACCATCGGCTATCATATCCACCCAATCCTGTGGAATATTCTCTCCTTCAGGGAAAATATGTTCAATCGTCCAAATATAATTACCACTGCCATATCTATCCCATAGCGTATTGTTGCTCTCGTTAGTCATAGTCTTTTCAGCCAATGAGCAGAGCAGATATCTGGTAGCATCCACATTCTCTTTATATAAATTACCACGCAGTTTCTCCTCAAACACGCTATCATCACGACAATTCTGCTTCAGAATCTCAGTAGTTATCTCGAAAATCTGTTCACCTTTCAAGTCGTTGTCCTCAATATTAGAAATGATATCCATGAATAGTTTGGCCAAGTCACGGGTATTCGGAAAGTCTGTAACATTTCTATGAACGAAAAACTTACTTAGGAAAGCTACGATGTTGTTGATAGTCTTGTCGTTTAGATTCAGTTCGGTCTTATACCTCAGCAAATATATGAGAAGCATATAAGATGGAGCGCCCTGAATATGCTGCAGATCAAGCAGATTGGCAGAATATGGGTTGTCCATATCTGATTTCTGTGGGAATACAATCTTCGAGTAGATGCTACCACATAGGGTAATCTCATCCAAGAATGACTTCAAATCCCTTTTAATAATCCTCTCATAGATGGAGAGCATATTTGACTTGGTTGCAACGACGCCAAGGGGGTATTTGGTTCGTTTATCATCATCCTTAATAAAGGGTATGTTCAGAATATTCCTGAAGGCATTGTAATTCTGACGGAAGAAACGCTCTTGGGTCTGATAGTTGTCTGATAGGTTATCCAACAGCCTTCTCCATTGCTCGAAACAATCATTTGTGCTGAGACCAGCTCCTTCTGCTTTGGCCATAATCAGATTTTTCATTAGGTCAATAGCAGTAAGTGGAGTACCCCTGTTATTTAAGGATTCGAATAGTACATAAGCATCTGCATGCGAAGAGACTTCAATCTTGACGACCATCGCAGATTTTACCTTTTCGTAGATACCTAGTAATATATTCGTCTTTGCTTCTTTTCCTTCAACCTCATCAATAAGTCCAGTTAGTCTTTCGAGGAAGTAATTGTAACACCTATATATCTTACGAATCGGAAAGTAAGGTTTGCGTTGAGTAGAATTATTACGCAGCCCCACCTCGCCCATAAGTTGATTATAGTCTTCAAGATTACTTTCTTGAATCTGTGGTACTAAACGCATTTGATTTGGTGAAGTTTTGCATCGCAGGGAACGTTTCAAGGACGACGTCGTATCTTCATAATCCTCATCATTGTCCAGCGGGTATCTACTTAATTGTGTATGAACCGCTGCGAGCAACAGACTGATGGTTGTAAGGCGTTGTTGACCATCAATCACTTCCAAAAACGGCTGAATAGAGTCTCCCTGATTGATACAAATAATGGAGCCAATAAAATAACCCTCACTATTTTCATATAGGTCATCGAACAGATTCGCCCATTCGGAATAGCCCCAAGTATAAGCTCTTTGGTACTTAGGAATGAAATAATAAAACTTCGCATCTCTGTCAAAGATGCTATAAATGGGGTATTTATCAACGTGTTGTATCATAAATATAGTCTTATATTTGTTATTGGTTCTGCGATGCAAAGATAACTCATTTTTACGATTCCTCAAAAATAACAAAAGAATCTTTACCAAACCTCCCTTGCTTTGGCGCGTGCTGCCATCAGCATGCGCTTCTGTTCATGCTCACTCATCGTCCGGCTCTTTATCTTGTCGTAGCCCTCCTTGCCATCCACGTCATAAAGAATTTCCCAACTTACATCGCTAAAATCATCGCCCGAGAAACAGGTGTCGATGAGGGGTTTGAAAGAACGAGGACGTGCATGATGGAACTCATGTAGGACAGACAGCATGTCGTCAGGCAGGAACTTTTCAAACGGCCTTCGCAACTTTGACGGTATGCCCCAGATTGCCTCGGCGATGCTGCCTGTGATGGCTCCTAACGTGTCGGCATCCGCACCAAGGCTGACAGCCAGACGCACGGCATCCTCAAAACAAGTAGCCATGCTGATAATCTTCAAAGCGACAGGCACGGTTCCCTGACAGGTTTCGTCGAACTTGTTCAGGACGGAGGCTTTTGGCATGTTTATATCGTAGCCGGAGAACTGTACGCACTCGGCGAGGATTTCGTCAATGTGCAAAGCAGCTTCTTGGTATCTCTTGTACTCAAGAGCCTTGAAGATGGCTAATGCCACCGTCTGCGCGCCCTTGATAGCCTCTTCGTGGTTGTGGGATGGAAGGGCTGTTGCAGCTGCAGCATCTAGGACTTGACTAATATCCTCGTACCAATGTGCCACAGGGCTCACCCTCATGGCTGCCCCGTTGCCATAGCTGCCATAGGGTTGGGGATTATCGCTTTGAACCCATCCGGCAAACGAGCATCCATAGCCACCCATCGGATGAGGATAGCGTCGGCACCAATCGTGGATGCTCTCGCCAAAGTCACGCCCTTTCAACAACGCATCAGCCACAGCAACCGTACAGATGGTGTCATCGGTAAAGTCGTTCTCGTCTGAGAACAACTCAAAGTTGTAGTCGTTGGTAGGATTGAACTCCCATCGGCTCCCTACGATATCACCAATTATCGCTCCTAACATAAGAATTAAAAACGATGAAGCACGTTGATTGTTTCGCCATCATCTTTATCCTCAATCTTCTTGAAATATTTCGCGAAGAGTTTCTCCAGTTTCATTGCTTGGTCATCGGTAAGCATGTGGCCAGAATGACCACCATTCCATGTAAAATCAGGAATGGCTTCGTCTAATTCCTTCGTTGTAATCATTGGAGCTCTATCAGGATCAATGATAACATTAGGCTTCATCTCCATATAATAAACCGTTCGACCCCTACCACTCCAATCATCTAAAACATAAGGTTGTGAGCTAAACACACCAGACATAACGATTCCTGTGTTACCTTCACCTACCCTAACAAGATAGAAGCGATCGCCCATTTCGGCTTTCTCCCATTCATTTACACTCCAGTTAAAATCATCTACCCAAATGTTGCGTAATCCTTCCAGATGGTCTTCCATCTTTACGCTGGAAATGGCTGGGTTCCATTTCAGGATAAAGGTATGCTGTTTTTTGTCATAGCCACTACCTGGGAAAGTAGGCCTATAGAACAAGTCGCGTGGCTGATATCGCTTGGCCAATGTCATCATTTCCTTAACGCTATTGACCATCAACCTGCCATCTTTGAAAAAAGAAAATTCATCGATGATTTTAAGGCTCTTGCTTCTCACTATTTTGGGAAGATGCTCAAAAGGCATTATAGCCACTTCTCCGGTATCTTGATTCATTATACAAAACAAAGAAGCATGTGAGATATAGTCAAATTTGTCAAGTTGGTTATTCTTAATGGAGATTAAAGACACGCTCCTCGTCTCTTCTTTATCATTAGGATTCTGAATCAAAATTCTAGAGCTTGTATCCTTTTTATCTTTCAACATCCATTGAACACTAACCAGATACTCCAGCAGTCCGTTATACTTAGATTCATCTGGGTTCTTGATATCCACTTCGAACCCGTTCATGATGTGAAAACCAAGACAAAAGTCCGAGAACATTCCGTTATATGTAATTGACGCGCCAGAAGATCTTATTAAAGCGCAAGTGACATTTCTATCTGCCTTCATCTGGTCGTCGATCCATTCATCATTGAATATTTCATATGGGTTATTAATGTCCTCATCGTCTTCATTTTTAGCTTTTATCGATGTTAACTCGTTCATTACATCTATAACCACAGGATACAGCCGATAATCCTCTCTGGAAGCGTTTGCACATATTCTGATTTCAAATCCTTCTTCCTCTTGATTTACTTCCAAGCCCCTCAAAGCTGCATACATCCTGCCGAATTTCAAACTTGGAAACTCAGATGATACAACCATTATCTGCTCTCCTTTATCAGCAACAGCCTTGAATATTTCTTTAGGCTCTAATTGCTTCTCTGTCTTAAAATAAACACATACACTCATGGTATCTTCCTTTTAATGATTACACTCTTTACTTATTAAAGAAAAATGTAGAATAACTTTCCTTTTCCTTATTGCGGAACAAAGTTAAGGATTATTTGATAAATAAAAAAATAGGCTATGACTTTTTTGAAAAACAAAGGGACTTGGATAAGCTGAGCCAAGAAAGTCCCTTTGAGATAATACTGTTTATTCTTCTTCGAAGAACGAGCCTGATGGAAGTGGTATGTCTTCCTCAATACTGCAGTTGTATCGTTCGCGGCTACGACGTTCGCGAGCGAACATAGCTTTTGTTCCTTCTTCGTCTTGCTGGAACTTTAAATGCTCGTCTATCGCAAAACCGCGAGCCATAGTCTCTACATCCAGATTGTCTGTTCCGATGAGTGTAAAAGTCCAATGTTGTTTCTTTAGTTTCTCAATCAGGGTGCGAACCATTTTGAGTGTCCACTCTATGGAACTGTTCTCTTCGCCATCCGTGATGATAGTTACAAGCACGTTGTCATCTTCGTCAATCTGCGCATTTACTTTTGAGACGGATTTTCCAATAGCATCGTATAGAGGCGTGCATCCACCTGGATTATAGTCTTTCCATTTCAAATCATTTGTGTCGGAAGCTGGTGTGTTGTCATAATGCCAAGTGAAATGGTCGCTATCAAAGGTGACCAGAGTAACCAGCTGCGTTTGATTGGGATACTTCTCCTGCATTTTCCTAATGGTTTGTAGCGTCTCGTTCATCCCAGCGAAAGCTTGCTTGCGTATAACGGACATCGATCCGCTTTCATCGACGATAATCAGGTTGAAAATTCGTTTTGTCTTTTTCGTTTGCATAATTGTAGTTTTTTAAATGTGATATTAAATGTAAAGGTAATGATTCTTTTTTATTCACGCAAATACAGATTGAATTATACTCCTTAGTCGCCATGTATTACTTCCAGCACATTGTCGTGGAAATCATCATCCAACACGCACATCGTATGATTGCACTCTGGGCAATTGAACGGCGTTTCGTCCCGCAGTTCAACAGGTACGGGTTTCGAAAAATCCCAATTTGCAAACACCCATTTGGCGACATGGAAAATCTTCCCGCATTTCGGACATTTTATTGTGTAAAACGTTGCCATAGCTCCTCTTCTTTATCATTTCACTTTTGCTCGATTGATGACTTTCGTCTCTTCCATTGGTGCTCCCATCGTCCAATACTTATAGTCGTCGATGTAGAGGTAGGGATGATTGTAGCGATGCCATTGCTCAGGGTTGCCGTATTGCCGCTGCATTTCCACGAAGTACACAAACTCTTCGTCTGTCAGCGGGCACTTGCCCCTGACAATATACTCGTGAGGTGCCCAGGGCATCGTCTTAGCAAATGTCCACTGGCAACGCGCAATCATCTCACGCAGTTTGTCGTAATTCAGCTCTTCCATCGCTACTTATTCCTTTTTATTTTTATTGTCATATACACCTGGTGCTCGGGGTGGGCGTCAGGATTCAGTTTGTTGATGCGACATTCGAAGATGTCCGTCCAACCCATTTCGAGCAGGCTGGCAAGGGTTTCGTTTTCGCCACGAGGGATGTATCCCAACTTGAATTCTTCGCCGGCATTGTCCTCATACACTACCATTACGGCGTGGGGGTCAAAATGATTTTCCTTGTCGCGCACCAGTTTTAGCATTGTTCCGACTTTCAGCTGATCCCATACTTCGTCGGCATCGTAATACATTCTGCCAGCAAGGTGGCAATCCATGAAATAGAGTTTCTTTGCTTCCATAATACTACTGTTTTATGATTACGGATGCAAAGCAAGAGGGGTGGTGACCCAAAAGTCGGGACACCCTGCGCGATTTTAATATCTTTTAAGATTTTCGGCTATCATTTTCTTCATTTTCTCGCGCAGCTCAAGGGGTTCGAGCACCTCAATACCGTCGCCATGCGAGAGCAGCGTGCCCAGAAAATCGGCTGTGGGACGAAGGTCGTAGGAGAAATCGGCGTACATGTCCGTAGCCCCTATCTCGCGCTGGGAAGAATGCAAAGGAAGGGTGCGGATATAGTCGGGAGTCCAGGCATGGGCTCTGATGACAACGTGGGCCATCGGGGTCTCGTCGGCCAACACGCCGTAATACTCCGAAAAGTATTCCTGAGCCGAGAAGTCGGCAGGAAAGGTGAAACTTTCGTCCGTCATCTCTACCTTGGTCATACGATCCAGCGAATAGGTTGCCATGTGGCGCCCTGTGTAAGCCAGCAGATACCAACGCCGGTGGAACAGCTTCAAGGCATAGGGCGAAACCGTCGTCTCGTGGCTTTCCGTACCGAAACGTTGGTAGCCAAGACGAAGACGCTTGCCGGACTTGATGGCACGGATGATGGTTTGCAGGTATTCCTCGCCTGCAGGCACCTCCTCCAAGACAATCCGCTCCTTGATGGAAACGCTGTCAGACAGCACGCCCTGAACGGTAAGTGTGCTGAGCAGCCAACGTTCTATGGCATCGTCGTTCAGGACTTCGGGATTGCTGATATAGTATTTATAGGTTTTAGCCTCGCAGTCGATGATAATGCCGAACATATCGAGAATGGCATCACGATGACGGTTAAACGACGAGCGCTGCAACGGATTGCCATTGGCTACTTTGTCAGCCTTCCACTTTTGGGCAAGTTCGTCAAAAGTCAGACGGCCAAAAGTCCGGAGCGTGTTGATAATCCAAATATACTGGTGGAAGATGATGGAGGGTTTCATGTGGCAAGGTTTTTTCAAAGAGTGGGATATCCATTCGGGTGCAAATATAGACAAAATACACGTAGTTCCCACTTGAAAGGATGAAATCTTTCTGAAAAAGTTTTTTCGGGAAAAAGAAAACGGTTTTCGTTTGGCATTGTGTGGAGTTTTTGCTACCTTCGCAGCCGAAATCCGAAGGGATGATGAAAAGGATTGTCGTATACCTGTTGACGATGCTGCTTTCCGTTGCCTTGCCGGCGCAGAAGGTGGGGTTGGTATTGAGCGGTGGAGGCGCCAGGGGCCTCACCCACATCGGCATCATCCATGCGTTGGAGGATAACGGCATCCCCATCGACTACGTGACGGGCACCTCGATGGGCGCTATCGTGGCCTCGCTCTACGCCATGGGCTACTCGCCCCGCGAGATGATGGACTACATCGCCTCGCCCGACTTCAACAAGGCCTACACGGGCACCATCGACGAGAACAACCTCTACTACATCAAGCGGAACGACCCCTCGCCCGAATTCCTGACCGTCAAGGCCGACCTCGGAGCCGACAGCATCGCCTTCTCGCCCTCGCTGCCCACCAACCTCATCAACCCCGTCTACATGAACCTGATGTTCATGGAGACCTTTGCCCAGCCCACGGCAGCCTGCGACGGCGACTTCGACAAACTGTTCGTGCCGTTCCGCTGCGTGGCCTCGAACGTCTATGAGAAGCGCCCGCTCATCTTCGACCACGGCGACCTGGGCAGGGCTGTCCGCGCCTCGATGACCTTCCCCTTCGTCTTCAAGCCCATCGAGGTGGACGGCGAGCTGGCCTACGACGGCGGCATCTTCAACAACTTCCCCGTCGACATCATGAAGGAGGATTTCCACCCCGACTTCATCATCGGCAGCGTCACGGCTTACGGACAGGAGCGCCCCGAGCCTGACGACGTCATCGGGCAGCTGGAGACCATGATCATGGCTCGCACCAACTACGCGCTGCCCGACTCGAACGGCATCCTCATGAAGTTCGACCTCAAGGGCGAGGTCGGCCTGCTCGACTTCCACAAGGTGAAACAACTGCACGACCTGGGCTACGAGACCACCCTCCGCCTGATTGACAGCATCCGCAGCAAGGTGCCCCGGACCGTGCCCCTCGACTCCGTCCGCGCCCGGCGCGAAGCCTTCAAGGCCACCTTCCCCGACATCCGCTTCCGCAACATCTACGTCCGCGGAGCTACCGACGAACAGCGCCAGTACATCAAGCGCGAGATACGTGACGAGGACGAGGAGTACTTCTCCCTCGACGAACTGCGACAGGCCTACTTCCGCCTCCTCTCCGACAACAGCATCTCCGAAATCCTCCCCACCGCCATCTACAACCCCTTCGACCGCTCCTTCGACCTGCAGCTTGACGTCTCGCTCGAGAACAACGTCTCACTCATGCTGGGCGGCGCTCTCTCCACAGGCAACATCAGCCAGGTCTATTACGGCTTCTACTTCAACCACCTCGGGCGGCGCTCCATCGAAGTCCTCCTCGACGGCCAGCTGGGACGTACCTACAACAACGTCCAGCTCATGGCACGCCTCAACTTCTTCGCCTCGGCCATCCCCGTCTCCGTACGCATACTCGGCGCCTACTCCACCATCGACTATTACAAGCAGGACTACCTCTTCTCCGGCTCGTCCGAGCCTTCATTGAATAAGGAACGCGAGTCGTTCATCAAGCTCAAGACTGCCCTGCCCTTCCTCTCGCAGCAAAAGGCTGAGTTCGGCATCGGCGTCGGACGCATCACCGACACCTACGTCCCCGGCGGCACCCTCGACATCCTCAACCCCCTCTACAGCGAGAACGACTACACCCTCCTCGGCGGCTCGGTGTTCTTTGGCCAGAACTCACTCAACAGCCCCCAGTACGCCACCCGCGGACGTGCCCAGTACGTCCTCGCCCAAGTATTCTCCGGCACCAGCATCTACACCCCTGCCGACCCTGTCCACGGCCACTCCTCGCTGATGCCCATCGTCGAGACCTCTCCCATCAGCTGGCTGCAGGTCATGTTCAAGGACCAACGCTACCTGCCCCTCTCGAAGAAAATCACCCTCGGCACCTATGCCGAAGCCTTCTATTCATCGCGCAACCTGACGCAGGACTTCACCGCCACCATGATGCAGGCCAACGCCTTCACCCCCACCGCCTCCTCCACGTTCACCTATAACAGCTACTTCCGCTCCAACAAGTACGTTGCCGCCGGCCTCATCCCCATCTACAACCTCTCAAGCATCGTCAGCGTCCGCCTCGAAGGCTATGCCTTCCTCCCCCTCCGCCCCATCCTGCAGGACAGCAACTACCGCCCCTACTATGGCTCTTATTTCAGCCGTTTAGGCCACATGGAGGAACTCTCTGTCGTCGGACGTTTCTCCACTATTGTCGCCAGCGCCTACCTCTCCCACAACAGCTCTCCCCTGAACCCCTGGGGCATCGGCATCACCGTCGGCTGGCAGCTCTTCAACACCCGTTTTATCGAGAGATAAACCACTTTCTTCTTCATTTTCTCAAAAAAACTTCCCCAAATGCTTGCACAATCCAAAATTGTGCCGTACCTTTGCACCGCTTTTCCAGTAGGAAGCACGGCTCCTTAGCTCAACTGAATAGAGCATCTGACTACGGATCAGAAGGTTATAGGTTTGAATCCTATAGGAGTCACACGAGAATGAGACGAAGCAACCTTCGCCTCATTTCTTTTTTCATGTTGATTCATGTGACCTGTTGAGCTATCGACTTGTCGACCCGTTGACCTGTTGACTCGTTGACTTGTTGACCCGTTGACTGAAAAAACCGCACCCTATTGGGTACGGTTTTTTCAGTAGGGACGATCGGGCTCGAACCGATGACCTCTGCAATGTGACTGCAGCGCTCTTAACCAGCTGGGCTACGCCCCTATCATTCAAATTTCGCGGCAAAGATACACCGCTTTTTCCAATCCTGCAACCTTTTTCCAAAAAAACTGCACGTTTTTCCCGAAAAAACTGCTTAAGCCGCCCCACACTCAGTTTTTCACCCAAGTCAGGCGCTCCCAAAGACAGCGTGGGATGAGCCGCCAAAAGAAGACAAGCAGACGGAATCGCCAATCAAAGGTCACTATACGCCGTTTTTGGCGAAGGCCGCGGAGGATATAGTCGGCAGCCTTAGCACGAGAAATCAGCATGGGGTAATGCTTGTCGGGATTGAGGATGTCCGTAGCCACAAAGCCTGGGCGGATGTCCGTCACACGGATGGGAATGTGCTCCATACGAGCTAACTGAGCCAACGCCGAAAGGTAGGTGCTCTGCATCCGCTTCGTGGCAGAGTATGCAGGCGCCGAACCCAATCCTGCCGTGCCTGCTACCGACGTGACAACGGCAACATGTGCCTTGTGCGATGCAGAATAGTCGTCAGGCTTTGACTGCACATAGTGGATGAAATGAGCCACCAGCCGCACCATGCCCTCGCAGTTGGTCTTGACGGTTCGGATTTCTTTTTCCTCATCCAGCTCGAGGTTTTGATAGCCCACTCCTGAAACGTATAGGAATAGGTCGGGGCTTCCCATTCTTTCAATCAGCGCATCCAATGCAGACGTCGCCTCCGGCTTCGTTACATCCATCGTGGCTACGCAGACTCTGTCTGCGCCCAACTCTTGAAGGAACGACTCGAGGGCCTCCGTCCTCCGCCCCGATATGCCCACCTGCCAACCCTCCTTCACCAGACGCCCAGCCACCTCGCGCCCTATACCCGACGTAGCGCCAATAACTATTGCTTTCATAACGCCCTCAACGTCTTACAGTGATATGGATGCAGTTTTCGCCACGTTCGAAGATGGCATAACAGCGGCGTTGGGCACGGTAGCGGGTGACGATGGAGACGAGGATATTCGTCAGCTTTTCAGGGTCGGCATAGAGGATGCCGGTCACCTCATGAGGGTCGAAGGTGGCGTCCAACCATTCATCGGCAGTGGCCAAACGATAGAAGCGTTCATAGGAGAGGTCGAAAGTGGTGGCAAAGCAATGGGTGGAGTTGGGAACAGCATTGCGGTTGCCCGAGGCTCGCAGACGGGCTACATCCTCGACGGTGCGCAGCACAGAAGTGACAATGATGCGGTACTCCCCTTCCCCGGCCGCCCTGACGCTGTCGCGGAATGCCTCGCCGATGTCCCTTACCAATGCCTCAGCAGCAGAGGTAAGATAGGGAATAGAGTATTCGAGCGAATCGACCGTATAGGCATCGCAACTCTCGATAAACGTCAGTCCTGCCGTAACCGCCTCTGCCCCTTCGCGTGTCTCCAGCGGAGTGCGCAAGCCAAATCGCTTCGCAGCCTCCAACTGAATGGCATTGCGGTCGTTCAACACGGTAGCATGACGCGCTTGCATGTCGGGGTTGGGCTCCCAGTGCAGCGTATCGACGGTGCAGAGCGAGTCGGGCACGAACTGTGCTGTGGCTGCTACCGGCGCTGCCAGCAGCAGCCACAGCACAACAAGACTACTGTATCGTGAACGCATAGACGCAGAAGGTGTTGGGAGCGATACGGCCGTGCATGACGTTGCCCTCAACGCGCTGTTGGAACGTGCGGGGCAACACGGCAGCGGGGTTCTGCACGGTGTTCTCCAAGTCGGGATTGTCGCTGTGGAAGATGATATGCTCGCCATCTACCAGCGTCTGTTTTTTCTTCAGTCCATTGAACGTAAGGTCGAAGCGGCGCGACTCATTGGCCGTGTTCACCACCTTCACAATAACCTGGTTTTTCTCCTTATCCAATACCGCCGAGGCGAAAAGACCATCCTGCCCCTCATTGCCTGCGACAGCCTTTCCATTCTCTGTAAGGGTGAGGACATTAGTGCCCTTGTAGGTGCTGTAGAGCTGCTGCACATAGTAGCTGCACGTGCGGACGCTGCGCAGGTTGTCGTACCAGATGAGGTCGGGACGCCACTGCCAGCCCTCCACATGGGCAAAGAGAGGTGCATAGGTGGCCATATAGACGACGTCGGCATTACGCTCCAAGCCCGTCATAAAGGCAGCCTCCATGAGCGAGGCGTTGAAGTGGTTGTACTTCTTGCCGCGTCCGTGGCAGGCATATTCTCCGGCAAACACCTTCGGCCCCTTGCGGTCGTAGGTGTCATAGCGGTTGGCATGGCTGATGAACCAACTCTCGGGGGCATAGTAGTGTTCATCGACAAGGTCTGCCTTCAGGCGGCGCATCTCCGGCCAAAGGAAGTCGAACTGCTCGCCGCTGTTGTAGGGGCCTGCGGTGCCGATGATGTTGATTTCGGGGTGAGCCTTCCGCAGGGCGGCGATGAAGGGCTCCACATGGTCGATGTACTCCTGTCCCCACTGCTCGTTGCCCACAGCCAGGAACTTCAGCCCAAAGGGCTCGGGGTGTCCCATGTCGGCACGCACCTTGCCCCACTTCGTATCCACGCTGCCGTTGGCAAACTCAATGAGGTCGAGGGCATCCTGCACAAAAGGCTGCAGTTCATCCACAGGGCAGTGAGCGTTTTCCTCGGGCCGGTTCTGGAACTGACAGGCCAAGCCACAACTGATGACAGGCAGCGGGGCGGCGCCGATAGCCTCCGAGAGGCAGAAGAACTCATAGAAACCGAGGCCATAGGTCTGGAAGTAGTCGGGGAAGAAGCGGTAGTCGAAGGTATAATGCCAGCGGTTTTCGTTCAACGGGCGGTTTTCGGCAGGACCGACGGTATTCTTCCAGTTGTAGCGCGTGGCGAGGTCAGTACCCTCCACGATACAGCCGCCAGGGAAGCGAAACACACCCGGATGGAGGTCAGCCAACGCCTGCACAAGGTCGTTACGAAGAATGCCGTTCCACGCATCGGCAGGGAAGAGGCTGACATGCTCCAAATCGACGCTATTCCTCCCCACGAGGAAAATGCGCAATTGGACCTTCGGATGGGTGAGAGGCGACTCAATGGCCACCTCGTACTTCTTCCACTCGCTGCCCTCGAAGGTAATCTCCTTTTCGGCAAACTGCTGACGTTCACCCATCGTGTTGGGGATGGCGAGCTGAACGCGCACCTTGGCAGTCTTGAAACCGTCTGGCACACGAGCCCAGACGGAAAAGTTGTAAGTCTTACCCTGCTCCACACCGATGCCGAAGAATCCTTCGTTGATGAGGGCGGTAAACTTATCGTGATGGCCGCTGTAGCCCAGGCGGACATAGTTGGGGTTGCGGTCGAAGGGGCCGTCGCCCTTGCGAAGTTCCACATTGCCAGCCACCTGCCAGCCCGTGAAGGCGTAGGGGAAGTCGAAAGAGCGGTTCTTCACCAACTCGGCATAGAGTCCGCCGTCTGCGCCATAGTTGATGTCCTCAAAGAAAATTCCATACATGGTGGACTGGATGGGAGCACCCACCTTCTTGAGATTTACCTGATAGTCGTGGACGGGCAGAGAGCCCCAGTCCATGCCGGGCTGTGCCGATGCGGCTGCCACACACAGCATGGCGGCGAAAAGGGAAAGCAATGTCTTTTTCATGTGCAATGATATTCGTTTATGGATTTTGGGCGTAAAGATACGCATTTCCTTTTAAAATAAGAGTGGAAGAGTGAGTTTTTTGTACCGCCAGCACTTTTTTTGAATCATTTTGAATGATTATTCAGAAAAAGCTATTATCTTTGACGGCAGTTTTGAAATAGTAATTCGTAAATTGTCAAATCGTAAATGAAGAATACTATCATCATCACTGGCGGAGCGGGCTTCATCGGCAGCCACGTCGTCCGTCTTTTCGTGAACAAATACCCCGAGTATCACATCATCAATGTCGACAAACTGACATACGCCGGCAACCTCGCCAACTTGAAGGACGTCGAGGATAAGCCCAACTACACCTTCGTCCGTGCCGACATTTGCGATTTTGACACCATCTACGCCCTCATGCAGCGCGAGCATGTCGACGGCATTATCCACCTTGCCGCTGAGAGCCACGTGGACCGCAGCATCAAGGACCCCTTCACCTTCGCTAAGACCAACGTCATGGGCACCCTCTCGCTCCTCCAAGCTGCCAAGCTCTATTGGGAGAGCCTGCCGGAGGGCTACGAAGGCAAACGCTTCTACCACATCAGTACCGACGAAGTGTATGGTGCCCTGGAAATGACGCACCCCGAAGGCATCCAGCCCCCCTTCACCACGAAGGCCTCCAGCGGGCAGCACCATCTGGCCTACGGCGAACTCTTCTTCACCGAAGACCTCAAGTACCAGCCTCACAGCCCTTATAGCGCTGCCAAGGCCTCGTCAGATCACTTCGTACGTGCCTACCACGACACCTACGGCCTGCCCACCATCGTGACGAATTGCTCCAACAACTACGGCCCCTACC
>DBYJ01000006.1:0-212 GCA_002309805.1 Bacteroidales bacterium UBA1189 | reverse complement strand
ACGTACAACATCGGCGGCTTCAACGAGTGGAAGAACATCGATATCATACGCGTCCTCATCAACACCGTCGACCGCCTGCTAGGCCGTCCCGAAGGCGCCGACATGGATCTCATCACCTACGTCACCGACCGTGCTGGCCACGATCTCCGCTACGCCATCGACAGTTCAAAACTGCAGCGTGAACTTGGCTGGGAACCCAGCCTCCAGTTCGA
>DBYJ01000034.1 GCA_002309805.1 Bacteroidales bacterium UBA1189 | reverse complement strand
TTTCTTGGATTTAAACATAGAATGCGCTAAAAATTTAACGTCAAACGCTACGGGTTTAGAGTTTAACTCTATAGATACAGAAAAACATCTTTTTTGTGGGGAAGAAAAAAGAATATGTTTTTTCGCAAAAAATGCCAACACTTACCCTTTTCCGCCCAACGGGTTGTCAAATAACTCATTAGACAAGGTAAGTGTTTGTTGAACACTTACCAAACACTTACCTGACACTTACCTGACTCCTACCTCATCAGTTGGCTTCAGAGTTTCTGAAAGACGCGGACGTAATCCACTTCCATAGTAATAGGAAGGACACTCTCGTCGACGCCCTGCGAGCCGCCCCAGTCGCCGCCCCAGGCAAGATTGAGGATGACGTAGAACGGCGTATTGAATGGCCAAGTCTGCTTGTCGCCATTGCCGTCATTCTCGAAGTAGAACAGCTCCTCTCCATCAACATACGTGCGGATGTAGTCGGCTGTCCACTCGAGGGCATAGACATGGAAATCCCCCTCGGCACCCTCGCAGTAGCGCTCTTTCGTCTTCTGCGTGCCGATGACGTGGTAGTACTTCTTGCAATGGATGGACGAGGAGGTGAAATCGGGGTGATAGCCCACTTCCTCCATGATGTCAATCTCGCCGTCGTCGGGCCAACGTCCGAATTTCACAGGCATCATCCAGAAGGCAGGCCATGTGCCTTTTCCCTTGGGCAGTTTGATGCGAGCCTCCACGTAGCCATACTTCCAGCCCTGATTCCTGCAGGCATACACGCGCCCTGAATAGACTTTGTCGCCTTCTTTGAAGCAGTTGATTTTGAGCGTTCCCTCTGAACACTCAGCCACACGGACGCCTTCTGGCGACGTCTCGCGGACGTAGGTCTGCAGTTCGTGGTTCACCCATCCAGCGCGAGCCGTCTGGTACGTCCAGTCACCCCCCAGGATGCCGTCCTTCTCAAACTCGTCCTGCCAAACTAGCGTGTACCCGTCGAGGGGACATACAACCTTGTTCTTCTGCGCCCCTCCACACGAGGTAGCAAAAAGGAGCAACAGCAGGAGCGTAAAGACTCCGAACGAAGTTGTTCTTTTTGATTTTTTCATAACAATTTTCATAAGTATTATCCTTTTTCGCTGCAAAAATAAGACATATTTCCATTAAACAACCCTTTTTTTGAATTTTTATGACTGACGTGACGCTTTTTTGATTACCTTCGCGGCGCTTTATTAAATAAGGTAGCATTTCGCGCCCAGAAAAGATAGTAGAAAAAGTCAGAGTGAATTATTCTTCCCGCATACGAATGATTCTAGCTGTGATTGCCTTGCTGGCAGTCGCGCCGTTGCTTCCTGCACAGGAAGCAGCCGACAGCCTCATAACTGATGACGACCTGCTGATAAGTGCAGGTGAGCTGGGCGAGGTGGTTATCAATGGGCGTATACTCAAGACGCGGCGTAGCCTCAAGGACAATCCCGCCTTTGCCATCATCAACGAGATAGTCAGCCACATCGACGACTATCGCCCCGCTACCAACGGCACCCTCTCGCGCGAACGGCGCGACGTAACCAGCGTGGCTCTTGCTGAACCCAGCAAGGGCATTCTGAAATACGAAATCAGGCATCACCCCGACATCTTCAACAAATACCTGAGCTACGACGCCCTGATGACGGACGACGACGGAGTCGTCTATGTCTCGTGTCACGAAAAGACATATACCGAACTGTTTGACAGCCTCGGAAACTCCATACGCCCCACAGCCATTTACGAACTGGACAACCGAAGCGGCGAAACGGCTCTGACGCTACTGGAAACGGCTCTGAGTGTGCAACATGCTGCCCGAGGCGCAGATGGCATGACAGCCTTCACACGCCGCACGGGCATCGATGACTTTCTCTCGGAGGAGGAGATTGAAGGCCCCCTGAACCACTATATCGGCAACACGGATATCTTCTCGGGCGACATCTGCATTATCGGAGAACGTTTCCCCTCCCCCATCTCTCATTTCGGCACGCTCTTCTACCGCTTTGCCTTGAATGATACCGTATCTATCAGCGGACAGCCTTGCCTCGACATCGTCTTTGCCCCAAGGGACGGACGTTCGTTCTCCTTCGTCGGACACATCTTCGTGGATCCTAATGAGCACTTTATCCGTCATATCAGCATGTCCACCCCTTCGCGAATGAAACTGAACTTTGTCAAAGGCGTCACCCTGATACAGAGCTTCAACCGTAGTGCCGAGGGACGCATCGATCTTGCCCACGAAACGATGATGTGCCGCTTCGTTGCCAACGTGCTGGGTTTGGAACGCCTCGGAGGAGCCGCCCTGCGCCGCGACGTCAGCTATAGGGAGTATAAAGGCCAACAAGCGGATATCGAGCCGTCTTCCAACGACTATTCACTCAACACTAATCGCACTACATCCAACTCCTATGCCGACCTCCCCCCCAGCCGCCCCTATCGCCTTACCAAAGGGCTGATAGATGAACTCCGGAAGCGCCCAGGCTATCGTTTGTTCGAGGGAGCTGCAGGCATGGCCTACACCCATTACTTCCCCTCCGACCCGCTAAAACCGAACTTCTGGTACGGCCCTGTGGGCTCACTCCTCAGTTGGAACAACGTAGAGGGCGTGCGCATTCGTCCCGGCGTCGTCACCAGCGCCTATCTCCATCCACAACTGATGATGCGCGGCTATGTGGCCTGGGGCACTCGCGACCATCGCTGGAAGTATATGGCTGAACTCGAATACTCGTTCAATAAGAAAGAAAAGTACTTCTCCGCACATCCCCGCAACTATATCCGACTGCATAGCGATTACGACATCCTGCCCCTTGGAAACCGACAACCTTCAAACGGCTGGGACGACCTTGTCAGCAGCATCAATCACCCCTATTACTATCCCTATGCCTTCCAGCGCCGGCAGGAACTTGCCTATGCCAACGAGTACCGCTTTGGCCTCACATGGGAAGCTGTCGTCCGGCATCGCACACTTAGCGACCCTGCCTCGACTTTCCAGCCGGAGTTCTTCCCCGTAGGCGGATTCAGCCAGTCGGAACTGGAACTGAACCTGCGCTATGCTCCAGGCGAAGTCTATAAGCTTGAGGTTGACGACAGACTAATTGTCAACAAGGAAACGCCCGTCTTTACCCTCAGCCACACGATGGCCCGTAAAGGCATTCTCGGCTCAGCCTACAACTACCAGCGCACTCTTTTCACCTATCAGCAGCGCGTCCGTTTCCATGGTTATGGCTTTATGGACAACAGCGTGCGTGCCGGACGTCTATGGACGCCTGATGTCCCCGTTCCGCTACGTCTTGTTCCGCCCACCACGCCTAATACCATTGGGCCTAACGGCCTTTTCACGGACATCGACCCGATGGAAATGGCTACAGATCGTTACATCTCTTGGAGCATCAAGTGCCGCACGAAGGGCATCATATTCAACCACATCCCCTTCATCCGCAATCTCGGCTTACGCGAAGTCTTTGGTGCCCGCACCCTTTGGCTCTCCGACGCCTTGCTGCCATCAACGCCTCAACCTTCAGGCGGACAGTCTGGAAAAGCAGCTTGGCAGCCCATCCCCTACGTCAGGCTGATTGTTGGCGTCAGCAACATCTTCGATGTGCTTGAAGTCGACTACATCTACCGCCTCACCCATCGCGAGGCCTTCCACTCTGATTCTGATGGCTTCCAACTTAAGCTCAAGCTCCGTTTCTGAGCAGCTATAAAAAGGACGCTCTACCAACAGACTATAACCCGATGAAAAAACAAGGCCCGCTTTTTGGCGGGCCTTGTGAATTTGTAAATCTGTCTGTAGGAAGGAAGATTAATCCTCGTCCTTTTGCTTCTCTTGGAACTCCTTGATAAGCTTGTCCTGAACATCTGTCGGAACGAGCTCGTAGCTGGCGAAGGACATGTTGAATGTGCCACTACCGCCGGTAAGGGAGCTCAGCGAGGTGCTGTAGTTAGACATCTCCTTGAGGGGCACCTTGGCGTTGAGTTTCTGGAAAGCACCATCGCTACCCATACCCATAATCATGCCACGACGGCCCTGAAGGTCACTCATGACATCACCCATGAATTCGGCAGGAACGAGAACCTCCACATCGTAGATAGGCTCCAGAACCTTCGGACCTGCGTTGCGGAAAGCCTCGGAGAAAGCGTTACGTCCAGCAAGCATGAAGGAGATTTCATTGGAGTCAACGGGGTGCATCTTTCCGTCGTAAACAATGACGCGGACGTCGCGAGCATACGAACCGGTGAGGGGACCCTGTTCCATGCGCTGCATGATACCCTTAAGGATAGCAGGCATGAAGCGAGCGTCGATGGCACCACCAACAACGGAGTTGACAAACACCAGTTTGCCACCCCACTCCAGTGGATACTCATCCTGTCCCTTGATGGACATCTTGTATTCCTGTCCGCCGAACTTATAGACCTCAGGCATAGGCTTGCCTTCGACGTAAGGCTCAACGATAAGGTGAACTTCACCGAACTGACCTGCACCACCAGACTGCTTCTTGTGACGATAGTCGGCACGGGCAGCCTTGGTAATGGTCTCACGATAAGGAACGCGGGGCTCGTCGTAGATGATGTGGAGCTTGTCGTTGTTCTCAAGCAGCCACTTCAGCGTGCGGAGGTGGAACTCACCCTGTCCGTGGATAATAATCTGACGGAGTTCCTTCGATTGCTCGATTACCCACGTCGGATCCTGCTCGTGCAGACGGTTGCAGGCTGTCATCATCTTTTCGGTATCGGCCTCGTTCTCGGGACGGATGGCACGGGAATACTTGTAGTTGGGATAGACAATGAAGTCGAACAGGTTGTCGGCATCCTTGCTGTTAAGGGTGTTGCCTGTCTTGACGTCTTTCAGCTTGACGGTGCAACCGATATCGCCGGCCTGCAGTTCGTCAACCAGCTGACGATAGTTGCCACGTCCCGGAGTAAAGAGCTGGGCAATACGTTCCTTCGAACCACGTGAAGCGTTGTTCAGGTCGTCGCCCGTCTTAACGGTGCCACTCATTACTTTGAAGTAGCAGACTTCGCCGATGTGCTGCTCCATCTCCGTCTTGAAGAAGAACAGGGAGGTGGGAGCTGCGGCATCACACTTGACTTCTTCTCCCTTGGTGTTGGGAGTGCCAGGGAATTCATCAACGGTAGGAGCCACACCTGCAACAAAGTCGAGGATGCGAGCCACGCCAACGTTCTTGGAAGCCGAGCTGCAGAGGATAGGATAGATGCCATGCTGGGAGAGTCCCTTCTTAATACCTTCAACCATCTCCTCTTCAGAGAGCTCCATCGTCTCAAAGAATTTTTCCATCAAAGCCTCGTCGCCACTAGCAGCAGCCTCGACGAGAGCATCGTGCATGTCCTGAGCCTTGCCGGCAAGGGCAGCAGGGATGTCGCTGACGGTAGCGGGAGTACCATCAGCACCATAGGTGTACTGCTTCATAGTCAGCACATCGATGACGCTGTTGAAGTCAGGGCCGCAGGATGCGGGGAACTGTGCGGGGATAACCTTGCCGCCGAAGTCGCGCTTCAGGTCTTCCACCACCTTGTCGTAGTCGCACTTGTCGCTATCGATATTGTTGACGACAAAAACGATGGGCTTGTGAAGTTTGTCGGCCTGACGGAAGTTATTCTGCGTGCCGACCTCAACGCCGTATGCTCCGTTGACGACGAGCATGGCAATGTCGCAAATGTTGAGGGCTGTGACAGAGCCTCCGCTGAAGTCACCCGAACCCGGGCAGTCGAACATGTTGAGCTTATGTGCGCCACGCTCGACAGCGAAGACGGTGGAGAAGACGGAATAGCCGTACTCCTGCTCCACAGGGTAGCAGTCGCTGACGGTATTCTTAGCGTTTACGGAACCACGGCGGCGAATAACGCCGCCCTCTAAAAGCATGGCCTCAGTAAGAGTGGTCTTACCTGAACCCGAACCTCCAACGATTGCAAGGTTCGAAATCTCATTGGTCTTATAGACTTTCATTTCGGTGATAAATTGTTAATTATTATTGTTTTATTTCAATATTTCCGCACAAAAAAGGGTACTCCATACCGTGAAGCGCTGCGAAATTACTAAGAAATAAGGATATATGAAAATAAATAAGAAAAAAAATAAAAGCTAATATGAATTTTGCTTTTTCACTCGCCTTGTACTACCTTTGCAACATGGCAGGAATCTACGTGCATATTCCCTTCTGTAAAAGCAGGTGCAAATACTGCGATTTTTACTCTACGACGGGGGGAGAAGAAAGGAAAAATCAGAGTAATCTGAATACTCCGAATAATCCGGGTATTCCGAGCAAGCAGGAGGCATATATTGAGGCGGTATGTCGCGAAATGGAGTTACGCAAAGAGTTCCTACAAGGCGAACCCGTCAAGACACTCTATTTTGGCGGAGGTACTCCTTCGCAGCTCTCCCCTGCCCTGTTGGGACGCATGGTACGGAAGGCTGAGCAAACATTTGGCTTCAACACATTAGACGAACTGACTATCGAGGCAAACCCCGATGACCTATCGCAGGAGTGGATTGACAGATTGAAGGATGCCCTTCCGCAATATGCGCTACGCATCAGCATGGGCATTCAGACGTTCGACGACACCCTGCTACAGCTATTGGGACGACGACATACGGCGCAAGAGGCCATTGAAGCTGTGCATCGCTTGCAAGGCAACGGAATAACGGAAATCAGCATCGATTTGATGTATGGGTTGCCGAGTAACAGGAACCATGGGAATTATAGGAACTATGGGAGTTATGAGGAAGTATGGGAAAAGGATTTGAAGCAGGCTATTGAGCTCGGGGTGCCACATATTTCGGCCTACCACCTAAGCTACGAGGAGGGCACGCCACTCTATCGTATGCGCGAGCGAGGCGAAATATACGAAGTAGACGAGGAGGAGAGCCTTGCCTGCTTCCGCCTGTTGCGTCACACGTTACTCAAAGCGGGATATAGGCATTACGAAATCAGTAATTTTGCACTACCTGGGCACGAAGCCAGACACAACAGCAGCTACTGGAGCGGCATCCCCTATCTAGGGCTAGGACCTGGAGCGCACTCTTACGACGGTACACATCGCACTTGGAACTACCCCAACCTCGAAGGCTATCTCAGGGGAATACATGGAAATGATACAAACGTTATTTCGTCGGGTGAGACGCTCAGCGACAAGGAGCGCTACAACGAATATATCATGACGCGCCTGCGTACAGCACGAGGCATTAGCCCGCAAGAGATTGGTATCCTATTTGGCGAAGAACGGGAGCGTTATTGTCGCACCCGCGCGCAAACCTATTTAAAAAACCATCGACTGTGCGAGACAGCCGATGGACGATGGGCGCTGACGGAAGAGGGAATCTTCGTGTCAGATGCAATTATTGCAGACTTGTTCTGCTGAAGCTAATCCCAAAGACGAAATGTGAGGGTCAGACAATATCGTATTTCGTGCCGAACCACTCGTCCAGCGTCTCCTCCACTTTGAAGTTAATGGCAGGCGTAATCTTGTTCTTGATGCGGGTATAGACAATCATTACGGCACCGATGTCGTCCATGATGCCCAGCATATTGAAAACTTTACGGGGAATAATGTCACCCGGCACAAGGATGTAGAGCAACGAGCCGTAAATGAGCGCCTTGTCGCGCGCAGTCACGTTCTCGTCCGTCATCACATAGTAGAACTGCAGGAGTGGCTTGGCGGCGATACGTCCCGCACGAAGGGCGTACTTCCGAAGGAAACTCAGCACCTTCTGCGATTCACCCTTCCAGTCGGTCTTCTGCAACCGCTCGACGAGCGGTTTCAACATTGTTTCTGTAATTTTCATAAGGCAATCGAATCAAATAGTTTTGCGGTAGTAGCGGAAGCAGCGCGGATGAGATCCTGCGGCGCAATCTTGAACTGAAGGCCACGTTGCCCAGCGCTGACGTAGATATAGGGGAACGAGAGGCAGCTCTCGTGAAAATAGGTCGGGAAGCGTTTCTTCATGCCGATGGGCGAACAGCCTCCACGCACATAGCCCGTCAAAGGCAGCAGTTCCTTCAACGGCAGCAGGGCGCAACTCTTGTTGCCCGACACTTTGGCAGCCAATTTCAAATCGATTTCTGCCTCGCCCGGGATTACGCAGACGAAGTGGCCTGTCTTGTCGCCATGCAGGACGATAGTCTTGAAGACCTGCTCAACAGGCTCGCCCAGCGAGGCAGCCACATGGGGTGCGCTGAGGTCGTTCTCGTCCACCTCATAAGGCACTAATTCGTAGGCAATCTTCTGCTGGTCAAGCAGGCGCGCCGCATTCGTCTTATTGATTTTCTGCGCCATCAGAATCAAACCATGCTTTTGACCACCTCCATCACCTTCTCGCCTATTTCAGCAGCGGCTTCGGGTGTATGGGCCTCGCTATATACGCGGACGATGGGCTCGGTATTGCTCTTGCGCAGATGCACCCATTTGTCAGGGAAGTCAATCTTCACGCCATCGATGTCGGTAATAGCAACGCCGGCAGCCTTGTTCTCGGCAGAGGAATAGAGCGCCTTTACCTTGGCCAGCACGGCATCCACGTCCGTATCGGGCGTGAGGTCGATGCGGTTCTTCGCCATGAAATAGGACGGATAGGTCTTGCGTAACTCGCTCACCGTGCAGCCCTTCTTAGCCAAATACGTCAGGAAGAGAGCAATGCCGACAAGGGCGTCGCGTCCGTAATGGCTGGCAGGATAGATGACACCTCCATTACCCTCGCCTCCGATGACGGCACCCGTTGCCTTCATTTTCGTGACGACGTTCACCTCGCCCACGGCAGAGGCGTTGTACTGTTGTCCGTAGCGCTGCGTGACATCGCGCAGAGCGCGTGTGGAGCTGAGGTTGCTGACGGTATTACCAGGAGTGTGCTGGAGAATATAGTCGGCAACAGTAACCAACGTGTATTCCTCGCCGTACATGGCGCCCTTCTCGTCGATAACAGCCAGACGGTCCACGTCCGGGTCAACGACAAAGGCCACGTCGCAGTCGGACGTCTTCATCAACGCCATAATGTCGCCGAGATTCTTCTCCAGCGGCTCGGGATTGTGTTGGAAATCGCCCGTAGGCTCGGTGTAGAGACCCTCGACCTTCTCCACGCCCAATTGACGAAGCAACGGGGGCAGAACAATGCCGCCTACGGAGTTGACCGTATCGATGGCAACCTTGAAATGAGCCTTGCGGATGGCCTCAACATCAACGAGTTCCAGCGCAAGCACGGCGTCGATATGGCGCTGGCCGAAGGATTCGTCGCGGGTGTATTTGCCCAGCTTATCCACTTCGGCAAAGGTGAAGGCCTCATCTGCAGCAAGGGCAAGCACCTCGGCACCCTCGGCAGCATTCAGGAACTCGCCCTGAGCATTCAGCAGCTTCAAAGCATTCCATTGGCGAGGATTGTGCGAGGCGGTAAGGATGATGCCTCCGCAGGCCTTCGACATCGTGACGGCAAGCTCGGTAGTAGGCGTAGTGGCTAAGCCGATATCGAGCACGTCGAAGCCCATGCCCATCAGGGTGCCGCAGACACATTGGCGCACCATCTCGCCTGAGATGCGGGCATCGCGCCCGACGACGATATGACGAGCCTCGCCCTTATATGTCTTGCGGATAAGGGTAGCGTATGCTGCGGTAAACTTGGTGATGTCGAGGGGGTTGAGCCCTTCGCCGGCTTGCCCGCCTATGGTGCCGCGAATGCCGGAAATAGATTTAATGAGTGACATATAAAGTTAGTTTTTTTAAGGTTCAGGCATGATGGTAATTTCGTAGAAAGTAGCGTATGTCTGCTGTATGGCAAGCGAGGTGCCGTAGTCGTGCGGAGCGATGATGCGCACCTTGGCAGCCTTGTCGTTGGGCCGTCCGGGCGTGATGTACGGGAAGGGCACCAGCCACCCTTCGGGGAAGGTCGTGGTGGTGGAGCTGTAGTATGAATAGACCGACTGGTTCGCCAGGCTGCCATAGACGGAGAGCATGTGGCCGTAGGTGAACGAGCCGCTGAAGGTGTCGCCCGTGCGCTTGACGGTCATCTGCTCGGGACGCGAGTCGTAGAGGTTCAGCGTCATCGTGTCGCGGTCAGCGACACTATATTCGATGTAGCGTGCCAGGTAGTTGCGGTTCTCGCCCTTCGCGTGGACACGCCCCTCGCCCTTGCGGACAATCTGCATATAAACACCCGTCTGCTTGAACAGCACGTACTCGTTTTCGGCCACGTTCGTCAGGCTGTCCTGGGCATAGAATTCCTCCTCAGTGATCACCTTTATGGGACGTCCGTCGATGCCGCCGTCGTCGATGAACTTGGCTATGGCGTTGTCCTCCTTCTCCTTCTTTTCGGCGTAGGTCTCGTACTTTCTACAGCCCGTAAGCTGCACGGCTGCCACGCACATCAGCAGCAAAGACAGGTATGTCGCATTCAGTTTTTTCATACATCTTTATATTTTAGCCTGCGAAGATACTTCAAAGGCTGTGAATAAACAAGGAAAACATATTTTTTAACAATGCAAAGAGCCAACATTTCCCCTACCCCAGTTCCCACTTGCATCGACGTGCCTCTTTCATACCGATTCCGACGTATCTTTGGGCGCCTTCGAAAAGTACATAGGACCCAGATAGTCAACCCCGTCGTTTTTCCAGGCAAATAATTTCTCAGAATAGGCGAATAAATTCTCAGAGCAGGCAAATAAATTTTTAGCGCAGGCGAATAATTTCGCAGAGCAGGCTTCTTTTTCAGAATAATCTATCACCCGTTACTTCGGCACATAAAACTAGGGGAAAAAAGTCTTTCTGCAACAGAAGCATATTAACGGAAAGAGAGGAAAAACGGGAAAAACGGAAAAAAAACGGAGAAACATTCGCGCGTGTACATATTTTTTTGTACCTTTACGCGCTAAATGTGAAATCAATTATTATTGTTATTTATTAATTTATCATTATGAAAGGATTACGTATTTTTGCCGGCATGGTTGCCTGTGTGGCTCTGCTGGCAGGGTGCAAGAATGCACCGAAAGAAGATGTGGCCCTCTCGGGGCTGAAACGTGCCGACTTCCAGGCTGAACTGCAAGGGAAGAAGACTGACCTCTACATCCTCCGCAACGATGCAGGCATGGAGGTGTGCGTCACCAACTTCGGCGCCCGTGTCGTCAGCATCATGGTGCCCGACAAGGAGGGTAACTTGAAGGACGTCTGCGTGGGTCAGCCCAGCATCCAGGCCTACAGCACCATCGAGAGCGACTTTGGCGCCACCATCGGACGCTACGCAAACCGTATCGCTGGAGGTAAGATTACCCTTGACGGCGTAGAGTACCAGCTCCCGAAGAACAACTTCGGCCATTGCCTGCACGGCGGTTGCACGCTCGATCCCAGCAAGTTCGGCTTCAAGGGCGAATACATGGGCTGGCAGTACAAGGTGATGGACGTGGAGGAAGTGACTCCCAACAGCATCACCATGACATTCGTGAGCCCCGATATGGAGGCAGGCTTCCCTGGCACCGTCAAGGGCAAGGTGCAATACACCCTTACCCCCTGCGGCAAGTTGGCTATGGTCTGGACCGCTACAACGGACAAGAAGACCGTCGTCAACGTTTGCAGTCACCTCTACTTCAACCTCAACGGCGACTATCATACCCCCATCACCAACCATCTGCTCACCCTCAATGCGGATAACTTCACCCCCGTCGACGCTACTTTCATGACTACGGGCGAAATTGCTCCCGTTGCCGGTACTCCCATGGACTTCACTTCCCCGAAGGCCATCGGCAAGGAGATTGATGCCGACTACGAACAGCTGAAGAACGGCAAGGGCTACGACCACAACTGGGTGCTCAACAAGCCCTGCTGCAAGGAAGGCAAGGAGAAGTGCGACAAGGAGAGCGGCGAAGCATGTTGCGAAGAAGGCAAGGAGAAAGGCGAAGGCGAGCATTGTGACCACGAAGGCAAGGGCGGCATCACTCACGCAGCTACCCTCGTCAGCCCCATCACGGGCATCCGCATGGACGTCTTCACCAACGAGCCCGGCATCCAGGTCTATACGGGCAACTTCCTCGACAGTACCGTGAAGGGCAAGGACGGCAAGCCCATCGAGCGCCGTACAGCCGTCTGCCTCGAGACGCAAAAATTCCCCGACACCCCCAACAAGAGCCAAATCGAAGGCTGGCCCGATGCTACCCTCGCCCCTGGACAGGAGTATGAGAGCATCGTCGTCTATCAGTTCAGCGTCGAAGGCGCCTGCTGCAAGGAAGGGCATGAGAACTGCGACAAAGAGCAGAAGGATTGCTGCGAAGAGAAGAAGTAAACCGAAATGTCAAACCGTAAATAAAATCACATGAAATTCCAATTGCTACAGGCTGCCACAGCAGCAGCCGCTGCCCAAGACCTCAACCGCATCAGTCTCCACACCTTAGACTGGATTTTCGTTGCCCTCTTCTTCGTGGCAATGATCTGGATCTGCTGGGACGTATCGAAAAAGAAAAAAGAGACCTCAGGCGATTACTTCCTGAACGGACGAAGCGCCACATGGCTTGCCATCGGTGCCTCTATCTTCGCCTCCAACATCGGCTCGGAGCACCTTATCGGCCTTGCCGGATCCGGCGCCACCAGCGGTATGGCCCAGGCTCACTGGGAGATGCACGGATGGATGATCCTGCTACTCGGTTGGGTGTTCGTGCCCTTCTATTCGCGCTCGATGGTCTATACCATGCCCGAGTTCCTCGAGAGACGTTACAATAAGGAGAGCCGCGGCATCCTCACCTGGCTGTCGCTTGCCAGCTATGTCCTCACCAAGGTTTCCGTCACCGTCATGGCAGGCGGTCTGGCCCTCAACACCCTGCTGGGCATCAACTTCTGGGTGGCTGCCATCGCCCTCGTGATCATCACCGCCATCTACACCGTCATCGGCGGCATGGAGTCGGTGCTCAAAACCTCCATCCTGCAGACACCCATCCTGCTCATCGGCTCGCTCGTCATCCTGTGGATAGGACTGAAGGAGCTGGGCGGCTGGAACGAGATGATGGCCATCTGCTCCTCGCAGCCCGTCAACGAATATGGCGACGGCATGACCACGCTGATGCGTAGCGGACACGACGCCGAATACCCGTGGTACGGAGCTCTGTTCTGCTCGATGATCATCGGCTTCTGGTACTGGTGTACCGACCAGTTCATCGTCCAGCGTGTGCTCTCCGGCAAGAACCAGAAGGAAGCTCGCCGCGGTACCATCTTCGGTGCTTACCTGAAGCTGCTGCCTGTGTTCCTGTTCCTCGTCCCCGGCATGATTGCCTTCGCCCTGACGAAGAAGCCCGACTCGGCCATCGGTGCCCAGCTCGCTGCTGCCCTGATGCCCGACGCCGCCACCGGAGCCCTGCAGAACCCCGACCTCGCCTTCCCCATGCTGGTGAACACCCTGTTGCCCATCGGTCTGAAGGGCGTCGTCATCTGCGGTATCCTGGCTGCCCTGATGAGCTCGCTGGCATCGCTCTACAACTCCAGCGCCATGCTCTACACCATTGACATCTACAAGCGCAAGCACCCCGAGACGGAGGAGAAGCGCCTCGTCAGTATCGGCCGTATCGCCACCGTCGTCGTCGTCGTGCTCGGCGTGCTGTGGATATTCGTCATCCAGGCCATGGGTAAGAACCTCTATGCCTACATCCAGAACATCCAGAGCCTGCTGGCTCCCGCCATCGCCACCGTCTTCCTGCTCGGTATCTGCTGGAAGAAGACAACGGCCAAGGCTGGTATGTGGACGCTCATCATCGGCATCGTCATCGGTGCCCTGCGTCTTGTAACGATGATCATCAATCCCCAGTCACACAATGCGTTCACCTACGTATTCAACGAGATGAACATCTACACGTTCGGCGTCTGCACCTTCATTACCTGCATCCTGGTGTGCCTTGCCATCTCGCTGTGCACCAAGAAGCCGGCTGTCGAACAGATACAAGGCCTCGTATTCGGCACCGCCACCAAGGAGCAGAAGGCCGAGACCCGCGCCTCGTGGAACGGGTGGGACATCTTCCACACGGTCATCATCCTCGCCGTCATCGTGACATTCTACATCTATTTCTGGTAAGCCATGCTGGAGGAACTGAAAGCCAAAGTATGCAAGGCCAACCTCGACCTTGTGAAACATGGGCTCGTCATCTTCACGTGGGGCAACGTGTCGGCCATCGACCGTGAGAGCGGACTGGTCGTCATCAAGCCCAGCGGCGTGAGCTACGACAACATGAAACCCTCCGACATGGTGGTGGTGGACTTGGACGGCAAGGTGGTTGAGGGCGACCTCAACCCCTCGTCCGACACCCCTACCCACGTTGTCCTCTACCGTGCTTTCCCCAACATCGGCGGCGTGGTGCACACCCACTCCACCTTTGCCACCGCCTGGGCACAGGCAGGACGTGACATCCCCAACATCGGCACCACGCATGCCGACTACTTCCACGACGACATCCCCTGCACACGCGACATGAAGAAGGCGGAAGTGTTTGGCGAATACGAGAAGGAGACGGGCAACGTCATCGTCGAGCGTTTCAAGGACATGAACCCCGACGACACGCCCGCCGTGCTGGTACGCAACCACGGCCCCTTCGCCTGGGGCACGGATGCCGACAATGCTGTTCACAACGCCGTAGTGCTGGAGGAGGTGGCCAAGATGGCCTTCGTGTCATCAACCCTCCACCTCAACACGTTAGACGTCGTCACCCACGTCCCCTCGATGAACAAACACCTCATCGAGAAACACTACAGCCGCAAACACGGCCCAAACGCCTACTACGGCCAAAAGAAGAAATAAACAACTTTAACTTTTTAACATCACACAATGAAAAACGTATTTGAAAATTTTGAAATTTGGTGGGTGACTGGTGCACAGCTTCTTTACGGAGGCGATGCCGTGGTTGCCGTTGACGGACATTCAAAAGAAATGGTTGCCGGCCTCAACGAGAGCGGCAACATCCCCGTCAAAATCGTCTATAAGGGTACAGCCAACAGCAGCAAGGAAGTGGAAGCCGTCATGAAGGCTGCCAACAACGACGAGAAGTGCGTCGGCATCATCACCTGGATGCACACGTTCTCCCCCGCCAAGATGTGGATTAAGGGTTTGCAGGCCCTGCAGAAGCCCCTCCTCCACTTCCACACCCAATACAACGCCGAAATCCCCTGGGATGCCATCGACATGGACTTCATGAACCTCAACCAGAGCGCTCACGGCGACATCGAGTTCGGACACATCTGCACTCGTATGCGCGTCCCCCGCAAGGTGGTCTGCGGCTACTGGAAGAGCGAAGAGGCACAGAAGAAGATTGCCGTCTGGGCACGTGTGGCTGTCGGTGTTGCCGATGCCAAGAACGTCCGCTGCCTTATGTTCGGCATGAACATGAACAACGTGGCTGTTACCGACGGAGACCGTGTGGAGTTCGAGCAACGTTTGGGCTATCATGTGGACTACTACCCCGTCAGCTCGCTGATGGAGTATTATAAGAAGGTTTCTGACAAAGAAGCTGATGAACTTGTGGAAGAGTACAAGAAACTCTATACCATCAAGATTGACGAAAGCGGCGAAAAGGTTTACTGGGAGAAAGTGAAGAACAGCGCCAAGGCGGAGATTGCTCTCCGTCGTGTGCTGAAAGACGAGGGCGCCAATGCCTTCACCACCAACTTCGACGACCTTGGCGATGCCGACATCAACGACCCGAATTTCTGCGGCTTCGACCAGATTCCCGGCCTCGCGTCACAACGTCTTATGGAAGAGGGCTACGGCTTTGGTGCCGAAGGCGACTGGAAGACCGCTTGCCTCTATCGCACCCTTTGGGTCATGCAGCAGGGCATGCCTACAGGATGCTCGTTCCTTGAGGACTATACGCTGAATTTTGCCGGTGACCGCAGTTCCTGCCTCCAGAGCCACATGCTTGAGATTTGCCCGCTCATCGCTACCGACAAGCCCAAGCTCGAGGTTCATTTCCTCGGCATCGGCATCCGCAAGCAGCAGACCGCCCGCCTCGTCTTCACCTCGAAGGTAGGCCGCGGCATCAAGGCCACCGTCGTTGACCTCGGCAACCGTTTCCGCCTCATCTCGCAGGAAGTCGAGTGCATCGAGCCGAAACCCATGCCTCACCTTCCCGTGGCTTCTGCCCTTTGGGTACCGCAACCCACGTTCGAAATTGGTGCTGGAGCCTGGATTCTCGCCGGAGGTACACACCATAGCGCATTCTCGTACGACATTACTGAAGAATACTGGGAGGATTTTGCTGAAATCTGTGGCATTGAGTATGTCAAGATTAACAAGGACACGAAGACCTACGAGTTCAAGCAGCAGCTGCAGAACAACGAGATGTACTACATGTTGAATAAAGCGCTGAAGTAACACGCTACGAAAGAATTGGCCATGCACGCATGAGCCAACGTAAGAAAAGGAGCATCCCATAAGATGCTCCTTTTCTTACGTCGTTATTATGAATTGCAAATGAAGCCGCAGCCCTCTATTTACCTGCGGTAAGATAGTAGCTGGCGATATGGCTCAACGGAGTCGTTCCGTCTGTCACACGCTCCAGTATCATCCAGTCGATGCGGTAATCCTGGCGATATTCGATTGCTATGCGGTTCCTCGACAGCCATTTCACCTGATACACCTTGTCGCCAGCCTTGTACGCCTTCTTTCCTTCGTATTCCACCTTATCAACACCCCCTCCGATATTGAAGACGGACGTCAGATGTCTGGGTGTGAAGACCATGAAAGTATTGTAGTAAGCACTCGACGGATACTTTTCGTGCAGTTTAGGCAACTCTTTCTTGACGTCGCGCAGCTCGTCCACATAGCCTATGAAGCGCCATGTACCATTCAGGGGATTCTTCGCGTCCACCTCAGCCGTTCCAGTCAGGGCATCAAAAAGGATTTTGCTGCGGTCCGAGTATTTCCCCGATTCATATTTCTCTATGCACCAGTCGTCTTTGGGAAAGTAAAGGTGGTTTGCGTAGGTGCTCCACCACTTCAGTTTGAACTGCTCGGTGTTGCTGTCATAGATAAGCGTGCTCTTGTCGCCCTCCGTTTTAGGCTGTTCGCCCGTGTAGTTTAGGACCTGTCTATCGTTGCAGGTAATATTGAAGCCGTTCATATTCTCGGAGACCATAAGAGTGATGCTATCGGTACAGACCTTGTACTGTTCGAAGGGTGCGTTTATTTCGCCCAGCCTGCCCGTAAGCGTAGTCATCTTGTAAATGCCGCGCGGGTTCTCAGTTTGCGCATTCGCCACAATCGGCAGGGAAATCAGGACCGCCGCCATCAGGATTTTAGTTGTTTTATACATAACGTCAGGTATTTAGGGGTTCATATAATGTTCGCCTTGTAACTAAAGGTTCTGCAAAGATAGATATAATATTTTTACTTTTTATCTATCTTGATGTTTTTTTCGAGAAAAAAAGTAGGCCAACGAGTCCACGATAAGCGTATGACTGGACGCATTCTCCTGTGGCGTTCGGATAGAAGAATGAAAGTAGCTCATCAAGTGATTCCCGTCGGGCTCGGAATCCGGCCTCCGTGACGGGTTGCGAATCATCGTTTCCTATAGGAAAGTGCTGTTTGCTGGGCGGTTTTCTTTTTGACCCGTCACTCGGCAAAAGAGTTTTTTCCTGACTTGCTTTCAGTTTTTAAAGCCCTATGTCCGTAACGCAATTCGTCCTTCTGCTAACGCACTACGTTGTGTCCGTAGCGCACTACGTCGCGTCCGTAGCGCACTACGTTGCGTGCTCAGACCAAGGGGCTGGCGTTACAGCCCAAGCATCTGACGGCACAGATAAAGCTTCTGCGAAAATAGAAGCTGATTCTAGTAGCAAAACGGGTTACAATCTGTAAGCGAACAAAGCCAAGACGTCCCTGCCGAGTGACAGGTCAAAAAGATAACCGCCCTACAAACGGGATTTTCTTATAGGAATCGGAAGTTCAGATGTTGTCAGACGAAAGCACATTGACCTCACATTATGGAGAAGTACTGACATGAGTTACAATTCGAAACCAATCGTCTTTTGTTTTGCCCTTGCGTAAATTGTAGAAAATGTTTGGATGTTTGTAAAAAAAAACGTACTTTTGCCGTCAATAATCACTACGCCAAAGAAAAATCACCATTAATAATCCCATAATTCACAAGCTATGACTGCAAAACAAACCATTGAGGCTGGAAAGGCCGTTCTTGGAATCGAGTTCGGTTCCACACGCATCAAAGCCGTCCTCATCGACGGGGACAACAACCCTATTGCCCAGGGAGCGCACGAGTGGGAGAACCAGCTCGTCGATGGCCTTTGGACCTACAGCATCGACGCCATCTGGGAGGGCTTACAAGACTGCTATGCCGACCTCCGCGCCAACGTTAAGAAGCTCTACAATACCGAGATTGAGACGCTTGCCGCCATCGGCATCAGCGCCATGATGCATGGCTACATGGCCTTTAATAAAAAGGAGGAAATCCTCGTGCCCTTCCGCACCTGGCGCAACACCAATACGGGCAAGGCAGCTGCCGAGCTCTCCAAACTCTTTGTCTATAACATTCCCCTCCGCTGGAGCATCTCGCACCTCTATCAGGCCATTCTCAACGGCGAGGAGCATGTGAAGGACATCGACTATCTGACCACGCTCGCCGGCTATGTCCATTGGCAGCTCACCGGACAGCGTGTGCTGGGCGTAGGCGATGCCTCGGGCATGATTCCCGTTGACCCCAAGACCAAGACCTACGATGCCACGATGGTGCAGAAGTTCGACAAGCTGATAGCCCACAAGAAGTTCGGCTGGAAGCTGCTCGACATTCTGCCCAAGTCGCTTGATGCAGGTGAACAGGCGGGTGTCCTTACCATCATGGGAGCAGCCAAGCTGGATGTTTCCGGCCATCTGCGTGCAGGCATCCCCCTCTGCCCACCCGAAGGAGATGCCGGCACAGGCATGGTTGCCACCAACGCCGTTCGTCCCCGCACGGGAAATGTCTCCGCTGGCACCTCGTCTTTCTCCATGATTGTCCTGGAAAAAGAGCTTGCCAAGCCCCACGAAGTCATTGACATGGTGACGACGCCTGACGGCAGCCTAGTCGCTATGGTACATTGCAACAACTGCACCTCCGACCTCAACGCCTGGGTGAACCTCTTCAAGGAGTATCAGGAGCTGCTGGGTGTACCCGTGAACATGGGCGATGTCTTTTCCAAGCTCTTCAACGTTGCGCTTGAAGGCGATGCCGACTGCGGAGGCGTGCTTACGTACAACTACATCTCTGGCGAACCCGTCACCGGCTTTGCCGACGGACGTCCGCTGGTGCTACGTGCAGCAGGTGACAAGTTTAACTTGGCGAATTTCATGCGTTCGCAGCTCTATGCTACCGTCGGCGTGCTGAAAATCGGCAACGACATCCTGCTGAAGGAGGAGAAAGTCAAGGTCGACCGCATCACGGGCCACGGCGGGCTCTTCAAAGTAAAAGGTGTCGGACAACGTATTCTGGCTGCTGCCCTCATCTCCCCCATCTCCGTCATGGAGACAGCCGGCGAGGGCGGCGCATGGGGCATCGCCCTGCTGGGCTCATACCTCGTACGCAACGATAAGAAGCTCTCCCTGCCCGACTGGCTCGACGAAGTGGTCTTCGCCGGAAATACGGGCGTCGAGATTGCTCCCACACCCGAGGATGTGGCTGGTTTCAACGCCTACATCGAAGCCTACAAAGCCTGCCTACCCGTCGAGGAAGCAGCTGTTCGTTGCAAGTAATTGTTTAACGTTTAAGGTTTAACGTTTAACGAACACGTCCTCAGAACTTTTTTTCTTAACTCTTCATTCTTAACTCTTCATTCTTAACTCTTACCCCCCATGAACACCACCCTTACCCTCAACAACAACGTCGAATGCCCGGCCGTGGGCATCGGCACCT
>DBYJ01000008.1:89709-91455 GCA_002309805.1 Bacteroidales bacterium UBA1189 | reverse complement strand
CTGCGTGAGGTCGTTGGTGCCGAAGCTGAAGTACTGGGCCTCGGTAGCGATGCGGTCGGCGGTAAGGGCGGCACGCGGAATCTCAATCATCGTACCGATTTCGAACTCCACTTCCACGCCGTACTCCTTGAAGACCTGAGCGGCAACCTTATTGATGATTTCCTTCTGCTGCTTGAGCTCGTAGAGGATACCGATGAGGGGCACCATGATTTCGGGCATGGGGTTCTTGCCCTCCTTCTTCAGTTCGCAGGAAGCGCTGAGGATGGCGCGGGTCTGCATGGCGGTGATTTCGGGGAAGGTGATGCCCAGACGGCAGCCGCGGTGACCCAGCATGGGGTTGTTCTCGGCGAGGCTGGCGACGCGCTTCTTGATGGTCTCGATGGAGACACCCATTTCGTCAGCCATAATCTGCTGGCCTTCACGATCGTGGGGAACGAACTCGTGGAGTGGGGGATCAAGCAGACGGATGTTGACGGGGCAGCCGTCCATGGCTTCGAGGATGCCCTTGAAGTCGGCTTTCTGGTAGGGGAGGAGCTTGGCAAGAGCCTTCTCACGACCCTCGACGGAGTCAGCCAGAATCATCTCGCGCATGGCGACAATCTTCTTGTCCTCGAAGAACATGTGCTCGGTACGCGTCAGACCGATACCCTTGGCACCGAAGGCGCGGGCCACCTGTGCATCGTGGGGCGTGTCGGCATTGGTGCGGACCTGCAACTTGGTGTACTTGTCGCAGAGGTCCATGAGGGCCTTGAAGTCGCCGCTCAGCTCGGCAGCCTTGGTGGGCACCTTGCCGGCATAGACCTGACCCGTGGAGCCGTTCAGCGAGATGTAGTCGCCCTCCTTGTAGGTGACGCCTTCGATTTCGACAGTCTTGGTCTTGTAGTTAACGTTGATGGCACCGGCGCCGCTGACGCAGCACTTGCCCATACCGCGGGCAACGACGGCAGCGTGCGAGGTCATACCGCCGCGGGCGGTGAGGATACCTTCGGCACTTGCCATACCGGCGAGGTCTTCGGGCGAGGTCTCGATGCGGACCATCACCACCTTGTGGCCGTCCTTGTGCCAGGCCTGGGCATCGTCAGCGTGGAAGACAATCTGTCCGCAGGCTGCGCCCGGGCTGGCGGGCAGACCCTGGGTGATGACCTTGGCCTTCTTCAGTTCGTTCTTGTCGAAGACGGGGTGGAGTAGCTCGTCAAGCTTCTGCGGCTCGCAGCGCATGACGGCGGTCTTCTCGTCGATGAGGCCTTCGCGGACGAGGTCCATGGCAATCTTCACCATGGCCGTACCCGTACGCTTGCCGTTGCGGGTTTGCAGGAACCACAGCTTGCCCTCCTGGACGGTGAACTCCATGTCCTGCATNNGCATGTCGCGGTAGTGGTTCTCCAGCTTCTCCTGGATGCCGTTCAGTTCGGCGTAGATTTCGGGCATAGCCTCCTCCATCGAGGGATACTTGGCTACGCGCTCCTCCTCGCTGATGCCGGCACGCTCAGCCCAGCGCTGGCTGCCCAGCTTGGTGATCTGCTGCGGGGTGCGGATGCCGGCGACGACGTCCTCGCCCTGAGCGTTCACCAGATACTCACCGTTGAACACGTTCTCGCCTGTGGCGGCATCGCGGCTGAAGCAGACGCCCGTGGCGCTGGTCTCGCCCATGTTGCCGAACACCATGGCCATCACGCTGACGGCGGTGCCCCATTCGTCGGGTATTCCCTCCATCTTGCGGTAGAGGATGGCGCGCTCGTTCATCCA
>DBYJ01000008.1:56109-89696 GCA_002309805.1 Bacteroidales bacterium UBA1189 | reverse complement strand
CGGCGCAGATGGCGCCCCAGAGCTGCACGGTGGGGTTCTCGGGGAACTCCTGACCCGTCTGGGCCTTGATGGCCTTCTTGAAGCGGGCCACGAGGTCTTTCAGCTCTTCCACGCTGAGGTCCTTGTCGAGCTTCACGCCACGCACGGCCTTCACCTCCTCGATGATGGCCTCGAAGGGGTCGATGTCCTCCTTGTTCACCGGCTTCATGCCCAGCACCACGTCGCCGTACATCTGCACGAAGCGGCGGTAGCTGTCATACACGAAGTGGGGGTTGCCCGTCTTCTTCACCATGGCCTCGGCCACGGCATCGTTAAGACCCAGGTTAAGGATGGTGTCCATCATGCCCGGCATGGAGGCGCGGGCACCTGAGCGGACGCTCACCAGCAGTGGGTTCTCCACCGAGCCGAACTTGCAGTTCATCAGCGTCTCGATGTGCTTGACGGCAGCCGTCACGTCGTCCTCAAGCAGGGCCATGATTTTCTCCTGACCCACCTCGTAGTATTCGTTGCAGACATCGGTAGTGATGGTGAAACCCGGGGGGACGGGCACGCCGATGAGGTTCATTTCTGCCAGGTTAGCACCCTTGCCACCCAGCTGTTCGCGCATCTTTGCATTTCCTTCGGCCTTACCGTTTCCGAAGAGATAGACTCGTTTTTTGTCCATAAAAATCAGTTAATTAGCTATTGGTATAATAAATCGTTTTCTTAAAAAGCGCGCAAAGGTACACATTTTCCTCGTAAAAGCCAACCTTTTCGCCGAAAAACTGCAAAACAAACTATACTTTTCGCGAATAACAGGGCGGGCGTGCGCGGCAGAAGGGCGGACGTGAGCGTTAACAGGGTGCGCACGGCGGTGGGGCAGGGGGCGGAGTGTTGCATTGTTACATTGTTGCATGTTGCATTTGTTGCATCGCCTTTCGTGTGCGCGCTATATATATGGAAAGAAATAGTATTAGTATATATTATATAATATACATAACTTATACATATACATAACTAAATACTGCGCGCGATGCGTGAGGTTCATGCAACAATGCAACAATGTAACAATTTTTCGGCCGTTAGTCAGCGGGGGAGGGGTATGCGAAAAAAAATCGTGTTTTTTGAAAAAAGTGCATAAAAAATTTGGTACATTCAAAAAATATGCGTAATTTTGCATCGTGAACGTTCATTGAGAGTGTAAACCCGATTGTCTAACTATCTACAATATTGTGTGCCATGCCTGTTACTTATCAGATTGCGGGTCGCAGAAACCCCCGCCTCGCCGAGAACATCCAGTTTGCCATCACCGTGACGACGGTTGGCATCGTGGCTGTGCTGACTGCCGCTATGGAGTTCATCAGGACACACCTGCTCCAGACCCCCTCTTTTTTCTCCTTTTCAAAAAATAAAAAAGCCTCCCCTTTTAAATTTTTAAGGGAAAAATGTGCACGGATAGCGAGGGAATTTGTAACTTTGCCGATGGAATGTGACGCTATGAGCAGAAAGAACAAACCGCTCCCGACGTTGGAGCATGTGACGATAACCGATGTGGCGGCTGAGGGTAAGGCGCTGGCGCGGGTGAACGACATGGTGGTGTTCGTCCCCTTTGTGGTGCCGGGCGATGTGGTGGACCTGCAGGTGAAGCGCAAAAAGCACTCGTATGCCGAGGCCGTGGCGGTGAAGTTCCACGCGCTGAGCCCGCTGAGGGCTGAGCCGTTCTGCCGGCACTTTGGCACGTGCGGCGGATGCAAATGGCAATGCCTGAAGTACGAGGAGCAGCTCCGCGCGAAGCAACAGCAGGTGGTGGATGCGCTGACGCGCATAGGCCATCTGGACCTGCCGGAGGTGAACGCAATACTCGGCTCGGAACGGCAGCGCGGCTACAGGAACAAGCTGGAGTTCACCTTCTCCGACAAGCGTTGGCTGACGGATGAGGAGATTGCCTGCGATGCCCGGTACGACGACATGAATGCCGTGGGGTTTCACATCCCCGGCTGCTTCGACAAGGTGCTGAACATCGACGAGTGTTACCTGATGGACGACCTGAACAACCGTGTGCGCAACGGCATCCGCGACTATGCCCTGCGGCATGGGCTCACGTTCTTCGACCTGCGTGAGCAGACGGGGTTGCTGCGCGGCATGATGCTGAGGATTGCCGAGAACGAGGAGGGGCATATCCGCGAGGCGATGCTGCTCCTTCAGTTCTGCACCAACATAGAAAGTCCACAGCCTCGTGAAAAGGGAAAGCGGGAGGAGCCCCGTCAGGGCGACTTCAGCGCGGAGATGGAGGGCCTGCTCGCCTACGTCCGCGACACATTTCCGGAGATTACGTCGCTGCTTTACGTCGTCAACAACAAGTGCAACGATACCATCGGCGACCTCGCCGTCACCACTTTCTACGGCACGGACTTCATCACAGAGCAGATGGAGGGCCTGCGCTTCAAAGTGGGGCCGAAGTCGTTCTACCAGACGAACACCCGCCAGGCATACAACCTCTACAAGGTTGCGCGTGACTTTGCCGGACTGACGGGGAACGAGCTTGTCTATGACCTCTATACGGGTACGGGTACGATTGCCAACTTTGTGGCGCGCTCGTGCCGGCAGGTTATTGGCATCGAGTATGTCCCCGAGGCCATCGAGGATGCCCGCGAAAACGCCCTGCTCAATGGCCTTGACAACACCCTGTTCTATGCGGGTGACATGAAGGATATCCTCACCGATGACTTCATCCGCGCCCACGGCCGTCCCGACGTCATTATCACCGACCCTCCCCGTGCCGGCATGCATGGCGATGTGGTGGAGGTTATCCTGCGTGCTGCCCCCCGGCGGATTGTCTATGTCAGCTGCAACCCTGCCACGCAGGCCCGCGACCTGCAACTGCTTTGCACGCAATACCGTGTGGCGAAGGTGCAGCCTGTGGATATGTTCCCCCACACGCAGCACGTCGAGAACGTGGTGATGCTGGAAAGGAGTTAAGAGTTCATAGTTCATAATTCATAGTTAAGAAAAGAATTAAAAATTATATTAACCATTAACCATTTTCTTATGAAAAAGACAACCAGTTGGCTTCTTGCGGCAGCCCTTGTAATCGCCGCATTCGTGTTGGGATGGGCCATGAAGATGCCCGTCAGCGCTTTGAAACAGTATGATCGTACCGTCTCCGTTCGTGGTCTTGCCACCAAGGAGGTGAAGGCCGACTATGCCATTGCCCCGTTTGCCTACTCGCTGCTGGGCAACGACATGCAGAGCCTCTATCAGGAAATCAAGAAGAAGAACGAGATCTTCATCGACTTCATCAAGTCCTATGGCATCTCAAGCGACGAGATCAGCGTCTCCACGCCTGAGTTCACCGACCGCCGTACATGGGACAACAAGAGCGGCTACGACTTCCAGGTGACCAGCGTCCTCACCGTCGGTACCAAGCAGGTGGATGCCGTCATCCGCATGATGAGTGAGCAGAGCCGTCTGATGGAGAAGAACATCGTACCCCTGACGGGATGGGAGTATCGCCCCAGCTACAGCTTCCGCGGGCTCAACGACATCAAGCCCGGCATGATTGAGGAGGCTACGAAGAATGCCCGTGAGGCTGCGCTGAAGTTTGCCGCTGACAGCGACAGCAAGCTCGGTAAAATCAAGAGCGCCACGCAGGGACAGTTCTCCATCGACGACCGCGACAGCAACACGCCCTACATCAAGAATGTCCGCGTGGTCACCTACGTCGATTTCTATCTGAAAGACTAACGAGTCTGTTTCTCAGTCATGTATTTCCAGTAGCGGCGGGGCATGTCGCTGAGCTGCTTGCGGGGATTCATGCGCTCCTTGATGCAGATGGCCTTGAAATAGGTGCGCCATAGCTCCTGCATCAGTTGGTCATCGCTGCTGAGGGCTTCATCGTTCAGACGGCCGTTTTCTAAGTTAAAGGGGACGGCCGATTCTTCTTCAAAGGTGATGCGAATGGGGGCTGCAGAGCCGTCGTAGTAGTAGCCGTAGTGCCGCCCGGCATCGTAGATGAGCCAGGGCTGGTCGTTGAAACGGTCGCAGAAGTGGTTGATGACGATGGGCAGCACGTTGTGGTCGGGGCTGACAACGCCGAGGTAGGTGCCGTCCTTTGCTTTTTGGAAGCGGATGAACTGCTTCATGCGCAGCTGCTCGTGCAGCACACGGCGGGCGATGTTCGTCACGGTCAGCACATCGGGGTCGGAGAAGTTGCGTTCGATACTGGGCGCTCCAGCCGACTGGCGGAATACCTTGCAGATATACTGAAACAACGGCGTGTTCAGCTCCTTGAGCTCCGACAGCCAACTGACGGAGATGAGCCGCAGGGCCTCGGGTGGCAGTCGTTTTTCCAATCCAGTCCATACACGTCCCGCCTTCTCTTCGTCGGACGTCACTTGATGAGTACGGTCGCAGAACAGCGGAAGCTCGTCGCCTGCCGTCAGCAGCTCGTCCGGCTGCTCGTGCAGGGCAAAGGCATCGAACACCGCCGTCAGCAGCCCGTCCATCGTTCCGTCAAAGAGATAGCATGTCATTTGGCTTTTGACCCTCTTTAATCTATCCGAAATCCAGTTTCAGCTGTTGTTCCTCGGCGGCTCGTTTCTGCTGCGCTTTTGAGACGAGAAGGGGGCGCAGACGCTCGGGACTCAGCTCGTTGACGCTGGTGAGGAAAGTGGCGGGGCTGCTGGTCAGCTCGTGGCAGGTGATGAAGTATTTTGCCTTCTTCATTACCACGCCCATCTTCTTCAGGTCGTAGGAGTTGAGGCGGCCGAAGCGGCGCGAGTTGATGATGAGCCATGCCGATTTCGTGCCGAGGCCAGGCACACGGAGCAGCATCTCATAGTCGGCCGTGTTGATGTCGACGGGGAAGGCTTCGGGGTGACGCAGCGCCCAGGCGAGCTTTGGGTCTATCTCCAAGTCGAGGTTCGCATGCTTTTCATCTACAATCTCATCCACCTTGAAGTGATAGAAGCGCAGCAGCCAGTCAGCCTGGTAGAGACGGTTCTCGCGAACCAGCGGCGGCTGTTTCAGCACGGGCAGACGAGGGTCGGTGGTGTTCACGCTAACGTAGCCGGAATAGTAGACGCGCCGCATCGTCGGTTGTCCGTAGAGGGCTGACGACATCTGGAGTATGTCGCGATCCGTCTCCTTTGTGGCGCCCACAATCATCTGCGTCGATTGTCCGGCGGGCACAAAGCGTGGCACATGGTGCATCCGGCGGCGATCCTCCTTGTTCTCCAGCACACCCTGCTGAATGAGCCGCATGGGCTGGAAGACGCTCTGGTGGTCTTTTTCCGGAGCCAGCATTTTCAGCGACTCCTCGTTGGGAATCTCGATGTTTACGCTCATACGGTCGGCATAACGGCCTGCCTCGTTGAGCAGTTCCTGTGAACAGCCGGGGATGCTTTTCAGGTGGATATAGCCGTTGAAGCGATGGACGGTGCGCAGGTCACGAGCAATGGCTGCCAGTCGTTCCATGGTGTAGTCGGGGTTGCGCACCACGCCGCTGCTGAGGAACAAGCCCTCGATGTAGTTGCGGCGGTAGAACTCCATGGTGATTTCCTCCAGTTCCGAGACGCTGAGCGTGGCCCGTCGGATGTCGTTCGAACGGCGGTTAATACAGTAGGCGCAGTCGTACATGCAATAGTTGGTCAGCATCACCTTCAGCAGGGCGATGCAGCGTCCGTCGTCAGCAAACGAATGGCAGATGCCCAGGCCACCGACGGTAGAGCCCACCATACCCTTCTTTCCGCTGCGCACGGTGCCGCTTGACGAGCACGATACGTCGTACTTCGCCGATTCGGCGAGTATCCGCAGTTTCTCCATCGTCTTTTCCGTCAGCATATCCTACTAATCATCAAACATTATTCACAAGATATTATTATGCTGTCAGTTTCACATCGTCTCTCCCCATAGATAGCCAGACATCTCGCGCTCAGAGTGTTGACCTGTTGACTCGTTGACTTGTTGACCCGTTGACTTTTATTTTATGAATTTCACCTTCGCTGCATCACGGGGACGGGCGTCGGGTTGCTCATCGGGGTAGCCGATGGCGATGATGTAGTTCAGTCGGTAGTCGGCGGGGATGTCGAGGCGGTCGAGAAAGAACTTGCATTTCTCGTTCGCCACAAGGAATCGGACGGGGCCTTGGAGACAGCAGGTGCCGAGGCCCAGCGACTGCGCAGCCAGCATCATATTCTCGCCCAGCAGACCGGCATCCAGCTCTCCGCCGCCGCCCGCAGGCGTGCAGACGCAGATGAGGTTCGGCGCATTACGGAACATGTTCTTGAAATCCTTGTCGCGTCTGACCTGCTCGGCGTTCTCCTTCTTATACACCTCCGTCACGTCGGCAATCAGCTTTTGGTCTTCCACCACGCGGATAATCCACGGCTGACGGTTCATGCCGCTCGGTGCATTGATGCCACAGCGGACAACGGCCTCCAGTTTCTCGTGCTCCACGGGTTTGTCGAGGTACTTGCGTACGGATCGCCGTGCCATGATGGTGCTGATCACTTCGTTCGTGTAGGCATCGCCTCCAGTCGTCACGCTGCTCTGTGCCGATAGGGTCAGCATGCCCGTCATTGCCATGAGACATAAAAATAGTTTTTTCATAATCGCTATGGTTTTTATTATAATTGTTATAGCATTGCCTCGATGTCGGCCTCGATTTTCTCAGGCTTTGTCGTGGGCGAATAGCGTTTGATGGTCTCTCCGTCGCGGGAGATGAGGAATTTGGTGAAATTCCATTTGATGCGCGAGCCGAGGAAACCGCGCGTCCTGCTCTTCAGGAATTTGAAGATAGGGTCGGCATCGGGGCCGTTCACGTGAACCTTCTTCATGATTTGAAAGGTCACGCCGTAGTTCAGTTGGCAGAACTCCTCAGCCTTGCTGCCGTCAGCCAGTTCCTGATTGGCAAAGTCGCCCGACGGGAAGCCGACTACCACTAGCCCACGTTCTTTGTACTTTTGGTTCAGCGCCTCCAATCCTGCAAACTGAGGTGTGAAGCCGCACTTGCTAGCTGTGTTCACCACCAGCAGCACCTTACCCTGAAATTCGGAGAAATCAATCTCCTTACCTTTGCTCGTAAGAGCCTTGAAATCATAAATCCTTGCCATAATACCTTTTGTCTTAATATGTATTCGTTAGATATACTATCTGCCTGTAGGCTGAGGCGAAGAATTGTCTGCTTCGTCAGCTGCAAAGATAGTGAAAAAAAAGCGAACGGACAAAGTAATTAGAAAAAAACTAATCTAAGTTTTTTCAGGTGTGGACTTTTACACTTAAAAATACTTTTGCTCTCGCATAGTGGCATTTTTGTCGCTATCTTTGTCTGTATAATCCTAAAAGGAGACGGTAGTGAATGACCTTACAGTGGAGTCGAACAAGGGCATATCCTAGCCCGTTTCGAACCCACCGAAACGTCCAAAGAGAGAGACCGAAAACAAAGCTCTTGCCTTTACCAGACTAGCGCGCCATGATAGGTGCAGGTCATTCCACCAAAGGCAGTGGTGAACGTGAGGGAGTCTGGTGTGATGGCGCCTTGCAGATCGGTCACGACATAGCGTGCAACAGGATTGCCGCCCATAGTGGGCTCGATGCCATTGCCCGTGAAAGTGACACGGCCTTTCGTGCGGGTGCAGTCGGCATCGGGGATAACCATGTCAATCCTTACGGGCATTCGCGGGGAGAAGGTGACTTCGTAGAGGTAGATGTCAATGGTCGTCGTGCCACGCAGCCGTGCCTCTACGCGAACGCTGTCAAGCGTAAACGTTTGGCTGGGAACGGCGATGCGTCCACACGCTGTGAATTCCGTGGCCTCCTCAAAAGCAGCCTTTTGTTGTTCTTCTGGAGTGTCAGGGGTGATGGGACTGCATGCTGCAATCAAGGCAGCCAAGGTCATGAGAGAAAGAAGTTTTTTCATAATCACACTTTTGTTTTATAGGTTAATACGAATGTCTATGCCTAATTCGCGCGGATGTCCACGTTGGAGAAAATCGTTGTTCATGGAGCGAAAATAGAATACGTCGTAGGGCTGGTCTGTAAGATTTCGTCCCCAAAGTAAGAATTGGGTGTGCTGCCACTCAAACGTGATTGTGGCACCTAAAAGGTTATAAGGAGGTTGGCTGCAATCGTTTTGCTCATTCCAGTAGATGCGTCCTGTCCTGTCGGCCTTGAGGGTCAGCGAGAGGAAATGTAAGGCCCGGCTCTTGAGCCGGAAACGAGTTGTGGCGAGGGCATATGCGGTGTGGCGTGGAGCGTAGGGGATGTGGTGACCTGCATAGTCGCCCATGCCATCGTCGAAGCAAGTGAAGCGTGCATCGGCAAAGCCGTATGAGCAGGCAGTGAGTCCGTCCCATCGGGCGGCATGCCAGCGGTATTGCAACGCGGCTTCGGTACCCCATATTCGCGAACGAGCTGCATTGGCCATCATGCGGCCTGTGGTCTTGCCCGTAGGAAAGACGGTCACCTGCTGGTCGCGGCACCGGATGTGGAAGGCATCGATGTCCAGCGATAGTCCGGTGGTTGGCGTGAGATGGGTGCCGAGTTCGAACGTCCAGGCGGTCTCCGGCTTATACGAGGTTATGGCAACGTCTGTGAAGCGCGTATCGGCGATGGTGAGGTGCATGCCCATGTCGGAGGCGAGATCGTTCATCAGCTTGTTTTGAGTGATGGTGCTGAAGATTTGTGGATTGTATCCTCCAGCCTTGTATCCTTTTGCGACGTAGCCGTAGGTTGTGGCATGGGGTGTGTCATAAGATAGTGCTAGACGGGGCAGTACCTGGAGAAAATAGACGCTATGGTTGCCGCTTATTTCGGTATGCACGGTCTTGAAATAGGACATCATCATCGTGAAGCGATAGTCGAAGTCGGCCATGCTCATGTAGCGCATGCGCGCATGTTCATAATCTAATCGTAATCCGGCGCTCAAGTGCCAACGTCCAAAGTGGAACTGGCTTTGGTGAAAGGCGGCTGTACCAGCATTCAGGAAGCTGAAATGGCTTTCTATAGGCAATTCGTCATCGCGTATTTCAAGGGAGTCTTCGGGGAAAACGGTCTGTATGCCATTGTTGGCGTTCGCAAGGATAAGCGTCTCTATTCCTTCTCGCATGAATGTGACGGGGGCTTCCATCCCGTTGGACTTGACAAAGGTGCTGACGCCGAATGCCCATTCGTACCACTCCACTATTCGTGGCGCATAGAAGAACGCGTCAAGCGAGGTACTATGCTGCTGTTGTGTCTGCCGGAGGGTAAAAATGTCGGCAGTGGTGTAGTCTTGGTCCATGTGCATGTCGTCGTGCATGAATTGATGGCTTGCATTGAGCAGGAACTTGTAGCCATCGTGGAGATACTCGGCCCGAAGGGCAGGCCGGATGACAAGCCGTTCGTATCCCGAGGGACGGTTGTAGGCGATGATGTCTGTGGCTGCGGCAGCGTATGGGAAGGCGCCTTGCTGCACCCAGTCGGCGTTGACGGTACCCATCACCCGCCATTCCGTCGAAGGGCGGGCATCTAGAACCAGACGCCCTCCTGCCTCGTGGCCATAGTCAACCTTTCGGTTATTGTATGCATTGGTGTGGAATCCGTCCGTGTGGCGGTAATGTGCCGCTAAGCCCCAGCCGAAGTCAGGCCGTTCGGGACGATAGACTGAAGCTTGTGCTCTGATACTGTTTGCGGTGGAGCGGCTCAGCAGGCCACGGATGTGCTGCGTTGTGAAGTCAAGCGGCAGGATGGTGCTAATCTCCATGACGCCTCCTTGCGTGTTACGGCCATAGAGACTGCCGCCCGGGCCGCGGAGCAGCTGAATCTGTTTTACATCCTGCATGGTGTGGTCGTACATGTTCTTATCCAACAGCGGCACACCATCGATGACCATGCCCAACGTCGGCTCGCCTGTCCGACTGCCCATGCCGCGGATGTAGATGCTGCTCGTCATAGCCGAACCATAGTCCGGCATGTGGACACCCGGGACTAATGAAGTGACGTCTTTGGGCGTAGTGATTTGGGCTACTTCGATGAGCTGGTTGTCAATAATGCTCAGCCCACTCTGACGTGGCATGGCTGACTGAGCAAGGCGAGATGCAGACACTTCTATGGCTGGCAGCACCACAGAGTCTGTCACCTCCTCGGCGCTAGATGGCGAGGTGGTAAGAAGGGAAAGCAAAATGAACACCTTTGCACGCATAATCGTAAAGGACGATGGTGCAAAGGTGCGCAGTTTTCAGGAATGGTAGATTAAGATTTCCTTAAGAAACATCAGAACCCTCATAAACGGGGATGCGGAGTTCGCAAACAGTACCGTTGATGTCGATGGAAAGGAAAAAGCAGTGAATGGTCAATCGGGAACTTAGCCGTAGCACGCCGGGCTGCGCATTAGGCAACAAGGCGGTTAGGATGCTGTCCAGCATCCGCCGGAGTGCTTCGGGCTCAATCGTCATCTCATTGACAAACGGCGTCAGATGAAGTTGGGCCATTAAGCCTGCCGAGACAATCTCCACCTCGTGGCTGTACAACCATGAAGTGAGGAACGTTTGGAGATCGATGGTATAATGCAGTGTCTTCCGTTCATGCCGGAAAATCAGACCTACGCTACGGATGGTCTCAATGGGCCACTTGCTGTTCCATCCCAACTTGCGTCGGAGGGCGCTCAAATGAACGTTTATCGTACCCGAATCGTACTGAAAACGTGTTCCCCAGACATGGTCGAGAATGTTTTCGCGTGTGCAGACTTTATTTGGATGCGATGCCAAATAATCCAGCAATCCAAACTCCAGTCCAGTCAGTTGAACGTCGCGGCCTCCTTTGAGTACGCGCCGTGCATTGCGGTCAATCTCTACGTCGTGATCGATGGGGATGTTCATAATCACCTGATGAAGTTTGTGAACGCAGGGGACTCGTTGCGCTTGGGCGCGGGATTGCCGTCGGCGTGAATCTTCTGCAGGAGGAAGGCCATGTTGGTGGCTAGCGTGCGCATGGTTTGCATGCCTTCGGCATCGAGCTTTACCTGACCTTTTCCTGCCCCGTAGGCGATGTTCCAATACTGCGAAGTGACAACGGGCATGTTCATCATCTCGAACATCATATTCATGGTCTGCAGCGTGGCCGTAGCGCCGCCGCGACGGCAGACGGCCAGGGCCGCGGCAGGCTTGTTCTGCACCAGATGGCCTGCCGAGAAGAATAGGCGCTGCATAATGGCGAGAATGCCGCCATTGGGCTGTCCGTAATAGACGGGGGTGCCCACGATGAGCGCATCGGCGGTGGCCATCTTACTGATGATTTCGGCGCAGGCATCGTCGTCGTACACGCAGCCGGTGCCACCGTTGTTCCGGCATGCGCCGCAGTTGATGCACATGCGGACGGGTTTGCGGCCTATCTGCACAATCTCTGACTGCACACCGTGCTTCAGCAGCTGTGTTTCAATCTCCTTCAGACAGCAGAAGGTGTTGCCGTCGGGCCTCGGGCTGCCGTTGACCAATAATACTTTTGTCTGCCTCCCATCCCCGGTCGATTGCAACATGGCTGCCACCGGTGACCCGACAGCTACTCCTGCCGCTGTGATTGCCGTCTTCTTCATAAATTCTCGTCTGTCCATGTTCGTTTATTGACTTCGACCTTTATCGTGCCATGCGGTAAATGGCTTCCATGTCATCGGCATGGAGGACGCGGAGGGCACCGCAGGTGGCGGTGTAGTCGCGGCTGCACTTGCGGGCCATTTCGCGGATTTCGTCGTCGGTGACATCGCGGCCAATGAGTTCGCGGATGGTCGTGGGCATGCCGATGGCATGGTAGAAACGTTCCATAGCCTCGATGCCGCGTAGAGCGGTACCTTCGGGGTCGGTGAAGTCGTTGGGGACGTCCATGACGTTGACGGCGAAGCGGACAAAGCGTGGGAGGTTCTCGTTCATCACATAGCGTGCCCAGCTGGGCCAGATGGCAGCAAGGCCGGCACCGTGGGTGACGTCGAACATGCCGCTGAGCTCATGTTCCAGCTGATGGGTGGCCCAGTCGTCGGTGACGCCGCAGCCGGTGAGTCCGTTGTGCATCAGGCTGCCGCCCCACATAATCTGGGCGCGATAGCGGTAGTCCTCGGGGTTGCGTAGCACGGCAAAGACGGCGGTCTTGATACTGCGCAGCATAGCCTCGGCGACGTCGGTGGTGAAGTCCATATCGTCGTCCTTGGTGAAGTAGCGCTCCATGGTGTGCATCATCATGTCGGTGACGCCGGCGGCTGTCTGGTAGGGCGGGAGAGTGAACGTGCGCCGTGGGTTCATGATGGCGAACTTGGGACGTGAGAGGTTGTTGGAATAGCCGAGCTTGACATCGCCGTCCTCGTTGGTGATGACGCTCGCCTCGGACATCTCGCTGCCGGCGGCGGGGATGGTGACCACGCAGCCTACGGGGAGCATGGCCGTGGGCGTGGCGTTGCCGAGATAGAGATCCCAAACGTCGCCCTCCATGCAGACGCCGTAGGCGATGCACTTGGCCGAATCGATGACGCTGCCGCCGCCGATGGCGAGGATGAAATCAACACCTTCTTTACGGCAGAGCTCGATGCCCTGCTTAGCCAGCGACAGACGCGGATTCGGCACCACGCCGCCCAGGCTGACAAACGGAATGCCGCCCTCGGTGAGCAGCCCGCAAATCTTGCCGAGGAGCCCCGAACGTTCAGCACTCTTGCCGCCATAGTGTACCAGCACTTTCGTGCCACCATACTTCTTGACCAGACGAGCCACCTGCTCTTCTGATTGTTCGCCAAACACCACTTCGGTGGGCGCATAATACTTGAAATCTTTCATTGTTTGAGAGGAAATAAAGGGGTTATTTAATCATTCGGATAATCTGAGCTTCGGTAGCACGGGGGCAAAGGGTGTGGAGATGGTTCTTGATGCGGGCGAACGATTCGTCGGGGGTGCGGTCGCAGCAGCAGGTTTCGCGTCCATAGAGTCGTTCGGGTGTGGTGAGCAGCGACAAACCCCAGCCGTACTCGCGTCCATGACGGTCGAGGGGATAGACGAAGTCCTCGGTGACGATGCGTGTGGCCATTTGCAGGCGGGTAACGTAGGCATCGAAACGGCTGCGCATCCCAGGGCCGTCGAAGCCGCAGGCAGTACGCAGCTCGCGGGTGATGAGGCTACCGTGCTCGGCCAGCGTCAGCAGGATGGCCTCGTCAATGCTGCCCATCGTGGGGGTAGCGTGACGGCTGCGGCGGTAGTTGACAAAGTCGGGCCACCACTCGCGACTGATGAAGCCCGCTTTGCCGGCGAAGAACTTGCCATAGACATGCCCTCCGTCGGTGATGACCGCGCCCTTCCATTTCCAGAGGGGCCAGTCCCATCCGCCGTCGGGCAATGCCACATAGCGGCATTCCTCGTCGACCATCTCCTCGGCCGAGAAGCCGCGTATACCGCTGTCAAGCAGAGGCAGAAAGCCGATGCGGCTGATGAGTTCCATTAGTTCAGCGCTGTTGTGGATTTCCTGGAATATCATTTGTTTTTTAACTCTTAATTCTATTGAATCCATCAGAGTTCCATCGGGAACACGACTTTGAAGGTGATGTTACGACCCATATTATAGATGCCGCGACGGCCGGTGACGGGGTTTAGCGGAGCATACTTCAGACGGCTGAGGTGATTCTGGTAGGCACAATCGAGTAGATTGTCGGCAAGGAGGTAGAGCTCGGCCACCTTCACGCCGTGCAACAGGACATCGGTGCCCGCGGAGAGGCCCAGCAGCGTGTAGGCGGGTGTGACGGTCTCGGTCTCATCGGCGCTATAGATGTGATTCTGCTTGAAATAATGGTCGATGTCTGCGGCAATAAAGAGGTTGTTCAGCGATAGGGCGGCGGGGATGACGGGATGGGTGTGATGGCCGAAGGTGGTGTGCGAGTGGTGAGTCAGCTCCCATTTCAGTTCCGACGTCCAGCGTGGAGCCGGCGTAAAAGGCAGATAAGTCGCATCCGCAGGCTGGTGCAGCAACTGGGCATCGACAAAAGAGAATGTATTACCGAAGTGGATGGAGTGGATGGGGTGGACGTCAACACCAGCCTCGAAGCCCAGCAGGCGGGCATTGCCCTGCGTGTAAGCATAGGTCAGATAGCCCTCTTCTATGGTTATGGGAAGCCGGTGAGTGAAAATGTAGTTGTCGATGCGGTTGGCAAAGAGAGCCAGCTGTGCCGAGACATAGCGCGAGGTGAAATCGAGCCCGAGGTCGGCCTGCAGGCTGTATTCCGCCTTGAGCTGACGGTTGCCGAGCTCGTAGCGGATGGAGCCTTCGTGGATGCCATCTGAGGCTAGCTCGCTGATGTTGGGCGTACGGAAACCACGGGCTAAGTTCAGACGAAGATTGAAGTGCTCGCCCAGGTTACCGACGATACCTGCGCTGCCCGTTATGTTACCATAATGGAGGATGTAGTTCTTTATGCATGTCTCATGAGGATTCGTAATGTCAATGGTGCGATGGTCATAGCGCATGCCGCCGTTGATTGTCCAATAGTCGTCAAGCGTTCTTGTGGCGGTAGCGTAGCCGCCGATGTCGGAGAGACGGTATTCGGGTATCAAGAACTCCTCGCCCTTGTTTTGAGAATTCTGGTACATGCCGCCGATGCCTGCCGAGAGTTTCCAATCGTCCCACTCCTCTGTGACGTAGCGCAAGTCGTAGGTCAGCGTGTGTAGCTTGAAGTAGAGTTCGTAGTCGTCGGCGCTCTCCTCGAACTCCTGCCGGCGGTTCTGCTGATAGCCGACGACAGCTTTCAGAGAGCCCTCAGGAAGGTCGAGCGCATTGTCCCACACCAGCTTGTGGTGATACACTTGCTGAAAGGGCAACGACTTGCCATAACCATGAACCATGAACCCTTCACCATGAACCAGCTCGCCCGTCGTTTCGTCGCGTTCGCCCTCGATGATGCCTGGCTGCAGATAATAGCCTGACCACGTCAGACGTGAGTGACCCCAGTATTTGTTCAGCCCAAGCATCAGACGGCCTGAGTTTTCGAGGAATTGTGAGCCTGGCACATAACCATCGTAAGGGTTTCGGTAGGCGTGGGCCATCTTTCTGCCGTATTGCGCATCCCAGACAAATCCTTTATGATTGCCTGCTAATGAAAGGTTGGTGGCAAACAAGCCATTGTTGGTCTGATACTCCGTACCGACATGGGCGTGCGTCTCGCCCTCGGCTAACGTGGGTGGGGCATGCAGGATGACGACGCCAGCCATAGCGTCGGAGCCGTACATCAGCGAGGCGGGTCCTTTTAGAATCTCCACCGAGCTGACGCTGCTGCCATCAACCTCTACGCCGTGTTCGTCGCCCCATTGCTGGCCTTCCTGACGGATGCCCTCGCTGATGACGACTACACGATTGTAGCCTAGTCCGCGGATGATGGGTTTTGAGATGCCGCTGCCTGTAGTCAGCTGGCTTATGCCAGGCTGGTGGGCAATGGCGTCGATGATGTTCGTCGATGACGTGGAACGCAGCATCTGCGGCGTGACAATGCTGACGGGGGCTGTGGAATGCTTTAGTTTGGTGTCGCCGGTGACGCCCGTCACGGTGATTTCACCCAGTTGTAGATGGCGGAAGAAAACGTCGGTTGAGTCTTCCTCGTGATGATGCTCAGGCTCCACCTCCTGTGCCGCCATTGCCGTACAAAGGCACAGCAAAGGTAGTAGAATATATCTTGTAGTGAAATGTCTTCTATTTCTTGTATCCATTTCTGCAAAAATACGCTCTTTTCTCGAAACAACCTTCAGCTTCTGTCAAAAATAACATTTTTTATGAGTGGCTGAAGACAAATCTTTTTCATAAGAAGCATGATGTTGTTCTGCATCGCACGCCTCCGATGAATCAGGCGGAGGTGTGCGATGCATAAATCAGAGGCCTCCGTTGAATGCATCGCAGGCGTCCGATGCAATTTTATGTCTTTATTTGCTTGGATTTAGAAGGAAACAGATAGCTTGAGGCCTGCGGATAGAGTGGGGGAGGCTTGCGTTCCAAGTGCAAGAGGAGCTTTGTTCAGCGCTATGTCAGGTGATAGGCGCACGGCGCAAGCCTCTGCTTTCGGGGAGGCAGCGCTCAGATTACGCTTGTTAGCAGTCTTTGCCGCATCGACAATCGACCATATCAAGTTAGCCTCCAAAGCACTCAAGAAAACCACCATGATAACTGGTCCGATAGCAGAGGAAGTAGAAGAGTCGTAATCTGTCATTGTTCCAGATGCCATAAGGCCATACGCACCTGCTGCAAAAATCATCAGATGCCGTACGCCCTTCTCTATGTCGCCGTTGTAGAATTGCCCTCCGCCAGGAAGGAGTGCCGAGAGCGTGCCCGCAATGATGGGCGATTTGCGCTTGTAGCCCTCGGGATAGACCAACGGTCCGCCTTGGTTTATCATCTTTGCCGAGCTACCTGCATCGATAACGCTAGTAAACCAAGTCGTCGCGCCGATACCAATCAGATAACCTCCAGCTAAGATTCCCATCGCCCAGTCCCCGTCGTCTTTGGTGTTCTCCGCCCAGTTCAGGACGAAGCCTCCGGCAATGAGTGAGCCCCAAGTGACGCCCATATACTCCCAGCCTTTTTCCTTTTCCTTATTATAAAATTGTCCGGCACCTGGACAGACGCACGACAGCATCCCCGCTACAAATGGCGAGCGGTATCTGATGGAATCCTGTGCACTTGCAGCCATTGTAGCCAGCAGCAGGCCGATGAGAAGAATCTTTTTCATTTTTGCAGTTTTTGGGCAAGTTTCTATTTATATAAACGGCGGAACTCCCGAAATACTGCATGGGAAAAACGACTTTTTTCATCGTCAGCCCCAAAAAGTAGCTTTTACGTCTATATCACGTCAGTTTTTCGCGAAGGAAGTGTCCGGTATAGGACGAGGGGCAGGCTGCGACTTGCTCAGGGGTGCCGCAGACGACGAGGCTGCCGCCTGCTTCGCCGCCCTCGGGGCCGAGGTCGATGACGTAGTCGGCACATTTGATGACTTCCATATTGTGTTCGATGATGAGGATGGTATGGCCTCGGTCAATGAGGGCGTTGAAACTTTCGAACAGCTTTTTGATGTCGTGGAAGTGGAGGCCGGTAGTAGGTTCGTCGAAGATGAAGAGGGTGGGGGCTGAGCGCTCCTGCCCGAGGTAGTAAGCGAGCTTGACACGCTGGTTCTCGCCGCCGGAAAGGGTGGATGAACTTTGTCCGAGTTTGATGTAACCAAGGCCGACGGCCTGCAGAGGGCGCAGACGGGAGACGATGGTCTTGTCGCCATGCTCGGTGAAGAACTCGATAGCTTGGTTGACGGTCATCTCCAAAATGTCGTGGATGTCGCGGTCGTGGTACTTGACGAGAAGGGTGTCGTTCTTGAAGCGCTTGCCGTGGCAGGCTTCACACTCCAGCACAAGGTCGCTCATGAACTGCATCTCAACGGTAATGGTACCTTCGCCCTTGCATTCCTCGCAACGTCCGCCCTCGCTGTTGAAAGAGAAATAGCCGGGTGTGTAGCCCATCTGTTTGGAGAGGGGTTGGGCGGCGTAAAGTTTGCGGATTTCGTCGTAGGCCTTGATGTAAGTGACTGGATTGCTGCGAGTGGAGCGCCCGATGGGGTTCTGATCGACAAACTCCACGGCGCTTATGCTGCGAATGTCCCCTTCGAGGCGGGTGAAATCCCCAGGGCGGTCACCACTTTCGCCAAACTGGCGGTTGAGGGCTTTATAGAGAATGTCGCGTACCAGCGAGCTTTTACCTGAACCGCTGACACCTGTGACGACGGTGAGGACGTTGAGCGGGAAGGTGACATCGATGCCCTTCAGGTTGTTGTGTCGAGCCCCTTTTACATCGATATGGAGATTCCACGGCCGCCGTGAAGTGGGCACAGGAATCTTCTCCTCGCCCAACAGATACCGCAAGGTGTAACTGTTTGTAGACTCGTTGACTTGTAGACTCGTAGACTCGTTGAACTTCCCCTGCCAGACGATTTCGCCGCCGAGACGGCCAGCCTCAGGACCTACGTCGATGATGTAGTCAGCGGCGCGGATAATCTCCTCATCGTGTTCGACGACGACAACGGTATTGCCTGCCTGTTGAAGCTGGCGCAGCACGCGAATGAGCTTATCCGTGTCGCGGCTATGGAGGCCAATGCTGGGTTCATCGAGGATGTAGAGCGAGCCGACGAGCGGACTGCCAAGGGAGGTAACGAGGTTGATGCGCTGGCTTTCGCCGCCCGAGAGGGTGTTGCTGAGGCGGTTTAATGTGAGATAGCCCAACCCCACATCAAGAAGGAACTGCAGACGGCTGGTAATCTCCTTCAGCAGACGGCTGGCGACAAGCGTGTCGTGTTCGTCGAGCTGCAGGCGATCGAAGAATCCCTTCAGTTCGCTGACGGGCATCTCCACAAGGTCGCCGATAGAACGTTCGCCCACCTTGACGTAGGTGGCTTCCTTCTTCAATCGGCTACCGTGACAAGTGGGACATAGCGTCTTGCCGCGATAGCGGGCCAGCATGACGCGATACTGAATCTTGTATTGGTTTTCCTCCAGCATCTTGAAGAACGAGTCGATGCAAGTCTTGTGGCGTGGGCCGTGCCAGAGGTAATCCTTTTGTTCTTGGGTGAGTTGGTAATAGGGTGTGAAGATGGGGAAATCTGCCTCGCCAGCGTGGAGGATAAAGTCGTCCTTCCATTCGCTCATCTTATCGCCCCGCCAGCAGACCACAGCGCCGTCAAAGACGCTGAGCGTGGTATCGGGGATAACGAGTTTTTCGTCAATGCCGATGATACGTCCGAAGCCCTCGCAAGTAGGGCAGGCGCCAAGCGGGCTATTAAATGAGAAAAGTTGGTCGCTGGGTTCCTCGAATGTGATGCCGTCAGCCTCGAAGCGGGTGCTGAAGGTGTGGAGAATCTGGGCGGGGTAGAAGCGAAGCATACACGTGCCGCTGCCTTCGAAGAAAGCCGTTTCTGCCGAATCCGTCAAGCGGCTGACGGTCTCGCGGCTGTCATCCACAGCAAGACGGTCAATGACGAGATATTTTTGTTGGTCAACAAGTCCACTAGTCAACGAGTCAACACGTCGGGAATGGTCAGCTTTGCCACTTGTTGAACTTTTGGCTTGTTGACTTGTTGACTTGTTGACTTGTTGACTTTCTATCAGCCAATCCTCTATTCGAATGATTTCGCCATTTACGTCCATGCGTGTGAAACCTTGCTGCATGTAGATGGCGAGTTGTTCCTTCAGCGTCCGGTCGGCTTGTGGCACGATGGGAGCTAATACCGTGAAGCGGGTGCCTCGGCTGTAGGTAAGCATACATTGTACGAGGTCTTCGGGCGTATGCTTCTTCACCAGTTGTCCGCTGATGGGGGAGTAGGTTTTGCCGATGCGGCTGTAGAGCAGACGCAGATAGTCGTAGATTTCGGTAGAGGTGCCGACGGTAGAGCGTGGGTTGCGGCTGTTCACCTTTTGCTCGATGGCGATGGCAGGAGGAAGGCCCTTGATGAAGTCGCAGTCAGGCTTCTTCATCCTTCCCAGGAACTGACGGGCATAGGCCGAGAGGCTCTCTACATAGCGCCTTTGCCCCTCGGCATACAGCGTGTCGAACGCCAGCGACGATTTCCCCGATCCGCTCAGTCCCGTTATCACCACCAACTTTCCTCGTGGAATATCCACCGAGACGTTTTTCAGGTTGTTGACATTCGCACCTCTGACAGAAATGTACTTCTCCTCCATGGAATTTATTCGCAGAGATTTTTGGCCACGAGATGTTGACTACGGTGACCTAAACCGTCACTTAGTTTTTGGTACTTGCAAGAAACGATGTCTCCTGGTTTGAAATCCCAGGGAGAGTAAACGGGGTCATAATTATTTTTAGGGTCTTCTATTTGAAATCGATTGGGGCCGAGCACCAAAGCTTCTGTGGGAACAAAACATTCAGTTGCATCTATCATTCTGATGTAAATCTGCACTCTTTTCCCAATTTCCTCTGTCATGACGACATCCTTTTCTTCTACTTGATTGGATGTCTTATTCCTAAAGACTTTTTTTAGTAAATTCATTTTTGTAATATTTAATTATTGAGCAAAGGTAGAATTAATTGTTCAAATAAACTAACAAAAAGAAGGATTTATTGTTAATTTGTTGTTTTTGCCATAAAAGAATTATGATTATCTGCAAAGAATCCCTTCTTTTTACCCTGCGGCTTTTCAGACAGAATCAGCTTCTCCCAAAGTCCCATCAAATGGGAAAAAAGTCCCACAGGCTGGGATTTTTACGGAATTTGATGTTTGCCAGCTAGCCGTTACGATTATTCTTGCAGATAATGATAAAGATAATGCTTTTTTTCTTGCGATTGTCATTGCCTAGTGTTATTTTTGCAGAAATTTTGACTTTGAAAAGGATGAGGAACTATCGTTTTGTGGCAAAAGGTGCGGCTTGCCCAGTCGCTTCAGTCTTCAGTCTTATTGTTTTCATTTTGCTTCTTGCCTCTTGCTCTACGCAGAAAAAAGTTTCTTCCGCGGGCCTTGCAGACGATTATGTTCCAAAGCGGGAGTTTCGTGGGGCATGGATGCAGGTCGTCAACGGGCAGTATAACGGCATGACTTCTGCTGAGCAGCAGCAACGTCTTTCCGAACAACTCGACGCCCTTCAGCAGGCAGGTGTGAACGCCGTCATTTTTCAGGTTCGGCCTGAGGCTGATGCACTCTATGTCTCGTATTACGAGCCGTGGAGCCGGTTCCTTACTGGCGAGCAGGGACGAAACCCCGATGAAGGCTGGGATCCTCTGCAGTTCATGATTACTGCTTGCCACGCCCGGGGTATGGAGCTTCATGCCTGGATAAACCCCTACCGTGCGAAGTTGAAAGGGCTGAAGAAGACCGACATGCACTACAAGCATCCGTGGTTCAAATTTCCTGAGCGTTTCGTGGAATACGACGGCATGCTCATCTTCAACCCCGCCCTGCAGCTCAATCGCGACTACATCTGTACCGTCGTTTCCGACATCGTCAGGCGCTATGATGTTGACGGCCTCCACATCGACGACTATTTCTATCCCTATCCTGTAGCGGGCGTTCCTTTCCCTGACGATGCCGATTTTGCTGCCGACCCGCGTGGCTTTGCGGACAAGGCTGATTGGCGGCGCGACAACGTCAACCTGCTCATCCAGCAACTCTCTTCCACCATCCACGACATCAAACCTTGGGTGAAGTTCGGCGTCAGCCCGTTCGGAATCTATCATAACGAGAAAGCCTCTTCTTCTGTCCCTGGCTCGGCCACGTCGGGCTTGCAGAACTACGACGACCTTTATGCCGACGTCCTCCTCTGGATTGACAAAGGGTGGGTCGATTATACCGTTCCGCAGCTCTATTGGGAAATCGGACATTCTACGGCCGACTATGCTACCCTTATCGGATGGTGGGCGGCTAATGCCCATGGCCGTCCTCTCTTCATCGGGCAGGATTTGGAGCGCTCCTTGAAATATCGTGACCCGCAGGCACCTGATCACAATCAGCTTGCGGCCAAGTTCCGTATGCAGCGTGACGAACCCGTCAGTGGCTATTGCTGGTGGTATGCCGATGCCCTTCGCACCCACATGGCCACCCCTGCCGGTAAAGCCGAGGTGCAGGCCGTCGCCCATGCCGGCTCGCTTGCCCTTCAGCCTCTGTTCCCCTTCCTCGACCACAAGGCACCGTCCCCTGTGCGTAAGCCTGCTTTGGTTCGGACCGACGATGGCCCTGTGCTGATGTGGACAGCGCCCAAGTACAGGACGGAGCTTGACCGTCCCATCCGCTATGTGATCTATCGCTTTCGTGCCGACGAGAAAATCGACCTCTCCAACGGCGCCCGTATCATCGGCTTCACGCCCAACACCTACTTCCGTCTGGGAAGCGGGCAAGTCGAAGGAAAAAGCCGATACGTCATCACCGCCCTCGATCGTCTGCAAAACGAATCCAGCCCTGTGAAAGTGAAGGTGAAATGATGTTTGAAAATCTCTTTATGTCCATGATAAGATGAAACGCAAGAAAAAGTCCCGTCCCCCCGTTGAGTTGCCTCAGTCTGCCCCTCGGACTGAGCGCCTTGTCACCTTCCTTAGCAAGGAGGAGAAGCAGATGATAGACAGTTACCTCAACCGCTATCACATCACCAACCGCAGCCGCTGGATGCGCGAGACACTCCTCCGCCGCATCATTCAGAATCTGGAGCTGGACTATCCCACGCTCTTCAACGAGCACGATATGCGCCGCTGATGACTGACACCGACTTCATGAAGATGGCGCTTGCCGAAGCTCGTCAGGCTTTTTCCGAGGGCGAGGTGCCTGTGGGTGCCATAGTAGCCTGCAAGGGGCGTGTCATTGCCCGTGCCCACAACCTTACCGAGGCGCTTACCGACGTCACGGCCCATGCCGAGATGCAGGCCATCACCGCTGCAGCCTCGTGGCTGGGAGGCAAGTATCTGACGGACTGCACGCTCTATGTGACTGTCGAGCCTTGCACCATGTGCGCCGGGGCTATCGCCTGGGCACAGGTCAGCCGCCTCGTCTGGGGCACCGACGACGAGAAGCGCGGCTTCCGGCGCTTTGCCCCCGATGCCCTCCATCCCCGTACGGAGGTCGTCGCTGGCGTTCTTGCCGACGACTGCGCCGCCCTGATGCAGCAGTTTTTCAAAGAGCGTCGTTAATGGTCTTTTTATTCTGACGCAGAGATGGACATCGGGAAATCATTCAAGGCAGCACTCACTCGCAAGATTCAGCGTAATTGGGAAAAGATTTACGTCATTGTGGACATTCACGATACCATCATCCACGCCAGTTACGAGAACGTCGAGACGTTCCGCTATTTCCCTTCAGCACGGGAGGCCCTGCAGCTGATGACCAACCGAGAGGACATTTGCCTTATCCTTTGGAGCTCCACCTACAGGGACAAACTGGAGATGTATGTCCGTCATTTTGCAGGCGATGGCATTCACTTCGACTTCGTGAATGAAAACCCCGAGGTGGGCAACACCGCGCTCTCCGACTTCGAGGCCAAGCTCTACTACAACGTCGGCATCGACGACAAGTTCGGCTTTGAGCCTGAAACCGACTGGCAGAAAGTCATTGAAGCCTTAAGCCTCTTTTGAATGGAAGTCACTAAAATCCTCTTCATCTGTCACGGTAATATCTGCCGTTCGCCGATGGCGGAATTCATCATGAAAGCCCTTGTCGAGGCCCATGGCGTGGCCCACCGGTTTGAGATTGCTTCAGCTGCCGTGTCCGACGAGGAACGTGGCAATCCCATCTATCCCCCTGCGCAGCGCTGTCTGCGTCAGCATGGCGTGCCGTTCGATGCGCACAGGGCAGCCCGTCGCGTCGTCCCTGCCGACTACGCCCATTACGACCACCTTGTCTGCATGGACCAGAGCAACCTGCGCCTGCTCCGTTGGATTATCGGTGACGATCCTGAGGATAAAGTCCGCCTGCTGATGTCGTTTGCCGGGCGTCCCCATGCCAGCGTGGCCGACCCCTGGTACACCGACGACTTCGAGCAGGCCTTTCAGGACATCCTTCTCGGCTGCGAAGGAATGCTAAAAACTTTTTATTTGCTGTAAATGCGCTCGATCTGGTCGGCGTAGTGGCGAAGGATGACGGCACGGCGGAGCTTGAGGGTCTGGGAGAGCATGCCGTTGGCGGTGGTCCACTCGTCGAAGACGTAAACGGGGCGTTTGACGGCTTCGTAGTCGGCCAGCGTGCGGTCGATGGCCTCGATTTCGCGGCTGAGCAGCTTGGCCACAGCAGGGTGGGCGAGGAGCTCGTCCTTCGACAGCTTGCCGAGGCCGTTTGACGCGGCCCAGCGGTCGAGGTTGGCATAGTTGAGGCAAATGATGGCGGAGGCGAACTTCTGGTTTTCGCCCACGATGATGCTGGCGTCGAAATAGGGGCTGTCGTTGATCTTGGTCTCCAGAAGCTGCGGGGCGATGTACTTGCCGGAGGAGAGCTTGAAGATTTCCTTCTTGCGGTCGGTAATCTTGAGGTATTTGCCTTCGACGAGGGTGCCGATGTCGCCGGTGTGGAGCCAGCCGTCGGCATCGATGATGCGGGCGGTTTCGGCGGGATCTTTGTAGTAGCCCTTCATGACGTGCGGCCCACGGACGAGAATCTCTCCGTCTTCTGCAAAGGTGAGTTCAGCGCCGTCAATGGGTTTGCCGGCCGTGCCCATTTTGTTAACGCCCTCCGTAGGGTTGTTGACGGCGATAACGGGCGAGGTCTCGCTCATGCCATAGCCCTCGAAAATATGGAGCTTGGCAGCATTGAAGAGGCGGACGATGCTGGGCTTGATGGACGAGCCACCAGAGATAATGATCATATTGTGGCCTCCGATGGCGGCACGCCACTTGCTATAGACGAGGCGGTCGAAGAGGCGCAGGCGACGCCGATAGACGGGGTTGCGGTTGTAGTTGTCGTAGGTGTTGCCAAACTCCCACGCGGCATGGTAGATTTTCTTCTTCAAGCCCTTGAGGTTGTTCTCCTGCTGGCGGAACTTCTCGTAGAAGGTCTCGAGCACACGGGGCACGGCAGAGAAGCCGTCGGCATGACACGAGGCGAGGTCGCGCTGAATGGTGGCGAGACCTTCGGCATAATAGATGCTGATGCCGAGTTCCTGGTATTCGTAGTTCATCGTGCGCTCGTAGCAATGGCAGAGGGGGAGGAAAGAGAGCATCCTATGTTTGACGCCGAAAACCTGATACATGGCGTGGGCATGGGCATCGAAGGTGAGGTTGCGATGGGTGAGCATGACCCCCTTGGGGCGCCCTGTGGTGCCGCTGGTGTAGATGATGGTGGCGACGTCGTCGGGGCTGACGTCGTGGATGTTATTGTCGATGATGGATTCCCAGTCTTTCCAGGCGGAACGCCCCAGCTCGCGCAGCTGGCGCATGCAGGGCTGATCGTCGCTGTCGTCGATGAGCCAGACGTCGATGGGACGCTGCTGAGCGGCGAGGGCGGCCTGAATCTTCCGGCGGAGGACGGCCGTGCCCACGAAGATAGCACGGGCATCGCTATGGTCAAAGATAAAAGTGAAATCCTCGGTGCTGAGGGTGGGGTAGATGGGGACGTAGATGAGACGGGCCAGCGTGCAACCCATGTCGAGGAAATTCCACTCGGGACGGTTGGCTGTGATGCTGATGATTTTGTCGCCCGGCCGGTAGCCACGGGCCAGCAGGCCGTAGGCGGTCTCGCGGCTGGCGGTGATGTAGTCATCGACGCTGTATCGGGTCCATTCACCGCCCTTGCATGCGGCAAAGATGTCGTCTTTGGGGTAGTGTTCCTTCAGGATGGTAAGGTAGTCAAACGTCCTTGTAGGAACTATATTGGTGCGGTTGTTCATCGTCTGCATGAGAAAAATCGCGCGAAATTACGGGCTTTTTTCGGATTATGCAACTAAATGGGGAAAAAACCATAGAATACGCCACCTATTACCCCTGCGACGAGTATGACAAAGATAGGGTTGACCTTCCATTTGTTGATGGCAAGGAACGATGCGGCGCAGAGGATGACGCTGACGACGAACTGCGTGGTACTTTTCGTGGGGTTGCCGAAATTCTCCTCGTTCATCAGCATGAGAGCAGCAGAAGCGATGAGGCCTATGACGAGGGGGCGCAGGATGCTGAAGACGGCGCGAACGGCAGGGTGGTCAGTATATTTTATCAGGAAACGGCTGACTAAAAGCATGAGTATGAACGAGGGAAGCAGGGTGCTGAAGGTTGCCAGTAAAGAGCCGGCGATTCCCCACGAGGCGCCGAGGCCTGAGTTGACGACGGCGGTGTAGCCCACATAAGTGGCGGCGTTGATGCCGATGGGGCCAGGCGTCATCTGGCTGACGGCTACGATGTCCGTAAACTCCGAAAACGTCATCCAGGCATGCTTCGACACCACCTCGTTCTGGATGAGGGAAATGATGGCCAGTCCTCCACCAAAGCCGAAAAGCCCTATCTTGAAAAAGGTGATGAAAAGCTCAAGGAAAATCATAGGGATTGATTAAGAATTAAAAATGGAAGTAAAATTGGGAAGTTAAGCCGACTTTGTCGGCTGGAAGTTAAGCACTTCGTGCTGGACAATACCTCTCCATCAGCAAGACCATTGTCCTGCGCGTAGCGCATAACTTCCCTTTTAACTTCCACTTTTACTTCCCTTTTAACTTCCATTTTTAACTAAATACTTCGCGACGCCTCCGAGGATGCCTGCGACAATGACCCAGATGGGCGATACGCCGAGCTGCCAGATGAGGAGGGCGCTGACAATGGGAATCCAGACGGTACGCCACGTGATGCCCGCTGCCTTGGAGAGATGGAAGATGGGGCCGAGGATAAGGGCGGTGACGGCAGGACGGATGCCGCGGAACACGTTCTCCACTACGGTATTACCCCGCATCTGCTGGAAGAAAAGGGCAATGGTGAGGATGCAGATGATGCTGGGCATCACAGTACCAATGGCGCAGGCTGCGCTACCGCGTCGCCCCCCTAATCGATAGCCAATGGCGATGGCAAAATTGGCAGCAAAGACACCCGGAAGCGACTGCGAAACAACCATCAGGTCCATGAACTCCTCTTTCGTCAGCCATTCGTTTTTCGCCACGACCTCCCTTTCAATAAAGGGTATCATCACCGGCCCCCCACCAATGGTGAAGAGGCCGATTTTGAAGAATGTGCCAAAAGCTTTAAGAGGAGAGAACGGGGACATCTTATGCTTTTTTCTGGCACCAGTAGCGGGCGTTGACGAAGGCTTCAACCCAAGGTGTTACCTCGTCAGAATGGAGACGGCCGGCAGGGTAGGTGCCACATTGCCAGGGGAAGATACAACGCTCCAGATGGGGCATCATAGCCACATGGCGTCCATCGGCGCTGGCAATGCCGGCAATGTTATAGACAGAGCCGTTGGGGTTGGCCGGATAGCCGCTGTAGTTGTATTTTGCCACGATGTTATAATTCTCCTCAGCGAGTGGCAGGCTGAAGCGTCCCTCGCCGTGCGCCACCCAGATGCCCATGCTGGTGCCTGCAAGGGAACCGAACATGACGCTGTTGTTCTTCGGTACGTTGACGCCCAGGAAGGCTGATTCGAACTTGTGGGAGGTGTTGTGCTCCATGCGTCCGTAGCGATAGCCATCGGCGCTGGCGTGTCCCTGGGCGATGAGGCCGAGCTCCATCATCAACTGGCAGCCGTTGCAGATGCCCAGCGAAAGGGTGTCGGGGCGGGCATAGAAGCGGTCGAGGGTTTCCTTGGCGCGTGGATTATAGAAGAATGCACCCGCCCAACCCTTGGCAGAGCCGAGGACATCGCTGTTCGAGAAGCCACCACAGAAGACAATCATTCGGATGTCATCGAGTGTTTCGCGTCCGCTGATGAGGTCGGTCATCGTGACGTCCTTCACGTCGAAGCCTGCCAGCCAAAGGCAGTAGGCCATTTCGCGTTCGCCGTTAGTTCCCTTCTCGCGGATGATTGCCGCTTTAGGAGCTCGTTGACTCGTTGACTTGTTGACTTGTTGACCTTTTTTCCAGCGTTCGGGGTTAAGGCCGTATTGCGACAGCCTGCCGGAGAACGAGGGCGCGAAATGCATACGGAGCGGCTGACGACCATAGTTCTTGAAGCGTTCGTCGGCGCAGCCGTTCATGCTCTGGCGACGGTCGAGCAGGTAGGAGGAGCGATACCACGTGTCACGCAGGGCATCGATGTCGAGGTTTTCCTCAAATTCGCCCTTGCGGATGCGGAGGGTGCGTTCCTTGTTGGGCACGCCAATATAGACGTAACCCACGCCGGCGCTCTCCAATATGTCCTTGAAGGCGGCTTCATGCTTGTCGGAGACCTGCACAACGACGCCAGGATTCTCCGCAAAGAGGATTTTCGTGATGTCGTCGGTCTCGAAGCGGCTCAGGTTGACCTTCAGTCCGCCCTTCGTGTTGGCAAAGCACATCTCGAGTAGCGTGGTGATGAGGCCACCGGCTGAGATATCGTGTCCAGCCAGAATAAGCCCTCGGCGGATGCAGTCCTGCAAGGCATTGAAGGCATCGCGGAAGTATTCAGGGGTGGTGCAGGTGGGGACGTCGGAGCCCACCTTGCCCTGACTCTGGGCAAAGGCGCTGCCGCCAAGACGCAATTCATCAAACGAGAAGTCGATGTGATAGAGCGAACTTTTCGGTTCGTCGGCCAGCACGGGGCTGACTACCTTGCGGATGTCTGCAACCTCGCCGCCTGCCGAGACGATGACGGTTCCTGGGGCAATGACCTTGCGGCCATCGGGGTATTTCTGGGTCATGGAGAGGCTGTCCTTGCCTGTGGGGACATTGATGCCTAATTCGCAGCAGAAGTCTGAGAGAGCCTTGACGGCCGTGTAGAGGCGGGCATCCTCGCCCTTCTGCGAGCGGCATGGCCACATCCAGTTTGCGCTGAGGCTAACGCTGTCGAGACCTTCCGTGAGGGGCGCCCATACGATGTTGGTCAGGGCTTCGGCAACGGAGAGCACGCTACCTGCTGCAGGGTCGGCGAGACCGGCCTGAGGCGCATGGCCGAGGGCTGTGGCCATGCCGTGTACGCCACGATAATCGAGGGCTACCACGCCGCAGTCGGAGAGCGGCAGCTGCAACTCGCCCTGACATTGCTGACGGGCAATCTTGCCTGTGACGGAGCGGTCCACCTTGTTTGTCAGCCAGTCTTTGCAGGCTACGGCTTCAAGGCTGAGGACACGAGTAAGGGCATCTTGAAGGTCCTTGTAATTTTTGACGTCGGTATAGTGGTGCTCGACGGTCTCGTCCACCATGACGGTCTTGGGCGAATGGCCGAACATCTGCGCTACGTCGAGGTCGAAGGGACGCACGCCGTCGCCCTGCTGGAAGGCAAAGTGGGCATCGCCCGTGGTCTCGCCGACGACGTACATCGGGGCACGCTCGCGCTCGGCTATGCGGCGCACGTGGTCAAGATGTTCCTCCTCGATAAGCAGGCCCATGCGCTCTTGGCTTTCGTTGGCAATAATCTCCTTAGCAGAGAGAGTGGGGTCGCCGATGGGCAGCTTGGTCATGTCGATGAGACCGCCGCATTCCTCCACTAGTTCGCTGAGGCAGTTGACGTGGCCTGCCGAGCCGTGGTCGTGGATGCTGACGACGGGATTTACTTCTTCTTCACACAGGGCGCGTACGACGTTGTAGGCGCGTTTCTGCATCTCGGCATTGGCACGTTGCACGGCATTCAGCTCGATGCCGCTGCTGTAGCGCCCTGTATCTACGGACGAGACGGAGCCTCCGCCCAAGCCGATGCGGTAGTTATCGCCACCCAGGACGACAATCTTGTTGCCCTTCTCGGGCGTGCCCTTCAGGCAGTCGCGTTTGGTGCCGTAGCCCACGCCGCCTGCCAGCATGATGACCTTGTCGTAGCCGTAGAGGGGGGCAGAGGGTTCCGGATTTTCCGGCATGTCCGGAGATACCGGTTTCTCCTGATGCTCAAACGTTAGCACAGAGCCAGCAATGAGCGGCTGGCCGAACTTGTTGCCAAAGTCGCTGGCACCATTCGAAGCCTTGATGAGAATCTGCTCAGGCGTCTGATAGAGCCACGGGCGGGCAGGAATCTCCTCCTGCTCCTCTTTGTTTCGGGGGTATGACGTCATGTAGACTGCCGTTCCTGCGATGGGCCACGAGCCCTTGCCGCCGCCCATACGGTCTCGGATTTCGCCGCCCGTACCTGTGCTGGCACCGTTGAACGGCTCTACGGTAGTGGGGAAGTTGTGTGTCTCAGCCTTCAACGAGAGAACGGTATGGATGGGGTGCACATTGAAGAAGTCGCTGGTGCTATGGTCGGCAGGCGCGAACTGCTCTACGGTAGGGCCGTCGGCAAACGCCACGTTGTCCTTATAGGCCGAGAGGATATGGTGGGGATTCTCCTTTGTTGTCTTCTTGATCATGGCGAAAAGGCTGCTTTCCATCTCCTTGCCGTCGATGATGAAGGTGCCGCCGAAAATCTTGTGGCGACAATGCTCGCTATTGATTTGGGCAAAGCCGAACACCTCGCTATCCGTCAGCTTGCGTCCCAGTTGGGCTTCAACCTTTTTCAAATAGTCGATTTCCTCGGGCGAGAGGGCAAGCCCCTCCTGCTCGTTATAGGCGGCGAGGTCGTCGATGTGGCGGATGGGCTCGGGCGTGATGTCCACCTTGAAGATGTTCTGGTCAAGAGTGGGGTAGAAGCGTTGCAGCATCGGGTCGTGCTCCGCTTCAGGACCGCTGACGGGGAAGTATTCCTCGATTCGGCTGATGCTTGTGATGCCCATGTTCTGCGTAATCTCTACGGCATTGGTGCTCCAGGGGGTAATCATCTCGCGACGCGGGCCGACAAAGCAGCCATCGGGAGCCTTGGTGCCCAGACATTCGGCCTCACCGAACAGCCAGCAGAGCTGACCGACGACATCTTCGGCAGGTTGGTTTTTGACTTCCGTAGCAATAACGGACTGATTATTCGTGTGGAAGAAGAGAATCATTGTGATTGTTGTTGAATTCCGCCGCGAAGATACAACTTTTTCTGCATTCTGCCAAATAAAATGTTTTTTTCAGATGCAGAAGCTCTGCGCCCGGAGATGAAGACTCCATTCCTTTTTTGATTTACGCGATGGAGGTAATACTGAATGGGCATAATTGTAACAGAATTGCTTGTTTTTTCGGTGTACTTTATCGAAGATAGTTATTTAATTGGTGATATATAGCAAACTACGCTAAAACGAAAAAAGGATTTTTGTTTTAGCGGATAAATATCGATGGTGAATCTGTAAATTCTTCGTTTGAAAAATTGTCGTATGGGAAAATATTGAAAAGAGGTGTCGTGTAGATTCGTGTAGATGTGTGTAGATAATTTGGGCATCTACACGGCGTAGCTTGCAGAAAATCTGTATAGTAAATAGGTTTGTGTAGATATGTAGATGTTTTTCATGTTATTGTGGAAGGAGTTTTTCCAGCGTTTGACGATTTTTATAAACAGCGCCCCAGTTTATATAAACGCCGCCCGTGTTTATAAACAGAGTAGGCAAATAAAAATTTAGAGTAGGCAATAAATCGGACAGAGCAGGCGAATAATCTGGCAGAGCAGGCAATAAACCTGCTGGAATTAGCGATTAATTCGTGGGTGCTTTTTCGCCGTTTCATTTGGCGGTTTCAGAATAAAGTAGTAATTTAGCAGCGTGAAAAACATCAGTATGTATGGAAACGAAAGATAATCATGTGGTTATCATGGCGGGAGGCATCGGAAGCCGCTTCTGGCCGATGAGCACGAAGGAACGTCCGAAGCAGTTTATCGATGTGTTGGGATGTGGACGGACGCTGATTCAGCTGACAGCCGACCGCTTTGCAGGCATTTGTGACCCGAAAAACCTGTGGGTTGTGACCAGCGAGCGCTACGCCGCCTTGGTACGCGAGCAGTTGCCCGATTTGCCGGAGGAGAACATCCTTCGCGAGCCTTGCCGGAGGAACACAGCGCCCTGCATCGCCTACGTGTCGTGGAAAATCAAGGCTCGCAATCCGCGCGCGAACGTGGTGGTGACGCCCAGCGACCATATCGTAATGAATGCGCGAGAGTTCCAGCGCGTCATCGAGTCGGCGCTCAAGTTTACTTCAGGCAACGATGCCATTCTGACGCTCGGCATGAAGCCCACTCGCCCCGAAACGGGCTACGGCTACATCCAGGCCGACCTCAGCGCCGCTTCGACGGTGAACAAGGAGATTTTCCGCGTCGATTCGTTCAAGGAGAAACCTGATGTGGAAACTGCCGAGCAGTACATACGCAGGAAGAATTACTTGTGGAATGCGGGCATCTTTGTGTGGAACATCAACACCATCGTCAACTCGTTCCGCCTCTGGCAGCCCGAGATTGCCGAAGTGTTCCAGTCGCTGCTGCCTGTCTACTACACGCCGGCTGAGCAGGAGAACATCAACCGCCTGTTCCCCACCTGCCCGAACATTTCGGTCGATTATGCTATTCTGGAGAAGGCCGACGAGATTTTCGTCTTTCCTGCCGACTTCGGTTGGAGCGACCTTGGCACTTGGGGCTCGCTGCACGGGCAATTGGAGAAAGACCTTACGAACAATGTGGCCATCGGCCCTGACGTGACGCTCTACGAGAGCCGTAACTGCATCATCCACACGGCGCAGGAGCGGAAAGTGGTAGTCATCGGGCTTGACGGATACATCGTGGCAGAGGACGACCGCCAGCTGCTCATCTGTAAGCTTGCTGACGAACAGCGAATCAAGGAGTTCTCAGAGTAGGGGGAAAATCCCTCAAAGAAATAGGAATAAAACCTGTAACAAATAGGAAAAAACAATTTGGCGGGGAAAAGAACCTCCGTATCTTTGCATCGGAAACCAGAAGTTAAACCGATTAAAAAGACAAGCGTTATGAAAAAGATGAGAATGGCCTTAATGATGATGGTCTTGGCAGCCGTCAGTCTGGATGCTAGCGCAATGCTTAGCTCCATGGAGATTCGTCGTGAAGCTCGCTTCCTCTCCGATAGGATGCGTTACGAACTGAATCTGTCCCGCAAGCAATGGGTTGATGTCTATGAGATCAACTACGACTTTCTCTGGAACGTCAACGAAGTCATCGACGACATGATCTTTGGCTACGACGACGCAATCGACTACTACTATTATCTGCTTGACGTCCGCAACGAGGACCTCAGCTATGTGCTCCGTCGCAGCCAGTTCAAGCGGTTCCTGAAAAGGGAGTACTTCTATCGTCCCCTCTATAACTCCGGTGCGTACTTCGTCTTCCGCATCTACGAGCGCTACAACAACCGTAACTACTTCTATTACGGAGTTCCCAGCGTCTATGATGTGTATGCAGGTGCACACTATCGCAACTTCTACCGTGACAGCTTCTATCGCAACCGCTATCACTTCGCCCGCTACAACAAGCATGACTTCCATGTCTGGGTAGCCGGAGGATACGGCAATCACTATGGCGATGGTATCATGGGTAAGGGCCTGATGTCGCACCACCACTACGCACACCACGAGATCTACGAAAGCAGCCGTCGCAACAACCGCGAGCTTCAGGGCAGCTCCATCAGCAGCCGTGCAAGCGGAGCGAGTGTCGGCGGAGGTAATAACAACAACAATGCAGCTATCAATGCGAACAGCCGTAGTTCCGCCGGCTCTGGGGCTTCCTCCCGTAGCGGAAATGCGTCCAGCCGCAGTGGTAATGCTTCCTCGGGTAACAACTCTGGCAGCCGTGTAGGCGCTGAAGTCGGCAACCGTTCCAATAATAATAACAGCTCAAGCCGTAGTGGCAACGCTTCTTCCAGCAGCCGTTCGGGCAACCGCGACAACAGTTCTGTGAACAGCTCCAGCCGTAGTGGCAACGCTTCTTCCAGCAGCCGTTCGGGCAACCGCGACAACAGTTCTGTGAACAGCTCCAGCCGTAGCGGTAACGCTTCTTCCAGCAGCCGTTCGGGCAATAGCTCCAACAGTTCTGTGAATAGCTCAAGCCGTAGTGGTAACAGCTCTTCCAGCAGCCGTTCGGGAAACAGCTCCAATAGCTCTGTGAACAGCTCAAGCCGTAGTGGTAACAGCTCTTCCAGCGGCCGTTCGGGCAATAGCAGCTCCGCCAGCAGCTCTTCCAACAGTTCTTCCAACAACCGTTC
>DBYJ01000008.1:17403-56024 GCA_002309805.1 Bacteroidales bacterium UBA1189 | reverse complement strand
CAGCAGCCGCTCTGGAAGTAGCTCCAGCAGCTCTTCGAGCAGCCGTTCCGGCAGCAGCAGCTCTTCTTCTCGTAGTGGCAGTTCGTCCAGCTCTTCAAGGTCTGGCTCCTCCAGTTCTTCCAGAGGACGTTAACTCTAACTAACCTTTTTAGAAAAAAGCCTTGAAGCGTACGGTTCTGTCACTACTCCTAATGGCAACCATCGGCACAGCATCCGTCTGGGCCGATGGCTCGCCTGTTGAGGGGGTTATCACCTCCGATTTCGTCGAGGAGCCCGTGATGATGCACAGTCTGCTTCAAATGCTGGCCGACTTCATGCCTTACGTCAAGGCGCAATGGCAGCCCTGCGCCGAGCCCAATACGGTGGGCGACAAATGCGGCTGCTTCCGTGGCGAGGACACTATGGCTGCCAATGAGCGTGGCGTCCGTCCCAATGCAGACCTCTCGATGGTCTGCGCTTTCCTTTTTAAATATGGGCGTGACGAGGTGATGCTTCCTGAAGGTATAACGTGGCGTGACATCACCCTCATGGCCCGTCAGTCCCTTGTCTTTGCTTATTCCACCCACAAGTCAAATCGTTTGAAAACCTGTCGTGGGGGCGACTACTGGGGCTCGCTCTCCGCTACCGACTACCAATGGGAGAGCTCTCTCTGGGCACTTTCTGTGGCTTTTTCTGCCTTTTTCCAAAAAGAATCGCTCAAAGATTACGAATGGACCTACATCTATAATCTGCTGAAGTCGGAGTGCAACTACGAATTGGAGCGCCAGATTCCCACAGATTTTCAGGGCGACACGAAGGCGGAGGAAAACGGGTGGGAGACCAATGTGCTTGCTTGCGCCCTTGGTCTTTTCCCTGACGACCCGCTGGCTCCTCGCTGGTTCGAGCGGCTCCGCGCCTTTGCCATCAATTGCTATTCTCATCCTTCCGATAAATCGAACCATACCATTATCGACCCCGACCGCGATGGCATTACCGTTTCCAAGCTTTATCGCGGCGCAAACCTTTTCGACGATTACACCCTTCAGAATCACAACTATTTCCACACCTCCTATCAGAATGTTGTCATGCAGGAGCTGGGCGAGAGCCTTGTGGCCTTGCAGCTTTTCGGCAGTCCGTGGCAGACGCGGGCGCTCCTCCATAACCAGCGTGAGGTGATGGACCGCGTGTTGGCTGACCTTGCGTTGGCTGACGGTGAGCTGGCCATGCCCAACGGCAACGACTGGAGCATGTTCCTCTACGACCAGGTGACTTCCTATTCCACAGCCGCTTGCTTCCTTCGCCATCCCGATGCGCTTATGCTGGAGGATATGGCTGTCAAGCACATTGCTGCCCGCCAGCAGACTACCCCTGACGGCAGTTGGCTGTTGCGCCCCGACGTCGGCGCCCGTCGTATGGGCGTTCAGGCGCATAGGGTGATGATGACGTGGCTTATGCACCATCTCGCCTCTACAGCCGACCTGCAGCCTACGCGTTGGGACAACTTCCGTGCTGCTCATGCTGAGGCGCGGCTGTTCCCCTCGCAGAAGATTGTCCGCGCCTATACGCCACAACGCTTCAGTTGTTTTTCGTGGAGCGAGGGCTTGAAAAGCTATACGGGTTATTTCACAGCCGATTGTCCCGACCGCAACAAGGTCATCGTTCCCTTCCGTGCTCACAATACGGGCAATATCCTCGGCTGGTATGAAGTGGAGGGGCGGCATACCAATGCCCGTCCGCTGGGCGACCCTGTCTTCACGCTCGATGGCAATAGCTGGACCATACGTGGAGTCCTCAGCACCAATGACGATGCTCTTACGCGCCGCTTTACGATTATCTCTACTGAGGGCGATGCTGTCATCCTGCGCGATAGCGTCTTTGCCAATGCTGATGTGGTTATTACGGCTGAGCGTAGCGGCATGCTTGCCATCAGCTACGATCCATTCACTAGCACAGAGCGCGATGTCCAGAGCGGCAAGGGATGGATGACCATCGACGATGCCGTTACCGTTATCACCAATGGGCCGACACCTGTGCTCAGCACGACGACGGAGTATATGAACTCCATTGGATATCGCCTGCTTACGGCCTACCATAACGACGAGCACCGTACCGTCAAGGCGGGCGAATTGGTGGCCGTCCGCAGCGTAGCCTTCTACACCAGCCTTCCTGCTGCCGATGCTGCCCGCGAGGCCAAGCGTACGGCCCGTTATCTGAAACGAAACAAACTTCATAGAATTAGGAATTAGAAATTAGGAATTATGAAAGTTAGGTCATATTCATTTTTCATTTTTAGTTTTTCATTATTATTCTTTGTCCTTCCTGCTTTTGCGCAGATTCAGGAGCCGGTAAAGTGCAAGGTTTCGTGGGCAGAAACGGGTGACCATACGGCTGAAATCCGCTTTGCCCTTACCATTGATCGTGGCTGGCACGTCTATTCAACCGACATCACGGACGGCCCTGTGGCAGCCGAAGTGACCTTCGAAACCCTCGAAGGGGCTGAGGCGGGCAAGCTGACGTTTACCGATGGCAAGGAGCAGAACCACTACGACCCCATGTTCGGCATGGACGTCCGCTTCTTTGAGGAGCAGGTGACCTTCGTCCAGCCCATTACGCTAACGGCTGATGACTATCAGGTAACGGGCTATTTCCAGTATGGCGCCTGCAATGAGTCCAATTGTCTTCCCCCAGCCAGCGAGGAGTTCGACTTTAAAGGAGGTCAACAAGCGGGTAAGTCAACCGATGGAGCAGCGAGTGGAGAGCCAAGCTTGTTTAGGCTATCCCGAGTCGCGACAGAGGAAGAGCGAAGCTCAACAGGTCAACAAGCAGACGCTAACGCTCTTGCCGCTTTCTCCTCCCTTTGGGAGCCGGTGGTCTTCCCCCAGGATTCTGATTCCTCCTCTCTGACCTCTAATCCCAAGACCTCATCCCTCTGGGGCATCTTCTTGGCGGGCGTACTGGGTGGCCTTTTAGCGCTTGTCACCCCTTGCGTATGGCCCATTATTCCCATGACGGTCAGCTTCTTCCTCAAACGCAGCAAGGACAAGCGCCGCGGCCGTCGCGACGCCTACCTCTACGGTGCCTCCATCGTGGTCATCTACGTCCTGCTGGGCCTTCTCATCACTCTTATCTTTGGCGCCAGCGCCCTCAACGCCCTCTCCACAGCTGCCATTCCCAATATCTTCTTCTTCCTCCTCCTGCTGGTGTTCGGCTTCTCGTTCCTTGGGGCGTTTGAGCTGACGCTTCCTTCGTCGTGGAGTACCTCCGTCGATGGTAAGGCCGAGAAGGCGGGCGGTCTGCTGGGCATCTTCCTTATGGCGTTCACGCTCACGCTCGTCAGCTTCTCCTGCACGGGCCCCATCATCGGCTTCCTGCTTGTCGAGGTGGGCACGACGGGCAATATCCTTGGCCCCACCATCGGCATGTTAGGCTTTGCGCTGGCTTTGGCGCTGCCCTTTACGCTCTTTGCCATCTTCCCCGCCTGGCTGAAATCTGTCCCCCGTAGCGGAGGATGGATGAATACCGTCAAGGTGGTGCTGGCCTTCGTGGAGATTGCCTTCTCGCTGAAATTCCTCTCTGTGGCCGACCTCGCCTACGGTTGGGGCATTCTGAGCCGTCCCACCTTCCTTTGCCTCTGGATTGTGCTGGCTCTGCTGCTGGGCTGCTACCTGCTGGGCTGGATTCGCTTTAAGCACGACGATAAGGTGGAGCATGTCGGCGTTGTCCGATTCTCGCTGGCTGTCATCAGCCTGGCTTTTGCCCTCTACATGGTGCCCGGTCTCTGGGGGGCTCCCTGCAAGGCCATCAGCGCCTTCGCTCCGCCCATGACGACGCAGGACTTCAACCTCTACGACAAGACCGTCCATGCCCAGTACATGGATTACGACCAGGGAATGGCCTATGCCCGTCAGGTCGGCAAGCCTGCCATGCTCGACTTCAGCGGCTATGGCTGTGTCAACTGCCGTAAGATGGAGCAGAGCGTCCTCTCTGACGACCGTGTCCGCGACATCATCAATCACGACTACGTCCTCATCACCCTCATCGTCGACGACAAGACTCCGCTTGCAGCCCCCATCCGTGTGGAGGAGAACGGCAAGACCGTCACCCTGCGCACTATTGGCGACAAGTGGAGCTACCTCCAGCGCAGCAAATTCGGCGCCAACGCCCAGCCCTTCTACGTCCTCTTGGATGCCGACGGCCGTCCCCTCGCTCCGCCTCGTAGCTACGACGAGGATGTTGACGTCTTCCTTACTTGGTTGAAAAACGGGCTGAAATAGCGTTCTGACGGAATTTTTTCTGATTTTTGTTGGAGCTTTCAAAAGTCTGTGGTAATGCTCCAGACAATCTCCAGGAAGGCTGGGATAATCCGTGGCGTTTGATTTTAATTCCGTAACGTTTGATTCTAATTTTTCAGCGCCCCCTTTTATCTGCTCAGTCGCCTCTTCTATCAAGGCCGTACGCGACTTCGGCATAAGAAAAAGTTGAAAAAATGTAGGCGTGCGAGCCTATCCGCTTTTTTATACTTTTTTCGAAAAAACTGCCAACACTTACCTTTTCCCTCCCAACAAGCTGTCATATAACAGCTTAAACAAGGTAAGTGTTTGCTAAACACTTACCAAACACTTACCATACACTTACCTGTTTCTCTCCTCTTCAGCTCCCTCTTTTTTTCAGTTTTTCCCTTCGTCGTAATACTCGACGGGTTTGACGTTGCGCTTGAGAGACTCGTTGATGAGAGTCTTGAGTTGGAGGGTACGTTCTTGGATGCCGTTGCGGCGCTCGGGCTTATAGAGATTGTTGTAGCGGCAGGGGGCGAGCTTGAAGTGCATGTCGTCGAGGGTGCCGCTGACGTCGAGGCCGAGGCGGACGGGCACGGGGGCATCGGTAACGGAGAGGTGGTAGTTGAAATCGAAGTCTCGATTGATATTATGCCGTCCAGCCACGATAGCCTCGTATTGACCAAGACGTACGCGGAAGGGGTAGAGGTCAACTTCGTCCTTGAAGACGCTGAGCTCCACGTCGAGGCTGTCGATGCGGTTTTCGGTCGATTTGTCGGTCATCAGGTACTTCTTGATGGTGGCAAAGGTGGAGGAGGGGAGCACCACGAGGTCCTTGCCCTCGATGGAGGCAGCACCACGCAGGGTGGAGAGCTTGAAATCGTAGTTGGACTTCAAGTACGACTCGCCGGCAAAATGGAATTGAGCCTGTCCGTCGAACGACTTCAGCATGGGCACAATGGAGTCGACCTTGGGAATCATGCGAATAAGGTCGTCAATCTCGATGTCGATGAGATGAAAATCGATGCCAGCGAAGAGGTGATTCATGCGCGGCGATTTGTACATGGCGGTAAGCTGCATGGTGGCAGCCTTGGAGGTGAAGCCAAGCTCCTCCATGACGAAGACACCATCGCGGCAGGTGATTTTGCCACCCACGTTGTGGAAGTCGAATCCGTTCCAATTGGCGGTCTTGACGTCGGTACGGAAGAAGACGTCAACGCCCAGCGGCACCATGAAGGGCTTGTCCTCCTTCACCTCGTCGTCGGCAAAGGCAGCTTGGGGTTTGTCGGCGGTGGAAGTTGAGGTGGAGTCTTTGGCTCCGAGACCGCTGACGAGATCCATGATTTCGTTGACGTCGGTGTAGTCGGACGAGAAGGTAAGGTTGCCTTTGAGCAGACCGTTCTTCGCCAGCCAGGCATCGAGGTTGGTGATGTCGCCGCGGAGGCTGAAGTCGCTTTTGCCGAGTTTAAAGCGGCTGTCGTCGATGGTGAAACGGCCAGGGGTGAAGTCGAAGCGGATGCTGGGAATATCCACAGGAACCGGCAGCAGGGCATAGTCGGCATGGGCGGTACTGAGGTTGGCATTGACCTTGGGATTCCATTGGTCGAGAACAGCATTTTTCGTGGCATCGCGTGTGGCTGCGGCCTTGATGGTGAGGGCTCCTGTGTTAGCAGCAAGCAGACGGCCCAGACGGCCATCGAGGCTGGAGGTGGTGATGGTAGCCTCGTAGTGAGGTTTTGGATTCTTGCCTTTGGGTGTGACCATCATTGCCTCGACGACGGGTTTTACCATCTTGGCGTCGATGGTATCAATCGTGGCGGCAAGGTTGTCCATCACCAGCTTAGCCTTCGCAGAGAAGGGCGTTTTCTTGTCGGTGAAGTCTGAGAGACTAAAAGTAGATTGAAGATTGAGGATTGAAGATTGAAGATTATCCTTTATCTCCACGGCCAGCGAGGGAGCTTTCAATGTGCCTTGAGCAAACTCCTTGAATTGCGAAGTGGTCTTTTTTGCGGGTATGGCAACATTTGCCGTCAGTTTAGGAGCAACGACGGCAATACTGTCGTTCAGACGGCCGTTCAGACGATCGAGAGTGACTCCTGCATTGGCTGTATTAATGGCGAGCTTGCCGTTGTGGAGACCGGCATTTGCCTTTGCGTCAAACTGCAGGGCGCCGTCGTTGATACGGATGTTGGAGAGCTTCTTGCGATAGGCCTTCGGTACGAAGGCAAGCACCTCCTTCAGGTTCCAGCGGTTTGTACTAAGGGCGAGGTCGGCATCGAGGGTTGTGGAGTCGGGGCGGCTGACGGTCCCTTCTAGGTTGATGTCGAATTGGTTAAGTTTGACGCTGCCTTGGTTGACGGCGATGCGGCTGAAGGTGGTGTCGGCTGTCAGCTCAGCAGCGACGGCGAGTGCGGCATCCTTGAGCAACTGCTCCTTGCCCATGCTGAATGAACCGGAGGAGAGGGTGATGTTAGCGGGAGTGAGGTGATACTCTGTGCCGTCGAAGGTGCCCGTGAAACGGACAGCCAGCTCGTCAGCGTCGGCAGCTATCGCCTTTTCACCATCGCGGTTGAAGACGGGCTTTGCGGCTACAAGGTCGGCGGTGCCGTTCCAGCCTTTCTTATCCTTCATGTCCCCTTGGGCCTTGAGCGTCAGTTTGTCGAGCATGGTGCTCATGCCGTTGAGGTTTAAGGCAGCGCGCTCCGTGGTGAGGGTGACGTCGGCTTTGCCAGATTCGTTGCTAGCAAGCTTTACATCAGCTTTCAGACCCACGGGGCCAATGAGGCCATCGATGGGTTTTTCGCCTGCCTTTTTAAGTATGGCGGAGCTGAGAGCTGCATCCACAGCGGCATCGATATTACCCTCCTTGAGCGTGCCCTTCAATTTCATATCAAGGCCGTTGGCGTTGGCGTTGAGCCCCGCCTTGCGGTTGTCGAGCGTGGCGCTGAGACGGCTGATGTTGATGTGGTCAATATCGACGTCGAGTGTGCTGAGGTCGAAGGAGGATTCCTTTTTCTCTTTATTGCTTTTGGGGAAGATGTCGAGGTTTGAGGCTCCTGTCTCGGAGGTGTAGAGGTATGCTGTGCCGTCGGTGATATCCAGTCCCTTCACAATGATGGAACGGTCGCGGAGGAATGCCTTGGCATCGACGGCGAGCATCAGATGGCTTAGTGCTGCTACGGTGTCCGTCTCGGCTCCTTCGACAGGGTTGACAACGACGACGTCGTTGACGTCAAGCCCCAGCTGAGGGAATGTCTTGAAGAGAGTGAGGTTCACCCGCCCAATGTGGGTGTCGCAGGTGATATATTTGTCGGCCACACGGCTGACAATAGGGGTGAGCCGCGCCGGGGTGAAGATGAGCCAGCAGGCAATGAGGACAATCAACAATATAAGGCCGACGAGCGACGCAAGGGTGATGCCGGTTATCTTGAGCGCTTTCTTCATATCAGTTTACCTTATAGAATTTGTACTTCTTGGTAGTCACGTAGGCATCGTAGTAGTCCAGCTCATCGAAGGAGAGAAAAGTGATAATGTAGTATTTGGGCACTTGGGCTGTGCCGGTTTCGGTAAGATGGATGTGAATCATTTCGCTGCCGTCGACCTCCCAAGTGAAAGTCTGTGCCTCGCTCTCGTATACGTCGTCGCTCTCGTCCCACGTGGCGCCCGTGCCGTCATCGTTGTATTTATAGTAATCCTTCGTGCCCTCCTGACACCATTTGCCATAAAGATGGGTGACGTCGAAGTCGCCTTCAGTCGGGTCTTCAGGTGTGCAAGCGCACAACGCTGTGAACAGAAGGAGGCACAAGTATGCCTTGAAAGATGCTGTCTTTTTCATGATGCAATACCAAATACGCGCTGCAAAGATAGCCAAAAAACAATTATTTATCCGTAGTTTTTTCTTTTTATTAGTTTTTTTTGTAGTTTTGCGGAGTTTTCTTTGTAAAATCATGAAAAAGAAGAATGCTTATCCGTGGGTGGTGGTTGGTTTGTTGTGGGTAGTTGCGTTGCTCAACTACCTTGACCGCCAGATGCTTTCTACCATGCAAGGCGCTATTGCCGCCGACATCACCCACTTGCAGGAAGGCGAGGCCTTCGGTGCCCTAATGGCTGTGTTCCTCTGGATATATGGCTGCGTGAGTCCCTTTGCCGGCATGGTGGCCGACCGCGTGAGCCGCAAGTGGCTGGTAGTAGGCAGCTTGTTCGTGTGGTCAGCGGTGACGTTGCTGATGGGCTATGCCACGACGTTCAACCAACTCTATTGGCTGCGTGCCACGATGGGTATCAGCGAGGCTCTCTATATTCCCTCGGCCTTGTCGCTGATTGCCGATTGGCACGATGGCAAATCGCGTTCGCTGGCTGTAGGTGTGCATACCACGGGGCTTTATGTCGGGCAAGCTATTGGCGGCTTCGGAGCTGTTGTCGCCGCTCAGCTTTCATGGCATCAGACCTTCCATATCTTTGGCCTTATCGGTGTTGCCTACAGCTTGGTGCTAATGTTGTGCTTGAAGGAGAAGAGAGAAAAACCTGTCCCTACTACGTCTCTCGAGCGCCGCGAATTAGAATCTCCCTCATTGAAAAAGAGTAGAGGAATGGCTTCCGTTTTTGCTGGGCTTTCGGCCGTGCTGGGGACGGTGGCGTTCTGGGTTATCCTATTCTACTTTGCTGCGCCAAGTCTGCCGGGGTGGGGTATTAGAAACTGGCTGCCTACGTTGCTATCCGTCAACCTCGGTATCCCGATGACGAAGGCTGGTCCTATGGCTACCATCACCATTGCCGCTTCGTCGTTCCTGGGTGTCTTCATAGGCGGAGCATTGTCAGACCATTGGGTGCAGAAGAATTTGAAAGGTCGTATCTATACCAGTGCCATCGGCTTGGCGATGACGGTGCCTGCGCTGCTGTTGCTTGGATTGGGCCACAGCGTGTTTGCCGTTGTGTCAGCAGGTATCCTGTTCGGCATTGGCTACGGCATGTTCGACACGAACAATATGCCCATCCTCTGCCAGTTCATCGCTTCTCGTAACCGAGCCACGGCCTACGGTATCATGAACATGATTGGCGTCTTTGCTGGAGCACTCGTCACTCGCCTGATGGGTTCGTGGAAAGACAGCGGCAACCTTGGTGCGGGGTTAGCATGGCTGGCTGTGCCCGTTTTGATTGCCCTTGTGCTCCAACTGATGGTTCTTAAACCCACTACGGACAATAAGGAATAGCCATTAATTTAGAATTAAGAAAAATATAAGAATCATGGAAAAAATCATCGGACTTATTGATGCGCCGTTTACTCCCTTTTATCCCAACGGCGATGTGAACTTCGAACCCATTCCCGCCTATGCTGCGATGCTGAAGAAGAACGGTTTGCAGGGCGTCTTCATCAACGGCTCGTCGGGCGAGGGCTATATGCTCACTCCTGAGGAGCGCATGAAATTGGCAGAGTGCTGGATGGCTGCTGCCCCCGAGGGCTTCAAGGTCATCGTGCATGTGGGTAGCTGCTGTGTGCGTGAGAGCCGCCGCCTGGCCGAACATGCTGCATCCATCGGCGCCTGGGGCATCGGTGCCATGGCTCCCCCCTTCCCTAAGGTGAACCGTGTGGAGGAGGTGGTGAAATATATTGAGGAGATTGCCTGCGGCGCTCCCAACCTGCCGTTCTACTACTACCACATCCCCGCTTTCAACGGCGCTTATCTGCCTATGGTGAAGCTGCTGGAAGCTGTCGATGGCCGCGTGCCTAACTTCGCTGGCATCAAATACACCTTCGAAAGCATGTATGAGTACAACCAATGCCGTCTTTACAAGAACGGTAAATACGATATGCTGCACGGCCAAGACGAGACTATCCTTCCCTGTTTGGCCATGGGCGGAGCGCGTGGCGGCATCGGCGGAACCACCAACTACAACGGACGCGAGCTCGTTGGTATCATCGAAGCATGGAAAGCCGGTAACCTCGAGTTGGCACAAGAACGTCAGAACTTCAGTCAGGAGGTTATCAACGTCATCTGCCATTATCGCGGCAACATTGTTGCTGGCAAGCGCATCATGAAACTCATCGGCCTTGACCTTGGCAAAAACCGCACTCCCTTCCAGAATATGACCGACGAGGAGGAAGCCCGCATGAAGGAGGAACTCGAAGCCATCCGTTTCTTCGACCGCTGCAATAAGTTCTGAATTTTTCTATAGTTCCTATAGTGCCTATAGTTCCTTTATTGGATATGGATAGAAAACAATACCTTGCCGACTGGGCGGCACGCTATCGCCGTGACCTCGTCGGTAACATCATGCCATTCTGGATGGAACACGGCCTCGACCGTGTGAACGGCGGTGTCTATACCTGCCTCGACCGCGATGGCACCCTCATGGACAAAACGAAGAGCGTCTGGTTCCAGGGACGTTTCGGCTTTGTCGCGGCCTACGCTTATAATAATGTGGAGAAGAACCCCGACTGGCTGACGGCATCAAAAAGCTGCATCGACTTCATCGAACGTCATTGCTTCGACACCGACGGGCACATGTTCTTCACGGTGACAGCCGAGGGCGGCCCTGTGCAGAAACGCCGCTACGTCTTTTCAGAGTGCTTTGCCATCGTAGCCATGGCGGAGTATGCGCTGGCGAGCGGCGACCGTAGCTATGCTGACAAGGCGTTGGCGCTCTTCCGCCGTACGCGCACCATGCTAACGACGCCCGGCTTCCTCCCACCGAAGACCACGCAGGGCGGCTTCAGCCACTCTATCACCATGATGTTCTTCAACGTTGTAGTGGTGTTGAAGAAAGTCATTGATGCCCCTGACCTTGACGAGCAGCTTTCCACCTCACTCTTCCTCATCGAGAAACATCTCCTGAAGCCTGAGTATAAGACCATTCTGGAGAGCGTTGATGAAGAGGGCCGTTTGATTGATACCATCGCCGGCCGTGTCATCAACCCTGGGCATTGCATTGAAACGGCGTGGTTCCTTATGGAAGCTGCTCCGCTCATGGCCGACCCTGAGCATGTGCGCCGGCTGGGCATTCAGATTCTTGACTGGGACTTCGAGTGGGGTTGGGACAAGGAGTTTGGCGGCATCATCAACTTCCGCGACTGTCGTGGATTCCCGCCGCAAGACTACTCGCAGGACATGAAGTTCTGGTGGCCCCAATGCGAGACCATCATTGCCTCGCTCTATGCCTACAAACTGACTGCCGACGAACGCTATTTGGAAATGCACCGCCAAGCCTCCGAGTGGACATACAGTCTCTTCCCCGATGATACCTATGGCGAGTGGTTTGGCTACCTCCACCGCGACGGCACCGTGGCACAGCCCGCCAAGGGCAACATCTTCAAAGGACCCTTCCACGTCCCCCGTATGATGATAAAGAGCATGTTACTCTGTAATGAGATATTGAACAAGCAATGAGCAAATTCAAACTTTGTGTGCTGTTTTTTCTGCTTTCCATCGGTGTATGCAGGGCAGGGGAGAGGGTGAGGGTAGCGTGTGTAGGCAACAGCGTCACCTACGGCTACGGCCTCAGGGATCGTGACCACGATGCTTACCCTGTGCGCTTGCAGCAGATGCTTGACAGCAAATATGGTGCAGGGCAGTTTGAGGTGGGCAATTTTGGTCGCTCGGGGGCTACCCTGTTGTATAAGGGCCATCGTCCCTACGTCCAACAGCCCGAGTTCCGCCAGGCACTCGACTTCCGTCCCGACTGGGTGGTTATCCATTTAGGACTCAATGATACCGACCCCCGCGATTGGCCCGATTGGAAGGAGGAGTTCATCCCTGACTACCGAGCCCTCATCGACAGCTTTCTCGTCGTCAACCCCGATGCCCGCATCCTCATCTGCAAGATGACGCCCATCTTCGACCGCCATTCCCGCTTCCAGAGCGGCACTCGTGATTGGCACGCTCAGATTCAAGAGGCTATCGAGAAGGTGGCTCACGGCGCCAATGTACAGCTGATTGACCTCTACACTCCCTTGCATAGCCGTCCCGACCTCTTCCCTGATGCCCTTCATCCTAATCCTGAGGGCGCACAGATATTTGCCAGAACTGTTTATTCCGCTCTTACGGGTGATTACGGGGGGCTTAGGCTACCTGTCATCTACGGTAATGGAATGGTGATGCAGCGTGGCGAGCCCATTAAGCTCTGGGGGACTGCCGATGCCCGCCAGACTGTTCATGCCGTGTTGAGCAAGGATAGAAAGACTGTGGCGGAATGGACGGGACTCACGTGGGCCGACGGCACATGGAGCGTGCAGCTTCCCGCCATGAAGGCAGGAGGCCCCTACACCCTGACGCTAACCTCAAAGCCTCAGGCCGTCACCGACTACCACATCTACTATCCGCCGCGATACCCCAAGGAGCTGAGTAATCTCGTTCAACACCCCGTGCAGACGCTCACAATCGACAGCATCTACTTCGGTGATGTGTGGCTGGCCTCGGGGCAGTCGAACATGGAGTTGCGTGTCGACCAATGTAACACTCTTGCCCAAGATCTCTCAGACGCTATCCGTCTCGGCAGTCGCCTGCACCTTTACAATATGCCCGCCCGTGCCCGCCCTGATGCCGTGGAGTGGGACGACAGCGTGCTCGCCTATACCAACCAGCTGCGTTACATGGACTTCCAAGGCTGGCAGACGGCCTCTGCTGTGTCCGTTGCCCCATTTTCAGCCGTAGCCTTCAACTTCGGCCGTGTACTTTGCGACAGCCTCGGCGATGTGCCCATCGGCATTATCTGCAACGCTGTGGGAGGCTCAACTACCGAGTCGTGGATAGACCGTACCACGCTGGAATGGGAGTTGCCTAACATCCTCCGTGAATGGCGTAACGGTGACTATGGGCAGCCCTGGGCACGAGGCCGTATGACGCAGAACATCGCCCATGCCCTCGACCGCGAGTCGGCGGCCTACAATCCCCTGCAGCGCCACCCCTACGAGCCGAGCTATCTCTTCGAGGCTGCTATCCAGCCCCTTGCCCATTTCCCTATAAAGGGTGTCATCTGGTATCAGGGTGAGAGCAATGCCCACAACGTTGAGCTCCACGAGCAGCTCTTTCGCATGTTAGAACAGTCGTGGCGCCGCGAGTTTGCCCGCACATGGCAGAGCGAGTTCCACCGTAAACCACAGTTGCCCTTCTACTTCGTGCAGCTCAGCAGTCTGCCGCGACCCTCATGGCCGGCATTCCGTGACAGCCAGCGCCGTCTGGCAGCCCAGCGGCCGCTAACGTGGATGGCCGTGACCTCCGACCTTGGCGACGTTGCCGACGTCCACTACCGTACTAAGCGCCCTGTGGGCGAGCGACTGGCCCTGCAGGCTCTGGCTCACACCTATGGCCGCCAGTTGGAAAGTGAAGGCCCTGTGGTGACGTCTGCCAAGCATGGGGCTGCGGAGAGCGTTGTGATAGAGTTCAACCATGCCGACGGTCTCACATGCAGCCGTGGCTTTGAGCTAGCGGGAATCGATGGCTTGTTCTATCCTGCTGATATCGAAATCAGTGGCACCTCCATCCGCCTCACATCGCCCGAAGTACGCTTCCCTGTCGCCGTCCGTTACGGCTGGAGCGGTTTCACCGATGCCGACCTCCGCAACTCCCACGGTCTCCCTGCATCGACGTTTTATATTAAAATTGAAGACTTAAGCTTTAATTTATGAAAGGCAAGGCATTTTATTTTTCTTTTTTATTTGTTCTTTTTTCATTCATCATCTTCTTCTCCTGTACGCCGAAGAACGAGTTTGTCCGTCGTGTCGGTATGACGCCTACTGAAGACACTTGCTATGCCAAGGGTGTTTCGGGTGCCTACTGCGGCTGGCTCGACGGCCACCTTATCCTTGCCGGCGGCGCCAATTTCCCCGGCCGTTCCGCTGCCGATGGGGGCGGGAAGATGTACTATGAGGCTATCTATGCCACCTCGGGAAAGGTCAACAAGTCAACAGGTCAACAAGTCAATAAGTCTGCACTTCGCTGGCAGCTGGTGGGTGTTCTTCCCGTGCCGATGGCCTACGGCGTCACCGTCAGCGACGACGACGGCATGGTGATTGTCGGCGGTTGCAATGCCGCGGGCGGACTGAGCCTCGCCTTCCGTCTCAGCCGGCGCGACGGTGCCCTTCGCATGGAGCAGCTGCCCGAGTTGCCGTGTGCGCTCGATAACATGGCTGGGGCACGTCTGGGTGACCGCATCTACGTCGTGGGCGGCCTCAGTGACGGTCAGCCCTCGGCAGCCATGTACGCCTACGACTTCAACTACGGCGAGTGGTTCCAATGTGCTCCGCTTCCAAACGCCCGTCTGCAGCCCGTCTGTGTGGCGCAGGATGGCAAGCTCTACGTCTGGGGCGGCTATTTACAGCCTACCGACAGTCTCGGTCGTGTGCTTGGCGAGGAGTGCATCGTCTATTCCGACGGCTACCAGTACGACCCTCAAGCCGACAAATGGGTCCCGCTTCCCACGCCCGTGGATGCCGAGGGTCATCCGCTCACGCTTAGTGGTGGTACGGCCGTGGCCTGGGGCGACAAAGAGATACTCGCCGTGGGTGGCGTCAACCGTAACATCTTCTTTGGCGGCATACAGGGGCTCTTCCCCATGCCCGACTACCTGAAGCACGAGCCCAAATGGTATCGCTTCAACCCGAATGTGCTCATCTACTCCACAATTACTGGTCAGTGGCGCACTTTGACGCAGACGCCCCTTACTGCCCGCGCCGGCGCCTCGCTGGTCAGCCTGACTGACACTATCCCCGCTGCCCTTCTCCTTGGCGGCGAACTCAAGCCGGGTATTCGCTCTACCGACGTGACACTGATTTCAGCGAAAGGGGAGAAATAAGAATAACAGAGATTTATGAGGATAGCGTGCCAGACTGACCTAGCCTGACAAAACTTCGGGGTAGCTTTTCGCTTGAACCCTCTCTACTTCAGCTTGGTGGCTTTGACTCCCTCGAAGGTGATTTTGACGGGGCGGATGGTGCCATCCTTCTCGAAGACGAGGCGGTCGATGCAGGTGACGCGGTGGTTGCCGTCTGTCTCGCCCAAGGGGCGGCGGTGGTAGACGATGTAGTACTCGTCGCGGCCGCGGGCTTTGATGACAGAGTGGTGGCCTGCGCCGGTGGCTACGTCAGGATCGGACTCGAGGATGGTGCCTACGCGGCGGAAAGGGCCGAAGGGGTTGTCGGCCATGGCGTAAGCGACGTGGTAGGAGGGGCCTGTCCAGCCTCCCTCGCTCCACATGAAATAGTACTTCCCGTTACGCTTCAGCATGAAGGGGCCTTCTACATAGTTCTCGGGTGTGATTTCGCGGAACATGGTGCCGTCGGGGAAGGGGCGGATGCTGGTGAGATCCTCGCCCATGCGGACGACGTTGCAGTGGCCCCAACCGCCGTAGTACATGTAGTACTCGCCGTTGTCGTCGCGGAAGACGAATTGGTCGATGGGCTGTGCGCCGTTGACAATCTCGTTGATGAGTGGCTTGCCCAGCGCGTCCTTGAACGGGCCGGCAGGACTCTTGGCGGTGGCTACGCCGATGCCGCCGATTTCACCCTCGTGGACATCGTTGGCAGCGAAGTAGAGGTAGTATGTATCGCCACGCTTCACCATGGCGGGTGCCCATAAGGCTTGGCGGAACCACGCGATGTCATCAGAGTTGAGAACGCGCTCGTGCTTCGTCCAATGGACGAGGTCGCGCGACGAAAATGCGTCGAACCAACGCTGCTGGCGGTAACGTGCTGAGGTGGTGGGGTAGATCCAGCATTCGCCATCGACGACCACGCCCTCAGGGTCGGCATACCAGCCTTCCCACAGCGGGTTACCACTCGTCTCGGCTGTCTTGCAGGCGCTCTTGCAGCCTGCCAGTACAAGTGCATATGTACAAGTTACGACAAAAAAAGAATAATACAAAACCTTGCTTTTCATTTCTTTAATCTTTATCCTTTGTTTTTTAATCTTTAACCTTTCACTCTCTCACATATTTCTCCAAGTTCTTTGCCTCGATGGCATAACCCTGTTCGTTAGGGTGGAGACCGTCGCCAGCAAACATGGCCTCAATTAGCTTGCCCTCGGCATCGACAAAGCCTGGCGTGAGGTCAACGAAGGTGACGTCGGTGCCACGGAGTCGCTCGGCCACGAGAGCGTTGAGGGTTGCCACACGGACTTCGCCGCCGCGTCGCGGCATAATGCCAACCTGATAGATGCGGGCCGTCGGCTGATGGTGGCGTACGGCATCGATGAGCATCATCATGCCCTCGACAATCTCCTCATCGGTGTTCATTCCGATGTTATTGGTGCCCAGCAGCAGGAACACCTTCTTCGCCTCGAAGCCATCGAGTTCGCCGTGGGCAATGCGCCAAAGACCATTTTCGATGCGGTCCCAGCCGAAACCCTGATTGTGTACCACGTAGCCCTTGAACAGCTTGTCCCAGCTCTTGCGGTAGGCCTTGGACACCTTGCCCTCCTTGCGTACGTCGTCGCTCCAGAAGTGGGTGATGCTGTTGCCGAGGAGAACAATATCGGGCTGTTCGTTTTGGTTACGCTGCAGCATCAGTTCGTGGCGAGCACGCCAATCGTACCAGTCGCGCTGCTGGGTGCAGGGAGTGAAGAGGTTCTCGAGTCCCTTGGAGATGACGGGGGTAGGGCGGAATATCTCTTCGACTTTGCGCTCTACAGCATCGCCGTACTGGCGCATGCCCAGGTCGTTGGGGTGACAACCTTCGACCATGAAGTCCAGCGTGAAGCCCATCTCTTCGTAAGGCAGGTAGTGGAGGTTCTTGACTCCTTGTTCGAGTAGGGTTTCGTAGGCACGGCGCTGCTCCTTGTTGGCGTTCATATACCAGTCGACAGCCTGCTGCGAGGCTGAGCCGTTGGAGTAACAATGCTCCATCAGCAGAATGGGGGCATCTCTTTTCTCGCGCAGGAGGTTGACACCCTTCAGCATACGATCGTAGATGAGTTCGGTGCGCTCGGTAGAGAGATTGGGCAGGCAGTCAAGGATGTAAAGTTTCGCGTCAATCTCTGCTATAAAGTTGAACACCTCTTCCTCCAGCAGTCCGTTGCCTGAGAAGCCGAGGTTGATGACGGGATAGCCTGTTTCGCGATGCACGATGTTTGTCCAAGCCATGCCGGGGCGTGAGGCGCAGGCTCCCTGGGCTACCGATGTGCCGTAGACCACGATAGGCTTCTCGAGGCTTGCCGGCTGGAAGCGTAGCTCGCGGTCCTCGGGGATACCGATTTCAAGCCACGTCACCTCGTTGTAGAGCGGCAGGAACAGCTCGAAGTCGTAGCCCCGTCCTTCGCCAGTGAAGTAGGTGATGTCCTTGAACTCGTAGTTCACCGTGTCCTTGAACGAGAGGTTGAAACGGCTGGCACACCAGCGCAGTTCACCTTCGGCATCCTTGGCGAAAAGGTCTACGCCTGAGACACCTGTTGAAGGCATGTGGAACATGCTCAGCCCGCCTTTCAGCCCATAGCGCACTTTGATACTTGGGGCATTGGTGTGGAAACAGATGGAGAGCCCCGCCGACTGCTTCGACAGGTTCCACACCGCATTTCGGACGACGCCTTCAGCCCTCGGTGTCAGGCGGTGATAGTTGTCGCTTAGTTCGCTGTTCCACCAGCGCCCGTGCACCATATTCTCACCCTGCTCCAGCGGGTTCATCCACTTCGTCTGCGCCCCCAAGGGCAACAGTCCGCACACACATAGTGCTATTAAAAGCACTCGTCTGAAAGAAGTTTTCATATTATTCCGTTATTTTTTTTGTCCGACAAAGGTATCAATAAAAATTTAATATAGCAAAATTTTTTGAGTTTAAGGTAGGCAGTGTACCCGAAACGCTAAAATAATTATATTTTTTTTCTTCTCTCGGCTTGACATTAGTCTTAAATGCTTACGCTCGGAAAAGCAAAAAAAGAGCTTTTTCCGCTTTTCTCTCGCTCAATCGCATTTTCGCACCACCTTTAACCTTTGGTTTTAGGTAGGCTGCGCCACGGAAGAAAAAATAAAAAATGTTTATTTTTTTTGTTCTTCTCTCGGCTTGCACTACCTTTGCAAATTAAAATTGATAATGAGGCGCTCATGCGCGCAAGAAAAAAATATACTGTTCTGACCTTGATGGTCGTACTGCTGGCCATGCTGCCCCTGTCGCTGACGAGGGCGCAGGAGGTTGTGACTGACTCGGTAGGGGTGGATCTGGATAATCTGGTAATTCCGGATACCCTGGATGTTCCGGAAATACAGAGAAATCTGAAGGGGAATGAGGCAAAGGCAGATTCGCTGCAGAACGATTCGGCAGAGGCGAAGAAGAAAGAGGTAGTGGATGCGCCCGTGCAGTACGAGTCGAAAGACAGCATGGTGTGGACGAAGGGCGGCAATGCCTACCTCTACGGCAGCGGCAAGGTGAATTACCAGAGCATCGAGCTGACGGCTGAGCGCATCACTGTCAACATCCCCAAGAGCGAAGTCTATGCCGAGGGCGTCAAGGACTCCACAGGAACGGAGACAGGGCGCCCCGTCTTCAAGGAGGGCAGCACCCCCTACGAATCGGAGACGATGAGCTATAACTTCAAGACGAAGAAGGGCTTCATCCGCAACGTCATCACCGAGCAGGGCGACGGCTACATGATAGGCCGCGACGCCAAGAAGGGTGCCGAGGGCGAATTCTTTATCCAAAACGGCAAGTACACCACTTGCGAGGACCACGAGGCTCCACACTTCTATCTGAACATGACGCGTGGCAAAGTGCGCCCAGAGCACGACGTGGTATTCGGTCCTGCCTATCTGGTGGTGTGCGACGTGCCGCTACCGCTGGCAGTACCCTTCGGATTCTTCCCCTTCACGCAGGAATTCTCAAGCGGCTTCATCATGCCTTCGTATGGTGACGAACTGGAGCGCGGCTTCTATCTCAAGGACGGCGGCTACTATTTTGCCTTCAGCGACTACCTGGACCTGAAGGTGACGGGCGAAATCTTTACCAAGGGCTCGTGGGGCATCACGGGAGCCACGAACTACCGGCGGCGCTACAAGTACTCGGGCAACGTCAATGTCAATTACCTCGTCACTAAAACAGGCGAGAAGAATATGCCCGACTACTCGGTTTCGAAGAACTTCAAGGTCGTCTGGAGCCATCGTCAGGATGCGAAGGCAAACCCCAACAGCAACTTCAGCGCCTCGGTGAACTACGCTACGACTAACTACGAGCGCAAGAACCTGAGCTCGGTCTATAATCCTGCGCTCAACTCGCAGAGCCAGCGTACCTCGTCGGTGAGCTACAGCCGCAGCATCCCCGACTGGAAGATGAACATCAGTACCTCCATGAACATCGCGCAGAACATGCGCGACAGCACGTTGGCGCTCACGCTACCCTCGCTGAACGTGTCGCTGAGCCGCATCTATCCCTTCAAACGCAAGAAGGCAGCGGGCAACGAGCGCTGGTACGAGAAGATTGCCCTCACCTACAGCGGCGCCCTATCAAACAGCGTTACGGCGAAGGAGGACCAGATACTCCATACCAGCCTAACCCGCGACTGGCGCAACGGCATGAAGCACTCCATTCCCATCAGCGCCTCGTTTACGGCATTCAAGTACATCAACATCACCCCCTCGTTCAACTACACCAGCCGCTGGTACACCTACCGCATCGACCAACATTGGGATGACGACAGCCACAAGGCCGTTCGCGATACCATCTACGGCTTCAATCGCGTGTATAACTACAACCTATCCGTTTCGGCCAACACGAAGCTCTACGGCTTCTACCAGCCATTGCCGTTCCTGGGCGACAAGGTGAAGATGATTCGCCACGTGTTCACCCCCAGCGTCAGCTACAGCATGGCGCCCGACTTCAGCGACTCGCGTTACGGCTTCTGGAAGTCGTACACCTACACCGACGACAAGGGCGAGGTGCACACCGTCGATTACTCGCCCTATGCCGGAGCGCTTTACGGCACGGTGTCGAAGGGGCGCTCGGGGACGGTGAGCGTCGATGTGTCGAACAACGTAGAGATGAAGGTGAAGAGCGACAAGGATTCGACGGGTGTAAGGAAAATCAGTATCTTCGACGAACTGGGCGCCTCGATGTCGTACAACATGGCGGCTACCACTCGCCCTTGGAGCAACCTCACTACTCGTCTACGCATGAAGCTGACGAAGAACTACACCTTCAGCCTCAACACTACTTGGCCTTCCTACGGCTACGTCTATAAATACGACGACACGGGACGCCGTACCATCAGCGGCGACGAGCGCCCCTTCTGGGAAACCGATGCTGCGCGTGGCTTTCATTGGCCACACTTTCCCGGCATGAGCCAGAACCTCAGCTACACGTTCAATAACCAGACGTGGAGCAAAATCAAGGACCGCATCAACACCCTCCTGCACGGCAAGGATGAAGACGACGAAGGCGGGGAAGGGGAGGATGACTCCGGTGGCCCGAAGAGTGTCCCCGCTCCCGATAAACGGAGTGCGAGCTCTTCATCGGGCTCCTCTTCCAAGAAAGCCGAAGTGGACGAGAATGGCTACATGCCCTTCTCGCTCCCGTGGTCGCTTTCGCTTAGCTACGGCGTCACGCTGCGCGAGAATGTGGCTACTGACTATTTCCACGAGCGACCTGACGGCACGGGCTGGTATGGCTACAAGATTACGCAGAACCTCAATATCTCGGGCAACATGAAGCTCTCCAACAAATGGAACATGAACTTCAGTTCCGGCTGGGATTTCATTGACCACGAGTTCACGACAACGACGATGAATATCAGCCGCGACCTCCATTGCTTCAGCATGTCGTGCGGCGTTGTTCTCAGCCCCTATATGAGTTACAACTTCAGCTTCCGTGCCAACAGTTCCATGCTTGCTGATGCCCTCAAATACGATCAGCGCAGCTCTGCCAGCCGCAATGCCAGCTGGTATTAATATATAACTGGATTTATCGTGAAGATTGAGTTAGCAGGACATTGGGGCTATGGGCGCTTGTTGCGCTCGTCGGTTCCCGCTGTGACAATGATGATTGTCATGTCGGTCTATTCGATTGTCGATGGTCTGTTTGTCTCCAACTTTGTTGGCACTACGGCGTTTGCCGCGCTCAATCTCATTTGGCCTGCGTTGGCTGTCGTGGGTGCTCTCGGCTTGATGGTGGGCACAGGCGGCAGCGCTCTTGTTTCCATGACGATGGGACAGAACGACTATCCCCGTGCATCACATATCTTCTCCGTTCTCATCCGTTTTACGCTCATCATGGCATTGGTGCTTGCCGTGCCTCTGTTGTTTCTGATGAAGCCTATTGCTATTGCTCTGGGAGCTGAGGGGGCGATGGTACACGAGGCAGTGGTCTATGGCAGCATCTGTGCTCTCGGGCTTCCTGGCTATATGCTACAGATGGCTTTTCAGGCTTTTTTTATGACAGCCGAACGCCCGCAGATGGGGACACAACTCAGCATCCTCTGTGGCGTGACGAACATGGGGCTCGATGCTCTGTTTATCCTTGTCTTTGGCTGGGGGTTGGCTGGCGCTGCTGCAGCTTCCATGATTGCCTGTGCCGTGGGAGGCTTCTTTCCGTTGTGGTGGTTTTCGTCGCGGCGTAACGACAGCCGTCTTCGCCTCAATCTCCTGACGAGGATGGCTGACGTACGGAATGTCATTCGCCGTGCATGTACCAATGGCCTTTCGGAATACGTTGGCAATATCGCATTCAACGTTGTGGGCATCTGCTACAACCTCCAACTCATGCATTATCTGGGCGAGGACGGCGTGGCAGCCTACGGCATACTCATGTATATTGGCTTCATCTTCGGCGCTGTGTTTTTTGGCTATAACTTCACTGTAGGCCCAGTTGTCGGCTTCAACTATGGGGCGCAGAACACTAGCGAGCTGCGCAGTCTGCTTCGCCACAGCGCGGTGCTGACGCTTGTGGCAGGAGCCTTGATGGCCGTCGTCTGCGAGGCAGGTGCCGAAGGGCTGGCGCGGGTGTTTGTCAGCTACGACGAATCGTTGCTCGCCCTCACTACTCGCGCTATCCGTCTTTATATGATTAGTCTGGTACTTTGCGGCTTCAACATCTTTGTCTCTGCATGGTTTACTGCACTTAACAACGGTGTCATCTCTGCCGTGGCTTCTTTTACCCGCACGCTGGTGTTTGAGCTTGCCGCAGTCTTTATCCTTCCCTTGTTGTTGGGCATCGACGGCATTTGGCTGGCGGTGAATGTGGCAGAATTTCTTGCCTTTCTTTTGACAACCTCGCTGCTTATCCACTTCCGCAAGCGGTATCATTATTAAAAAATCCTTCTCTTTGCAACCTTTTTTTGTCCGGCTCCGTCTAACGGATGTAAACCCTAAAAACAGAAGAAAAATGAAAAAAATCGCATTTCTCATGTTGGCCGCCATGATGGCTGCTACGATGTCCGCTCAGAACGGCAAACAGTTGTACAAAAAGTATTTCGACCGCGAAGGTGTCGAGACCGTTCACCTCTCGGGCTTTCTCCTCCGCACCGCTGGAAAGCTGGCTACCGTTGATATGGACGGAAGGGACTTCTCGCAGTTTGCCCGCTCGCTCAAGGGCATGTACGTCATCAATGCCGAGACGCCGGAGACCCGTGCCGCGCTCGCTTCAGACATCCGCAAGATTATTCATAAAGGCGACCTGGAGTCGTTAATGGAAGCCAGCTCCGACGGGCAGAAGGTGATGATGTACATTAGCGGTACGGATGATATTGTCAATGAGATAGCTGTTGTCACCCTGAGCGAGGACGATGTCACGTTCGTTGGCTTCGAAGGCCGCATTCCCCGTGATGAGTTGGAAAGCTGGGCTGCCGAAGAAATGGACTAAGGTAAAAGATTTCGGGATAATAAAGTTACAAAAAACATCCCCACTTCACAATCCGTTGAGGTGGGGATGTTTTTTTATCCCAAATCGCTTATTCGATTTGGGCTTATTGTTTCACAGCCTTGAAGTGTGTGATTCTGCTATTGAAACGGCCTGTTTCATGAAGCGGGAAAACAAGCGTACGGACGTAGTTGTACGACTTGTTCTCGGTGTAAAACCGCTTCTCGATGCTCAAGTCCTGCACCAGTTTGCCATTCACATAAAGAGCCGTGTTACGGTTGGTGCCCTTGATGCAGATATGCTCCGTTCGTCCAGGTTTGCCCTTATGGCGGAAGGTGTATAGATAGCCGTCACGTGAGAAGCCTAGCCATCCACCGACAGGGTCGGCGAGATAGAAGCGTGAGTAAGGGCTTTGGAGGAGGATTGTGCCCTCGGTTTCCTTTGCCCAAGTGATATCGAACTCCACTTGATAGTCGTAGCCTATCTGTGCATCGTCACGCGAGTTGATGACGGTTCCTGATGGCAATGAGGGTAGTTCCATCTGGGTGTCGCCCAGCTGATGGCAGGTGTAGCCTTCGCCCAAGGCCTTGCGCTGGGTGTCCCATGCGGCATAGCCAATGGTGTCGTTTTCGGCACGCCATGTTTTCTCTGAGATTACCTGCACGGCGGGGAAGATGCGGTGGTGGATGTCGCCTACAGAGATGCCATTTGTGGTGATGTCGTTCCAGACGCAGAACATGCCGCCGTGGATTTGTGGGTCGCGCTCCTCGAAAATCTCGCCGGCGATGTTGGCAGGCGTCCAGTTTTCGTAAAGGTTCTTGCAGTTCAGGTAGTTGTAGTAGTATCCTGCCTCAGGTACAATGTAAACCAGTCGGCTGGGGACGGTAATCATCTGGTAGCCCAGCGCCTTCATGTCGCGCGGATTGGCATAGCCGTTGTACCACATCTCCATCATCACATTCTCCACCTTGACGGGGGTATCGCCTTTGGCATGCGTGAGCTGGCCCCAGAACACAGCTTGCTTGCCATAGCTCTCCACTTCGCGGATAAGGTGGTCCACCAGTCCGCGGAAAAGTTCCACCACGGCTTTGTCCTTGTTGCTGTATTCATCGGTTCCGATGTGCATGCGGGGGCAGCAGAATACGGGGTCGGGCCCACTCAGATATTCTGAATAAAGGCTGTCGAGGAAGGGGGTGACAGCAGGATTGCGCAGGTTGAGGTGGTCGGCGCCAAACTCCTCGCTGGCAAGGGATGGACGATAGTGCGAGAAGCAGAGCGAATGGGCTGGCGCATCGATTTCAGGGATAATCTCCACGCCCATAGAGCGTGCATAGAGGATGAAGTCATGGAAGCCTTTCTTTGTGTAAAACCCGTCCTGCGCCGTCAGCTCGGGAAACAGCTCGCTCTCCATACGGAAGGCGGCATACGTCTCGTTCCAGTCGTTGTTGAAGTAGTTGTAGGAGCCGTTATCGTTGAGGTGAATCTGCAACGTATTCATCTTATAGTACGAGAGTAGGTCCACAAGGCTGTAGAGGTAGGAAAGGGGGACATACTTCCGGCCCACATCAAGTATCATACCGCGTATGGCGTAAGCAGGGGTGTCGGTGATGGTGCCACATGCAAGCGGCTTGCCTTGCTCAAACAGTTGTTGCAGCGTTTGTATGCCCCACAGGATGCCCTGCTGGGTTTGTGCCTGGATGGAAACGCCTTTAGAAGTAATAGTAAGCCGGTAGCCCTCAGCCCCCAGCTTCTTATCCTTGCTAAGCTGGAGCGCAACGGCACCACCCTTTCCAAATCGGACAGGAATATCCCCCAAGAAGCCAGCGAGGTACGACGCCTGACTTTGCAGCAATTCGTTGTTGTAGGAAATATCCGTTATACGATTCCAAGGCAACTCGCCTTTTCCCGCTCTCCAGTTTTCTACGGCAGGAACGGTAAAGGGCTTCTCCTGTGCAAAAGCAACGCAGCATGCGAAAAGGGAAATAAGCATCAATAGTTTTCTTTTCATGATTGCAGGTTTTATATTTTGATGGCAAAGATACGCAATTTCTTTGATTATTCTCCGTCTTACCGGAAAAGATATCTGTTTCCTCACATCTTTTCTTCCACAATAGAAGCAAGGAAATAAAGCGTTTCATTCTTCCAAAAAGTTTGCAAATCATCTACACAATCTACACGAACGGGGTATTGAGTTGAAATAATGTTGTCTAAGGCGTGTAGATGGGGCGTTTTATCTACACTATCTACACTATCTACACGTTTTTTGGGCGATTTCGTGAAAAAAAGCACTATAGATTATTCTTTTTTTCCGACGTTTGATGTTGTTTATAAACAGGGGGCGCGTTTATATAAACAGGGGCCGTGTTTATAAATAGCGTAGGCAAATAAAAAAATAGAATAGGCAACTAATTTGTCAGCCCAGGCAAATAAATCGCCAGAGCAGGCAAATAATTTGTTAGTGTAGTGCGCTGTTGGCTTAGTTATCTGAAGTGATGATAATCTTCTTTGAAATACGTCCGTTAGGCGTTTCGCGGGTGAGGATGTATGTTCCTGTGGGAAGCGAAGAGGATAGGGTAGGAGTACCTTCGCCGCGGAAGATGAGCTTTCCTTCTGGCGTAAAGAGTTGCCAAGAGCCTTCGCTGGTCTCTCCTGTGAGGGAGGGGAGTGGCTCGATGCCGCTCAGCATGTCGGCGTAGCTCTGAAGACCTGCGTCGGCAAGGGGCTCGTTGGAGGTAATGGCGTACATAGTCTGCCAGTTGAAGATGCGACGGAAGTGAGGGAGGTTAAGGCTGGCACTACCCCATGCGTTGTAGCATCGATCATTACCTGCTACAACGGTCTCAAGGAAACTGCCGTCGGACTTCTTTGTCCAGATGGAGATGTCGGTAGGAGTCATGGTGTAGGAGCAGACGATTTCGCCCATGCGCGACAGCTGGGGATGAACGAAGAGGTGGCGCGTAACTTTCTCGTCGGAAGGCATGGTGTAGAAGTTCTTCTTCTTGCTGAAGGGACCCCACGGCGTGGCGCCCTGCCAGATGGAGAGCATGCCTCCAGGGGCATTGAGAGCTACCATGTAGTAGGCATCGTCGTAGCGGAAGACGTTGGGGGCCTCGGTACGGTCGTTGCCGGCGATGGCCGACTGCTGAATTTCCTCTATGGTGGGAACGGCGCGTTGCCATCCGCTCTCGCCATCGCTATTCGTAATGTAGTATTCCCAGGCATCCAGCAAGTCGAGTGTGGTGGAGCGTGCCACGACGGGCCAGGTATAGCCACGACTTCCTGAAGTATACGTGCCGTAGAGATAGACGTGTCCGCCGTCCTCAAAGAGGCGCATGCCGTAGTTGACGCGGAAGGGTACAACGTCTTTATGAAGGGAGATAAGCTGCATATAACTCCCGTCGCCTGGGATGCCGGCGAGGGCATATTCGGCGATGGAGATATCGGTATAGGCATCCGCTTCATCGATGCCGAAAAGCACAACTTGCAGCACAGTCTTGCCTCCCTTCAACAGCACGTGGGCATCGCCAGGGAGATAGCGATGGTCTGTGTCGGTACGTCCGCGGTTCAGGCTTGATTCGGTAAGGGTGGCATCAGGATGGCGTATCCAAGTCTTGCCGCGGTAGTAGGACGACTCCTTGGCGGGGTCGGTAGAGATGTAAGTGTTGAGCGTGAGGAAATCCTCATCCGTAAGGATGTGCTCGTCGGTAGCTGTTTGCACCATGGCGGCATTACAGGGGGGATTATTATATTTCTTCCTGTCGCGGAATTCGGAGATGCGTCCGAACGTGCTGGGGCCGAACGACCAGAACACGTTGCCGTCGGGCAGGGGGGTGCTGTAACAACCTTCGCCGCCATTCCATCCCTTCTGGCGCATGCCGAAGAGTGCCCACCATGTGAGGTCGTCGTAGATGGTTACCTTTGAGCTGGATGTAGCTTTACAATTGTAGTCGAGTTCCAATCCATCAAGCAGAGGTTCATTCAAGTCAATCTCCTGGGCGGAAAGAAAAGAAGATTGAAAAATGAAAAACAAAAAGAGGAGTGCAGACGGATGCTGAGTATGCTGTGCTTTCATATAGGACGTGTTCGTTAAACATTAAACAGAAATCAATGCTTCATTTTTTCGTATTCCACAATACCTGCGTCGGTAACAGGGCCGAGGTTTGGCTGTCCGAAGAGTGCCTGCCAGCCGAAGACGCGGATGAAATGAGGCTGGTAGAGGTCGGCGCTCTCCCAGGCGTTGAAGTTGCGCCAGAAGCCGTCGGAGTTATCCTCGACAATTTCGCCCTTGCCGTTCTTGTGGTAGGTGACGAGAGTGGCGGCATTCATGTTGTACGAGATAACAAGTTCGCCTGTGCGCGAGAGCTGGGGATGGACGAAGGTGTTGTAAGTCTGTGCCTGCTCATCGGGTACGTTGTAGAGGCATTTGCGGTTTTCGAAGGGGCCCCAGGGGTCTTTGGCCTGATAAATGTAGATGTTGCCGTTGAGTCCGTCCTGCGATACCATATAATAATAGTCGCCGTATGCCATCATCGAGGGCTCTGTGACCCATTCTCCGTGACTGATGTCGGAGCGCATGATTTCCGTTTCGGAAGGTATCTCGGTTTGCCAGGCAAAGTTGCCTTTTTCATCGGCAATCCAGTATTCCCATTGCGAGGTGAGGTCGTGGGTGGCCGTGCGTGCTACGATAGGCACCGAGCCGAATCCTCCTGTCCCTGTGGTGCCGTAAAGGTAGGTATGCCCGTCGGGAGCCTCAATAATGCCAGAGCCGTAACCTCCGCAGTACTCAACGACGTTGGGGATGAGGCGGGTGAGCTTCATGTATTCGCCGTCGCCGGGTGTGCCCTCGAGGGAGTACTCGGAGAGCGCCGTTTCATCGCGGTTCATGTTGCCGAAGATGGAGCCCCAGAGGACTTGCAGGATAGGCTTTCCGTCGCGCCAGATGACGGTGGCGTCGCCAGGCCAATAGAATCGGTCGCTATCGGTACTGCCATTGTCGATTTCGCGCTGGCTGAGGGCTTTGGCATTCGGATGGCGCAGCCAGGTCTTGCCCTTGTAGTAGCGGTCACGGTCGTTGGGGTCGGTGCTGCAGTATTCGTTGAGCACGACAAAATTGCGGTACGAATGTTCGCCCGTCTGTATCATGGCGGCGTTGCGGGGTAGGTTGGCGGGTCGGGTGCGGTTGCGGAATTCAGATATCAGCCCGAAGAAGCTGTCGCCGAACGACCAGAAGGTATTGCCATCGGGGAGGGTAGTACTATAGACGCCGTCGCCTCCGTTCCAGCCTTTCTGATGGCTGGCAAAGAGGTTGAAGTAGCTGAGGTCGAGATAAACGGATGCCTTGCCGCCAGAGAGGTCTTTGCCCACGTATTCAAGTTCCAGACCATTCAGCCGTTCATCGGTAAAGTCGGCTTGAGCATGGCTGGCGAGGGGAAAGTTGATGGCGATGGCAAAAGCGATAGCGGGCCAAAAGCGAAGCACTTTATAATTCATTGGTTTTCCTTTTTTCATTTGTAACGATTGTGTGTGCGTGTACCACTAATAAAGGGGGACTTTGACGGCTTATTTGAGAGAAAATTAGTGGATAAGATTTGCTTAGTCGTTTTATCTTTTAGTAGTAAAAATAGAAGTTGAAATGGGTGTAAAATGGGAAATAAAAAAGAAGGATAAGATAGATAGTATGCTCCAGGAGGATACCTTGCTGGATACCATTCTGGCGGCATATCCCGAAGACGATGACCGTAAGCAGGCTGAGCAGAGCTGGAAACAATTTGTGAAAAGCATCCCCTCTCTGAATGAGCTTATATCCTGATTATAGTTGGGGAATAGGAATGAAAAATAAACTATAGTACTATGCAACACTATTTAAAAACATTAGCTTTTATTATTGGTATTACGATTAGTGCGAATGCTTTGGCTGCCATCGAAACGGTGTCGCTCAATAGCGCCGATGGCGTGGCTCAATGGCAACTGATGCCTGCTGACGAAATAGCCGCCAACGGACGCGACATCTCGGCAGTCGGTTTCCGCATGGCTGACCCTGTGCCGGGCGTAGTGCCTGGTGTAGTGTTCACTTCCTATGTGGAGGCTGGACGGGAGGAAAACCCCGATGTGTCGGATAACATCTACCGGGTGGATGAGACGAAATACAATCGTCCTTATTGGTATCGCACCGAATTTACGGTTCCTGCGTCGTCCCCCGACGGAAGGGTATGGCTTTGCTGCACCAACATAAACCGCTTTGCCGACTTTTGGCTGAACGGCGTAAAAATCTCAGGTACTGCTGATTCTCAAAAGGATGTCAACGGACACATGCTGCGCTCGTACTTCGATATCACATCCGTCGTACGCCGCGATGGTCCAAATGCTTTAGCTGTACTGATTTGGGATGCCGACCAGAAAAAGACGCGCAAAGACCCGGGACCCTACGGAGTAGCGTGCAGCCCCAGTTATCTGTCTGGAGCGGGATGGGACTGGATGCCCTATGTGCCCGGACGTTTGGCTGGTATCACGGGAAATATCTATCTTGCTTTTACGGGCGATGCCGTTATCCGCGACCCTTGGATGAGAACTTATCTCCCTACGAACGACAGGGCCGAGCTGACTCTTTCAGCCGACATTATGAATACGGGTTCTGAGGACAGCGACTTTGAGGTTAAGGGTACAATCATGCCGGGAAACATCGCGTTCCGCAAGACTATTCGGGTGCGTGGGTGGAATAAGGCAACTATCCAAATCACCAAGGACGATGTCCCTGCGTTTGCCGTCGATAACCCCCGCCTTTGGTGGCCCAATGGCTATGGTGATCCTAATCTTTATACCTGCCATTTGGAGGTCAACAAGTCAACAGGTCAACAAGTCAACAGGCTGGGGGAAGGGGAGGTTTCCGACAGCACATCTTTCCATTTTGGCATACGTCGTTACGACTATCGGATAGAGAAAAACCGTGTCGATTATCCCGTGTTGAACATCTATTGCAATGGCCAGCGCATCTTCTGCCGGGGTGGCAACTGGGGAATGAGCGAGTATCTGCTCCGTTGTCACGGAAAGGACTATGAGCCTAAGATTCGTCTGCACAAGGATATGAACTACAACATGATTCGTCTGTGGACGGGGTGTGTTACCGATGAGGAGTTCTACGACTATAGCGACCGTTACGGCATGATGGTTTGGGATGACTTCTGGCTTTATGTGGCCTATAATGATGTGGCTGATCACGAGGCTTTCAAGACGAATGCCCGTGATAAGGTGCGTCGTCTGCGCAACCATCCGTCCATTGCCGTCTGGTGTGGGGCGAACGAGACTCATCCCGTTCCCGATATCGATTCCGCTTTGCGTATGATTGTCATGGAGGAGGATGGAAACGATCGTCTTTACAAGTCCTGTTCCAATCAAGATGCGTTGTCGGGCAGCGGGTGGTGGAAAGACCTTCCCCCCTCGCACCACTTCAGCACCTCAGCAAGCAACCTTGCCTTCAATAAACCCGCTTATCCCTACGGTATCGACTATGGCTACGGTTTCCGTTCCGAGATAGGAATGGCCACGTTCCCCACGTATGAAAGCACATGTCTTTTCATTCCCAAGGATAAGCGTTGGCCTTTGCCTACCGACGAACAGTTGGCAAAAGATGACGAGAATGTGTGGAACCGCCATTTCTTCGGCAAGGAGGCTTCGAATGCAGGGCCTGCTGATTACCGCAAGTCTGTGGATGAACGGTATGGAGCCTCGAAGAGCCTTGAGGAGTTTTGTGAGAAGGCACAGCTCGTCAATCTTGAGGATATGAAGGGCATGTACGAAGCCTGGAACGATAAGATGTGGGAAGACGCTGCGGGTATCCTCATTTGGATGAGCCATCCTGCTTATCCGTCATTCGTCTGGCAGACCTACGACTATTATTACGACCCCACGGGCTGTTATTGGGGAGCAAAGAAAGCCTGCGAACCCATTCATATCCAATGGAATTGCTTGAATGGAAGTGTGAAGGTTATCAACGTAACTTCTGCTCCTCTCAAGGGCGTTCGGGCTTCTGTTCACGTGTATGATTTGGCAGGAAGGGAGCTGGAGGAATATGCCCGTACGGAAGTAGTCGATGTTCCCGCGTCCAATCGGGCAGAAGCCTTCGTCCTGGAAGCCTCACCTAAATCCTCCCCTAAAGGGAAGGACTTTAAATCACCCCTCCTTCAGGAGGGGAAGGGGGAGGCTGACCTTCAGTTCATACGTCTGACCCTCGAAGACCCTGCCGGCAGGGGATTGTTGTCAGAGAACTTCTATTGGCGCAACGCCTCTGGCAAAATTGAGTACCGTGCACTTCAGTCCTTGCCTGAGGCGAAGGTGACTTGTGCGGTCTCTGATGTAACGACGTCTGCGGATGAGACAACCGTTACGCTCTCCTTGCAAAACACCTCCTCCTCCGCTACTGCCTTTGCCCTCCGTCTGCGTCTTGTGAACGATCGTACGGGCGAACGCATTCTGCCCGCCTATTTTTCCGACAACTACTTGACGCTGCTCCCCGGCGAATCGCGCAACGTCACCGTTTCTGCTGATGCGTTCCGCTTCGATGGAGGGTTCCGCGTCCTGCTCAAGCCCTATGGTAAGAAAGAGAGAGTTGGGGCAAAGGTTAGAAAAGTATAATAATCAGGATTTATGAAGAGGATTGTTTTGTTTTTTTCATTTTTCGTCTTTCATTTTTCATTGGCTCTGCTGATGTCAGCAGCGGAGCAAGACTACTACAGGAATCCTGTTATCCCGGGAGATGTGGCTGACCCTACTGTTATTCGTTGGGGAGACACATACTATGCCGCAGGCACTTCGTCGGAGTGGGCTCCGCATTATCCTTTGTTCCGTTCTTCCGACCTTGTGAACTGGGAGCAAGTGGGGCATATCTTCCAGCAACTTCCCTCGTGGGCTTCCTCCTCTTTCTGGGCTCCCGAACTGTTCGTTTATCGCGGGAAAGTCTATTGTTACTATACCGCTCGCAGTAAAACGACAAGCCGATCGTACGTCGGCGTGGCGGTAGCGGATACCCCCGAAGGAGAGTATGTGGATTACGGCCCTTTGGTTGACTTTGGCACCGAGGACATCGATGCCTTTGTCTACAACGACAATGGGAAGCTCTACATTACTTGGAAAGCCTACGGCCTTGATCCTCGTCCGATAGAGATTCTCTGTCAGCCTCTTTCCGACGATGGCCTTCACCTTGAGGGCGAGGCCGTTACCCTGTTGGTTGATAAGGAGAATATTGGGAATGAGGGGCAATGTATCTTCCGCAAGGGGGATTGGTACTATCTGCTCTATTCCGCACGCGGGTGCTGCGGCCCTCGCAGCGACTACGAAGTGCGGGTGGCCCGTTCGCATAAACTGTTTTCTGCGTTCCAGCCCTACGACGATAACCCCATCCTGATGGGTAGTGCCGATGTTCTCTCCATCGGTCATGGGACGCTTGTCGATACACCTGACGGACGCCTTTTCTATCTCTGCCATGCATATCTGCGTGGAGCCGGATTCTATCTCGGGCGACAGCCCTTCTTGCAGGAATTGTTCGTCGGTAGTGACGAATGGCCCCACTTCAAGACGGGGCGTCTTGCCTGTTTGCGCCAACCCATGCCCTTCTCTGGTGTAGAGCAAAAGGCCGTTTCGGACTTTAACGACGATTTCCTGGGGGAGACGTTGAAAAAAGAATGGACGTGGAACTACACCTACTGCGACGTTTCCGCTCAGGTGAGGGGAGGCAGCCTGTTGCTGTCGGGCATTGGAAGGGGACGGACGCCGGGGCGTGGTGCTGCACTATGCCTGCGTCCTGCTCAGATGGACTATGACTTTTCCACCGTCCTCTCCTCCAAAACGAAGGAGCTCTCGGGGTTGACGTATTACGGCAACGACGACACCCATATCGTATTCGGACGCCGGGGCGACAGAATACAGCTTGTCCGCAGGCTTTCCGGCGAGGAAACCGTATTGTTCGACGAGCGTTGTCGCAGTCGCAGTGTCTTCCTGAAAGGAAGCGTGCGTGATGGGAGCAAATTGTCGTTTGCCTTCAGTACCGATGGTAAGAAATGGGTGGTTGTGGGAACAGACGCGTTGGATGGCTCCGACGTCATCGCTTGGGACCGTATTTCCCGTCCGGGAGTTTACACCGAGGTTTCAGATGCTGCCCGTCCAGCTCGCTTCGACAGCTTTGCCATGCAATACATCAAGGACGCATGGGCCATGACGGGCTTCCAGCGTGTGAAGGGTGTAGGCCCCATCGTGTCGCCCGACCCCAACCAGCAGTTCCTGTGCCCAGTCAGGAAAGAGATGGTTCGTTGGGAATCGGATGATACCTTCAACCCTGCTGCTGCCGTCATCGACGGACGTGTCGCGCTGCTCTATCGGGCCGAGGACCATTCGGGTGGCGGCATCGGGACGCGAACATCGCGCTTGGGCTTAGCCCTTTCCGCTGACGGCATACATTTCAAGAAAAACAGCACCCCCTGTTTCTATCCCGATGTCGATAGCCAGTACGATGCCGAATGGCCGGGAGGCTGCGAGGATCCTCGTGTCGTCAGGACGGAAGACGGTCTTTACGTGATGCTCTACACCCAGTGGAATCGCCGTGTGCCTCGTCTCGCGGTCGCCACCACGCGCGACTTCCGCACCTGGGAAAAGCACGGCCTTGCCTTCGGGAAGTGTCACGGCGGACGCTTCTCAGAAACATTCTCCAAATCGGCCAGCATTGTCACACGCCTCACGGACGATGGCCTGGTGGTGGCGCGCGTGAATGGGAAGTACATGATGTACTGGGGCGAGCAGTTTATCAACCTGGCTTTATCCGATAATCTGACGGACTGGGAGCCGCTGCTCGACGAAAATGGCGATTTCCTGAAGCTCGTTCTTCCGCGAAAGGGCTATTTCGACAGTTCGCTGACGGAGTGCGGCCCTCCGGCTCTCCTTACGGACAAGGGAATCCTGCTGATGTACAATGGCCGCAATGCCACCGACGATACGTGCGACGCGCGTTATGCCCGCGGCTCGTATTGTGCAGGGCAGGTACTGTTCTCACAGGCAGAGCCCACGAAGGTACTCCATCGGCTCGACGAGCCCTTCTTCGTTCCCGAGGCCGACTTCGAGAAAAGCGGTCAGTATCCCATGGGTACCGTCTTCATTGAGGGGCTGGTCTATCACCGCCATCAGTGGTTCCTCTATTACGGTTGTGCCGATTCCCGCGTGGGCGTCGCTGTCATGAAGTAGTTACGTCATCTGGCCGATCGTCATGATGTCACGCTCGAAAGTGTCGGGGGTGAGGGCGTGATTTTTTATGCGGTGTTTATAGTTGTAGATGGTTTGGGTGGAGTAGTGGAGGAAACGGGCTATCTCTCCCACGTCGTTCATGCCCAGACGGATGAGGGCGATGATGCGCTGCTCGGTGCAGAGGCTTCCTCCCTCGCGAGGGTAGCGCTGCGAGGGCTCCAGGAGGGCATTCAGGTCGTCAACAAAAGTGGGATAGAGCGAGAGGAATGTCTTGTCGAATTCGCGGAAGACGGCCTCGAAGTCGTCGGAGTGGGGGCGTGAGGTCTGGGCAAGCAAATCGTCGTACTGACGTGCACGGAGCTTGCGGTTTACGGCCTTGCGGAAGTCCTCCAGCTTGTTGGCGTATGCGGAGCTGGCGGTGATGAGGTAGGTGATGTAGTACTCGCGGACGCGGCCGGCATCGTCGAGCCGTTGGTTGGCCTCGGCAAGGCGGTCGATGGTGGCATGCAGCTCATGGCGGGCTGCCGTGAGACGGCGATGGGCACGGAAGAGTTGCGCCAAGCCGCAAAGCACCACGACCAGCGTGGCCCCAAGGGCAAGGATGAGACGGAGACGGAAGCGCTCGTGGCGGCGCAGCTGCTGCAGATAGCTTTCCTTGATGACACGATAGATTCCCGTCACCTCGGTGAAGTGGAAGCGGGAGTCGAGCAGCTCGGCATCCTCGATGGCGGCGGTAGCGTAGCGATAAGCTCGATTGTAGTCACCCTTGGCATACATGAGGCGTGAGAGGGCGAGGAGCGATTCGTTCTCGCGCACTCCATAGCGGACGTCCATATCGGCGCTGGCGGCAAGGTTGGTGAGTGCTAGGGCGGTGTCGCCTTTGTCGAGATAAAGGCGTGCACGGCTCATGGCATTGAGGCCATACATGCGTGTGCCAGGTTCGTCGTCTTCGTAGAGGGGGAGCAGCAGGCTGAGGGCTTCGTCGTACTGCCCTTGTGCCTGGAGGCTGAACGCCTTTTCCTTTTTCCAAAATCCGCTCTCGGGAGGGAAAATCTGCATCAGCGTGTCGCGATAGAGAAGCGTGAGGCGGTTCAAGCGTGCCGACTGCTCTTTGTTGCCGGCATAGTAGGAGCGCATGTGCTCATACAGGCCAATCATGGCCCAGCAGTAGGTGGGGCGATGTTCGGGCAGCCAGTCGGCCACGCTGCGGAGTTGTACCAGACGGGGTATTTCGGTGAACATGCCGGCATTGGAACATGCCCGGAGGATGCGGATGTCGGATTCCTGCCGACGATAGGTGTCTCCTATCCGATTAGCGGACTCGCGGCTCTGCAGGGCGTAGGCAAGTGCCGAGTCGCACTGGAGCGTCATGTACTCGTCGGAAATCTGGAGGCTGAGGCTGTAGCGGGTTGAGTCGCCAGGTGCCAGCCGGAGGGCGTGTTTCAGGGAGTCAACGTACGTCAGACGGCGGTGGATGTACTCGCTCTTATGGGCAAGATCCTTGTCGAGGGTGTCGAGCAGACGCTCCAGTTCCATGTCGGATTGGGAGCGACAGGAGATAAGGAGGAGGGAAAAGAAGAAGACCCACCCCCAACCCCTCCCATGAGGGAGGGGGGAGGTTGGCACGCAATTCTTGAACGAAGTGAGGCCTTCCCCCTTATGGGGGAGCGGGGAGAGGGGCTTTCTTTTCTTTCTCATTTATCGAAGTTGTTTCTGTCCGTTCTGGATGTAGATGCCGCGAGCGGAGGGGTAGAGGATGCGCTGGCCGGAGAGGTTGTAAAGGATGCTCTTGCCCTGTTCCTTGGTGAGCGGGAGGGCCTTGATGCCCGTCGGTGTGCCGAAGGGGATGCGGACGAAGAGGTCGTTGGTGACGTTGTCGGCCGAGCCTACGTAGTTGAATGCCATGCTGCCCACAACGGCATCCACCAGGACGTCGAGGTCAAGTCCGGCTTCGGCGAAGCCATCCTTCAGCATTGGGGTGATAAGGGAGGGCAGGGTGTTCAGCCCATCGAGGATACCCTCAACGCCAGCATGGAACTCGTCCACCAGCTGCTGCGACTGCTTCAGGTGCTCGTTGCCCTCGGCGAAGGTGGTGATCAGCTTGGTCAGCGGGGGGATGATGGTGCTGTTCACGAGGTCGGCCATCTGCTTCGGCTCGGAGGGGAGGACGAAGAACATGTTCTTGTCGAAGAGGTCAATAGCCGGGTCATAATCGAAGATGAAGTTCTTCTTGAGGAAGCCGTCGATGAGTTCCCAGTTCTGGACGCAGAACGAATCGACGTATTCGCTCATGCGGTACTTAGTGCGATAGTAGGCGTAGTCCTCGAACGTCAGTCCCTCCTTGTCGGACAGGTTGGTGGTGAGGTGGGTCTCGATGTTGAGGCCGTCGTCGGTGATGCCGATGAGTCGCCAGGGGCAGTCGAAGGAGGTCACGCCGCCAGTGGCTATCTGCCAGAGGGGAGTGCCGTCGGCGGTGTAGATGCAGGCGATGTCGCTGGCTGAAAGGTCGCTGGTGAAGAGGGCAGTGATGCCGCACTCGGCGAGGGCATCCTGGATGTCGTATGTGTTCAGTTCGTATTCGACGGGTTCGGCAATGGCCGTGGTGTCGCCGAGGATAGAGCCAAGCAGCCCAGTCTCCTCAGGCTTGTTAACGAGGGTGCCCAAACGATCGTAGCCGTCGAAGGGGGCACCGACGAGGTGGTACATCATGGCCACCACATGGCGGCCTGAGGCAAAGGCTGCATTCGAGACCTTTTTCATCCAAGCGACCGTGGCGGGGGTGAGGAAGCCCAGGTGGCTGTCGATGGCGAGGACGGCAATCTCGTCGGTGACGTAGGAGATGTAGGAGAGGCTACCTTCGTCCTTCGAGACGGCATCGGCAAAGCCCAGCTGGTCGTAGATAGCGGCAAATTCGTAGGCCGTGACCGTAGCCGTGGGTGCCGTTTCATCGCCGTTGAAGCGGCTGGCGTCGGGGTTGTCGATGTCCTGTGTGCCAGGGATCACGCAGACCTTGATGCCCGCTTCGGTGAGGGGCTTCAGCAGCGAGGACAAATACTCGTGACCCTCCTTCTCGCCGCTCTTCGTCAGGCCACCGGCAATCAGCAGGGCGGCGGGGCGGTAGGCGAGGGCAGAGTCTACGATGGCCTTCATGATTTCACCCGACTCCAGGAAGAGCGATGCCGTCAGGCCGCGCGACAGCTCGTAGGCCTTGCCCAGGCTATTGGTGGCGGGTGAGAGCACGGCAGGCTCGCTGATGACCATCAGCTTCGTCTCAGCAGCCAGAGCCATGTCCTTGTAGTTGCCGACGGTGAACGTCACCTCGTCACAGCCGTCGATGGGCGCGCCGCTTGAGCGGAGGGCGCGGACGTGGTAGACACCCGGCTCAAGGGCACCGGCATCGAACGTGCCGCTGTTGAAACGCCCTTCCTCCACCACCGAGTGGGCTGCCAGCATGGGCAGGAGGGCGGCCTGCTTGTAGATGACCACCATGGCCTGCTGCGGCAGGTTGGCGTAGTTGATGGCGACGCTCTCGCTGGCTGTCGATACCGTCAGCGCAGGCTCGTGGGTGACGGGCGTGCCGCCCTCAAGCACCACGACTGTAGTCTTGAACTCGGGCATCTCGGTGTTGAACTCGCCGTCGCCCGGCTTAACCTTCACCTGCTCGGTGCTGACGCGGAAAAGGTCGCTGCCCTGGGCGTCGCTCAGACGGCCGGCATAGCTGTCGATGGCATCGGGGTTGTCCTCATCTGACTCGATGGAGCCGACGATGTAGTCGAGCTCATAGCTGCCTGCCACACCGTCGTTGAGCACGGTGAAGCGGAAGACGATGGAGTCGCACCCACCGGCATCGGAGCCCTGGATGCTGCGGCGGTTGACATGAGCCGTGCGGAAAGCCCGCCATTCAAAGCCCTCCTTGGGATTCGACTCGTTGTAGAGCTCCGAGAGCACGAGGCTATAGACCATGGGTGCTGCCATGTTGAGTTCCTCATTCAGCGAATTCTTCAGTCCCTCGCGGGCAAACTGCTGGTAAGCGCTGTCGCCCACGGTGACGTCCCAGTTGAGGGGCACGCGGACGGCGAAGACGGAGAATCCCGTCTGCTCGGCGTTGTTGCCGTCGTTGATGCAGACAATACGGCCCTCGTAGGCGGTGTTGGGAGCCACCTCCTTAGGCGCATAGATGCGGCCGAATTTGTAACACGATACCAAGGCTACGGCGATGAACACAAGGCCGAAGACCAGACGATGTGGATTTTTTTTCATAATCCTGTTTTTTGTTGTTAATACATTCTTATTTTTCATCTACCTTTTTAACGTTTGACGGGTATCCTCCCACTATTGCCGCTCGTCATTTTCTGCAAAGGTAGGGTGAACCGAGAGGAAAA
>DBYJ01000008.1:0-17269 GCA_002309805.1 Bacteroidales bacterium UBA1189 | reverse complement strand
TTTTTTAATGATTTTCCCGAGGTGAAAGCTATCAAAAAAGCCTCTTTTGGGAGCAAAAAAAGCCTTTTACGCGCTGATTTTAGCGACAAAAATGACCCTCTTTTTTTGTCTATTTTTCCCCTTTCCAGCGTTAAGGGCTGTATCGTTAGCGCAGTGGGCAAACCGCACAGTGTACTGGGTAAACCGGCCCCGAGGCATGTGTGGCTGCGTTTTTGTCTTTTCCGATGTTCCGCTTTCCGACTTTCTGACCTCCCTTTCGTGCACGCGAAATATATATTTATTGGAAAGATATAAAAGTTTATTATATAATATAATATTTAAATAACATCTTTCCATATAACAGTAATAAAGGGGCGCACATGCAGGAGTCGAAGTCGGAAAGTCGGAACAAAAAAATTTCAGAAAAAATTGCAAAAATATTTGGAGAGTTCGCAAAACCTCGTATCTTTGCCGAGACAAAAAACCAATAGTAGAAAAAAGCGATGAAAACCAAAGTTTCTTTATTCTTGATTGCAGTTCTTTTATGTTCTGTCAGTTTGAATGCACGAGTGGTGCTGCCGCCGGCATACAGCAGTAACATGGTGCTTCAGCAGAAGACGACGTTTGAACTCGCGGGACATGCCGCGCCGGGCAGTACGGTCACCATCAGCACAGGGTGGTCGAAAGCTGCGCTGACGGCTATGTCTGACGCGCAGGGGCGCTGGAGCGTTACCCTGACTACGCCCAAGGCGGGCGGACCTTACACAATGACCTTTGCCGACCGCGACGGCGAGCTGAAGCTCACGAACGTGCTCTGCGGCGAGGTGTGGTTCTGCTCGGGCCAGAGCAACATGGAGATGCCCGTCCTCGGCTGGGGCCACGTGCTGAACTGCGAGGAGGAGGCCGCCGCGGCCAACTACCCCAAAATTCGCCTCTATCAGGTAAAGCGCAACACGCCGCTCACGCCAACCGACGAAGCGGAGTCGAACCTTGACGGATGGCAGGAGTGCTCGCCCACGACGGTGGCGAATTTCTCGGCCCTGGCCTACTTCTATGCCCGCGAGCTGTGGCAGCATCTGGGCATCCCCATCGGCGTCATTGACTCGTCGTGGGGCGGCACGTCGGCCGAGGCGTGGATCAGCGCCGAGGCTATGGAGGGCGTCGTGGACTTCGGCGACCACATGAAGATGATGCGTGAGAACAACTACGATGCCGACCGCCTGATGGCCAGCTACGAACGGCAGCAGCAGGAGTACCAGAATTCCTTCGAGGGCGCAGACCCGGGCCTTGACAGCGAGTGCACACCGTGGTATGCCGAGAACCTCGACGACTCGAAGTGGAAGACAATTACCGTGCCGGGCCTCTGGGCGGGTAAGCTGGGCACCTTCGACGGCACACTGTGGATGCGCCGCGAGGTCATCATCCCTGCCGACCAGGCGGGCAAGGACCTGAAGTTGGACATGGGCACCATCGACGACAACGATATCTGCTGGTGGAATGGCGTCTGCGTGGGTAAGACCGAAGGCTGGATGGCTCACAGCGAATACGTCGTCCCTGGTAATCTGGTGAGGGCGGGGAAGAACCTGCTTGTCTGCCACATCGAGGACACAGGTGGCGAAGGCGGCATCCGCGGCGACGTCACCTTCCCCGGCGAATGGAAATACCGCATCGGCTACGACCGTGCCGAGCTGGCTCCCCAGCGCATCCCCATGCAGCGACCGAAGAACGACCCCAACTACCCGACGGTACTCTATAACGGCATGGTCGCCCCCTTCATCCACTTCCCCATACAGGGCTGCATCTGGTATCAGGGCTGCAACAACGTGGGGCGTGCGGCACAATACGAGAGTCTCCTGCAGACGCTCATCACCGATTGGCGTGCTCGCTGGGGCAAGCCGCATATGCCCTTCTACGTCGTGCAGCTGGCCAACTACCTGAAGCACTATCCCCTGCAGCCCGACAGCGAATGGGCGCTGCTGCGTGAGGCGCAGTCGCAATCACTCCACCTGAAGAATGTCGGCGTGGCCACCATCATCGACATCGGCGATGCCGACGACATCCATCCGAAGAACAAGCAGGAGGTCGGCCGCCGCATGGCTGCCATGGCGCTGTATGACGTGTATGGCAAGAAGAAACTGCCATGCCGTGCGCCCGTCTATGCCTCGTGCACGGTGAGCGACGGCGCTATGCGGATTCAGTTCGCCCGTCCGGCGGGTAGCGAGCCTTTTGTGCAGGATGCCAATCTCCCGGGCTTCATCATTGCCGGCGCCGACAAGGTGTGGCACGTGGCTACGGCGCATACCGAGGGCAACGAGGTGGTGGTTTCGTCGCCCGACGTGGCTGTCCCCCTTGCCGTGCGCTATGGCTGGGCCGACAATCCTGAGTGTACGCTCCGCACGGCTTCGGGCTTCCCCGTCTCGCCCTTCCGCACCGACAACTGGTAAGCACAGATACTCCGCTTCTTCCCCTCGGCCGTACCAAGCCTGTGTATCAAAATCCCCCGCACAACGTTCAGCCGTTGTACGAGGGATTGTAGTGGGGGAGTGTTTTTGCCTCCCGCCCTTGAGGGGGAGGTGGAGGGTTTAATCCTTGAAAATCTTCTGGGCGAACAGGCTGAGGTAGATACGCCAGTTGCGCCAGATGTGGCCGCCGTCGTTCTCGTAGTACTCGTAGGGATAGTTGTGGCTGTCGAGGTAGTTGCGGAGGTCGGTGTTGCCCTGCATGAGGAAGTCCTCCTTGCCGATGGCAATCCAGAAGAGTTTGGGCTTCGAGTTGAAGAGGCGTGCCATCTGCTCTTCCACCTTCGGGTCGTCGCGGCGCATGCGTGCTGCTGCCGACTGGAGGCCGTAGTAGTCGAACGTCTCCGGATAGAGGCGCGAGATGCCGAAGGTGTGTCCGCCACCCATCGAGAGACCCGTCACGGCACGGGCTGAGCGTTTGCGGATGGTCTTGTAGTGGCTATCGACGAACTTCACGATGTCCATGAAGCTCTCCTCCATCGATGCCTTGGCGCCGCGCTGGTTGAAGGCGTTGCCGTCGGGGGTGTACATGCCCTCGTGCCACCAGCCGGGGGCAGCGTTGCAGGTGGGGTTGCCGTTGGGCATCACCACGATCATCGGTACCGCCTTACCCTCGGCGATGAGGTTGTCCATAATCTGCGAGGCACGTCCCAGGTCGCCCCAGGCTGTCTCGTCGCCGCCGTGACCATGCAGCAGATACATCACGGGGAAGCGCTTCTTGCCGTCGTAGGCAGCGGGCAGATAGACCGTCATGCGGCGCTGCTGACCCAGTGTCGGGCTGTCGTACCACACTCGGGCAAGCGTGCCGTGGGGGACGTCGTTCACCTGATAGAGGTGCCCCTTGTCGTCGGCACTCTTGGTGACGATGAAGATGTTGCTCAGCGTGGAGATGTCGCGGTTCACGTAGCTGTTTGAGGGGTCGATGAAGCGCTGGCCGTCCACGGAGAGACTGTACGAGTAGAGTTCGGGGTTCAGGGGCTTGGTGGTGACGGTCCACACGCCGTTTTCCTGCTTCGTCATGGGCAGGTTCTGCCAGCGGATTTCCTCGAAGTCGCCCGTCACGCTCACTTGCTGAGCCGTGGGGTCGTAGAAGTTGAAGGTCACCGTGCCGTCGTCGTTCACGACAGGCGATTTCACACGCGGACGCTGGCCGAGGGCCTGCTGTCCCAGGCTGCTCATGGCCACAAGGGCAAGGCACACAAAGAAAGTAATCTTTTTCATAAGGGTTGAATTTTTAGGATGGGGGTGTTTTCTTTCGGCAAAAATACAAAGTTTTTCGGTTCTCCCGCTATTTCCCTGACGATTTAACACTTTTTTTGTAGAATCTGACGTAGTCAATCTCATAGCGGTAGGGCAGTTCGCGGGGATTTATCCGTCCCAACCAATGGGCGCCCAGCTGCATGTCAATCAGCAGGTACATGGGGCGGTCGTAGGGGAACTGCTCGGGCCCTATCTCCGGCTGGCGGCGGTAGGTGAAGGTGGGGCGGTCGTTGATGAAGAAGCACAGGCTGTCCTCGTGGAGTTCCACGCTGTAGACGTTCCATTTCCCCTTCCGTATGGGGGCTGTGATGCCCCAGGGCTGGCTCCTTCGGCGCAGGGTGTCGTACTCCGTGGTGTAGCTGTGGACGGTCTGGTGGGCCACGCTGTCGTAGTTCAGGCGCTCCATGATGTCAATCTCGCCGTCGTCTGGCCATGGTCCGTCAGGCAGCAGCCACGCTGCCGGCCAGGCACCCCTGGCGTCGTCCATACGCAGCCGGATGTCTATTCTTCCGCGTTCGAAGTACATCTTCCCGCGGGTATAGACGCCCCCTGTCAGGTAGTGGGCGGTATCCTCCGGCAGGAAGTCGTTGGTGAGGCCGTAGAGCGTCAGCCGTCCGCGGCGTACGCTGAACAGGCGGTCGTCGGTGCTCATGTAGATGTTCCACTCCGAGGGATTGGGGAAGCGGGGGATGCGCGTCCACGTGTCCGACAGCTCGTGCCCGTCGAACTCGTCGTGCCACACGAGCTCCCATCCCTTCCGCCCCGTCGGGTTGCAGGCCTGCAGCAGCAGCGTGGCGCCCACGATGAGCAGCCACGCCCTCCTGCTGTGCTGGTGGTTGTTTGTCACGTTCCTCTGGGTAATCAGCGTACTGTGAAGTCCAGCGTCTTGAGGTCCTTGTCGAGCGACGAGGTACCGTAGAGAATCTGGTAGTTGCCGGCGCGTGTGGCCAGCTCGTAGAGGTCGTTGTCGTAGTATTCGAAGGCCTCGCCGTCGAGGGTGATTTTCGCCGTGGCGGTCTCGCCGGGCTGCAGCGTCAGCTTCTGGAATCCCTTCAGCGCCTTGATGGGAGCGCCCGGGTCGTCCAGCGCCTTCACGTACACCTGCACCGTCTCCGTGCCCTCGCGCTTGCCGGTGTTCGTCACGGGCACCGTCAGCGTCACCTTGCCCTTCTTCTTCATGGAGTTGGCGGACAGCGTGGCCTCGCCCACGTCGAAGGTGGTGTAGCTCAGGCCGTAGCCGAAGGCATACTGGGGCACGCCGGTGAAGTAGCGGTAAGTGCGGTTTTTCATCGAGTAGTCCAGGAAGTCGGGCAGGTCGTTGTTCGAGCGGTAGAAGGTCACGGGCAGCTTGCCGCCGGGGTTGTAGTCGCCGAAGAGCACCTCCGCCAGCGCCTTGGCGCCGCCCTGTCCGGGGTACCAGGCCTGCAGCAGGGCGTCGTACTGTCCTTCGACGCTGCCGAAGGCGATGGCCGAGCCTGAGCAGTTGACAAAGATGACCGGCTTGCCCGTCTTGTGCATGGCGCTCACCAGCATCTGCTGCACCTTGGGCAGCTCGATGTCCGCCTTGTCGCCGCCCTCGCCCTCCATGCGGGCCGAGATGCCGCCGATGATGACGATGGCGTCGGCGTTACCCGCCTCGGCAGCCAGGTCGGTGAAGTCCGCCAGCCTCCTTTCGCAGATGTCGCCGCGCAGCATGGCAAACTGTCCGTTGCCGTGCTTGTATTCGATTACCACGTCATACGTCTTTCCCGCCACCACGGGGAACGACTTGTATTCCACCCTGCGGCCGAACCCGCCGAAGCCGCCGCCCCTGCGTCCGCTCTGCGCCTTGTTCTCCTCCACCACCTTGCCGTTCACCTTCAGCACATAGCCGTTGTCGGTCGAGAGGGTGTACTTCATGTCGCCCGTGAAGGTCGAGACATACCGGCCGCTGATGCGGACGGAGAGTGTGTCGCGGTTGACGCCCTGGGCGAAGCCCCATGCGCCGAAGGTCGAGAAGTTCAGCTCCGTGTAGTAGTCCGTCTTGGCAGGCTTTCCCGCCAGCTCGCGGTTGTTGAAGAACTCCACCTTCACGCCCTTGCCGTTGTTGAAGTCGGGCAGGTGGTGCACGGTGGCATACTCGTCATTCAGCTCGCAGGCCTTGTCGTAGATGATGGTGGCACCGGGCACGGCGGCCTTGATGCCGCTGAGCAGCGAGTGCTTATGCGCGTCGGTGGGTGTTCCGCCGTAGTTGCCGTTCAGCATCCCCACGTCGTCCGCATTGGGGCCCAGCACCGCCAGCGTTTTGATGCTCTTCGGCAGGGGCAGCACGCCGCCCTTGTTCTCCAGCAGCACCATCGACTCCCTTGCCGCCTGTGTGGCCAGCGCGTCGTGTTCCTCGCTGCTGATGGCGTCCGCCGTGATGTTTGCCCACGGCAGTTTCTCCGCGGGGTCGAACATACCCAGCTCGAAGCGTCCCATCAGCGTCCGGCGCAGATGTCCGTCGAGCTCCTGTTCCAGTATCAGTCCCTTCTCCAGTCCTTCGCCGAGGGCCATGAACGCCTTGCCGCACTCCAGGTCCGTGCCGCTGCGTACGGCGTCGATGGAGGCCGACACCGGGCCGTCGTGTGTCTCGTGCTGGCCGCGGTTGTAGAAGTTGTTGATGGCGTCGCAGTCCGTCAGGATGATGCCGTCGTAGCCCCATTTCCGGCGCAGGATGTCAATCAGCAGCTTGTCGCTGGCGCAGCAGGGGTCGTCCTCGAAGCGCTGGTAGGCACACATCACCTCGCGCACGTTGCCCTTCTTCACCAGCGCCTTGAAGGCGGGCAGATAGGTCTCCCAGAGGTCGCGGGCGGTGGGCTCCACGTTCATTGAGTGGCGCAGGGGCTCGGGGCCGCTGTGCACGGCGTAGTGCTTCGCGCAGGCATGCGTCTTGTAGTAGCGGCTGTCGTTGCCCTGCATGCCCAGCACGTTCTGTACGCCCAGCACCGCCATCAGGTAGGGGTCCTCGCCGTACGTCTCCTGTCCGCGTCCCCAGCGCGGGTCGCGGAAGATGTTCACGTTGGGGCACCAGAAGGTCAGCTCGGGGTTGCCGGGGTAGTAGGTGGCGCCCTGCGGCACGTTGAAGACGTTGTGGTCCGAGCGGTTCCAGTTGGCGCGGGCCTCGTCGCTCACTTGCGAGAAGACGTCATACACCAGCTGCGCGTTGAAGGCGGCCGCCATGCCGATGGGCTGCGGATACACCGTGTAGCCGTCCTGGCGCACGCCGTGGCACGCCTCGCTCCACCAGTTGTAGCTGGGGACGCCCAGACGGTCCACCGAGGCCGATTTGTTCATCATCAGCCCCACCTTCTCGTCGGGGGTGAGCATCGAGAGCAGATTCTCCACGCGCTTCTCGTTGGAGAGCCTGGTGTTCAGGAACGGATACTTCACCTGCTCCGTCTCGCAGGCGGTCAGCAGGATCATCAGGGCAAAGAAAACAGTTTTTTTCATAACTCAGGAAATTAATGGAGTTTTTAATAATGGGCACAAAAATAGAGAGGGGGGCTTTTTTCTTTTAGCAGGAAAGCGCGGAGGGCCTGTCTTTCAGTATTATGTTTTTTTCAGTTGAGGTCTTCATGATGCGCTGCGGTGGTTTCTTGGGGTCAAAGATAGGGATATTTCAGCAGAAAGGAAAACAAAACAGAGTTTTTTTGACTTGATTCCGATGAAATCCGAACTTTTCTTGGGGATTAGGCTGGCCCGATAAACCGCACAGCTGGGCCAATAAACCGCGCAGCGCGCCCGATAAATCGGATAGCCCCCCCGATAAATCCCACCGCCTTGCGGGAAAAAGCGTCGCATTGTCACTTTGTCACATGTCGCACGTCCCTTTTGCGTGCGCAACGGGTAAGTACTATGTATTCTTTAAATAGTAAGAATTCTGTAATAATAATATATTATTAAAATATTCCTATATTTCCATTATATATAGTTTGCGCGACGCGTGAGATTCCGGGGGTGAAGTGACAAGTGACATGTGACATTCCTCACATCGCCCCAGGGGGGAGAAAAAAGTTTCTAATTATTTAAATAATTGGAAAAATGTTTGGAGAACCCGTTTTTTTGTCGTACCTTTGCACCGTGAAAGGAAAATGAAAAATGAATAGCTCTGCTATGGAGCGCTACATACCGGGGACATTCAATTCTTCATTCTTCATTCTTATTTTTTCATTAAAAATCTCGTCCTTCCGCGACGTTAAACCGGGCAGACACAATTTCTAATTCCTAATTTCTAATTTTTTAATTCTACTATGCCTATCACTTACCAGATTCTGGGTTGCAGCAACCCCCGCATCACCGAGGGCGCGGTCCCCACTTCTGAAAATGTTAAAAATAGGGCTTGTTTTCCTATTTTTCGGGAAAAACGGCTTCCGTATTTGAAAATAATCGTATTTTTGCACGAACGTAAAAATATCGGCACTATCATGAAAAAACGGTTATCCCTGCTGGCGCTTGCCACCGCCTGCCTGCTCGGCCTACAGGCTCAAGAGACTCAGCCCTCACGGGGCTACACCCTGCCCGAGGGAAAGGAAATCTACATCCCCGAGGAACTGCGCGACAACGACTTCACCAGCCCCGACGCCCAATGGAGCTACTACCGCATGGCCTGCACGCCCAACGTGGTGTGCTTCTGGGAAAAGGGCTTCGGCGACGACCTGAGCAAGGCGCCCGACCTGGACGGTCACCCCATGACCGTGGACCTGGACAACCTGCTGAGCCGCGTGGAGTACTTCTACAACGTCTATCGCGACATGATGGGCTTCCTGCTGCCCGGGAGCAAGGCGGAGAGGTACAGGATGATGGTGATGCTGAACTACTCGCTGGAGGGCATGGCCTACGGCGGCTGCTACGACGACGTGATCGGTGCGCTGTGGATAGCCCCCAACCGCATTCAGGACAAGACGCTTAACTGCATCGCCCACGAGCTGGGTCACTCGTTCCAGACGCAGATTGCTCTGGACGGCCACGGGGGTGGGGGAGGCGCCATCATGGAGACCAGCGCCCAATGGATGCTCTGGCAAGTGAACCCGCGCTGGACTACCGACGAGAACTACCACTGGGAGGCCTACAAGAAGGACATCCACCTCAGCCTCTTCCACTTCAAGAACATGTACCACGCACCCTTCGTGCTGGAGTACTGGGGCTACCGGCACGGGCTGACCTACATGGCCGACATGTTCCGCGGCGGACGACGGGGCGAGGACTTCGCGCAGACGTATATGCGCATGTACGGCGTGAGCGTGGAGCAGATGGGCGACGAGCTGCTGGACTGCTACAGCAGGCTGATCACCTTCGACTTCCCCGACAAGCGCAAGGAGAGCGTCCGCTATGCCTGCGAGCTGCTGAGCGAGATGAAGGATACGCTGGGCGGATGGAAAACACCCGTCAACGTGCCGGAGACGTACGGCTTCAACGTGGACGAGATAACGCTGCCCGCCGTGGGCAAGACGGTGAAGGTGCAGTTCCGCGGCCTCTCCCAGAAAGAGAACACGGGCTACCGCTACGGACTGGTGGCGGTGGACAACGACAACAACCCGACCTACCTGGGCGCCAACGCCGCACCGAAGAAGACGCTCACCTTCACCAACCCGGGCAACATGAAGAAGCTCTATCTGGTGGTGGTGGGCTGCCCCACACGGGAGTACAAGCCAGCCACGTTCCGATGGGGACGCGACGACGACGAGGCGCAGGACGACGAAGGGCCGGCGACGTATCCCTACATGATAAAATTCTGAAAATCACCAAATCAGAAAAAATTTTTTTAGAAGTAAAAATGGAAGTAAAAGTGGAAGTTATGCCAGCTTCGCTGGCAGGAAGTAAAAGTGGACGAATGCATTGGAATTCCGAAAGGAGGACTATTGTCCTACGCAAAGCGTATAACTTCCACGAGCCAAGCGAACGGACGGAGCAGTGAGAGCAAAAGAGCTTGCTCATTTTGCCGAGTCGCGACGGACGAAGGCAAAGCCAGTTAACTTCCATTTTAACTTCCCATTTAACTTCGGAAACTTAAACTAAAAAAACTACGATTATGTTGAAGATCTTGATTATCGGCGGAACGGGCACCATCAGCAGCGCCATCACCCGCCAACTGGCCGAGAGCGGCCACGAGCTGTGGTTGCTGAACCGCGGCAACCGCAAGAACGAAGTGCCGGAGGGCGTCAGGCAGGTCATCTGCGACATCAACGACGAAGCCGAGGTGCTGCGCCAGATTGACGGCGAACAGTTTGACGCCGTCTGCGAGTTCATCGGCTACGTGCCCACAGAGGTGGAGCGCGACATCCGCCTCTTCCGCGGACGCACACGCCAGTACGTCTATATCTCGTCGGCCTCGGCCTACGCCAAACCCGCTGCCAGCCACGTCGTGACAGAGGGGACGGCGCTCGTCAACCCCCACTGGCAATACTCGCGCAACAAGATTGCCTGCGAGGAGCTGCTGATGAAGGAGTACCGCGACAGCGGCTTCCCCGTGACCATCGTCCGCCCCAGCCACACCTACTGCGAGCGGAGCGTGCCCGTGAGCATCCACGGGCCGAAGGGCAGCTGGCAGGTGCTGCGCCGTATGCTTGACGGCAAGCGCGTGCTGGTGCAGGGCGACGGCTCGTCGCTGTGGACGATGACGTGGAACGAGGACTTTGCCCGCGGCTTTATCGGGCTGCTGGGCAACCCCAAGGCCATCGGCGAAGCCTTCCAGATCATGAGCGACGAGACGCTGACGTGGAACCAAATCTACCAGAGCATCGCCGCCGCCCTGGGCGTGACGTTCAAACCCTACTACGTCGCCTCGGACTTCCTGGCGGCCGTGTCGCCCAAGGAGTGGGACTTCGAGGGTAATCTGCTGGGGGACAAGAGCGTCTCCGTCGTCTTCGACTGCGCAAAGCTGAAGCGCGCCGTCCCCGGCTTCCAGGCCACCGTCCGCTACGACGAGGGCGTACGCCGCTGCGTCAGCCACATCATGGCTCATCCCGAGCTGCAGCGGGAAGACCCGGACTTCGACCGCTGGTGCGACAGCGTCGTCGAGGCGCAGGAAAATGCCCGAAGGGGCCTCTCGCCAAAGAATGAATAACCAACTCAAGTTACGGAAGTGAAAATGGAAGTAAAAATGGGAGTAAAAATGGAAGTTATGCGCTATGCGCAGGACAATAGTCCACGAGCAAAGCGAGTTAACTTCCACTTTTACTCCATTCTATAACTCCCGAAAGTTTAACAACTTACAAATGAATACGGCATGAAACGAATACTATGGCTACTGCTCCTGCTGCTGCCGGCAACGGTCGGCATCAGGGGAGGGGACGAGCTGACCCGCGAGGTGGAGGCGGACACCGTGCGCTTCCCCGTGCCCACCATCAACGAGGAGTGGAACCTGGTGTGGATGCCCCACAACTGCTCGGACCACAACGTCTATGTCTATAAGGACAAGCTGTACGACGAGCTGTTCACCCGCACGCTGGGCTGGAACGGCGGCGATGGCGTGCAGACGGTGCAGCTGCCCGGCGGACGGCTGTTCTGGTCGTTCAACGACAGCTTCTACGGCCGTGTGAACGCCAGCTCCCGGGCCCGCACAAACAGCAACTTCCCCCGAAACACCATCATGGTGCAGACTCCCGACGAGACGGGATTCCCCGGCGACAAGAGCACTAACCTCGTGTGGCTGGCCGACTATGTGAACACCACGAACCCCTCGTCGTCGCGCTACTACAATGCCCGCACCCATCTCCGCCATCCGAAGGGGGAGAAGACGGCCACGCAGATTGCCAACGGCGACATCGACCAGCAGTACCTCTACTGGGCCGGCGACGGGACGGTGGTGGACGGACAGCTGCAAGTGCTGTGGTCGGGGGTCTACAACGGCACGCAGAACCTCATGAAGAGCGACAACCGGGCCCTGGCTATCTACAGCCTCGAGGGAACGCCGGGCGACGACACCTATCTGAGCCTCATCTCGGTGGACCACAACTTCTTCGAAAAAGACCCCATCGGCTACGGCCAGACGCTTTGGGAGGACGAGGACGGGCATACCTACCTCTTTGCCTGCAACCAGTTCAAGAAGAACGAGGACGACCTGCTGAACACCTCCAGCCCCGTTGTGGCACGTTCGAAGACACACGACCTGCGGAGCGGATGGGAGTACTACGTGGCCGACGACAAGGGCGACTTCCACTGGCAGGACACCTATCCTACCGAGGAGGAGGTGAACCGCTCGGCCATCAGCTCACGCTCCGTCTCGACGGCGTGGGTGTTCAAGGAAGGCGACTGGTACTACATGACGGCGCAGGGCTACGTCTTCAGCAAGCAGGTGTATATCCTACGCAGCCGCCATCCCTGGGGCCCCTTCGAGCATTGCCATCAGCTGTGGACGCTCCCCTACGTACTCGACAAGAAGGGCAGGCGGACGTATCAGAATTTCTACATGCCCCATCTGCATCAGGGGCTCTCGCGAACGGGCGAGCTGGTGTTCTCCACCAATACCGATGCCGCCGACTGGAACGACAACTTCAACTCGACAGGAAGCGCCGATTTCTACCGCCCCTACTTCTTCCGCGTATTCAACTGGCAGGCGCTGTTTGCCGACGACCCGGAAGACGATTTAGATTGAAGATTGAGGATTGAAGATTGAAGATTATGAAAAAGTTATATAAAACAGCGCATTTTCTGAAAGTAGCGGGAATGCTTTTGTTCGTCGGCATCGTTGTGGCATCGTGCTACAAGATTATCTGCACCTATGCTCCCACGGAGGTCGAGGGTACCGAGACTTTTGAGGCTCGTCTGGTGGTGACCGACGATGGCTCATCGACGCAGAATTTCACCACCGACTGGTCGGTAGCCGCCGTACGTGTTCCCGAGGGCTGGACGGTTGCCGTCCCTACGGGCTGCCATCAGCAATACGCCGAGGAGTGGGTTTACTATAGCGACGGCTCAAAGGTTGCCAGCAAGCAGAACATGAAGTACAGCTCCCACATGTCGGACATCTACAACGTCGGCGCCCCCTTGAAGGGCTACAAATGGTGGGCATTCGTCACAAACCGTATGGTGCCGAAGCACATGGCCTCGTGTTGGCGTAACGGCTGCGACAGCATCTCCATCACCTTCCTGATTACGCCGAACGGCGTCCCTGGCACCTACAAGATTGACTTCATAGCCGGCGACGAGGAGGACGAACAGGGCGTGACGAAGTACGCAAGCTATAGCGAGGCGAAGGGAACACGCTTGTTCCACGCCTCAACCATCTCCTCCTTCTCCGAAGGGAAGAAGCCCGATAATGCCGCCCCCGGCCTCTCGCGTACCATTGTGGTGAAGGAGTCGTCGGGCATCCAGCCGCCCGTCGGCATCGAGGATTTGTCACGTCGCAACCCCGACGCCATCTTCGACTTGGATGGACGCCTCCTCCGCATCGGCACTTCTACCGATGGCCTCCCCACAGGCATCTATATCATAAACGGAGAGAAACGAACCGTAAGGTAAGTGACTAATCCCGTAGTCTGGCGCCAGCTTCGTTAAACGTTAAACCTTAAACGTTTAACCATTATATCACAGTATCGGAAGGATGTTCTTCCATACGAGGTTCAGCTCGCCCTGCATATCCCCTACGTTGGAGGTGATGGCAACGACGGCATTCTTGTCAGGTACGACGATGATGTATTGTCCCATAGCGCCGTCGGCACGGAAGCAGCCGTAGCGGCAGCGCCACATCTGATAGCCGTAGCCCTGCTTCCAGTCGCTCGTTTTGGCCTCCTCGGCGTTATCGGTTTCTGGGTTGAAATTCTCCACCTGTTTCTTCGACATTTCGGCGACCCACTCGGCAGGAACAACTTGCTTGCCGTTCCACTTGCCCTTTTGGAGGAGCAGTTGGCCCATCTTGGCCAGATCCTCGGTCTTCAGGTAGAGTCCCCAGCCGCCGCAATTGATGCCCTGCGGACTCTCGTCCCAATGAGGCTTGTCGATGTGGAGGGGCTCAAAGAGGCGCGTGTTCAGATAGTCCACCACCTTCTCGCCCGTTACCTTCTGCACGATGGCTGAGAGCACGTAGGTACCCATGCTGTTGTAGAGGAAATGGGTGTCCGGCTTGTGCTTGACGGGATGTGCCAGGAAGGCCGTCACCCAATCCACATTAGGGTCGTTGCGGAAGCCCGAGGGCTCTGAATCATGCCCGCACGACATTGTGAGCAGGTCGCGTACGGTCATCGCCTTCAGGTTGTCGCTTACCTCGGCGGGCAGCTTGTCAGGAAAGAAGCTGATGACCTTGTCCGTCAGTTTCAGCTTCCCTTCGCTGATGGCGAGGCCCACTGCGGTAGAGGTGAACGTCTTGCTAACGGAGTGGAGCACATGCGGCACATCCTCCTTGCCCTGACTCTGCCAATGGCTGTAGATGACATTGCCGTCTTTTACCAGCATGACGCTATGGACATCCAGCCCTTTGTCGGCAGCCTCCTGGAAGAAGTTGCGCATGGCGGCATCCACTTTCTCGGAGGTTTCAGCACGGGGCAGGTCGACGATTTGTGCCGTTTGCTTCCCGTTGTTCTTACATGCCGTCAGCGCCAGCAGCATCATAACGGCCAAAACAGTCTTTTTCATCGTGGTATTTTTTAGAGTGATTGTTTAATGGAATTGGACGCAGACAACCTTGCTGACAGGGATATCCTGATGTGTGTCAGTCAGCATGCCCGTCTGGATATCGCGGCGGAATACCTGAATCTTATCGCTGTCGCGAACGCAGCAGAGCAAGTATCGTCCGTTGGGCGTGATGTTGAACTGGCGCGGATGAGCGCCTGTGGGCTGATAGCCGATGCGAGTGAGCAGTCCCGTTGTCTTGTCGACGGAGAAGATGGCGATGCCTTCGTCCTTCAGGCGGTTGCTTGAGTAGAGGAAACGGCCGTCGGGGCTCAGGTGGATGTCTGCTCCGCCGCGTGCGCCCACATTGTCGGAGGCAATCTCCTGAAGCCTTTCCAGCCGGCCTTGGGCATAGCGGAAAACCGTCACATGGCCTGAAAGCTCGCTCATCAGGTAGGCGAAGCGTCCGTCTTTGCTGAAGACTAGATGGCGCGGCCCTGAGTCGGCGCTCACCTCTGCCGCAACTCCGTTCGCCGCCACCTTCTGACCCGTCAGGCGGAAGGAGAGAATGCGGTCGGCGCTAAAGTCTGTGGCGAGCACATATCTCCCGTCAGGCGTGAAACAGGCACAATGTACGTGGGACACCTCCTGACGCGTGAGATCAGGGCCGCCCGTTGTACCGAGAAACCGCGTCTGGAGTTCGGCTTTCGTACCTCCTTGGCTCAGCCGGAATACGCTCATCGAGCCGCCTGAATAGTTGGCTGTGAGGGCGATTTGGTTGCTGATTGCCACATAGCAGGGGTCGGCTCCTTCTGTGGGCGCAGTATCCAGTAGGCGCATGCTGCCGTCGCGGCTCAGGCTGACAACGTTAAGCGAAGCGCTCTTGTCGCCCGTCTCGCTTACGGCATACAACAGCCTTCCGTCGCTTGAAAGGGTCAGGTACGACGGGTTCCTCATCTCCAGCGAATCCAGCACCTCCGCCTCGCCCGTCATTTGGTTGAAGCGGTAGGAATAGATGCCCTTGCTGCCGCCGTAGGTATAGGTTCCCACGAGCATCATCACTTTCTCCTGCGCCTGCATTAGGCAACTGCATCCCATTGTCAGACTGAAGATTATCAGGCCGTTCTTTAGCCTCATAGTTCCCTGATTTGTGCCAATAGATGTTTATTTTGTGCGGCCCGTATAGGCGTCAACGCCTGAGTTGTTGAAGGGCTGGGCAAAGAACTTCTCGGCAGCTTTGTCAACTTCAGACGACCAAGGCTGCGGGCCTCCTGCGCTCTGGATAACCCAAAGCTTCAGTTCCTTTTTATGCCAGTTGACGGTGCAGTTGGTGCCCCAGGCGCCTCCGTGTCCGAACCACGCATCTTCGTTATCCTCCACAGGAGCCGACAAGCCGAGCGAGTAGCCGCCCAGCCCCTCGGGACGGGTGGAGCGTGCCAGGATGTTCTTCACCGTCTCTTCCTTCAGGATGCGTACTCCGTTCTCACCCACGCCCAGGTTCATCAGCATCTTGTAGAATTTCAGCTGGTCGTTGGCTGTGGTCCAGAGTCCTGCGCCAGCTGAGGGGAACACGTGCGAGTCGTTGTAGGGGCGCTGCTCCCATCCCATCTCCTCACGCCACTCGGCAGGGGCGTCCTTCTTGTATTCGTAGAGCTCGATTTTCTTCTTCAGTTGCTTGTCCGTAGGCCAGAACCACGTCGATTTCATGCCCAGCGGATCCAGCACCTCCTGCTTGAGATACTGCTCCCACTTCATGCCCGTGATAACCTCTACGACGGCAGCCCCAATGTCGATGCCTGTGTTGGAGTAGGTCTCGCGAGTGCCCGGCTCGAACAGTAGGGGAGAGGCTGCAGCGATGGAAGCCGTCTGACGGAGAGGCGCTCCGCCTGACCATCCGCCGCCGCGGACATCGCTACGCTTGGCACTGATTTCGAAGGGGAAGCCGCCTGTGTGGTTGAGCACCATGCGGACAGTCAGCACGTTCTTTGCTTTGTGGAGGGTCTTAATGCCGTCCTTCTCACCGTCCAACACCCATAGCTCGCCGAATTCAGGCAGATATTTCGAGACAGGGTCGTCGAGCGACAGGCGCCCTTCCTCCACCAGCTTGGCTATCGTCACGCCGCAGAATCCCTTCGTCTGCGAGCATTGCATGAAGACGTTGTCCATGCGGATGGGACGCTTGGCTGCCACGTCGGCATACCCGATGCAGCAGGTCTCCTGGACGCCATCCTTGTAGAACACGCTGATGGCTCCCGCCAGCTGTCCGCTGGTGACGTAGGGTTGCAGCACTTCCTGTGCATAATGTGTCTTAGAGTCTTTCGGCCCCGTTTTGGCTGTCGCCGTCAGACAGAATACGGCAACCAGCAGGATGAGCATTTTTTTCATACGATTGTCATTTTAAGTTGATACTTGTTAGGAAAGACGTGCGCACGTCACGTGTTCCGTCGGCAAAGATACAAACTGCTAACCAAAAAAACAAATCTTGGGGCAGGAAAAGGTAGTTTTTACGTAGCCTAGCGGAAAGGTGCCCTTGACTTGGGCGGCAGGGCGGCGTAGATTCGTCTCATCAAGACTAGTTTTTAGTTCCTGGTTCATAGTTCCTAGGGCTTCCTAGCCCCCCTCACGGGATGGGTTTCTGCCCCCCCGATAACGGGGGAATGTTGAGAGTATAGAGTTAAGAAAAAAGTTTTGCTTTCGAAAGACGTTGCAAAGGTAAGCCGGCTTTTCCACATGCCCAAATTTTCACCCCTAAAAAGCACCTAAAAAAGGGCGCTTTTTTGCTCGGGCGCATTTTTCCCTTGCGCTGTCCGTTCGTTCCCTTGCGCTGTGATTTTATTCCCTTGCGCTGGCCGTTCAATCCCTTGCGCTGTGGAACGCTGTCTTGACGCCTCGGCGTGGCGGACGTCGTTGGGAGGCGATGTGTTTCAGTTTTTCAGTTTTCAGTT
>DBYJ01000002.1 GCA_002309805.1 Bacteroidales bacterium UBA1189 | reverse complement strand
AAGAACGGCGTGTGGTTGCGGATGTATTGGCGCACCAATTCGAATTGACTATTTGACGATTTACTATTTACGATTTGCTCCTGCAGGTCGCAGCCTCTAACACCTGCGGCGAGGCCGGTGCCGTGAGCGGGGGCTGTGAGATTACCCTCTGCCAGCATGGCGCGGGCTTTGCCCGTGAGGCGGCCCTGGGTATGCGAGGCGGCGATGACATCCTGTTCGATGATGCGTCCGTCGGGGCCTGAGCCGCTGAGGCTCCGCCAGTCGATGCCCTTTTCTTCTGCCAGACGGCGAGCACGGGGGGAGATGAGGGAAGACCCACCCCCAACCCCTCCCGTGAGGGAGGGGAGTGGATTGTGCGATGGCTCTGCGCTGGCAAGACTCTCCTCATGGGGAGATTTAGAGAGTTCTTCCTCCCCTCCCTCACGGGAGGGGTCAGGGGTGGGTCTTCTTTGGGCCACCTCTTCCCCTTCAGCGCCGATGACCATGACGTCGGTAAGGCAGGGCACCTCATCGCCTTCGTGGAAGTAGCACGCCAGCACGATGCCCTCGGCCTTCGACTCTTCTTCAAATGAGGCCTTGTCGGTCTCGTAGGCAAACAGCACATCGCCCACGCTAACCTTGTCGCCCACGTTTTTCCGTATCTCCGTGATGATGCAGCTCTCTACCGACTGCCCCTGTTTGGGCATAATCACAACCGTTGCCATGTCAATTCCTAATTCCTAATTCCTAATTTTTCAATTCTATTCGTATATTGCCTTGTAGTCCATCTTAGCCCAGTCGGGGATGGGGATGGTGGGGTCATCGACGGTATGGTCGATGACGTACTTGGCATTCCGCATGACGTTCGTCTCCATGAAGCGCAGCTCCTCGTGGATGAGGTGCATCATGCATGAGGCAATCTCGTGGCCGTGCCCGTCGAAGCGGATGGCCTGGTAGTTGTAGCCCTTCTTCTTGTACATCTTCGCCAGCGGGTCGAGGCCGCCGAAGAACAGTCGTCCCAGCTTCATCTTCTTATAGGGCACAATCTTGTCGTCCGTACCGTGGAAGAGCAGCGTGGGGCACGGCTGGTTTTTGTACCACGGCCCGCCCTGATGGCTGTAGAGGGCTCCGCTGAAGGCCATCACGCCGGCATAGTTGAACCCCTCGGGTATCGAGGCCGCCCGTTCCGAGCGGTTGGCAATCTCGTACTCGGCCTGCAGCGCCGTGATGGCGCCTGCCGACGAGCCGCTGACCACCATGTTGGCGGCGTCCACGCCGTACTCACGTCCATGCTCAAGCAGCCAGAGCGTGGCGCTGAAGAGGTCGTCGACGGCTATGTCGATGGCATGCTGCACGGCGTGGATGAAGGCCATGCCGAAGCCGCTGTTGTAACCCTTCAGCCCCAGCCGGTAGTCGATGGCCACCACGGGGTAGCCCTCGTCCGTCAGCCGTTTATACCATTGCCGCTCGTGCGCGTTGTTGCGTTCGCCGCCGACGAAGCCGCCGCCAAAGATGAACAGAACGGTCGGCTTCTCCCGTCCGTCGATGCTCGTCCGGCTGCCCTCGGCAGGGCGGTAGATGTCGAGATAGAGGCTGCATGTATCGCGGTCGGCAAACTTGAAAGTGCCCGATGGGGCAAACACCCGCTCCTGCGCCGCAGCCACGAAGGCCACCGCCAAAGCCATTAGAGTGAAAGCAATTTTTTTCATACTTTTTACAATTTGGGTGCAAAATTACAATCTCCCGCGCGAAAATGCAAATATTCATTTGCTGTTTTTTGAAATGAGGGGGCATGATACGATGATACGATGATACAATGATACCGTTTTTCCTCGCCGCGCGCCCTTTGCGAGCGACGCTGCGCCCTATGGGCGTACCGCTACGCCCATTGCGTCGCGCGCGCCGATGACTGCGCTAAACGTTAAAATCGCAAAGTCTGTTTTGCTGACCGGGGCCCGTTTGGAAAAACCGCAAGAAACAAAAAAATATCCCCCTCCGCCGTGGCGCCGAACGCCGTGCCATTCGTAAAAAAGTAAAGAATTGCGTCCCCTGATTGGCAAAGGACTGAAAAGGTAGAGGATATATCAGAATAAACGTAAAAAATTGTGATAATCCACTAAATCTTGCTAAATTTGCAGCAAAAACAGGAATTGTTTATGAAGAAAAGTAGATTTGTATCGGCATTGTTGGGCATCGTTGCGCTTGTCGCATCGGGTTCGGTGCGGGCCGATAATGCCAGTGAGAGGGGCTTTGTGATTCTCGGTGGCGAGCTGAGCAACTCGGCGGTAACGTCGGTAAACGATATTGACGAGGTGCTGCCACGAATGAAGGCGCTGGGACTGAACACGGTGCTTGTGCCGGTCTATTGGGAGTTCATGGAGCCCGTAGAGGGACAGATGGACTTCACGCTCGTCAGCCGTACCATCCAGCGGGCACGCGAACTTCAGCTGAAGGTGGTGTTCCTGTGGTTTGGCGCGTGGAAGAACTCGATGTCGTGCTATGCGCCAGCGTGGTTCAAGCGCGATGCGAAGCGGTTTCCACGGGCGATGACAAAAGAGGGAAAGCCGTTGGAGATAGCCTCGTGCTTCAGCGACAAGGTGCTGCAAGCAGACCTGAAGGCGTTTTCGGCACTGATGCGGCATATCGCTGAGAAGGACCCGCAGCGCGATGTGGTCATCATGATGCAGATAGAGAATGAGATTGGTATGCTGGANNTCGGCACGCGACCACTCGCCGCTGGCCGAAAAAGCCTATAGGCAAGCCGTGCCTCAGGCCTTGCTGAAAGCGCTGAACATCCAGAAACAAGGCTCTTGGGCAGAGGTCTTTGGTACGGATGACCGTGCCGACGAGCAGTTCATGGCGTGGCACTACGCCTGCTATGTGGAGCATCTGGCCAAGGCCGCGCGTCAGATTCACAACATGCCGCTCTATGTAAATGCTGCAATGAACAGCCGAGGCCGCGAGCCCGGTGAGTATCCGTCGGCAGGCCCGTTGGCGCATCTTGCCGACATCTGGCAGACGGGTGCTCCCAGCATTGATTTCCTTGCGCCCGACATCTACGACACGGGCTTCAAGTCGTGGGCTTCGCAATATGCCATGCCTTTGAGGCCGCAAGAGGGCGGCAAGGTGAAGAACCGCCTCTTCATCCCTGAGAGCCGCTGTTGCGAGAACAGCGGTGTGCGTGCGCTCTATGCTTTCGGTGAGCATCAGGCGCTCGGCTTCTCGCCCTTCGCCATCGACCAGGCTTCGCCGCGAGAGACGGAGACGGTAACGCAGGCGTATAACCTTCTGTCGCAGGTGTTCAACGTGAAACAGCAGAACACATGGGGCTTGCTTTTCGACCAGGACGACAAGGAGCGTGTCATCGACGACGAGGGCGTTGTGATGACTTGCCGCCACTATTTCACGCTGCCCTGGGATGCCCGCGCCACCGACGGCTCGACGTGGCCCGAGGGCGGAGCCATGCTTGTCCGTCTGGGCAAGTACGACTATCTGCTGGCAGGCAGCGGCGTGGTGGTTGACTTCAAGACGCGTACGGAGAAAAACCAGGAACAGCAGAAGGCGTTGGGTGAGGACGGCTTTGCCGAGGCTGGCACGGCATCGCACTCCTCTGCATCGCGGTTCACGGGCTCTCGTCTTGGTCTGCTTTCCGTTGATGAAGTCACTATCGACCATCAGGACGAGATGCACTTTCTTCGCCGTCACAATGGCGACCAGAGTCATCAAGGCCGCCATGCACGCATCAGCGTAGGCGATTGGAAAATCCTGCATATCCAGCTTTACGAATACAAGTAGAGGCGTGTTTTTACACGTTCTCCACACTCTCCGTCACGGTGTAATGGGCCAATCGGCAGTACATTGAAAGCCGCGTAACGCACGTGACGCAGAAAAACAACTTTTTATTGTGGTTGCTAAAAAAAGATGTTCTCTATGGGCATTACGAAAAAATGTGTATCTTTGCACGTCGTTTTTTCTAAATACCAACCGATGAAACGTTACCTCTTTCCCTTTCTCCTCCTCTTGCTGGCGCTGACGGCGGCAGCACAGAACCCCGTCATTCACGACCAGTTCACGGCCGACCCGACGGCGCGTGTCTTCGGCGACCGCGTGTACCTCTACCCTTCGCACGACATCTTCCCGCCCGAGGGAGCAAGGCAGGACTGGTTCTGCATGGCCGACTATCACGTCTTCTCGTCCGACAACCTGACGGACTGGACGGACCACGGCGTCATCGTCACGCAGAACGCCGTTCCCTGGGTGCGCACGGACTCCTATGCCATGTGGGCACCCGACTGCGTGTGCCGTGACGGGAAATACTACTTCTACTTCCCGGCTGCACCCAAGGACGGACGCGGCTTTGCCGTGGGCGTGGCTACGGCCGACAGGCCCGAAGGCCCGTTCATGTGCGAGCCCCTGCCCATCGCGGGCATCAGCGGCATCGACCCCTGCGTGCTCATCGACAACGACGGCCAGGCCTACATCTACTGGAGCGGCATGGGCATCCGCGGCGCCCGCCTGAAGGCCAACATGAAGGAACTTGCCGACCCCCTGCAGGAGATCGCCATGCCCCGCCGCGAAGGCATGCCGGAGATGCCGCCCATGAAGGTAGGCGGCGAAGAGATGAAGGGGCTGCCCGACGGCTTTAAGGAGGGGCCGTTCGTCTTCCGCCGCGGCGACTGGTACTACCTCACCTTCCCCTGGGTGCGCGGCGAGACCGGCGAGGGCAAGAACCCCACCGAGACACTCGCCTACGCCATGTCGCGCTCGCCCCTCGGCCCCTGGGACTTCAAGGGCATCATCATGGCCGAGCATGCCAACCATTGCTGGACCAACCACCACAGCATTGTGGAGTTCCGCGGGCAATGGTACCTCTTCTATCACCACAACGACTTCTCGCTGCGCGACGATAAGCGCCGCTCGGCTCGCATCGAGCGGATTACGTTCAGCCCCGACGGCACCATCGGCGAGGTCGTGCCCACCATGCGCGGCGTGGGCATCAACCGTGCCGCATCACGCATCGACGTGGACCGCTACAGCCAGGCCAGCACGGGCGTCGTCACAGCCTTTGTCGATTCGCTCCAGCCCTTCCGCAGCTGGCACGCCACCCTGCCCACTAAAGGCAGCTGGCTCCGCTACGCCGACGTCGATTTCACGGACGTTACCGACGGCTACCTCGTCGTCTGCGCCAAGGCTGCCGACAACACCGAGTTCTATGTCCGCGAGAAGACGGCCAAGGGCAAGGTCATCGCCAAGATAAAGATGACGGTGAAGAGCGAGGTGACGCGCCCCGGCTCGCCGACGCCCTTCCGCCGCGACCAGTCGGGCCAGTGGCTCACGTTGACCAGCACCATCGACTATACGCCCAAGGGCATCACCGACCTCGTCATCACCAACGAGGGCGGAGCCGCTGTCAGCATCGACTGGCTGCAGTTCAAGAACCGCCCGAAATACTTCACCCCCGTCGGCTCCGCCGCAGCACCCGCACAGCCCGACCCGCAGGGCTTCATCCGCCGCTGGAGCCTCATGGAGCCCATCGCCGTCGATGTCCGCTCGAACATCGTCTTCACCAACTCGTGGCTTCGTGAACAGTTCGACGAGAAGCTCGCCAGCCTGCCCAAGTCGAAAGCAAAGTGGTACAACCTCGACAGCGAGAACTACAACGTGAAGCTCTTCCGCTTTGCCGAGAAGTACGGCCGTCAGACCTATGGCTCGTTCTTCTGGTGCGAGACGGTCATCGACTGCCCCGAGGAGATACCGGATGTCCGTCTTGCCGCCGGCTCCAACGGTGCCTCCCTGTGGTGGCTCGACGGCGAGGAGGTGCTGCTGCTGGAGGGCGACCGCCGCATGGTGGAGGACGACGGCGTGTCGCGCCGCCTGACGCTTAAGAAAGGCCGCAACGTATTGCGCAGCGCCGTCATCAACGGCCCGGGCCTGAGCGACATGTGCGCCCGCTTCATCGACGAACAGGGAAACCCGATTACTGACTTCACAATCCTCAACAGCAAATGATCATGAAACGTTTCCATACCCTCCTTGCGGCCTTGGCCATCGCCGCCGCTGTCAACGCACAAATCGGCCAGCCCTATATCCACGACCCCTCGACCATCGCCGAGTGCGACGGCAAGTACTACACCTTCGGCACGGGCGGCGGCGGACTTATCTCCGACGACGGCTGGTCGTGGCACAGCGGAGCCGACCGTCCGGGTGGTGGCGCAGCCCCCGACGTGATGAAACTGGGCGACCGCTACCTCTGCATCTACGGCGCCACAGGCGGCGGACTGGGCGGCGGACACAACGGCCGCATCCTCACCATGTGGAACAACACCCTCGACCCCAAGAGCCCCGACTTCCGCTGGACAACGGCTGTGGAGGTCTGCTCGAGCGACGGCATGGAGGACCAGGACGCCATCGACCCCTGCCTCCTCCTCGACCCCACGACGGGCCGTCTGTGGGCCACCTACGGCACCTATTTCGGCACCATCCGCATCATCGAGCTCGACCCTGCGACGGGCTATCGCGTGAAGGGAAATGTGGAGAAGGACATCGCCATCGACTGCGAGGCCACCGACCTCATCTTCCGCGACGGCTGGTACTACCTGCTCGGCACCCACGGCACGTGCTGCGACGGCGTCAACTCGACGTACAACATCGTCGTAGGCCGCTCGCGGAGTGTCGAAGGCCCCTACCTCGACAACGTCGGCCGCGACATGTTCCACGGCGGCGGCCGCATGGTCATCGCCGCCGGCGACCGCCTCTATGGCCCCGGTCACTTCGGCCGCACGGTCATCGACGAGGGCGTGGAGATTATGTCGTGCCACTATGAGGCCGACCTCGACCAGGGTGGGCGCAGCGTGCTCGGCCTTCGTCCCCTGCTGTGGCGCAACGGCTGGCCAGAGGCGGGCGACCGCTTCCACGGCGGCACGTTCGCCATCGAGTCCGAGCGGCGCGGCTATTCGCTGGAGCTTATCGTCGATTTCGTCCGCCAGCAGCAGGAGCGGCGCGGATGGTGGGGTGCCAATACGGATGAACCGGTCAAGGCGCTTCCCAACCAGCAGCTCAGCGAGGTCGTCGATACTTGGCCCGAGGGCGATATCCCCGTCCGTTGCGGCGACTATATGATGCGCCCCCACCAGCGCTGGACGGTCACACCCGTGTCTGAGAAGGGCGGCTACCTCGGCGGCCCCTGGTTCCGCATCACCATCGAGGGCACCGACCGCGCCCTCACCGCCACCTCCGATCTGGAACTGACCACCGTACCCACCTTCACGGGCGACGATGCCCAGCTCTGGCGCATCGAGCAGCTCGTCGACGGCACCTTCCGCCTGCTGCCCAAGACCATCCCCGGACGTCCCGACCTCAACAATGCCGACGGCCTTAACGTCCGCTACTGCCTCTACAGCGCAGCCGACAGCACGCCTACGCTGGCAGCCTACGACTTCAGCTCCGACAACTCAAAGTGGCGCTTCCGCAACCACTAATAAATAATCTTATTCCATCACCAGGTCCTCAAGCTGCAGCTTGGGGACGCAATGCGTGTCGTCGGGTGTACGGTAGTAGTTCTGCGGGTCGCCTTCGTGGATGGGCACGAGACGAATGCGCTCGGCTCCGCGTCCTATGGCCACGATGGCAAGGGGAGCGTGGGCGAGGTGCAGGGCTTCGGTTATCGCGGCAGGGTTGAAGGCACAGATGCAGATGCCGTTCAGCCCCATCTCAACCGCTTTCAGCAACATGCTCTGCACGCTGATGCCGAGGTCGATGTCCACATAGCGGCCTTCGGGCACGGTAGAGCAGACGACAATGAACGCACGCGGCTCCTGCCCCTCGGGCGGCAGCTGCAGTTCGGGCAGGGCCGCGCCCAGACGGATATGCTTCAGTACGGCCTCCACCTCCGCGTCCTCCGCGACCGGACGGAAGCGCAGCACCTGCTGGTTGCGGGCCGAGGGCAGCTTGGTGTTGACGCCGATGATGCGCAGCAGCTGCTCGCGGGTGACAGCCACCTCCTTCTTGTAGGCGCGGTGGCTGCGGTTGCGCAGCAGCAGCGTGTCAAGCGGCTGGCCAATGCGACGGACGGCGGGTTTCTTTCCCGCGCCGCCTCCGAAAACCTCTTCGTAGCGTTTCTCTAAATAATTGTCGGCCATTAGAAATGAAGAATTAAGAATGAGTAAACTGAGTGAACGTGCGAATGGCTGCGCAGGGGTGCTGCGTCTTTGCATTCGTCGGCAAAAATACGAAGATTATTTAAATTCGGAAGATGATTCCTTGAATTTTTCACTTATTTCGGAGAATGAAAGCAAAAATCCCGACAAATCTCGGAGCATGAAAGACCTTTCACATCCCATCCTCCATTCCCCCATCATCCAAATCTCCGCTAACCGCTCTTAAAGAAATCAGATTGAAATTTAAAATTTTATTGCCAGAAAGAGATTTTTATTAAGTAAATACATTATCTTTGCAAGCATAAATTTATTGATTTGAGTAAGATAGCATTTCAACCATTTACAAGAATTGAAAGACAATCGTAAAAGGCAGCTGATGGGCATTAAACAACAGATACAGGAATTTTTGGCAGCAAGCCCACGGTACCGCATTGTGGTTCTGAAAGATAAAGAGCCTGATTTCGATGTCCAGGTTATGGACATTGGAAGAGGGTTGGCTTCTTTCATCGCGACCGAATCGGTAACCAAAAGCGACCTGTCGATAGCTATTACAGAAGAATTTCGCAGGTTGTTCTACGCCAATATTACTTCAATACCCGACTTAGGCGATTGTATTGAACTTCGCAATTTTGGCATTCTTTTCGAGCCAAGCCTTCAGTTCCCCATTGAAGACACCCTCAGAAGCCTGTCGCGCAATGCCACCATTTTAATTCGTTGGGAAGGAGAGGTAGATGCTGATACCCTCTACTTTAATGATACCTGTTCGCATTACCTTATTCATTTAAAAGAATCAAATCATATCGTCTTATGAAATACAAAGATATTCTGCATTTCGAGCCTATCACAGATGTTATCCAGTTCGACAAGCTCGACGACAAGTCCTACCAGAAAGATTTGGTGAGGACATTCGTTTACCCTGATTATTTTCTTGAAACCATCATTCCGGAGATTGTGAAGAACATGCAGTTTGGAGGACAGAATCAGAAAGGCATCCAAATCATCGGTAATTATGGTACGGGTAAAAGTCACTTGATGTCCTTGATTCAGCTGGTGGCTGAGTTTCCAGAATATCTTGATGATTTGACCAACGACAAAGCCCGCGAAATACTGGCCCCTATTGCGGGCAAGTTCAAGGTTTATCGTTTTGAACTCCAGCAAACCCGTTCCCTTTGGGACATCGTGCGTTATCAGTTGCAACGGTTCCTCGATGCCAACGATGTGGACTATCACTTCAAGGCCGACTCACTTAAGATGTATAATGAGCAGTTAGAGGAAATGATGGCGGCGTTTGAGGAAAAATTCCCCGACAAGGGCTTCATGTTTGTCATCGACGAGATGCTGGGCTTCCTGCGTGGCCGGGTGGCTGCGGGTGAACTCGACCAAGACCTTTCCGTGTTGCAGGCCTTGGGACAAGCTTGTGCCCGTGGCCGCTTCTGTTTCATGTTCGGCGTGCAGGAGATGATATATCAGACTCGGGAGTTCCAGTTCGCCGCCGAGATGCTCCGCAAGGTGAAAGACCGTTACCGCGACCTGACCATCCGTCGTGAGGACGTAGCCTTTGTCGTCAAGAAGCGTTTGCTTGATAAGAGTGACGCGCAGAAGGCGTTGATACGCGAACACCTCTCGAAGTTCACGAAGTACTTCAGCGATATGCACGCCAATCTTGGTGAGTATGTCGATTTGTTTCCCGTTCACCCCAGCTATTTCGAGAATTTCCAGAAGATTCGGCTCGGCCAGAGTCAGCGCGAGGTTTTGAAGACCCTCTCCCGTCAGTTCGGCAAGATTAAGGATGACGACATCCCCAACGACAATCCCGGACTGATTACCTACGACCTGTATTGGGAGCAGATGATGGGTGATGCTTCTATGATGGCAGAACCCGACATCAAGCGTGTGGCCGATACCGTAAAACTCGTTCACGATAAGATTGAGAGCAATTTCGAAGGAGCGCGTCGCAAACAGATTCCTTTGGCCAAGCGCATCGCTAATGCCTGTGCCATCAAGATTTTACAGGCCGAACTGCCCAAGAAGAACGGAGCTACGGCTGACACGCTCGTCAACGACCTCTGTTGCACGTTTACGCTGATGGAAGACCACGACTTCCTCGTGGCGCAGGTGACCAACACAGCCAACCTCATCATTCGTGCCACCTCTGGCAGCTTCTTCGAGCAGAAGGACAATCAGGAGTTCTGCCTGCGTACTGAGGGCGGCGTAAACATCGACCAGCAGATTCAAGAGTTTGCTGAATACAACATGGCACCCATCATCAAGGACAAGGCGCTCTATAAATTCCTTGTGGAGATGATGGGCATCACAAGCAACCCTTATCGCACGGGCTTCGAGATTTACAAGCACGAGATAGAGTGGCGAAGCCATAAGATTACACGCGACGGATACATCTTCTTCGGCGGACCGAACGAGAAGAGCACCACCCAGCCGAAGCAACATTTCTATATGATTTTCATGCCTGTGTTCCAGGAGGAGAAGAAACGTCGCAATCAGGAACCCGACGAACTCTATTTCGTCATGGACACCCTCAGCGACGATTTCAAGAAGCATGTATGCCTCTATGGCGCAGCTTTCCAGCTTTGGAACTCCGCCACCTCGAACGAGAAACCCATCTATCGCCAGAAGATGGAGGATTTGTTCCGCAAGGCAAAGAATGCCTTCAACGCGTGCTACCTGCAGGAAACGAAAGTCTATTATGCCGACCAGGAAGGCAAGACGCTTCAGAACTTCCAGCTGCCGTCTGAGGGCTCTTCGCTGATGGACATCTTCAACAGCGTGGCGACAAACATCTTCGAGGATGCTTTTACCGAAGCGATGCCACACTATCCCGCTTTCACCACAGCCAGACAAGTCATTACCGACGACAACCTCGACCGTTACATCAAGGGTGCCATTGCCAAAATCATCCGTCCGCAGGAATCCAGTCAGGATGGCGAGGCTATACTGGCTGGGTTGGGATGCTATCATGCTGGAGAGTTGAACATCGACAACAGCATCTACGCCCAAGCTATTCTCGACAAGATGGATGCACGCGAAGACCAGCAGGTGGTCAACAAGGCCGAGTTGCTCGAACCCGTTGCCAACTCAAACAACGAGTTGTGGCGCTCCACCGACTATGGCATAGAGGCTCCTTTCGAGTTCATGGTCATCGCTACGCTTGTTCAGCTGGGGTTCTGCGAGGTGAAGCTGGGCAACGGTCAGGAGTTGAATGCTTCGAATATCGACATCCTCCGCTCCGTCGCCGCCGACGAGTTTTTCAACTTCACCTCCATCAAACGTCCCCGTGGAGCCAACCTGCCGTTGATAAGGGAGATTACGAAGGCACTCTGCGGCCGCGACCTCTCCAACCGTCTCGACCGCCCCGAGACCTATTCCGAACTGGTGAATGCCGCCAAACGCTTGGCGCAGGACACGGCCGAGTTCATAGGGCGCACCCTCGACCGTAATGGGGTCACCATTGCCGGTGTGGAGATCATACCCGCCATGGAGGCCATGTCACTCAGCAACAGGCTGTCGGCATTCAAAGGCTTTTGTGACAAGTTGGCCACCTACACCTCTGAAGCCAAGATAAAGAACCTGCAATACCCCATGGAGCAGGTGCAGAAGTTTTTGGAGAGCAAACAGCTGATGGATCAGACCAGAAACAAGATTGCTTTGGCCCGGCGCCTTGACACCCAGGTCAGCTACCTCACCCAAGCCAAGCAATATGTCCCCGTCCATACCGACCTGGCTACCGCCATCGATGCGGCCGTCGGAGGGCTGGCTAATGTGTTGGCCGATGTCAACGATGCGCAGGTGCAGAACTACGAACAGGAGTTGGCACAGGTGAAACAGCAATACATCGACTGGTATCTGTCACGCTATCACAGCTTCTGCCTGAATGACATCGATAACGGCCTGCGCATACAGTTGCTCAATTCTCGCGAATACATCGTCTGCGAAAAGCTTCAGCAGCTTTCCATTCTCAACACCTCGCTCTGGAGTGCCTGGCGCAGCATGTTTGCCAAGCTCAAACCGGCTAACGCCAATGTGGAACAAATGCTCCAGACCACACCCTTTGCCAATTTCAATCCGCAGTTGGATGGCGGAGTGCAGATGAAGTCCATCCGCGAGTTGCAGACCGAGTTGGGCGAGATTTATGCCATGTGGGTGCAGGACATCAAAGACTTCCTCTCGTCCGACGACTCGCACCATGCCCTCCAGCTCATGGACGACGAGGCACGTCGCTTCGCCAACGAGATTGTCTCCGGGTTCCAGACCATTGATGATGCCAACACGGCGCAGTCCGTCATTCAGTTCATCGGCGAAATCAGCAAGGGGTTCGAGGAGGTTGAAATCACGCAAGAAATGCTGTCTCAATGCTTCAGCCGCGCCATGACGATTGATGAAACCCGCGCCCGTTTCGACCACCTTATTTTCCGCGCGACAAACGGCAAAGACCCCAGTAAAGTCAGAATCATTTTTAGGTAGTTTAACTTGCTTGCAACTTGATCTGCAAAAATAAAAACAGTATTATGGAATCAGAACAACTCAGTCTCGATGGCTTTGGTCCAGAGCAGGAAAAGATAGAAGAGCAGGGACCCGTCGTCGTCCTTGGCCGCACGTTTGCTAATGACGACGAGCGCCGCCGCGTCTTCCGCGACGAGCTCCGCGCCATGCTGCCCCAGCTGCGCCAGATAGAGGGTTTCCCCATCGGCACGGATGACGACATCATCAACCTCTCCGACCCTCCCTATTATACCGCCTGCCCCAATCCGTGGCTCAACGACTTCATCACCGAGTGGGAAAAAGAAAAGAAACAACTCGAAGCGGAAGGAAAACGTGAGGCTGACTTTGAGGTGAAGGAGCCGTATGCCAGCGACGTGAGCGAGGGGAAATTTAATCCCGTTTATATGGCACATACTTATCACACAAAAGTCCCACATCCAGCTATCATGCGCTATATCTTGCATTATACACAGCCAGGGGATATTATTTTCGATGGCTTCGCAGGAACTGGAATGACAGGCGTGGCAGCTCAAGCTTGTGATTCTATTAAAGATGAGTATCATTCAAAAATAGAAAATGAATATATTAAAATATACGGGAAAAGACCCCGCTGGGGGAAACGTCATGCAATATGCGGAGATTTATCTCCATATGCATCTATTATCTCATATAATTATAATACACCTCCTCAGACAAAACTATTTAAGCAGGAAGTTAATAATATTATAAAAGAATTAGAAGATGAATATGGGTGGTTGTATACCATTAATCATGAAGGGTCTCCTATAGGCAGAATGAACTGTCTTGTTTGGAGTGAAGTTATGAGTTGTATTAATTGTGGGCAAGAATTTTCGTATTGGGATGTAGCTATGGATCATGAGCACAAAAAGCTTCTTGACACATTCGAATGTCCAATTTGTCACAGTCATCAAACAAAGAAAACAGCTAATAGAGTTTTTCAGACCATATTTGATGATGCCACTCAAAGCACAATAAGAGTAATTAAACTTGTTCCTGTTTTATTGGTATATTCCGTCGGGAATAAGAGATTTACCAGGACTCCTCATGAGGATGACTTGGCTTTACTTAATAAGATTTCGGAAACTCCAATTCATGATTTCTTCCCTACAGACGAATTACCAGATGGGTATAATACTGAACAACCCAAAATAGCCCAAGGCTATTGTAGAGTTCATCAATTCTTTTCTAGAAGGAATTTAATAATTCTTGCTGCATTAAACAAAAAAATTAACCATTCTCGTTTACCAAATAAACTAAGGTTTGTTTTTACAGGTATAATTAATCGCTCTGCGATGATGAATCGTATGCAAATAAACTATTACTTTAATGGTGGTGGGGGATGGTGCACAGCACAGTTAAAAGGAACATTGTATGTGCCTAAATTTCCTATAGAAATATCTATTTTCGAACAACTACTTAATAAGATTGATTCTTATATAGAGGCAGCCCCTTTGTTACCTTCGAAATATGATAATGTTATTGACGTAGCTTCTGCTGATCATACTTGTATTAACAATAATAGTATTGACTATATTTTTACAGACCCTCCTTTTGGCGCAAACATAAACTACTCTGAATTGAATTGCATTCCAGAATATTGGTTAAAAGTTGTAACAAATAATGATACTGAAGCGGTTGAAAATAATGCACAAGGAAAAAATGCATTCTTTTACCATGCTGAAATGCAAAAATGTTTTTCAGAGTATTACCGCATATTAAAGCCAGGAAAATGGATGACCGTCGAATTTAGTAATACAAAAGCGAGTATATGGAATCTTATTCAGAGATCAATTACAGAAGTAGGATTCATAATTGTAAACGTTGCCTCACTTGATAAGAAACAAGGTTCATATAAATCACTTACAACAACAACTGCTGTAAAGCAGGATCTTGTTATTACCTGTTTCAAGCCATCGTCTTCATTAACAAACCGTTTTGAATCATCTGGTGATAAGAGTGAAAATGTTTGGGATTTTATAGATGAGTTTTTGGAACACTTACCTATCCATATACAGCAAAAAGAGAATACCACTGCCATAATTGAACGCAGCCCAAAGATATTGTACGACCGACTGATAGCCTACTACGTGCAGCATGGATGTCCTGTTCCTATGGATGCCGTCGTATTTCAAAAAGGTTTACGCCAGCATTTTGTGGAGCGTGACGGCATGTTCTTTACTCCTGAACAAGCCATAGAGTATGACGAGAAGAAACGCTTGGCTCCGCAATTCGTTTCGTTAGGCCTCATGGTAGGTAGCGAGAGCGAAGGCATAGAATGGCTGAAGAACCGCCTGCGCGAACACCCGCAGACCTACCAAGAGCTGCAGCCGCAATGGATGCAAGACCTTGTGACCCCAAAGAAGGGCGACACCGTGCCCGAACTGATGCAGATTCTCGAAGAGAACTTCCTGAAGAACGAGGCCGGGCAATGGTATATTCCCGACTTGGAGAAAGCGGCCGACTTGGAGAAAGTGCGTATGCGCAAGAACCTGAAAGAGTTTGAATCGTACGTCGAATTGGCATCAAAGGCCAAAGGACGCATCAAGAATGCACGCCTCTTTGTGTTGCAAGACGGTTTCAAACATTGCTACCAGCAGGGCGACTTCAAGACCATCATCCTCGTGGGCAATCATATCGATGAGTCGTTGCTCACCGAGGACGAAATTCTATTGCAGTATTACGACATCGCCTCGTCGAAGGTGCAACGATAGCGTAGGATGGAAACCCGGATAAGTTTGATACAGACCCTTGCCGAGCGGTTGTTCCGACCGGGCGGCAGGTTGTCCGTCGTGGAAAATCCCGACAGGTTCCTGCTGCGTGACGATGTCCGTCTGGCTCTTTCCTATCTCGGCATCAAGGTACACAACGGTCAGAGCCTCGACCTCAGGCTCCTGTGGGAATTCGACTACCACGACGAAACGAGCCTGCGCTACGTGTTCGTCAAGGAGGGGGACTTCCAAGTCCTGCCCGACATAGCGGCCGAGGCAGAGGAGTTCTCCTTCTCCATCCAGACCATCTTCCGCCGTTACAAGTGGAAGGTAATCCGCCATTGCTCCCTGCCTCAGCTCGAATGGCTCTACAACCAGCCCGGACGCGTGCCGCTGGACGAGCCGCAGACAGCCAGCATCCTGCACGAATACGACGGGACGGAAGAGGCCATCATGGAAAAGATTGAACAGATTGAGGCTGAGTGGCACCAGCTGTTCGCCAAGTTCGACTTCAACCGTCCGCGCGACTGGATGCCCGATGCCTCGCGCCTGCTGGTGCGTGCGCTCAAGATTGGGCAATGGGACAGCATGGGCTATCAGGTGCAGACGCTCAACAACCTGTTCCAAATCCATCTGCAAGAACACTATGCGGCCGTCATCGGCTCGGCCATCCCGTCCCGGGCGCCGCGCATCGTGACGCAGGTGCTGCCCTTCGTCGCTCGGCAAAGAGACGAAAAGGTGGCCTTGGTGGTGGTTGACGGCATGAACTACTGGCAGGCTCTGATGTTTTGTGACGCGCTGAAGAGCGAGGGCCTCCCCGCCGCCTTCCACTACGACTGTATCTACTCGTGGCTGCCCAGCGTGACGGAGCTTTCGCGGCAGGCCATCTTCCGTGGCGACCGACCGAGGCCGGACTACCCCCAGAACCCGCACAACGAGGAACGGTTGTGGAAAGCATTCTGGGAGTCAAAGCACCTACCCGATTTCCAGCACCACTATCAGAACTGCGGTCTGCTGGAGCTGAACCCCTCTCATACGCGCGTGGCATACGTCACCCAGACGCTCGACGAAAAGATGCACGCCAGCGACGACGCAAGGTATCTCTACGCCAACACCGCCCTCTGGGTGAAAGAGCCCGAGATGACCGAGAACATCGCCGCCCTGTTGGCCGAAGGGTTCACAATCTACCTCACCACCGACCACGGCAACGTCGAGACCGTGCCGTGGAAGGCACTCAGGCAAAGTGACAAGGTGAATGCGCAATACGACTACCGCTACATCACGCTTGCGCCCGAGGCTCATCGCGACCTCTTCGAGCGCGACTATGGCGAGGGGGTGCTGCAGATTGACGCAGACAGTCGCACCTATTACCCCATCGACAACAAGACCTTCTCCAACACCCGCACGCACGTGACCCACGGCGGCACCCATTGGCTGGAAGTGCTGATACCCTTCATTACCATAACCAAGAAAGAACAAGCATGAACGATAACAAGTCATTAGGCATCCAGCAACGCATACCCCTGGATGTGCTTTGCGAAGCACTTAAGATGGAACTGAGCGACGGCTTCGACGAAGTGCTGCTTGGCGAGCTGCTGAAAACCGAGTATAATGGCGAAAACCGCATCAGGAAGTCCATCTACCAAATCCACTCGGCCGTATGCTCAACGGCACTCACGCCCCTGTTGCGTGAACATGCTTCCGACGTGCTGACAGCCCTGAACAGCGCGGCCGACCGCCACCTCATCCTGATGGCTGTCATCCATGCCCGCTATTCGTTCTGTTACGACGTCGCTTCGCTGATCGCCTCACAGCTGCGCCTGCAGGACACCATCAGCAGCGAGCTGCTGAACCGCCTTATCGGGCAGAAGTACGGAATGAACAAGAGCACGGAGAATTCGCGCAACTGTGCCGTGCCGCAGCTCATAGAGGCAAAGATGATGAGCCGCGTGAAAACGGGGCTGTACGCATCCACCGAGCCGCAGGAACCGCGCTTCGACATCTCGCGAGCCATCTGGAAGGAGAGCTTCTTCATCAACAACCCGCTCTATAACCGGCTGGACAGCGAGACGATGCTTTTTGAACCTTATTTCAGGTACATCAAATCTGAATTTGTCATTAACGTATAGATGAGCGACTACATCATTCACAACATCGGCTTGACCGTCCTTCCACAGTTGGACTTTAACAATCTTGTTGATCCTGACAAACCTGTGCATTCGTTCCCTAACTACTATTTGGGCAAACTCATTGGTGCGAAAGGAACAGAGCTGGAGCTGCAAAGAACCAGACGAGGTGGGGGTGAAGAGCATGTCCCCAATTGCGTCCTGCGGAACGACGGGGGCATAGCCCTGATTAGAATTCACAACAGGGAGAACCTCACCATTTACGACCTGCCTGAAAGCACGGGGGATGAGGTCGAGGATTGCGTCGGCGTGCCGCAACAGAGTTACCCTTTCGCCTACGCCGTGGTTGACTATCGCGACGGAAGGTGCCAACTTGCCATAGAGAAATCCACGTCGTGGGACAGCAAAACGAATACCATCCGAATCTGTCTTGAAAACTTTTTCAACGAAAAGCTTTTAAGAAGCATGGGCATTGAAACAATACTCAAAGAAAAGCCTGTGAAAACAACGTTCGAAGAGTTCATCGATCAACGCACCATCGACCATGGAGATGTGATAGAGTCGTTCACGTTCGAGTACGTCAACCTGAAACTTCATCCTACAGCACGTATTCCCGAATCCATGCAGGAGGAGATGGACAGATTTTCAAAAAATCTTGAAGTCTATAATGCCCTAAGTGCCACGACCACCATGAAAATGGGGTCGGTCGTTGATAATGAGAAATTGAAGCAATTGTCAACGGTCGTTACGTTGTGTACAGACAACGCCTTTGATTTGGTAGTAAAATTCAGGGACTACGGCGACTATGACTGCAACAAGGGCATCCCTGCCAAGTACCCCATGAACGATGTGGTCATAAGCCATTTCAAGAACTTTGAGATTCCCGATATTGTTACGAGCGATTTTGACCTGCCAACGTGGCTGGATGAGGTGTTCGTCAAAGTAATAGAAGGTAAAGATGACAAAAAAATCCCAACTAAGCCAAGCTAAAAAGATAAGTGAACACTTCCGCGAGCACCCTTACTACAAGTTGTGCTTGACCGTTTTTCATACATTCGAGGAATCGTACCCTACGATGGTTATGACTCCCGAACAGCTGTTCGTGGATGCCTCTAAGACGCTGGATAGGATTTTACAAACGGGGGACCCGTCAACTGAGCAATGCCAAAGATTGTGGAACGATACCTATAGGCTATATCGAGACCAAGACGGAACAGCGGGTGAAAAAAATGACTCGATGGCGGAAGTGGCCATGTTGTTTTATATGGTGATGTATGGTGTAGCGGTTGTCAACCACTCACATTATCAAGGCACTATCCAAAGAACGCTTCACACGTCGATTGCCAAATACTGGGGACAAGACAAGTGTTTCGATATGGAGAATAGACTAAGAGTACCTGTGAATAAGCATACAGAAGAGATGTGGACATGGATGAAGGCGTATTTCACGAGCTCGGAGAGCTTGACCAAGGAAATCAATGTGCTATTCATCAAAAAGCCGGGAGGAAAAAACGCAAAAAAAAGCGGAGAGACTGTTTACTACACATTACCCTATAACTGTCCGAATGTTAGCACAAGAGTCAGCCGGGTGAACATTGTCATGCAGAAAATGGTCGAATGGAAATGGATTGAAGATGTTAAGATAGCAGATGACTTTGACCACTTTTTCAATGGAGAGCCTCGCAACTGCAACCTGAAATGGATAGGTAAGCCTACTGCCATTTTAAGCGAATTATTGAAACAACTCCTTGACCAGCATTACATGAGTAAAACGAAGGGTGTCTCAGCCAGGTCGATAGTCATAAACCAGTTCGGGCTGAATCCAAGTGGCAATAAGGAACGAATTGATGCCACACAAATGGATCGCATAAACATGATTAAATACATTCTTGACTATAAAAAGCCGCTACCTCTGCCACCAAAAGGCAAAGGAGAGGAGAAAGACATTAGTGACCTTGCCTTGCAAGCCGTTTATGCCAAAGTTATGCATATAACCAAAGACCTGAACCGCACATACGAATAGGTTTGTTATAAAACCTGTTATCACCAAGGGGAAAAAATCGCCGGGGTTCCAAAAAAAATTATGGAGCCTCGGCTTTTCTTTTGTTATCATTTTCCTGTTATCATTTTCTTGTTATCACATTTCTGTTATCACATTAATGGAAAAAGATAACGGAATCGGGCCTCTCCACCCCATTGCTAGAGGCAGCACAAATCGGCTGCCCGAAGCATAAATGACAAATATAAAATCAAACCGCGCCGGGTCGGAAGCAGAGTACGACCCCCGCACAGTAGGAGAAATCCTGCACGAGTTTTTGAAGAAGAGCGACGCGCCCTTTGCCGTCGCCAGTCGCGAACACATGGCCGGGTTCTATCCCAACACCGAGCTGGCCATAGACCTGAAGCTGCTTACCCGTAAGCCAGGGCGCATGCGTGTAGGCACGAACCTCGAAGGAGTCATCACGCACGATGGCCCGGACCACTACAAATTCGTCGAGACGCAGCCCACGACCGACGGCAGGCGCAACCCGCACGTCTTCGTCGGACGGTACATCACCGTCACCCGCCGCGACGACGGCACGCTGCGCATCAACCTCCGACAGATAAGGGTACACGCGGACAACATCGACAGCTACGCCCTCGGCGTGTGTGACGAACTTCGTGAGGCTCTCAGGGGCCTCGTAGGAGAAGACATTGAGTGAGTTACATGACCTTAGCGTTCCAGCGTTCCGCGTTCCAACAAGAAAAATGGAATACAATACCTCCTTATTATACTATATAATTAATTAATAATTAAGTATTTATAGTATAAATATAGAGGAGTGGAACCTCAAAAAAAACAGTTGGAACGCTGGAACGCTGGAACGCTTGGTCGATTAAGTTTCATCTAAAAAGCTATTTATCAATCATGTATGACATCACAAAACCTTCCGCGCCCCAGATGCCAAAGCTCGGAAGAGGCACAGAATGCATCAAAATCCTGCTCTCGCAGGTGTCAAAAGACATCCAGGAACCCCTCGTCCCGATGCTTTTCCCTATACTTGGCGCACACATCAGCAACACAGAATTTCAGTATCCCGACCTCAGCTGGAAGGAACCGTGTGGCCAAATGGCCCATCTGGTAGCCGAAAGTGGAGGTAACAAGGGACAATTGTCGAGCCTTGTCGAAGCCATTTGTCGCGATTTCCGCCAGCACGACGAAGAGGAACTCCGTAAACTGGTGGAGTGGCAGAAGCAGGTGAAGACCAAGGGTGCCAACAAGGAGAAGCCGCTCCGTCCCGACGTGGCCTTCTGGTTCCCGCCTTCGGACATGACCAACCCGGCGTTCATCCAGAACGCGATGGCACTTGAGCAGCTGGGCGGCCGCACCCAGTACATCAACATGACGGAGGTGGAACAGGCCGACCGCATGTGCGGCGGCCACAGGCAGGTCTCGCAGACGCTGCGCAACATCTACGACCGCCAGCGGGCGGGAGCCCTCCGCGCCACGGCCGACGGCGTGACGGGAAACCCCGTCCTGCGGGTCAACCTCACCATCTCATCCACGCCGTATGCCACGCGTAAGTTCTATAAGTACGACCTCTTCAACGGCACGTTTGGCCGCATGGTCTTCTCCTACAAGCAGCGTACGGCCCGCGACGGCCGCATCCCACGCCAGGGCCATTACGACGAGAAGTTCTACAAGCAGTTGGATGAGTACCTCGTGCGGCTCGGCATCTGCAAGGGGCGCTACATTGTCCGACCGCTCAATAAGCTTACCGAAAAGCTGGCGCAGGACATGGCGACCATCGCCGATCTGGCCGACGACGACGTGCTGTTCGAGATTTCCCATCGTGCGCTGGTGTCGGGCTGGAAAGCCGGTTGCGTCCTCTGGATCCTCAACAACCAGACGTTCACAAGGCCCATGGGCGACCTGGTGGAATGGCTGGTCTATCACGACATCTGGTCGAAGCTGCAGGTGTTTGCCGACCTGCTGGGCAAGGATGCCGACCAGACGAGCGAGGCCCGGCGTTACACGCCCAAGAACATGCTTGACAGCCTGCCTGACACCTTCAACGCGGCGCAACTGGAAGCTCTCCGCGTGAGACTGGGCAAAAGCAAGGAGGGCACCGCCAGCCAGCTGCGCAAATGGGTGTTCCGCAAGTTCATCACCCACTCGGCGCAGACGGGGCTCTACAGTAAGACGGACGAGTACCTGAAAAGCAAATCGTAACGATGGACAAATACTATCTCCAGAGGCTCCGCGACCTTCCCGTTGAGGGGGTCGCGGGGCGGCTCGGGCTCGGCGTGAACCGCCACAAGTGCCTCTGCCCCTTCCACGACGACCACCACGCCAGCCTGTCGTTCAGCACCCGCCGCAACACCTACCGCTGCTTCGCCTGCGGCGCCCACGGCGGCACCATCGACCTCGTGATGAACTGCCTCCACAAGGAGTTCAGCGAGGCGTGCCGCTGGCTGGCCGACGAACACGCCATCCTCATGGCGGACGAAACGGAGCGCGCTCCACGCTCGGCGCCTTCCGCTACGCCCCCCTTCGACGCCAGCCGCTACGAGCGGTTCTTCGCCCGTCCCTTTCTGAGCGAGGCGGCGCGGAGGTTCCTCTTCGACGAACGCCAGCTCGACGAACGCGTCGTCCGCTGGTGCCGCCTCACATCGTGGCGCGACCGCGAGGGGACCGAGTGGCTGCAGATACCTTATTATGATAGAGAGGGCCACCTCACGGGCATACAGAACAGGAATTTGAGTTTCAAGTTTCAAGATTCAAGTTCCAATACGATGGATTCAAGTTCCAAGAGCCAGGATTCAAACAACTTGAAACCTGAAACATGGAACATGAAACCACCTGCACCGCGTTTCCGCTTCCCTGCGGGGTCGGTCTGCGGCATCTATAACCTGCCCGTCCTCAACCTCCTGCGCCCCGCCGAGCCGCTCTACATCACCGAGGGCGCCTCGGACTGCTGGGCCATGCTCTCGGCCGGACACAAGGCCGTCGCCATCCCCTCGGCAACCCTGCTGAAGCCTGCCGACCTGAAACAGCTTGTAACCTTGAGCATGGAACTCGAAACCACCTTCCACATGTACCCCGACTGCGACGCCCCGGGCGAACAGCTCTTCCTGCAGCTCCGCCAGGCCTTGCCCCACCTGATCCGCCACCCGCTCCCGCCCGGCTGCAAGGACTTCAGCGAATACTACCTGACCGCCAAACTCACCCCTCCGCCCGCCAGCCGTCCTCCGTAGGACAGCACTCCTGAAGGCACCAGACACGTCACGTCCGACGCTCGGAACACGTCGCGTCCCGCCCCGTTTCCGCGGCTGAAAACGACACGAATTTTTTGCACGAAATAAATTCATTTTCAGACAAAAAAGTCCCATTTTTATTTGGTGGTTACAAAGAAAAGTATTACCTTTGTAACAGATAAGAAAACACATCAACATATAACCCAAAACTCTAAACCCTAACCCCTAACCCAAACTATGGCTATTGAATTCAAACTCATTCCGAACCGTCACCTTGGCATCGACGGTTACCCGATGACGCAGCGGCTGTGCGTGGTCTCGACCAGCCGCTACGACTTCTACGACATGGCGCGTGACATCTGCGAGGCCACCTCGCTGACCCCTGCGGATGTCTATGCCGTCATGATTGCCCTCCTGCACAACATCCACGAAGCTTTGCTTGCCGGACGCATCGTCGAGCTGCAGGGACTGGGGAGTTTTCAGCTGACTGTCAAATCTCGCCTGTGCACACCTGATGAGACAGAACAACCCGGTTTCGACGCCCGCCGGCTCATCCACGGCTACAAAGTCCTCTTCCGCCCCACCGAGCGGCTGAAGCGTGACCTCGCCTCCCTCGCCACCCTACGGCGGAAGAGCACATGATGGAGTACGCACTCCATGTTCCCCAACCGAAAGGTTTCTCTCGCGGCCCCTGTGGCCAAAACGCAAAAAAACAAACCGTTAAACATCAAACTTTTTTTTACTCCTATGGCAATCAATTACAAAGTTGTGGGGTGCATCAACCCCAAAGGTGCGGAGGGCGTGGAATACGCCTGCAACCGCAGAACGAAGACGGGCGACCTCACCCTTGACGGCCTTGTCGCCCTCGTCAGCGAAGCCACCACCGTGACCGACGCCGAGGTGAAGGGCATCCTGAAGGCTTACTTCACCGAGATTACGAACCGTCTGGCCGACGGCAACCCCGTGGAGATGGAGGGCATCGGCACCTTCAACCCGGGCATCCGCAGCAAGTGCTTCGCCCAGTCGGTCATCGGACAGGATGGCTTCAACCCCCGCGCGTTCATCCGCGGCGTGCGCCTGACGTTCCATTGCAACGCCGCCCTGAAGCGCCACATCCGCTCCTACCGCACGCTGAAGCGCGTCCCCTCGGAGCTGATGGCCTAACCCCTAACCCAATTTCTAATTCCTAATTTCTAATTTCTAATTTCCAAACGACTATGGCAATCAAATACAAAGTAGTTAGTTGCACCAACCCCAAAGGTGCGGAAGGCGTGGACTACGCCTGCAACAAGGTGGCGAAGACGCCGCTCTACAGCACCACCCAGATCGTGGGCAACATCGAGTACAAGAGTACGCTGTCGCGCACGGACATCGTGGCTGTCGTCACCGCCCTGCTGCATTACATCCGTGAGGCCCTGCTGGCGGGTGAGAACATCGTGCTGGACGACTTCGGCATCTTCTACACGAAGGTCTCGGGCCGCTGCTTCACCCGTGCGGTCATCGGCCTTGACAGCTTCGATCCCCTGTCGTATATCACGGACGTGGGCGTGCTGTTCCGACCCGCCTCCAGCATGAAGAAGGGTGTCGTCACCGACGCCAGGCTGCAGCGTGTGCCCAGCGAACTGATGGCGTAAGCACTCCTCCATCCTTGCATGTGCAGGGGCTGTCGTAAGACGGCCCCTGCCTTTTTTGCCGCAAAATTCGTTGTGAGTTACGTTACCAGCGGCCGGGTCCTCCGCCGTTGGTGCCGCCGGTGTAGGTGGAGAGGGAGACGCTGGAACCGCCCGAGACGGTGGCGCCAACGGCGGTCATACCGTCGAAATAGCTGGTGCCGCCCGAGACGGTGACGCCCGACTTGAGCGTGGGCGTGGACGCGGCCGAGACGACCAGACCGGTACCGCCGCTGGAGGGCGTCTTGAAGGCAAACGTGGTGCTGCCACTGGTGAGCGCATACCACGTGTTCTTCGTCCACGACGAGGCTTGGTAGCAGCTTTGTGAGAGCGTGGCACCGGACTCCAGACCGCCGATGGCCACAAGTGTACCGCCCTGCACATAGAGCTTGAAGCCTCCCTCGGTGTTGGCGTCGAGGGCTACCTCAGGAGCCGTGGAGCCGATGGCATAGACGGTGCCGCCCTTGACGTAGAAGTTGCCGTTGGCATCGAGCGCGTCGTTCGATGGGGCATAGCCGCAGAGGTAGCCGCCGGAGACGGTGAAGGTGCTGCCCGAGTTGACGGCGTCGTCCGAGGCCGAATAGCTATAGACGATGCCGTCGGAGATGGTGAGCGTGCCCTTCGCCTCGATGCCCTCGTGGGACTTGCAGCTGACGCTGACCTTGCTGCCGGCAAACGTCAGGTTACCGTCGAACTTGATGCCCTTGGCGGCCACGCTGTTGGAGGACGAGCTGCTGCCTCCGCCAAAGCCTCCGCCGAATCCGCCTCCGAATCCGCCTCCGAAGCCTCCGCCACCTGACGAACTGCCGTAGTTGCTGCCCGAGACGGAGATGTCCAGCGTCCCGCCGTAGAAGTAGCCGTCGGCGTCGCCGCTGATGCCTTTACCGCCGGTGCCGGTGTTGCTGATGACGAGTGTGCCGTCGAGCATTTCAAAAAGCTTGTCGGCCTTGATGCCGGCCGTACCGGTGTACTCGGCATCTTCATCGTCATAGGCAGCTGAGCCGGTTACGCTGATGGTTGTCTTGCCGCCTTCGAAGCGCACCAACGAGTCGGAGGTAAAGCCTTTCTTCATCGCGGCGGAAGTGGCGGCGGTCACGTCGCCGGCCGTCATGATGATGGCGTCTTTGCCACGTACGGCGTGACCGGCACTGGAAGTGACCTTGACAGTCGGGCTCGACATGAAGCGGACATAATCGTCGCTCGTGATGCCGGCTTTTCCGCTGGCCTTGACGACCAGATTACCCTTGCCGCAGAAGATCAGCTGGCCTTCGCTGAAGA
>DBYJ01000024.1 GCA_002309805.1 Bacteroidales bacterium UBA1189 | reverse complement strand
GCAATTCCGCTGCAAACTTAGAGTTTGACTCTATTTATAAACAGCGCCCGTGTTTATATAAACAGGGGCCGTGTTTATATAAACTGCGCCCCTGTTTATAAACCATGTAAGCGAATGGGGAAAAGGTATCAGGCAAAAATTGATTATTCGATGACTTGCGACAAGGGGTTATTTGAGAAAAACGGAAGATTTTTCAGAAAATGTTCTAAATTTTTTTGTTCAATAGAAAAAAATGCCTTACCTTTGCACCCGCTTTTGCAGAAACGGCGCCATCGTCTATCGGTTAGGACGTAAGATTTTCATTCTTAAAAGCGGGGTTCGATTCCCCGTGGCGCTACAAAGTATATTAAATAAGGAATAAAGAAAAAACATGGCAAATCACAAATCGTCACTGAAGAGAATCCGTCAGACCGAGACTCGCAGACTGCGCAACCGCTACTATGCCAAGACCATGCGCAACGCCGTCCGCAAGCTCCGCGCTACCACCGACAAGGCTGAGGCACAGGCTATGTACCCCACCGTACAGAAGATGCTTGACAAGCTGGCCAAGAAGCGCATCATCCACAAGAACAAGGCTTCCAACCTGAAGTCGAAGTTGTGCGCACACATCGCCAAGCTTTGATTGGTGTACAACCTTATCCTAAACTGAATGAGATAGCGTAAGGCCGGAAGCGTGATGTTCCGGCCTTTTGCAGCAGAAAAGATTAGATGTGGCAACATAATGTCTAACGTAATTAAAACAACAAATTATTAACAACATGGAAGAAGAGATCAAGAATGTAGCTCCCATTGAGGAATTCGACTGGGAAGCCTACGAGAAGGGCGACACGCAAGGCGCAGCCGCCAAGGAAGAACAAGAAAAGGCGTATGACAATACGCTGAACAAGGTGGCCGAGAACGAGGTCGTAGAAGGCACCGTCATCGCCATCAACAAACGCGAAGTAATCGTCAACATCGGTTACAAATCCGACGGCATCATTCCCCTGAATGAGTTCCGTTACAACCCTGACCTGAAAGTCGGCGACAAGGTAGAAGTCTACATTGAGAACCAGGAAGACAAGAAAGGTCAGCTCATCCTCTCACACAAGAAAGCACGTGCATCTAAATCCTGGGAGCGTGTCAATCAGGCTCTCGAGAACGACGAGATCGTCAAGGGTTACGTCAAGTGCCGCACGAAGGGCGGTATGATTGTCGATGTATTCGGCATCGAAGCCTTCCTTCCCGGCTCGCAGATCGACGTCAAGCCCATCCGCGACTACGACGTCTTCGTCGACAAGACCATGGAGTTCAAGATCGTCAAGATCAATCAGGACTACCGCAACGTCGTCGTTTCCCACAAGGCCCTCATCGAGGCAGAGCTCGAGGCCCAGAAGAAGGAAATCATCAGCCATCTGGAGAAGGGTCAGATCCTCGAAGGAACCGTCAAGAACATCACCTCCTACGGCGTATTCATCGACCTGGGCGGCGTGGATGGTCTCATCCATATCACCGACCTCAGCTGGGGCCGCGTCAGCGATCCGAAGGAAATCGTCGAGCTTGATCAGAAGATCAACGTCGTCATCCTTGACTTCGACGATGAGAAGAAGCGCATCGCCCTCGGTCTGAAGCAACTCACCCCGCATCCTTGGGATGCTCTCGATCCCAACCTAAAGGTGGGCGACAAGGTGAAGGGCAAGGTGGTCGTCATGGCCGACTATGGCGCATTCGTCGAGATTGCTCCGGGTGTTGAAGGCCTTATCCACGTCAGCGAAATGAGCTGGAGCCAGCATCTGCGTAGCGCTCAGGACTTCATGTCCGTAGGCGACGAAGTGGAAGCCGTTATCCTCACCCTCGACCGCGACGAGCGCAAGATGTCCCTCGGCATCAAGCAGCTCAAGGAAGATCCTTGGACGAACATCGAGGAGCGCTACCCCGTCGGCAGCAAGCACACCGCTCGCGTCCGCAACTTCACCAACTTCGGTATCTTCGTTGAAGTGGAGGAAGGCGTCGATGGCCTCATCCACGTCAGCGACCTCAGCTGGACCAAGAAGGTCAAGCACCCGTCGGAGTTCACGCAGATTGGCGCCGAGCTCGACGTCGTCGTGCTGGAGATAGACAAGGACAACCGTCGTCTCAGCCTCGGCCACAAGCAGCTTGAGGAGAATCCCTGGGAAGCTCTCGAAGACAGCTTCGCCGTCGATTCTATCCACGAAGGTACCATCACCGAAGTTATCGACAAGGGTGCCGTCATCAGCCTCGCTGAAGGCGTTGAAGGCTTTGCCACTCCCAAGCACCTCGTCAAGGAAGACGGTACGCAAGCTCAGCTGGGCGAGAAGCTCCAGTTCAAGGTTATCGAGTTCAACAAGGATGCCAAGCGCATCATCCTCAGCCACAGCCGCATCTTCGAGGATGCCGAGCGTGCTGCCGAGCGTGCCGAGAAGAAGGCCGCTGCTGCCGCCAAGCGTGCTGAGCGTGCTGCTGCCAACGCAGCCCGCGAGGACGAACCCGTCATCGAGAACAAGGCCGCTGCCACCACGCTGGGTGACATCGATGCACTGGCTGCCCTGAAGCAGCAGTTGGAGGAAGGCAAGTAAACCGCTACTTCCCTTCGCAGAAAAACGGGGAACAGCCTGATGGCCGTTCCCCGTTTCATTTTCCTTTTACCAGCTTACTTCGCCTCGCCTTCGTTGGCTTCACGGGCGATGCTGGCAAACTTCTCCAGATAAGAATCGACGTTGACGGAGGGATTAAACTCCGTCATCTGCTTATAGCCCTCGCGACGCGCCACCTTCTCAAAGAGGACGTCGGCACCATCGCGAATGCCCTCCTGAGGCATACGCTCCATCTGCAAGAGGCAGAGGGGGAATTCAGCCGTCTCTACGCGGGCCACCAGCGCGGAGTCTTTTGCGACAGCTGCCTTCGCCTCGGCAAAGATGCGGCGCCCCTCGCGGATGAATTCCTCCGTAAACATAGCGTGGCCTGTGGTGGCGTAGCAATTCGTGTGCATATCGGGACGACGGAGGATGCTATCCTCAAGCGCAAGGTAGTCGCGGACGTATCGCCCTGCTGCGCCGTAGTAGCCATCCGTAAAGTCGCGGATGATGGCCTCCACATCGGCATCAGGATTCCACATCAGCTTGGAGAGGAGATAGCTGCGCAGCTCACGCAACTCACAGGTGGGCGTCTGGTAGTCGCCTTCCTCCAATATGCCGATGGCGTGGTTGTCGCGGAAGTCCTGGATATGGCTCTGCATCGTACGCCAATTGGCAACGGGCAGGCAATAGAGCGCAAAATCCGTCACATAATCCCAGATATACAGATGAGGAGCTATGCTGCCCCACGCCTCCAAATCACGGAGGAATTCGCGGTTCTGGTCGCATTCATCGTAGCCGTGCAACAGGCAGCACTCGATACTGCAAAGACGGATGACGACATTTTCGCGCGGAACGATGCCCGTTGGCGCATGGCGCGTGTACTGGTAGGCAAAGGTGCCGATGAACTTGTCGGGGAATTCATCCTTGACGGCATCGGCCACTTGATTGACAAACCACACCATAAGGCCCGATTCGCCGCCATACCTTTGGACAATGGCTTGGCAGGAGTCGCATTGGCAGGGCAGCATATCGTCGTTCTGCTCCATGGAATAGATAAGGTAATCGGGCTCGCGGCGCATGACATCCCGAATCTTCTCCGTACAAATGCGCAACACGTCGGGATTGGAGAGGCAGAGCTGCGTATAGCCGCTTTGACGTTGTCCGTCGCGAAGGCTGAAGTACTCGGGATGCGTCTCGTAGTACTCGCTCGGAGAAATGAAGGAGCCCATGGCGTGCACGCCCCAATAGCCCTCGGCAGTACCCGCAAGAGTAGGGCCTCCTCGCTGGGGAGTGGTGGAAGACTTTTTACCCGGATCGGGAAGACGAACAAAGTTGTTGCGCAGTCGAGCGGAAAAGGCCGGAATGGTACGCGCATCGTAGACGCAGTTGTCGCGAATCTGAATGCCGGGCGTTTCGTGGCAATAGAGCGCAGGCTCGCCCTTTCTTTTGCTGCTAAAACGCCACGCCTTCCGCTTCGGCGCTACGCTGACCGTCGCCGAATACCAGCGGCAATCCAGTTTCTCTTCGAGGAACGAATAGACGCTATAGAGCGTGCCACGTTTGCATCCGCCCCAGAAGAGGATGTCGCCGCCCACATTCTGCCACGTGAAGGCGTCGTCACGATCATCGGGACGTTTAGCTTCGGGTACGAGCGCAGCCGTCAGCTTATTGTACCCCACTATCAAGCGATGCCCTGGGCGTCCCGAATCGATGCTGGAGACGATGGACAGCTCCACACCGCTCACCTCGCGGAGCCAGTCACGTAGCTCCAAAGCCGCATAGCGTTCCGATGCCGGCGCATTGGCATCCAATACAATAGTGTAAGACGACGTGCCGCTGCGGAACAACACATGACGATTCGTACACGACATCAATAACCCTGCGCCGCAGACAAGGGTGGCGGCAAACACCCAGTTCTTCATCTTTTTCATCGTATTATCCGATTTTTCTCCTGCAAAATAAGCACTTTCTATCCATTTTTCCAAGACGAAGCGGAGGTTTTTCTACATTTTTTACCCTTCATTAAGGAATGCAGAAAGAACGGAAAGAACGTTAAGGGATGCAGGAGGATTCTGAGGGATTACGTACTTTTGCCTCACTATTAATAACAGGAGACAGACAATATGCAGTACATCAAAAGAATCCTTATCCTTTGGGCATTAGGGACAGTCGTATTTACCGCCATGGCGCAGATTCTCGTGAAAGGAAAAGTAGTGAACGAACGGGGCGAGAGCGTGGAATACGTCAGCATCGGTTTCGAAGCGGATAGCGTGGGAACCATCTCGGATGCCGAAGGGCAGTTTGCCATAACCCTCCCAGCCGACAGGCGAAAGGACTTGCTGTTCAGCCATGTGGCGTATCAACTGGAGAAGATTCCCTACGCCGTATATGCTCAGGACAAAGGAGATTTGACCATCGTCTTGAAGGATAAGGTAGTGGGGCTGACGGAGGTAGTTATCGGCAAAGACCCTCAGCTCAAGACCATCGTCGGCAAGGGCGTCGTCCCGCCAGCCGCCATCATCGGGCTTTCAGGAACAGGCCATCAGGACGCCAAGGAGTGGGGCTTTGTCTTTCAAAACCGGCACGACTATATGATTAGCGACATCCTGCTGACGGTTTCCAGTTGTGAATTCCTGAAATGCACGCTCAGCATGAACTTGTACGAAGTACACGACGGGCAATTCGTGAACATCCTCAACAAACCTCTTTATCAGAAAATCTATAAATCAGACGGAAAGCGGACGCTGGACTTTGTGCCCGAGGAAACCTTACTGCTGAAGCGACAGACAAAATACTTCGTCAGCATCTCGTGCGTGGACACCTACGACGAAGAGAACATCATTTATTTCCCTTGCCAGTTTCGCAACAGCTACATCCGCGTCATGCCTGAGGGCGAGAAGGAAAAGCTGCCCGTAGGCCCTATCATCATCGTTAAGGGATTTGAGGTTTAGAAAAAATCACTTTCTCCTTTCCTCAAGGGAGATTTCTTCGTTGCGTAGCCAGCCGATAGGCACAATTTCCAGATAATCGTGCATGAACTGGTCAAGGCCGTCGTCCTGGTCATTGACGTTCTTAAAGCGCAGCCAATGGTCGCCAGGGCCAAGATACTTGGTTGTGATGACTCGTCGGCAGTCACCGTTATTGTTTCTAGCCAATATGCTGCCGCCATAATAGAAGGTGGTGGGGCCTTTCAGCCAGCCACGGTTCTTCATCTGCTTGTCATTGGCCACGCCGTTGTCGTCGGTCTGACTATCGGCCACCCAGCCCACTTCGGGCACGTTCAGCAAGCGGCGGAGGTCCGTGGGGATGCCGGTGACCTCATCATCAACGTAGAACTGGATGACGCCGCGGTTGCTGTTGGCAGAATAGCCCATGCGGAGCTCATACGTTCCAGCCGGGACGTGGGGCAGGCGGTAGCCGAAGTCGAAGGCACCCAGGCACATGCACTCATCGCCCTGATAGTTCGCCCAACTGGTGTGCGGGCTGAGATAATAGAGGCGCGTCTCCTCGGTGTTGTACTTCAGGCGGTCGCTGTAACCCTTGGGAATATAGAACTCGTAGTCGCCCGAGCCGGATGCGAAATTGATGCCCTGACCGTCGCACCAGCGAATGTTGTTGTTGGTATATTCGGGCACGAGCGAGGAGAAGTCGAGGCGGATGATCTCATTCAGCACATAGCCCACCATCAAGTCCTCGTCATAAACCAGAATTTTATCAATAAGGTGGATGGAGCCGTTGAGAGCCTCCTGCTGGAAGCCTGGGTAGTGTACATTGTCGCTTGCGACGTCCGAAGGATTCATGATCCGTACATTGGCACGGCCTTCAAAGGTAGAGGCCGTGATGTCCGTACTCTCCAGGCTATTCAGATCCTTCGTATAGTTGATGAGGATAGTACTGGAGTAGTTGGCGTTGCTGAGCGGAAGAGTCACCTTCATCATCGTGCCTTGCATAGTCTCGAAGTAGTCATAACGGTCGCCGCGTTTCAGCAGGTTGCTCTCTGACTTGTAATAACTGCCGCAGGTGATGTTGTAGCAGACCAGACGGCTATAGAGAAGCTTGCGGTCCAGCAGATGATATGCTATGAACTTGTTCAAGGCATTGTCCGGATTCCTGAAGTCGGGATTGGTGGCCGTAGGATACCACTCGCGGCACTTGGCATAGAGGTCTTCAATGTTATAGATACCAGCCTGCTGGAAGACGGAGTCGGGCTCTACAAAGGCGGTGTATCCATAGTAGCGGCTCGAGGGGTAGGGACAGCCCGTCTTGTTGTAGATGGTGAGCGTGGTCTTGTCACCCTCCGTATAGCTGAAGTCCTTGTAGTTTTGCAGCCTGCCGTCCAATCCCGTCCGCTCGAGTGCTTCGGAGAAGATACTGAGGAACTTCATGTTCTCAATCTGCGTCGGCACCGTGTTCGACGACGGATTCATCACGGCCGCAATGGTATGCACGGCACCATTCTGGACTTCCTCGTCAGCATCAATCACTCTTGCCCCGTTGATGAAAAGCAGGCTATAGCCTGTGATGGAATCAACGCCATAGCTCATGGTAAGGTAGCGGTCGTTGAGGTTCATCGTCGGAATGACATCTCCCTCCATTTCGGTCGTAAGGTAGGTCTTCGGGATGATGTGGGTCTGTGAGATGATGACACACATGGAGTCGCTCAGGTCTTCCAGGCGGGGAGAGGTTACGCCTGTCCAGATAACTTTCCTTGAGCCCGGCTTCAACGATTCCTTATAGATAGAATCCTGCTCAAACAGGTAGCGGTCGATAGCGTCGTTGGTGGGGGCGAAGCAGGTGTAGGTGCCGTAGGCCCTCATGAGGTTATACTTGCCGCCACGCTGTAGAATGGTGACAAAACTGCTAAACATATCCTCATTCTCAGTGAGGAAGCTGGCGATGGTATGACCCGTGAACGTGTAGCGGTTGGAGGTGTCGATCTCTTCCTGACAACTGCTGGCAGCCAACGCGAGGAGCGAGGAGATCCATAAAATTCCCACAACACTCACCCTAGTCTTTTGTCTCTTAAGGAAGGATTTCTTGAGCGTAATAAAAAGTCTCCACATAAGCCATTTTGGAGTAGAATACAATAAAAAATCGCCCGGATTCCTGCAAACGCTAAAAAAACCGGGCGAAAGGTGTATTTTACTTATTTAATCCAAACTTTTTTGCCGCCAATAATATTGATGCCTTTTATGGGTACATTCAGGCGCTGGCCCATCGTGTTGTAAATGGGCAGCATATCGCCCGACTCCTCCAAGAGGAGAGGAGCGCTAATGCCGGTAGCCCATTGGCCGAAGATCTGCAGCTCGGCGGTATGCCAGAACTTGCGGAAGGTGCCGCCGTCGGGATTGTCGGCGTTGCCGGTATCGGTAGCAGCCACGCGGAGGTAGCGCACGGGCTTTTCCTCGGAGATGGCGACGGGGCCGGCTGCCACGGGTTTGCCTTCGCCATTGAAGGACATGGAGACTTCGCCCAGTTTCTCGAACTCCTTGCCGTCCAAGCTGCCCCAGAACATCATCTTTGTGGGATGGTCGTTGGCCGATTTACGGCGCAACAGGTAGAGGGTGACCTCGCCGGCAAAGTTCTCCTTCAGCTTCACCTGTACGTAGTGCAGGTCGTCAGCAACCTGGTTGTGCCAGTCGGTATGCCAGAAGGTGGAGGCATCGTTGTCGATGATGTACTCGATGTGCTGTCCTTCGGCGTAGTCGCTGGCGTTGCTGCTGAGCTGGGCGGCGTTGGTGATGAGCGGATCGCCAACAGAAGTATGGACGAAGCCGAAGTCGCTATTCCAAGCCTGCTCGGCATCGCATGAACCGTTCTGATAGTTTAAGGCTATTGCGTTGGCAGAGGTAGCGGCGAGATTGTAAAGTTCGTCGTCGAGGATGCCCACCTCGTGGTAGTTTTCAGCCGTTTGGGTGAACTTCTCAAGCTGCTGCCTCATGTAGATGTAGGCCTTCGAGCAGTCGTAGATATCGGCGAACGTCTTGGAGAAGTCCTCGATGTAGGCGTACATCTGCTCGGCACTGAGATTGCCGTTAATCCCTGCTGTGCCCACCCAAAGTTCGTCGAGATGCTTACGCAGGTCGGCGGAGTAGTTGGGGAAGAGGTAGAATTCATCCTCGCCCACATTGGTGCTGTAGTCCAGGAGATAGCGGGCACGGGCGCACTGTCCGGCGAGGACGTTCCACAACGCCTCCTCGGATTCGGCAAGCGCACCGCGGTAGGTCAGCTTGGCGCCGCTGAACACCAGCCAGTCGCGGTCGAAGCCCGTACCGAGGTTGCGGATACCTACGCGGAGGGTGCCGTCGGTGACAAGCGCCAGGATGCGGTTCTTGTAGCGGTCGCCGTGGAAGGCATACGAAGCACCGGTGTAGCTGTTCGGGATGAAGTAGAAGTCCTGGAACACGACGTCGTACGGATAGGTTCCGGCGTTGGCCATGTAGCAGTTCTCCATATCGACGGCCTTCTCGAAGGCGATGGGATCCTCTTCAATCGTCATCACCGGCACAAGGTTGTCGTTGGCGTAGATCTGTCCGGCATAGAAGCCAGCCTCGCCGTGACCTGCGGGGTTGAAGTAGGCGTTGAAGTCCAGTTCATAGACGCCGTTGGCCAAGCCCGTGAGTTCCTGGTACATGTTGCAGTCGGTACGCCAGGCTTCGGCCACGGGTATGATGCCGCTGTTCTTGTCGAAGTAGCTGCCGAGTTTGCCCTGCCAGCCGGTGCCGCCGTCGGAGAGGTCGGCGTTGGTGAGCAAGACGGTAACGTCGGTACCCACCTTGGCAGCCGTAGCGACGACCACGCGGTAGAGGCCGGCCAGGAACTCACGTTCGGCACGCATCTCGGCGGTATTCAGCTCGGCATTCTCCATCACGTAGAGGTACGAGCCGTTTTTGAAGCTGTCGTCGGGATCCAGCGTTTCGGTGAGGTAGCTCTTCAGCACATCCACATCCTCACCCTCCACGGCATTCTCCTTGAGGAAGGCCAGGGCCTCCTTGGCAAGGGCGTCGTAGTCGGCATAGGCACGTTCGCTCTCCTCGAGGTTGACGCGGTACTCGCGCATCCGCTTATAGGCGGCATAGAAGTACTCCAGCGTAGTCGAGCCTGCCACCACACTCACGTACTCCTCGTAGGTCGAGGTGATGTCGGCGCTGGCTTGTACGCTGTAGACCCACTCGTTCTCCTCCTCGCAGAGGACCTCGATGAAGTCGTGCATCGACTCTTCGTCGTGGACGTCCATGTAGCGGTCGCTGATGGGGAGGTAGTAGACGATGCCGTGCTCCTCGGTAGCGATGGGATAGGGAATCTCGTCCACGCCGATGGTCTGCCGCCAGACGGGGTTGTCGTAGGCACCGCCGTTGAGCTGATAGCACATCTTGCCCGTGCGGATGTCGTCGCCGGCCTTGGTGCCGGCATCGGTGTTGACGCCCTCGATTTCCTTCAGGTAGAAGCAGTTGGTCTTCGTACCGCCGTTGGCGAAGAGGTTGAGGTTGTTGGCCGAGGCGAACTGGAAGTCACCCGCCATCAGACAGTTGCGCAGGGTGAAGCTGCCTCGGCTGTCGCCGACGAAGCCTGCCGTAGCGTCCATGTTGGCATCGGCGCTCTGGATGAGGTTGCCTGCGAAGACGCAGTTGACCATCGTGCCCACGCCGTCGCCGGCAATACGTCCCACGAAGCCGCCGCAGTAGAGCTGTCCGTTGTGTCCGTCGTAGGTGCTGATGATGTCGGCCTCGACGACGACGTTCTCGATGTTACAGCTGCCGCTCAAGCCGGAGAGGCCGCCGGCAAACTGTCCCGAGGTGGTGATTTCGCCGCGGAGGATAAGGTTCTTGACCGTGCCTGACAAGCCGCCGAAGAGCGAGGCGCCGGCCTTGTTCGTGGCGAGGGTGATGGCGTGGTTCTGACCGTCGAAGGTGCCGCTCAGGCCGTTGAAGGTGGTGGTGACGTACTTCGCGTCGGTGAAGTCGATGTCGTCCGTCAGGCGGAAGTTCATGTCCAGATTGCCCTCGTTCACCATGGCGATGGCCTTGGCCAGCTGGTTGGCGTCGGCGATGAGGAAGTAGCCGTCGGCATCCTGCGAGAGGTCGGCCGACTCGCTCTCGGCGCCGCAGTTGATGCAGATGCCGTCCACGAACTCGTGGTTGTCAATCTGGTTGGGGGGCGTGTTGGAGAAGGTGTACGAGCCGCCGTCGTAGGGCTGACCGTTGCAGTGGATGTCGCCCTTGCCGTACACGGTCTTGCGGTCGCCCTGTACGGGCGAGGGGAAGGCATCCTCGCCGATGGTCTGCCAGAAGCCTACGGCCGTCTGGTTGCCGTTCAGCCTGAAGGCCACCTCGCCGCTGGCCAGCTGCTCCTCGGTCACCTGCACGGTGCCTTCGGGCTGAGCGTCAAGGGGATTCACGTAGTAGGAGTTGGAAATGGTGTACTCGCCCAGATGTCCGCGGACCAGGGCGTTGCATTTCTTCGTCGTCGTGGCGGGGATGGAGACCTCCATGATGGCGAGGCCGTTCTCCACCACCGTGCCTGGGTCGTCCACCCATCCCACGAGGCCGCCCACGCAGGCGTCGGTACACACGTCGTTCGTCACCTTACCCTTGTAGGCCACGTTCTTCAGCGTGTTGTTGCCTGAGCACCAGCCGATGATGCCGCCGGCGGCCAGGTCACCCTGTCCGCCGTCGTAGGTGCTGACGATGTCCACCGTCACCAGGCAGTTGCTGATGTACACGCCGTCGCCCTCGCGGATAAGGCCCGATGCGCGTCGTCCGCTGGCCGTCAGCGTGCCGTCCAGCCAAAGGTTTAGGATGCGGGCTCCTGCCGAGCCCTTGCCGAACAGGCCGCCCGGCATGCTGCTGGTCGTATGGGTGTCGATGGTCACCTTGTGTCCCAGTCCGTCGAACGTACCCACGTAGGCCACGCCGTCGCCGATCAGGTCGTTGTAGTCCGTGTAGTCGATGTCGGCCGTAAGACGGGCTGACAGACCGTTCTCGCCGCCGTTCACACGCTTGGCGAAGGCACTCAGCTCAGCAGCCGTACCAATCATCTCCGCGTCGCTGTTCACATACTTGCCGTTCTTCAGGAACACCTGCTCGTGGCCATTCTCCATGGGCACGGGGAACTCGTCCTGCCCGATGGTCTGCCAGAAGCGCAGCGTCGTCTGGTCACCGTTCAGCAGGTAGCAAACCTCGCCGCTCTTGACCTGCTCGGCCGTCACTTGGCTGGCGCCCTCGATGCCGGCGTTCCAGAAGTTCACGTAGTACGAGTTGGTCACCGTGGTGCAGTTGTCATCGGTACGGACGAGTGAGTTGCACTTGAAGTCGCCGCTCAGCGGCAGGTTGATTTCCATGATGGCCAGACAGTTCTCTACCACCGTTCCTGGGTCGTCCACCCAGCCTACGAGGCCGCCCACGCGGCAGTTGTCGAACACCTCGTTGGTGATGGTTCCCTCGTAGATGACGTTGCGGAGCGTGTTGTTGCCCGAGCACCAGCCGATGACGCCGCCGCTCGCCAGGTCACCCTGGGCACCCGTGTAGGTGCTGACGATGTCCACTTTGATCACGCAGTTGTTGATGAACACGCCGTCGCCCTCGCGGATGAGGCCCGAGGCACGTCGTCCGCTGGCCGTCAGCGTACCCTCCAGCCAGAGGTTCTCAATCTTGGCACCTGCCGAGCCCTTGCCGAACAGGCCGCCCGGCAGGCTGCTGTCTGTATGGGTGTCGATGAACACCTTGTGCCCCTGGGCGTCGAACGTACCCGTATAGACCACGCCGTCGCCGATCAGGTCGTTGTAGGGCGTGTAGTCGATGTCGGCCATCACGCGGGCTGACGCATCCTTCTCGCCGCCGTTCACAATCTTGGCAAACGCGTTCAGGTCCGCACCGTCGTTAATCAGATACACCCCGTCCTCTTTGTCCAGGGCATGAGCACCCAGCACGACAAACACCGTTGCCGCCAGCGCCATCAGAATGCTTCCTTGAATCCTTTTCATGTCGATTTTTAATAGAGGTTAGAAATGAATTTGAAATTTTTGCAAAGATAATTTGAAGAAAACAAAAACGCCCACGCCGTTTCGTTAAATTTTGTTAACCCCTCCCCCACTCCCCCGCCTCACTCATCTTCGATGAAAAATGAAATTACTTTACAACTTGTCGGCAGAAGGTGGAAGAGGGGGCAGATGCCAGCAGCGAGGTAAATGGAATGAATGAAAGCGCATACAGAAGCGTGGCGCAGCGCACTTCCGGGGAAGATGGGAGGCGCGTGGCCTCATTTTTTACATTTATCGCCCCCGATAAACCGTTTAGCCCCTGCGATAAATCTGACAGCCCAAGGGATAAATCCGCCAACCCAAGGGATAAATCTGTCAGCCCAAGGGGAAAAAGTTGTAAAGTAATGGGCTGTGAAGAGAGAGCGGGGAGAGAAGCCCGTCGCAGCCAGACGACCGTTGCCGCAGGCAACGAGACAAGCCCCTGCCCTATCTGCGGGGGGTGAGGCGGAGGAGGCCGGCGCCGTTGGTCTGGATGAGGAGGTCGCCACGGTAGGGGTCGCAGTCCTCGAACTCGTGGGGCACCTGCGACTGGAGGTCGAGGATGTGGTCGAGGCGATGGGTGTGCAGGTTCCAGACGTAGAGGATGCTGGGCTGCTGCGCCGTGCCCAGGCCGACGGGAATGCACATCCGGTGGCCCACGACGCAGGCGCCCTGACCGATGTGGTTGGAGGGGAAGCGGGGGTCGAGGTCCTGGATGCAATAGTTCTCGAGAGCGTCGCGGGGGTGGAGGTGCACGATGGGGCCGTCGGCGAGCCGGGGCATCCTGAAGACCATAGTGCGCCAGCGGTTGCCCTCGCCCAGATTCTCGATGGTGTTGCCATAGCCGATGAGGAGGTTGCGCTTGCGGTCGATGGTCCATTGGAGGGCGTAGCCGAAGAGGCCTTCGTCATCGTCGAGCACGATGGTCTGCACCAGCTGGGGCGGGGCGGTGAGGGAGATGCGCTCCACGAAGCAGACGTCCTTCATGCCGTTGTAACGCTGGCGCGAGCACTGCGACACGTAGAGCAGGGGGAAGGGGTCGGCCTTGGCGTAGCGCTCGGTGCCGAAGAAGGCGACGTTGGCGTGGTTTTCCTTTGCCCGACTGGCGAGCGGGAACTGGCGCAGCAGCTGGAGGCTGTCGGCACAAAGGCGGTAGAGGGTGGCTTGGCCGGTGTTCTGGAGGCTGACGAGGTAGTCACTCCAGATGGCCATACCCTGATAGCTCTGCCCAGGCATGCCACGCAGGTCGTCGACCTTCTGCACTTGGGCGCCCGTGTAATCAGGGGTCCTGCAGGCGATTACGAGCAGCAGTATTGCCAGTAGGGGGAGAAGGGGCTTGGGAGACAACATATTAGTGAGTAGTGAGTAGTGAGTAGTGAGTAGTGATTAGTGAACTGCTGGAGCAGCGAGCGCAGAGTCAAACTTGTTTGAACTATGCCGAGTCGTGACAGCAGAAGAGCGAAGCTCAACAGTGATCAGTGATCAGTGAACAGATAATAGTGGGGGTTATTTTTCGTCGAGGAAGACGTTGCGCACGGCGTCGAGGTAGCCATAGCCGTTGACGTCGTCGGGCTGCAGGTAGCTGGTCTCCGTCCACTCGTTCCACGAGTTGATGGTGATGAGGGGATGGAGCGCAGGCCGAGCGTCGAGGTATGCCTTCGCCTGGCGCAGGGCCTGCTCGAAGCGCTCGGGGGTATTCCCACGCGTCACGGCACTACGGCCCGTTCGGGGGCTGTTGTCCCAGCCAATGGAGACGTGGGGGTAGTAGGGGATGGTGAACTCGCGGTCGAGCCTCTCCCACTCGGCATAGGCAGAGGCAAGGATGGTGGCGTAGTCGTCGTCGACGTTGATGAAATGGCAGAACTGATAGTGCGACATGCTGTTGAACCCGAGTTCACGGATGAAGCGGTCGCGGGGACGATCGGTCTTTGCGGCATCGAAGCCGCTGTAGTTAAACTGGGGTTCCCACATGGTGAACTGCAGCTCAAGGTCGGGGAAGCCGGCTCGCTTAACCTCCTGGCGGAACCAGCGGAGGGCATCCGTGGCCTGCTCTACCCCGCCCAGCCCCTCGATGAAGGTAGAGACCTCGTAGATCATGAACACGGGCTTGCCGTCGATCTTATAGTAATTGGGCTGACGGAAGAACAGCTCGATGTTGCGACGGCACATCTTCTCGAAGGCCTCGCGGCTGACACCCCCACGCCAGATGATGTTGCTCTCGCCCAGATGGGCGATGCGCGTGTCCCAGTAGTTCTCTACGTTGTGGTTGGCCCACATGAGGTAGAACTGCATCTTGTCGCGGTTGCGGGCACGGAGGAAGCCGTGGGTGAGCGTCGTCTCCATGAAGGGACGTTCGTCGAACCAGTACCAGTCGAAGATGAAGACGTTGATGCCGTGGCTGGTGGCCTGCTCAATCTCCATCTCCATCACGGAAGGGTCGGCCTCGTTGACGTAGCCCCACAGCGGATGGCGGTTCCAGTAATGGCCGGGGTTGCGCTGCTGCATGGTCATCACGGTCTCCCACTCGCCCATGCCCAGGGGCCAGAAGGGGCGGAGGCGCGGGTCGTCAGCCGCATAGGCGGGATAGAGATACGCCGCCACGTCGTACGTTTTCCGGGGCTGTGCGACGGCCATCACGGCGGACAGTAACGCCAAGCACAAGAGAAGGGTCTGCTTTTTCATGATAACAGGTCGTTAATCTGTGTACAAAAGTACATGTCTATGAATGAAAAAACAAATTATTTGAGCAAAAAGTTTGGCGGTACGGAAACAAATGGCTACCTTCGCGGCGGATTTGGTAGCAGAATGCCCCGTAAGGAGGCCTATGCGCAAGGGAATCAGGTGGAAAACCTGAGCTGTACCTGCAGCTGTAATCCACATCGTAAACGGGCATGGCACCCGAAAGTCACTGCTAATAAGTGGGAAGACGCCATGCCGCGGTGGAGAGCCAGAAGACCTGCCACGTCCGCAGAGAAATGATAACATGCCTCCAGGAACAGGGGCCGTTAACATGAGGAGCGTAAGAAGATACCTGACAGCGATGGTTGTGGCGTTGGCGATGGCATTTCCCCTCGCCCATGCCCAGCAGCCCGACAGCCTCCGCACGGAAGCGCTGCCCGAGGTGGTGGTGACGGGTACGGGTACGGAGCATCTGCTGCGCAACGCCCCCGTGCAGACGGAAATCATCTCGCGCAAGATGCTGGACAGCTTCGGCGGACGTTCCATTGAGGAAATCCTCGGGGCGCTGACAGCCTCGTTTGCCTTCAGCGAGGGCGACATGGGCAGCCAGATGCAGCTGGGCGGACTCGGCAACAACTATATCCTTATTCTTATAGACGGCAAGCGCATCCACGGCGACGTGGGCGGCGAGAACGACCTCGGCCTCATCGACCCGCAGAACATCGAGCGCATTGAGATTGTGAAGGGTGCCCAGTCGGCCCTTTACGGCAGCGACGCTATGGCTGGCGTGGTGAATATTATCACAAAAAAAAGACCCTCCCCCAACCCCTCCCGTAAAGGAGGGGAGCCCACAGGCTGGACTGCGGAAAATAGCACACGGTATGGGTCGTACAACGACGTGCGGCAGCACAACGGGGTGGCCATCGCCTTCGGTCCCGTGACGAGCTACACCAACTTCCAGCTGCAGCATACCGACGGCTGGCAGAATACCGCTGAGGAATATACCGAAGCCCGCATCGTCAACGACAGCCGCAACAAGACCGTCAATGCCTACACCCTCTGGCAGGTAGCCCAGCGGTTCACCTTCGCACCCAGCAAGGACATAGAGCTCTATGCCGACGGCACGTACTACACCAAGTCCATCAACCGCCCGCAGAACGGACGCCACCCCAGCTGCGACGTCTACACCTACGACCTGATGTACCGCAACGCCAGCGCTTCGACAGGCGGACGATGGAAACCGAACGAAACCGATGTGATGACGCTCGACATCGACTGGAACCGCCACGCCTACTACTACGAATATACCGACACCACGCTGGCCGACGGCTACGACCCCGATGGCCGGTTCACCAATTACTACCCCTATTTCCCTGGCCAAATCAATCTGCAGAGCGACCAACAACGTCTGATGGCCCACTTGAAGGGGGTGTTCCATCTGGGAGCGGCCTCACCCCAACCCTCCCCTAAAGGGAAGGGAGTAAGATCACCCCTCCTTCAGGAGGGGACGGGGGAGGCCTCCGTCCTCTCTGTGGGGGCGGAGTGGCGGTATGACTACCTGAACGCCCCGATGCGCACGGCTACGGGTACGGCCGACGACTGGACGGCAGCCCTCTATGCGCAGGACGAGTGGAATCCCCTCTCGTGGCTCAATATCACAGCGGGACTGCGTCTGAACCAGAACCGCAGCTTCGGCTTCCGCGCCACGCCCAAGGTGAGCACGATGGTGTCGCTGGGCAACTGGAGACTGAGGGCAGGATGGAGCCAGGGCTTCAAGACGCCCACTACAAAGGAACTCCACTACCGCTACCTCCACACGATGGGCTCGAGCACTTTCTTCAACCTGGGCAATCCCTCGCTGAAGGCACAGGCAAGCACCTACGTCAGCGCAGGCATCGAGTACCGTGGTGACAAGCTGACGGCCTCCGTCACCGGCTATCACAACCAGCTCGACCACATGATTGCCCTCGTGAACGTACCCGTCAGCGAGATTCCCCACGACATCACCTCGGCCTATACCGGCGACGGCAGCACGGCCGTTGTAGCCCGCAAATATATGAACATGGAGGACGCCCGAACCCTCGGCGTCGATGTCAACCTCAGCTACACCTTCGCCGAAGGGCTGACGGCAGGCGGCAACTACAGCTGGCTCGACACCCGTGCCCATCAGTACAACACCCACCACGATAGGCTGGAGGAAGTCGTCATCGACGGTACCGCCCACCACAAGTGGAACGCCTACGTCATCTGGAACCATCGTTTCCACGAACGCTACAAGCTGGGCGCCAACCTCAGCACCCGCGGCAGCAGCCGGCGCTACTACCAGAACAACGGCGACGGCGCCCCCTTCCAGCTCTGGAGGCTCAACACCACCCACGACCTCGGTACCGCCGACCGCCACCCCTTCACCTACCGCCTGGAGGCAGGGGTTGACAATATCCTGAACTACGTCGACCGCACCATGCACCCCTACCACCTCGGCACCAACAGCCCCGGACGTACTGTCTATGCAGCCGTCGTCATCCGCTTCAAACAAGGAAAGAGTGTTAAACCAAATAAAATGTCTAACTTAAAATCGTACGAAAATGAAGAGTAAACGTTTCGTCGTTGCCATGTTGGCTGTAGCAGCCATCATGACCAGCCTGTCATCCTGCCAAAAGGATGAAGATCTAAACAACAACTATGCCAAGTACCAGTCGGCCGTCGATGCCCAGGTGAAGGCCAACAAGAAGCACAGCAAGGTCATCCTGCTTGTGGCATTCGGCAGCACGTGGGACAACGCCTTCAAGGCTTTCGATGCCACCAAGGCTGCCTACGAGAAGGCTTTTCCTGAGTGTGATGTCTACGTCAGCTACAGCTCGGCCATCTGCATCAACCGCGCAGCCGCCGGCGAGAACACCGACGAGAACGGCAAAATCGTGAAGCGCAACTACTACGCTCCGAACTTCTGGCTCCATGCCTTCGCTACTGCCAAGTACACCGACATTACCGTGCAGTCGCTTCAGGTAATCCCCGGCGAGGAGTACAGCCGCGTCATCAACTACATCAAGGACTTCGCCAACAACCATCTGGGCGACCTCGACGACAAGTATCTTGCCAGCCTTGAGGGTCACCTCTGGCTGGGCACTCCCCTGCTCAACAACACCGACGACGTGAACCACGTGGCCGAAATCCTTGCCAAGACGTACGGCAACCAAGCCAACAAGGGCGTCGTCGCCTTCATGGGCCACGGCAATCCCGACAGCTACGACACCTACAAGGCCAACGTCCGCTACACCCAGCTGGAGGAGGCCCTGCAGAAGTTCAACAAGAACTTCTTCGTCGGCACCGTCGATATGCCCGACAACTACAAGCAGGACGTCCTTGCCCGTATGCAGGAGGCTGGCATCAAGAACGGCACCATGAACCTCTACCCCCTGATGAGTATCTGCGGCGACCACGGCCACAACGACATGGCGGGTGTGGGCGAAGACTATTGGGATGCCAGTGATCCCGAGAGCGAGGACAACAGCTGGTTTGAGTTCTTCAGCCACAACGGCTTCACACCCACGTCCAACCTCTTCGGTCTGCTTGAGGTCAAGGACATCCTTCAGGTATGGCTGGACCACACGAAGAAGCCCGTCGAGCTGGAGGACTACTACCACTCGATGTATCCCGAAGAGTAATTCTTTAGACTATAGACAAATAAGCTTATGAGGCGCAGACGCTTTGCCATAGTCCGATCTGCGGCACTTTGTGCGACGATCCTGCTGGTTTCCCTGTCATGTGCGCGGCAGGGAGCCGGCAGGATCTCCCCCTCGGCCGACGCGTTGTTTGCCGCCCACGACTCCGTGCTGGCCCATGCCGACGACTTCAGCGACACCATCGCCATACGCTATGCCCGCGGGCTGAAGGTCGACTACCGCGACGACGGCATCCACGTCGTCATCAGCAACCCCGACCCGTCCGCGCCCTACGCTGATTCCGAAGAGATGGTCATCACCCGTCCCTTCAGACGCTTCATCTGCACCACCGCCCTCCAGCTGGGCAACTTCGAGGTGCTTGGGCTGGAGGACCGCATCGTAGGCATGAATTCGCTGAAGAACCTCTTCTCGCCCACCATGCAAGAGCAGATGCGCGACGGACGTACAGTCCGCATCGGCAAGGAGGGAAACTTCGACGTCGAGACCATCCTCGCCACACAGCCCGACTATGTCTTCGTCAGCGCCTCCAAGCACGGCGGCTTCGAAGCCATCCGCTCCTGCGGCATACCCTTCATCACCCATCACGGCTACAAGGAAACCGACCCGCTGGGTCAGGCCGAGTGGATAAAGCTCATAGGATTGCTGACAGGCGAGCCGCGTCGCGCCAACGCCGTCTTTGACGATATCGAGCGCAAGTACCTGACGCTTAAGGAGGAGGTCAACAGGTCAACAAGCCAACAAGTCAACAAGTCAACGAGGAAACGGCTTCCTACGGTGGCCTCGGGGCGTCAGGTGCGCGACGGATGGTATGCCGTCGGCGGACAGAGCTACATGGCGCAGCTCTTCCGTGATGCCGGAGCCGACTACGTCATGGCTGACAACGACGACTCGGGAGGCCGCACACTCGACTTCGAGGCCGCATACGCCAGGTCCGTTCATGCCGACTTCTGGCAGATCGACGGCTCGTCGGGCGGAGCGTTCACCCTCGCCCTTCTGGCATCCGAAGACCCCCGCTACACCACCCTCGATGCCTACAAAAACCATCGGGTACTCTTCTGCAACTTCGCCCAGACCCCCTACCGCGAGCTGGCTGGCGTGCAGCCCCACCTCCTCCTGGCCGACTTCGTCAAGGCCTTCCACCCCGAGCTGCTGCCCCATTACGTCCCCCACTACTACAAATTGATGGACTAAATCCTTTGTCAGTCGGGATGAATTAACTACCTTTAATCTTCGGAGGCTTTTAGGTAGGCTGCGGCTCAGAACGGACGGAGCAGCGAGAGCAGAGCGATGCTTGGATCAGCTCTGCCGAGTCGCGACGGACGAAAACGCAGTTAAAAACTCAAATAAATTTGGCTTTTCGTTCGCCTTGCACTACCTTTGTCGCAATAATTGTAATTCTATGAAAATCTACACCAAAACCGGCGACTGCGGCGAGACCTCCCTCGTGGGAGGCCAGCGAGTCAGCAAATGCTGTGAGCGGCTTGAGAGCTACGGCACAGTCGATGAACTGAATGCCCACATCGGCTTGCTTATTACCTATTGCCCGGATGCGGCCGAGCGGGCATTCCTCACCCGCGTGCAGTCAGCCCTTTTCGTGGTGGGCGGCTACCTGGCTACGGACACCACACAACGCCCTGTCCGCACGGGCAACATCGTCACGACGGACATGGTCGGGGCTGTGGAACAGGAGATTGACCGCTTGCAGGAGGCCCTCCCCCCCCTCCGGCTGTTCATCCTCCCCGGCGGATGCGCCCCTGCCAGTCAGGCCCACGTCTGCCGGACCGTCTGCCGACGTGCCGAGCGCGAGATACTGCGCCTTGCCGCCACAGGAGCCGAGGTGGACGACCTCGTGCTGGCTTATGTAAACCGTTTGAGCGACTACTTCTTCGTCCTCGCACGCAAGCTCAACGCCGATACCGATGTTCCTGATATCGTGTGGAGAAGAAACGATGATAAATTTTCATCGCAGTGAAAAAAAGTTTTCATCGCAATGAAAAGAAATTTTCATCGCAATGGTTTAATGTTTTCATTGCAATGAAAGATTTTAATCATTGCGATGAAAAAAAACTATTCGCTTGGAATAAAAAATCAGCATAAAGAAATGAACTTTACAAAACCAATAAAAGCCACGCTTCCCGCCCTTCTGCTCATGCTATCCGCAAGCGGCATGGCGCAATCCGCAGATTCGTTGCGACAGATGACGCTCAACCCCGTTGTCATCACGGGTACAGGCACCTACCACAAGGCCAGTAACAGCCCCGTCGCCGTCAAAGTCATTACCGCCAAGGAGATGCGCGACGCAGGCGTAACCACCTTGCAGGACGCCCTTGCCCGTCTGACCACCACCATCACTACCCACACCAGCGGCATGGGCACCTTCGTGAACTTCGGCGGAGTGAGCGACGACTACATCGTCATCCTTGAGAACGGACGCCGCGTGAGCGGCGACGACCGTTGGGCACGGCTCAGCCTCAGCAACATCCGCCGTATCGAAGTCTTCAACGGCGCCGCCAGCGCCCTCTACGGCAGCGATGCCATAGCAGGTGTCATCAACATCATTACCGACGACAGCCGCGACCCCGTAGCTGCCACCATAAGCACGAAGGTCATGAACCACGGACGACTCGACCACGACATCCATGCCGACGTCACCGAGGGCCGCTTCTCAAGCCACACCACCTATGCCCGACGCCAGGCCGACGGATGGCAGGTCAATCCCTATCAGGCCTTCAGCGAGGGCGACAAGGAGGTGTTGAAGCTCACGGGACGTCCCATGTCGGCAGCCTTCGGCAGCGATGCCCTCAGCGAACGGCTGGAGTGGCGATTTAGTGACACATGGTCGGCCTACTTGCGTGGCGATGCCTATGACTACGAGACCCGTCGCCCGCAAGGAGCCACCTACTTCACCCAGAAATCCTCCAAAGACCCCGCCACCGGCGAGAAAGTCTACACCTATACCCCTCGCGCCGCCTACACCTACGACCTCCACCACCAGACCTTCACCTATGGCGGAGGTGTGCGCTGGGCCCCCGATAGCCGCACGCACGTCTATCTGGACATCCATACCGACCTCTTCCGCTCCGACTATGACTACTGGCAGACGGCCGAGGCCGAAGCCTACGCCGAGACGCGCAAGCGCACCCGCTACACGGACGGCACACTTCGTGGCATCTTCCGTCTCACGGACGCCAATAAGCTCTCCGCCGGCACCCAATACGTAGGCGAAAGCCTCGTCAGCGAGAGCGACAACATCCTGGGCGAACAGACCCACACCTACAATCTCTTTGCGCAGGACGAAGTGCGTATCTTCCGCGGCCTGGAGGCCGTCGTGGGTGTGCGCTATACGTACAACACCCATTTCGGCTCGGCGTTCACCCCCAACGTGGCCCTCTTCGGCTCGGCGGGAGGGTTCCGTCTGCGTGCCAGCTATGCCGGCGGCTACCGCACCCCCACACTCTCGCAACTCTATGCTACCGACCAGGCGAAGACCACCAGCCGCTACACCCTTCCCAGCACGTCGCTGAAACCCGAGCGCAGCAGCTTCTGGAACGTCAACGCCGAATACAGCAACCAGACGCTTGCCGTCAGCCTCAGCGGATTCATCAACGGCATCCGCGACATGATCAACTATCGCACCTTGACGGCCGCCGAGATTCAGGCTGATGCCAGCCTGCGCCAGCTGGTAGACGAAGGATGGACCACCCTTCGCCGACGCGACAACATCGACCGCGCCAAGCTGCGCGGCATTAGTGCCAACCTGAAGTGGATGCTTCCTGCCGGCATCACGCTGGGCGGAGGCTATACGTTTACCGACTCGAAGGCCGAGACCATCACGCTCGATGCTGCCACGCAAACCTACGTTACTACCGTCACTCCCGTCGACAAGTCCGTCCGCCACGTAGGCAACGTCATGGCCTCGTGGGACAGGACGTGGGGCGACTATCACCTCTGCGTCAGCCTCGATGGGCATATCCAGGGCCAGCGCTACAGCAGCACCTACGGCTACGCCCCCGCCTATAGCCAATGGGACTTCCACACGCGCCACATCATCACCCTTGCCCATTGTACGCTTGAGCCGGGACTGGGCGTGGAGAATATCCTGAACAGCCGCGACACCTCCTATTGGAACTCTAATTTTTCAACCATTAACCCCGGCCGTTCCATCTACGCCAGCCTTGCGCTAAGGTATTGAGGGAGGTCAACAAGTCAACGAGTCAACGGGTCAACGAGTCAATAAGTCAACAGGTATGGAAAGGAAGATTTTTGTGGTTGGTATTGGGCCTGGGTCGCCCGAAGATGTTACCCCTGCCGTCCGCACAGCCATCAGCGAAAGCGACGTCATCGTCGGCTACCATCGTTATATACCCTTCGTCACCCCTTGGCTCCGTCCCGACGCGGAATGTGTCGATACGGGCATGAAGCACGAGCGCGAACGTGCCGAGCAGGCCTTCCGCTATGCCGAGGAGGGGCGGACGGTATGCGTCGTCTCCAGCGGCGATGCCGGCATCTATGGCATGGCTTCGCTCATCTACGAGATGCAGAGCCGAGGCCGGGGCGAAGGGGTGGAGATTGTGCCCCTGCCAGGCATCAGCGCTTTCCAGAAGGCCGCTTCGCTACTCGGCGCTCCCGTCAGCCACGATTTCTGCGTCCTTTCGCTGAGTGACCTGATGACACCCTGGGCGGTTATTGAACGGCGCATCCGTGCAGCAGCCGAAGCCGATTTTGTCACAGCCGTCTATAATCCCCGCAGCAACGAACGGTATTGGCAGCTGCATCGACTGAAGGAACTTTTCCTCCTATGCCGTAACGCCGACACCCCTGTGGGCTATGTCCGTCAGGCCGGACGCGAGGGGCAGCATGTCGTGGTCACCACGCTTGGCGACTTCAATCCCGACGAGGTGGACATGTTTACCGTCGTCATCATCGGCAACAGCCAGTCCTACACGTGGCAAGGCCATTTCATCACCCCGAGGGGGTATTATAGAAAGACCCCCTCTCCGCTCCCCCGTGAGGAGGAGAACCTCCCCTCCCTCACGGGAGGGGTTGGGGGTGGGTCTGCAGGTAAGGCCACCGTCGGCCAGAACATCATGATGCAATCGTTCGCCACCATCAGGCGCGAACTGCGCCATCCTGATATTCCCATGTGGCGGTTGTGGCCCTTGCTTCATGCAATCCACACCACTGCCGACTTTGCTATGGAGCGTCTTCTCTGGATGGACGATGAAGCTACGGAGCGGATTCATGCGATGATTGCCCAAGGCAAGTTGACCACCATTATTACCGATGTCACTATGGTAGCCAGCGGCATCCGCAAGGGAGCTCTCCAACGGTTGGGACTTAACGTTAAATGCTACCTCAGCGACCCTCGGGCCGAAGCTCTTGCCCGTGAACAGGGACTCACCCGTGCGCAGGCTGGCATCCGCATAGCTGTTGGCGAACATCCTGACGCTCTTTTCGCCATAGGCAACGCCCCTACAGCCCTGTTGGAACTTTGCCGGCTTGTCCGGCAGGGACAATGTCATCCGGCAGGCATCGTCGGCGCCCCCGTGGGCTTTGTTCATGTGGAGGAGAGCAAGCACGCCGCCAAGACGCTCACCACCATTCCCAAGCTGCTGATTGAAGGCCGCAAGGGCGGTAGTACCCTCGCCGCTACCCTCGTCAACAGCATCCTAACCTATGACGATGCCGCCAACCTTATGCCCGGAAGAGATGTGTAACTGCACCATCATAGGAATCAGCGACAGCGCCACTCCTTGGTTTCCACCCGAGGTAGAGGCAATCATAGCCCGCGGATACACTTTTTCAGGAGGACGTCGTCACCACGAAATCATGGCTTCGCGGCTGCCCGCGAACCATCGGTGGATTGACATTACCGTGCCCCTCGCCGACGTATTCCGACAATATGACGAAGTCGGGGACGAGCTTATCATCTTCGCCTCAGGCGACCCGCTGTTTTACGGCTTTGCCGCAACCGTCCGACGCGAACGTCCCGATTGGCCACTGACGGTCTATCCCTCGTTCCATTCGCTCCAGCTGTTGGCCCATCGCCTCTGCCTGCCCTATCAGGATATGCGCGCCGTATCCCTCACGGGCCGTCCGTGGGATGCGCTGGACGAAGCCCTCATCCGTGGTGAACGTCTCATCGGCATCCTTACCGACCATCAGCACTCCCCCCAGGCCATTGCACAGCGTCTCGCCGAATATGGCTACGAACGCTACTATCGTATGGCCGTCGGCTGCCGCCTCGGCAATGCAGCGGAGGAACAAATCACTGGCCTTAACCCCTCATCTCTCATCTCTAACCCCACACTCCCCTTCCCTAACTGCGTCATTCTGCAGCAGACGGAAGTTCGTCCGCGTCCCTTCGGCATCCCTGAAAGCGAATTCCATCTGCTGGACGGGCGCGAGCGGATGATCACTAAAATGCCAGCCCGCCTACTGGCTCTATCGCTGCTTGACCTCCGCCATCGCCACACACTTTGGGATGTGGGCTTCTGTACGGGCAGCGTCAGCATTGAAGCCAAGCTACAATTCCCACATCTCTCTGTCGTAGCCTTTGAGGTTCGCCCCGAGTGCGAGGAACTGATGACACTTAATACTCGTCGGCATGGCACACCCGGCATCCGCACGGTGATGGACAACGTGCTGGCGGCCGACCTTGAAGCCCTACCCCGCCCCGATGCCGTTTTCCTCGGAGGACATGGCGGCAAACTCCGCGACATCATCCTCCGTCTAACACCACTCATGCTGCCTGGTGCTACCCTCGTCTTTAATGCCGTCAGCGACGATAGCCGCGCCCTCTTTGCCGAAGCCGTCACTCAAGCCGGCCTCACCCTCACCACCCAAATGCGCCTCGCGATAGACGACCATAACCCGTTAGTTATAATGAAAGCCGTGAAATGATACGATTCGAAACCATCAATGAGTCTGGCCGACAGCTCGCCGATATGCTACAACGGGAGAATCTTCCCTTTGAGGGCGAGGCGATAGTGTTCATTGGAGCTCTTGGAATCTGCGTCAGACGTATACAGCCGCTTATCCACGACAAGGCTTCCGACCCCGCCGTAGTATGTGTTGATACAACAGGCCGCTATGTTATCCCTGTGCTAAGCGGTCACATCGGTGGGGCGAATGAGCTCGCCCGGCAAATTGCACGGATAACGGGTGGCAAGGCCATCATCACCACACAGAGCGACCTGAAGGGGTTGTGGGCTCTTGACACATTGGCACGCGACTACGGCTGGGGGATGATTCCTCTCGCGCGCGAGGAAATGAACCGTGCAATAGCAACTTTCGTTGCCGAACGCCCCACGGCATTAATCATAGAGTGCGACGACCACGGCACACGCCACCTTGTCGAAACTTGTCCGAAGCATGTCACCCTCTTTAACGGCCGTGCCGCCTACGAGAATTCCATTAATGCAGGTATATTGTTCGAGCTGCTTATCGTAGTCTCTCCCCTAGTAGAGACGCCGCATTGTGATGTTTCTACAATCCACTATATCCCTCGCATACTGACGCTGGGCGTAGGTTGTCAGCGAGACGTTTCCGCCGAGGCCGCACAGGCCATCATTGCCGGTGTGCGACAGGCGGGGTATCTACCCGAGGCCATCGGTACAATTGCCACGGTGGAACTGAAACGAGATGAACCTCTTGTGGCTGAACTATGCCAGTTGTTGCCGTGGGCGGAGAAACACATTTTCACTTCCGACGAATTGGCTGCCATTGAAGTTCCTCATCCCAGCCAGCGGGTGGAGACCGAGGTGGGCAGCCCCAGCGTGGCTGAGGCTGCGGCATTGATGGCAGCACAAGACGGCATACTTGTAGTGGAGAAACAGAAGGGCTGTTTCAATGGCCGTCACTACACCTTTGCCGTAGCCATCCCACGCCGTGAAGCGCGGCATGGCCATATAGAAATAGTTGGTGCAGGCCCTGGCGACCCAGAACTGGTCAGCGTGCGCGGAAGAAGGTTTCTTGAGCAAGCCGACCTTATCCTTTATGCAGGAAGCCTTGTACCCCGTTCCCTCACGGAATGTGCCAAGCAGGGTGCCGTAGTCAGGAGCAGCGCAGGCATGACCCTCGACGAACAGTTTAACCTCATGAAGACCCACTATGACCGAGGCGGTCTGGTGGTACGCCTCCATACGGGCGACCCCTGCATCTACGGAGCCATTGACGAACAGATGGCACTCTTCGACCGTCACGGCATGGACTACCACATTACTCCCGGCATCAGTAGTTTCCTCGCTGCCGCCGCAGAGCTGCGCAGCCAGCTGACCTTGCCCGGACGCACACAGACCATCATCCTCACCCGAGGCGAGGGACGCACACCCGTACCCGAACGCGAACGCCTCAGCGAGCTGGCTCGTCATGGCGCCACACTCTGCATCTTCCTCTCCGCAGGATTGGCTCAACAAGTGCAAGACGAACTGCTGGCGGGAGGCTATGACGGCACAACGCCTGTGGCAGCTTGCTACCGCCTGACGTGGCCCGACCAGCGCATCTATCGCGGAGAGCTAAAAGACTTGGCACGCATCATCAGCGAAAACAACCTAACGTTGACCACCATGATTGTTGTGGGCGAAGCCATTGGCAACCGCGAGGGACATAGCCAACTTTACGCCCCTACATTCACACACCTCTTCCGCAGGGAAGGTTTCACGGAAAACATTTAATCCCATGGTGTTGATTTTCGGTGGTACAACTGAGGGCCGTCTGGCGGTGGATGTCTGCGAACAGGCATCGTCAACGTTCTATTATTCCACCTTGGGAGATAATCAGCAAGTACCTCTGCACCATGGCGTGAGAATCACAGGAGCTATGACGACGGATGACATCCGTCAGTTTTGCCACGAAAACGACATCCGGGTTATTGTCGATGCGGCTCACCCGTTTGCCGAAGGACTGCATCGCACGATAGCTGAGACGGGGTTGCCCGTCATCCGTCTAGAAAGGGATAGAGGTATAGCATTAGAAGAAAATGGCAGGATTGGCGCAACAAACAACCAGAACCCCGATCTCATCTACTGCCGTGACTTCCCTGATGCTGTTCGCCGTCTTTGCCACGACCGTCCCCGTCGTTTACTTGCTTTGACGGGGGTAAACAGCATTGCCCGTTTGGCAGACTATTGGCGGGATGGTGGGGACACGGTTTTCCGCATCCTACATAGACAAGATAGCCTTCAAAAAGCAGTAGATACAGGATTCCCCATGGAGAAACTGGTCTATTATGAAACCGATGGCGCACTCCCCACGGCCGACGAAGAACAAGCTCTGATGGAACGGGTGGGATGCGATGCCATTATTACCAAACAGAGCGGCGATGCCGGGGGATTTCCCGCCAAGGTAACTGCTGCCCAGAAATTGGGACTGAGGATTTATGTGGTAATGCCTCCCCCACTACCTGCTGATTGGACGTATGTAACGGGGCGCCATACACTACGTCGGGCATTAGAACGTCAAGTACCCGGATTTTTTCCTCTCCGTTGTGGGTTAACAACTGGGACTTGTGCTACGGCAGCTGTGAAGGCAGCCTTGTTGTCGTTATACGATCCGCCGGCAGACATCACGTCGGTTTCCATTGAGCTGCCTGACGGCGAAGAGGTGGAGGTGCCCGTCACCATCCGTACCCGTGGCGTAGCAGCAGTAGTAAAGGACGAAAGCGACGACCCCGACGTCACCCGTGGATGTACAATTGTGGCGAAGGTGGAGAAAGGCCTCCCCCCTACCCCTCCTGAAGGAGGGGAGACCGGAAATGTAGAGGCCAAAGTAACCGTGACCGATGGCGTTGAGCCCCCTTCCCTTCAGGGAGGGGCTGGGGGTAGGCTTCGTTTCCTGCAAGGTGCAGGAGTTGGACGTGTAACGCTCCCGGGATTGGGCATTCCCGTAGGTGAGCCTGCCATCAACACTACGCCACGCCGAATGATAGAGCGTGAAGTGAGGGCTATCACTCACGACGATGTGGATATCACCATTAGTGTGGAAGGGGGTGAGGAATTGGCTCGCCACACTTTCAATCCACGTGTAGGCGTGGTGGACGGCATCAGCATCATCGGCACATCGGGCATTGTGCATCCGCTCAGCCACGAAGCCTTCGTGGAGAGCATTGGACGCGAGTTGGAGGTAGCTATGGCCATGGGACACCCTGCAATCGGACTAGCAACGGGCAAAGCTGGTGAAGATACACTTTTCCGTTACGAGGAAGGACTAAGGGTGGTGCTCTGCGGAAATCTTATCGGCGAGGCTCTGGCACGCGCCCACACGCTAGGTTTCCAACGGGTGGTGCTCGCTATGGGCATCGGGAAGGCCGTCAAACTCGCCGAAGGGCATCTTGACACCCATTCGCACAAGGTCGTAATGAATAAGGAATTTATCGGCCAGATTGCCCGTGAGACTGCAGGTGACGAGGCTGCCGAGACCGTGACACACATCACATTGGCGCGTGAGCTATGGGACGTGATGCCCGAGTCGTTCTTTGAGCGGATTCAGACGTTATGCCTTGCGCATTGCCGTACCGTTTTCCCCACGGGAAAGATAGAGATGATATGGGTGAAGGAAATGAAATAGGTAATTTGAAAAATGAGGTCGGATTATGAAGAAGGGTAAGCCAAGGCGTGGGGCTATGACAGGGCTGGTAATCAGTATTCCATTGCTAGCGTTGCTGAACTTGACGGTGGGGTCGGTAGCCATCCCGTTAGATGAGGTTTTAGAGATTCTTTTTGGCCATGGTTCGACGTCCGAGGTTTGGCAGAACATTGTATTAGGGACTCGTCTGCCGCAGACACTTACGGCCATCGCTTGCGGGGCGGGGCTGGCCGTGGCAGGATTGGAGATGCAGACGGTGTTTCACAATCCGTTGGCAGGACCCTCGGTGCTTGGCATCAGCAGCGCGGCCAGTCTGGGCGTTGCCATGGTGGTGCTGCTGAACGGCTGGATAGGCGGCGGAGTGTTGACACGATTCGGGCTGGTGGGCAATGCAGCAATGACAATGGCAGCCATTGCTGGTGCACTGGCCGTTATGGCACTCATTATGTGGCTGGCAAGACGCGTCGAAGGTGGTGCCACGCTACTCATTGTGGGTGTTCTCATCGGGTACATCGCCACGGCCATCATAGGAGTGATGAAGTATTTCTCCAGCGAGGAGGACATCCGTGCCTACGTCATCTGGGGACTAGGGTCGTTCGCACGTGTCACGGGCGGGCAGGTGGAGGTGTTCACAGGGCTGATGGCAGTATTGTTGCCACTGACGATGCTACTGGCAAAGCCGCTGAACATTTTGCTGCTGGGCGAGCAATATGCCACAAACCTTGGGCTGGACATCCGCCGCGCGCGAATGCTGATTATCTGTAGTGCGGGCACGCTGACGGCTGTGGTAACGGCTTATTGTGGCCCCATCATGTTCCTCGGGCTGGCCGTCCCGCATATCTGTCGCGGACTGATGGGCACGGAGGATCACCGCGTGCTGCTGCCCGCTACGCTGCTGGCAGGAGCATCGCTGGCGCTGCTTTGCAATCTTTTCAGCCGCCTGCCAGGGTTCGAGGGCGCTCTTCCCATCAATTCGGTAACGGCACTCATCGGCGCACCCGTTGCCCTATGGGTATTGTTGAAGAAAAACGACAGGATCAGGAAATGAACAGAAAAATCATATTGGTCACAGGGGGACAGCGCTCCGGCAAGAGCATGTTTGCAGAGAAGATGGCAAAGTCGCTGTCAGAGAATCCCGTGTATGTGGCGACAGCCCA
>DBYJ01000030.1:71845-72028 GCA_002309805.1 Bacteroidales bacterium UBA1189 | reverse complement strand
TTGTACTTCTGGCTCCAGGTGCCGGCACGGTCGTAAGCAAGGCGGTAATGGTTGCCGTCGCGGGCGTCGGCTTCCCATTGGGCGGCCATATCAGCGGCTGTCTGCAGGTAGGTGGCAGCCAACTCCTCGTCGCCACGCTGGCGGAGGATTTCGGCGAAGCCAGCCACACCCATAATGGCCTTG
>DBYJ01000030.1:71626-71808 GCA_002309805.1 Bacteroidales bacterium UBA1189 | reverse complement strand
GCGAAATCGTCGGTGCAGAGCTGCTCAGCAGGATCCTGGCCGTACTTGACGAGGTAGTCAGCCCAGCGCTTGCAGACGCGGTAGTAGCGTTTGAGCCAGTCGCCGTAGCCCTCCATGCGACAGATGGTGGCGGCGAGGATGAGCATATTGCCGCTCTCCTCGAGGGGCATGTCGCCGCCATA
>DBYJ01000030.1:55002-71583 GCA_002309805.1 Bacteroidales bacterium UBA1189 | reverse complement strand
TGTACTCGAAGATGGAGGTCATCATGCCCTTCTGCAGTTCGGGGTTGTAGCAGAGGTAGAGTGGAGCCTCGGGGTAGGTGAGGTCGACGGTGTTGACGCAGCCGTTGGAGTTATTTTCCTTCGAGAAGAAGAGGAGGCGTCCACCATCGTCCTCGAAAAGCTTGTGGGCGGCGATGACCTGACGGTACGAGGCGCTGAGCAGTTCGGCGTAGTGGGCATTGCCGCTGGCGAGGCCGTCGTCGTAGATGCGGGCGTCCAAGGCGCGGCAACGAGCCATGATGTCGGCGTATCCTGTACGCAGCTCGTCGAAGGCTTGGAAGATGGTTTTGCCATTACGTGCCCAGTAGCCCTTGTAGTTCTTCTTGAAATACTGGATGTCATAGACCTCGTCGTAGCCGACCATCATGAACGACGTGGCTTCGGCGGTAGTGCCGAAGTCGTGGACGTAGGCGAGGCAGGGGAACTGCGACTCGTTCTGCGTGGTGACCTCGCCGACAGAGGCGGCGGGGGCGCCGGTGGTGAGGAAGGCGTTCTCCATGTCGCCTAGCGGGGCGATGCTGACGGTGCCGTCGATGGCGGGGATGTAGAGCCAGCCCCAGTCGATGCTGATTTGGTCACCTGCGCGGCCGAGGACGGGCTGGGCAACGGAGCCTGACTTGATATACTCCGTGCTGCCCTCAGTGATAAGGGTGCTGACGGTGGGCTGCGTCATCTCGTTGACGACCATCTGTGGCGTAGTGCCGATGAAGAGCTGGCACGCGTGGGGTTGACCGTCGGTGCTGCGGACGCGCGTGGAGATGTAGTTGATGGGCGTGGAGAGGAGGTCGAGGTCGTCGATAATCATCGGGGCGGTGAAGACGACGCTGAGCTCGACAGGGCCGCAGGTGAAGGTGTAGTAGGTGTTGGTGGCAAGGACGTCGACGGCGGTCTGCGTGGCCGTAGTGACGTCGCCCACCTTCTGCCAGGTGTTGGCATAGAGGCCGAAATCGACGTAGGCACCTCCCGTGGTGTTGTGGCAGTGGGCAGCGATGATGTTATCGCCCTCGTGCAGCAGGGCACGCTGGGCATCGGTGAGGCGCTGCTTCTCGCCCTGCAGCCACGTCTCGCCCGTGCGGACGACGCGGGTGCCGTTGACAAAGAGTTCGAAGACATCGTCGTGCGAGAACATCACCCAGAGTTCGCGCTCAAGGTCGGCGGCTGTGAGGGTGACGGTACGACGGATGTAGATGTCGCTATTGGTGTCCTTCCACACGTGCTTGACACGCGGGTATTCACCCGCTGTACCCCATGCCGCTTCCTCGACGGGCCATGAGCTGTCGTCGTAGTCGAGGGCAGCCCAGCCGGTGCCCGACTGGGTGGTGTGGCTTACGCGGCCTGACCATGTCGTCTCGTCCGTCATGGGGGCGATGGCGGTGAGGAGGCAGTCGCGTTCAGCGCCCATCCAGCGGTAGGTGGTGCCGTCGACGCGCAGTAAGCCGTCCCATGCCTTCTCCGCGTCGCTCCAGTGGCGGGTGGTGCCGTCGGTAAGGCGGTCGTAGGGCGACCAGATGGAGAGATAGGGGTCGTTCAGTATGAGCGGCACAGAGGGCAGACGGAGTTCGATGGTCTTATAGGGCTTGAAGAGGTCGGCCGTCTGGGCGAAGGTAGCTGACGACAACAGAAGGCTGATGGCCAACAAGGATTTGTGTAAGGACATAAAACTAAAAGTATGAATGATGAAAATAGTTAAGAGTTAAGAAAGAAAGTCCCGTTTGCGGCATTTCGTTCACAAGGCTTCTTTCTTAGCTCTTAACTAAAGATTAACTCTTAACAAAAGAGGCTTATCGGACAAGGACTTTCTTGCCGTCGCGGATGTAGAGGCCGCGTGCGGGCTGGGCAACTTCGACGCCCTGCAGGTTGTAGATCTTGCCGTTCTGGACGGGTTCAGCGGCTACGGCTTCCTCGATGCTCGTGGGCTCCTCAGTGCCGTAGTAGATGATGCGGAAGTTATCCACCACCACCCAGTCGTGGTAGTTCTCGAGGTCCTTGTTGATGGCAAGGGTCATCTCGTTGTCCACCACTTCGACCAGCAGGCTGACCTTGTAGAGGCCGTTCTGGAAGTAGTCGACAGCCTGATATACCCACTCTGGAACTTCGCCGGCAGCAGTGACGGCCCCCTGGCCAGGAGCCATGTCACGGTAGTCGGTCAGCAGCGGCAGCTGCACCTCGTAGTCCTCCTTGGCAAAGACCTGGAAGTAGGCGGCGGGGTCGAGCGGCTCGTCGTTGACGAACTTCTCGATGTGGCCGGGGATGTGCTCGCCTTCAATGTCGTTGCTGTTGTGGTCGCCGTCGCGGTAGTAGCCGGTGACGGTGGCGAGATACCAGCCGTTGGGCAGGTCGTAGATGATCTGGCTCATGTCGAAGTAGGTCTTGCTCCAGCACTCGTAGGTGAAGTCGGGGAGGTTGCTTCCGCGTCCCCAGATGCCGTTGGTGCCGGTGGGATCTTCAGCGATGACCCAGCCGGAGTTGTCGAAGTCTTCGCGCTGGCTGAAGTTGGGCATGCCGATGCGGTAGCTCATGTCGTAGGGATAGTTGACGTTGGCGGTCTCGGCGATGGCATCGCGCTCAGCACGGCTGACGAGTACCCACTGGTTGTCAGGATTATCGGCGCCGGTCAAGTCGGTATCGACGCGGCAATCGGTGCCGGGACGGTAGCCGAGGAGGCAGGTGGCGCTGTCGGCGCGGACGATGTTGAAGACGCCGTTGCCGACGGGCTCGATGGCCCAGTCATTGCCAGGAGTATCCATGTAGCCGCCGAAGTTGAGGTAGTGGAGGTCATCGCCGTTGTAGAGGTAGGTGTCGAAGCGGTAGCAGTTGCCACCCAGCTCGCTCTCTTCAAGCAGTATCTCGATGCCGGGCCAGCCGAGGGCAGCATGTGCGCCCCAGTCGTCGCCACCGCAGAGGAAGCGGCCCTGACCGACGTTGTAGAAGTAGTACTTCTCACCGGCAGCGGGCTCGCTGCCTTCCCAGCGACGTCCGCCACGCTCGGCGTTGTTAAGCTTGCGGGCAATCTGCAGCATGCGAAGGGCACGGTTGTAGTCCTCAGCCGAGGAGGCGTTGTTGAACACCTGCTGGGCTTCGCTGATGGCTTCGGAATAGTTGAAATACTTGTTGTTGGGGTTCTTCTCCAATTCGGCACGGCAGATGTCGATGGTCTTGTTGAAGTTCTCGATGTCGGGGCCGGCAGCGAAAACGATGGCGAGGGAGTTGTTCAGATTCTGCATGGCGTTGCCGATGACCTCAGCATCGTCAGATTCGAGGGCAGCCACGGCTGCGCTGTAGGCATCGAGGAAGAACTGGGGCTTAATGCCTTCGTAGGTGTCGGCCTCGGCGATGACCTTCTTCAGGTTCTCGCGGAGCACGTCGATTTCCACATTGTCACCGTAGTAGGTGAGGCGGAAGTTGTCGAACACCGTCCAGTCGTCGCCTACGCCGGCATCTTTCTTGACGCCGATGCGCAGGGTGCCGTTGGTGACGATGACCTGGATTTCGGGGTTCCAATAGTAGCCCATGTAGAAGCACTGTGCGGCGTTGCCCAGAGCCTTTCCGCCGTCGCCGGGATACCAGTAGCCGTCGTCATAAGTGTCCTCAAAGGCACCTTCGATGTAGTCCTCGACACCGTTTTCGCAGATGGACATGAGCGGAGCGCTGACTTCGTTGGCGAAGTAGTAGGCGCGGATGACCTCGCTGCCGTTAGTGTGCTTGGGACCGATGGCGTTGGTGGAGCCGTCGCGGTAGTAGCCTTGCAGCGTGAGGCCGTAGGTGCCGTTGGGCAGACCGGTGATGTCCTGATAGAACGAGCCGACGCTGTTGCTCCAGCTCTCGACGGCACGGTTGTACATACGGCCGTTGATCTGGTTGTTGCCTGCGCCCTTGAATTCGTTCTTCCAGCCATTGTTGCGCTCGTCCTGATTGGCGAAGTCGTAGCCGGGTACCAGCCAGGTGGCGTCCTTGGGGTTGTCCTTGGTGGCGGTCATCATGTCGGCCATACGCTCTTCCTTGCTGACGAACTGCCAGAAGCCGTCGAGTGAGAAGGAGAGGTAGGTCTCGTCGTCCGTGTCGCCCATTTCGTAGCCGAGGACGATGCCGCCGTCCATGGCCTCAATGATGTAGAGGTTCTGGGCGGTGTAGCCGGCGGGGTTGGGGAACGGCGTGATGGTCCAGTCGGTGACCTCATCGCCGGTGTCCAGATAGCCCTGATTGGTGAGGGCGTTGATGCTGTGGTTATGGCCGAAACGGGGGTCGAGCTGCCAGAAACCACCTTCGCGGGGGCTGATGATTACGTCGAAGCCCACCTTGTCCAACTCGGCATGGGTGGTCCAGTAGTCCATCTGCTTGCGGTTGTGCTGTAGCCAGAGACCCGTCTCTACATTGTACATGTAGTACGTGCCGCCTTCTTCAGGCAGTACGGTGCCCGTCCAGGGAGAGTCTTTCTTGGGTTGCTGAGCCACCACGGTAAGTGCGGCCATTAAACCCATTCCGAAAAGAAGTAAACTTTTTCTCATACTTTTTTGAATTAAAGAATTAATAAATTAGTGATTAAAGAATTTCTTGTTCTTTCTGATGCGGACGCTCTTGCCCTGTGCGGCAGCGTCGGGGAAGAGCCGTCGTCCGGCTGTGTCGAAGATGATGTCCTTCCCTTCAGTAGAGGAATTGAGCGGGGCGATGCCCGTGTCGTCCTTCAGACGGGGACGGATGAGGGAGTCGGTCGTGAGGGAGAGGACACCGCTGTCGTCGAAGGTCATGGCGCCGATGTACATCATGCGCGGATGGATGGCGCCCGTGCTGTGGTGGGCGTGGAAGACGATGCGCATCTGTCCCTCCTTGTCGGTGAACAGCGAGTGGTGGCCGGTGCCGAACAGCCCCTCGACGTTCTGCACGATGGGGTTGTGGCGGTATTTGCTCCAGCCGCGTAGGATGTCGGCCGAGGTGGCGTAGCCCACGCCGTACCAAGGGCTCTGGTAGTCGTTGGCGGAGTAGGTGAGGTAGTATTTTCCTCCGTGGCGGATGACAAACGGGCCCTCGGCCACTTTGCCCAGCTGCTTCTCCCATGCCACGGTGACGGCGGCGACGCGGCGCAGTCGCGTGCCTTCGGCAGGGCCGAGGCCGTCGGCAGCCAGGTCGCAGCTCCAGATGACGTTGCCGTCGGTGAAACGGACGAAGAAGAGGTACATCTGCCCGTCGTCGTCGGTGAAGACGGTGCTGTCGATGCACTTCTCGTCGCCGATGAGCGATTCCAGCATATAGCCGCCATGCTGTTTGAACGGCCCTATGGGGCTGTCGGCTGTGGCGACGAAGAGGTGCTCGTTGGCAGAGTAGTACATGTAGTACGTGTCGCCCCGCTTATAGACCTCGGGTGCCCAGAACCAGCGCGTTTCCGTGGTGTTACGCTTGTCGAGGGCCAGTCCCTTGCACTCCCATGTCAGCAGGTCGGCCGAGGTATAGACTTCGATGCCGTCGGCCGAATGGGTGCCGTAGGCGTAGTAGGTGTCGCCGTCAAGCAGGATGAAGGGGTCGGCCAGGGGAACCTCGCTCTTGCCGCCTTCGTGCAGCGAGGGGTCGATGACGGGTCGTGTTGCCGAGGCCGAGGGGTGCGAGTTCTTCACCGTCGGCCATCCCGCCTTGTCCCAGGCGATGGGCTCCATGAAGGTGAGGCGTCCGGCATCGGGGTCTTTCTTCAGGTAGCCGTGGTAGATCATCCAGTCGGTGCCGGCATCGTCTTTGACGAAGCGCGAGTTATGTCCAGGGCCGGCAACGACGTTGTTGCCGTTCATCATGGTCGAGAAACCGCCGTCCAGCGCACGGTTGCCTGAGCGGTTGGCATAGGGGCCGAAGAGCTTGCGCGAGCGGTTCAGCACCACCTGATAGGTGCTCTTGGCTCCCTCGCAGCAGGTGCCCTGGCTGCCGATGAGAATGTACCAGTCGTTACGCTTTACGATGTTGGTGGCCTCCATGAATCCGCTGGCCACCTGTTGCTTCTGTGCGCCCTCCTTGATGGCGAGGCCGTCCTCCGTCAGCTCAATGCCGTAGATGCCGTGGAAGCTACCCCAGAAGAGGTAGTTGCGGCCGTCGTCGTCGGTGAAGAAGAAGGGGTCGATGCTGTTCTCCACGTCGATTTCCTTGCTGATGAACAGCTTGCCGTGGTCGGTAAAGGGTCCGCAGGGTACGGGTGCCGTGGCTACGCCGATGCCGCACTCCCAGGTGCCGCCCCACGTCGATTTGCTGTAGTAGAGCAGCCACTGCCCGCCCACATAGTTGATTTCCGGTGCCCAGATGCCGCCGCCCGATACCATCTTCGGCCGTGTGGCATCGGTGAACGCCGTGCCCACATACGTCCAGTCAACGAGGTTGGTGCTCTTGTAGATGGGCACGTTATGGATGTCCTCGGTGGCATAGAGCCAGTAGGTGCCGTCGCCGTCGCGGATGACGGTGGGGTCGGGGAGGCTGCGGTCGATGATGGGGTTTGTGTACGTCTCCTGTGCTGCCAGGCCGAGGCTCAGCAGACAGAGGAGGGCAAAGATGAGGGCGAACTTTCTCATGCGCGTACAATCTCTAAATTCTTATTCAGCTGCGAAGGTACTACTTTTTTTTCAATCTCACAACGAAAAAGCCCTTTTTTTCTTCACTCTTAACTCTTAATTCCAAACAAAATTTGCACTTTCCCCCGAAAACCTCTATCTTCGCAGGCGAAACAGGATTGAAGAATGAAAATTTTAGTGATCAGTGAACAGTGAACAGCGAACAGATAAAACCTGATGCATCGAATGGAGGGCAATCATCTGTTCACTGTTCACTGATAATTGTTTGCTTCAAGACTTGTCATTAATAAAGAAAACAAGATGATTTTGCAGGGATTACGTCAAGTTGGCGATTGGCTGGTGGTGATGCGCCGGGCCATGGCACGTCCGCAGAGCGGGCAGTTGTTCCGTCGTCAGCTGGCGGCTGATGTGTGGCGGCTGGGCGTGGAGAGCCTGCCGCTGGTGCTCATCGTGTCGCTCGCCATCGGTGTGCTGCTGGTGCTGCAGATTGTGCTCAACTTCGGCTACCCCTGGCTGCCCCGTTTCGCCATCGGCTATGCCGCCCGCGAGGTCATCCTGCTTGAGTTCTCCACCGCCATCGTCTGCGTTATCCTGGCCGGCAAGGTAGGGTCGGGCATTGCTTCTGAAATTGGCACCATGCGCATCACCCAGCAGATCGATGCTCTCGACGTCATGGGCGTCAACTCCGCCGGCTATGTCATCCTGCCCAAGGTGGTGGCGTTTGTGGCGTTCATCCCCGTCATCAACATCGTCAGCGTGGCCGCAGCCTTCGCGGGCGCCTTCCTGCTCTGCTGGATTACGGGCATTCTGCCACCTGACACCCTGCAGGTGGGCTTGCAGCACTCGTTCTCGTCGTGGTACATCTGGGCGGGGCTCATCAAGTCCGTCGTCTTCGCATTCATCATCAGCAGCGTTTCAGCCTATCAGGGATACAGCGTCCGTGGTGGCTCCGTCGAGGTCGGCCGTGCCAGCACCCGCGCCGTCGTCCACAGCAGCATCCTCATCCTCTTTGCCGACATCCTCCTCACAAGCCTGTTGAAATGAGATTGAAGATTAAGGATTGAAGATTGAAAATGAAAAAAAGTAGTTCAGGAGTTCAGGAGTGCAGGAGTACAGACGATACTTCTGCTATCAGAGCGCTATATACAAGACTTTCGTCTGCACTCCTGTACTCCTGAACTCCTGCACTCCTACATTCCTCAGAAACTATGATTGAAATCCGGAATATCTCAAAGCAGTTTGATGGCGAAAACGTGTTGAATGAGGTCAGCGCCACGTTCGAAACGGGCTGTACCAACCTTATCATAGGGCGTAGCGGCTCGGGCAAGACCGTGCTGATGAAGTGTCTCGTGGGATTGCTGACGCCCGACAGCGGTCAGGTGCTCTACGACGGTCGCGACTTCTTCGCCCTGCCCCGTCGTCAGCTTGCCGCCCTCCGCCGCGAGATGGGCATGCTCTTTCAGGGAGCCGCTCTGTTCGATGCCATGTGTGTGCTCGACAACGTCCTTTTCCCCCTCCGCATGTTCTCGCCCCTCAGCGAAGCCGGGCGTCGTGAGCGGGCAGTAGAATGCCTGGAGCGCGTCGGCATGGCTGATGCCCTCCAGAAGATGCCCAGCGAACTGAGCGGCGGTATGCAGAAGCGCGTCGGCATCGCCCGCGCTATTGCCCTCCGCCCCCGCTACCTCTTCTGCGACGAGCCCACCTCGGGCCTCGACCCCGCTACCGCACGCACCATCGACGCCCTCATCCACTCCATCACCCACGAGGCAGCTATCACCACCGTCATCAATACCCACGACATGGACTCCGTCCGCACCATCGGTGAAACCGTCCTTAGCCTCGATTGAGGATAATGCCTTCACATTCTGGGCGGTAGCGCCCCCGATAAGCCAGATAGTGCCTCCGATAAATCGGGCAACGCGCGGGACAAATCCCGCAGCCCAGCGGGAAAGTGCGTGAAGTTGTGAAGTTGTGAAGTTGTGAAGTAAGTCTCCTGCGTGCGCGCGCAGTATATATATGGAAAGAGAATTATATAATTTATATATATTATAATATATATAATATTTCCATATATATAGTAGATAAATACCGCGCGCACGATAGTCACTTCACAACTTCACAACTTCACAACTTCACGCAATCCGTTTTTCAGTGAGCAATGATCAGTTTGGTTAAAAAAGTGCATTTTTAAGAAAAAAATCCCGAAAAAGTTTGTAGATATAGTTTTTTTGACTACCTTTGCAACGTGAATTCACTGTGAATTGTTAACCCGATTGTCTAACTATCTAAAACCGTTTCGTACTATGCCTGTAACTTATCAGATTGTGGGTTGCTCCAATCCCCGCGGTGCCGAAGGCGTCGACTACGCCTGCAACCGCACCGTCAAGACGGGTGACTGCACCATCGAGGCTTCAAATCTGATTTGTGTTTCCTTGTCCCCATCGTCTATAATGCAAATAAATCTTAAAAGAAGGCGTTTCCATGTGTAAAAAATGAACTTTTGCTTCGTTTATTTGTATATAAGGGTGAATTATAAAAAAGAGTTACACCTATGAAAAAGAGACTTGCATTTTTGCTGGCAGCTTTGGCTGTCGTGATGGCCGCAATAGCGGCATCAAGCGATAACGGAAGGAATGACGACGATACGCCGCAGCGGATTGTCACCTTCGTCAAAGAAGAGCACGAACCTGAATGGTATGCACGGCAGGCGAAGCTGTGGCGCGCCGTGACGGAACGTGAGCCGAAGAACGAAGAGGCGTGGATGGCACTCTACCATGCCACACGCTATCACATTATGTTCACGGATGAAGACTACACGCCGCTGACGGACATCTGGAAGGCGATGCGCAAGGCTGTGCCGGATACATACGCCGACTATAAGCTGACCTACTGCCACGCCCAGTTCGTAGGCTTACATGACGGGGAGCCCGAGGCGCAGCCGGACGGGATGGAACGTATTATGCAGAACATGGTGAAGGCCATCCGTATGCGGCCCGACGAGGTGAATGCCTACCCCGACTATGTGGCCTGCCTGATGAAAACGGGTGACCGTGAGCTGCTGGACGACATCCTGAAGCGCTGGTACGACAGCGGCACCTACTCCGCCAGCCTGCTCAACTATGCCTATAACGAGATGATAGGCCTGCCCGATGATGCCATCATCTTCACGAACGGCGATGCGGACACGTACTCGAAGCTCATCCTGCAGGGCGGCAAGGGGCTGTTCGCGGGGGTGAAGGTGGTGTGCGCCCCGATGCTCTGGAGCGAGCACTACCGCGAGACGGTGTGCCGCGAGCTGGGCATCACGGCCTGCGAGACGCCATCGGGAGCAACGGAGGAGGAGTACGACGCCTGGCAGGAGCGGGCCGAGCTCTACATCATCAGCCAGACGGGCCGACCAGCCTACTTCGGCGCAGGGGCCAAGCGCCAGCCCTCGTTTGCGGACAAACTCTATTCCGAAGGCCTCGTCAGCCGCTATAGCGAGCGGCGCTACGACAACCTTGCTGCCAAGCGCCGCAACTACGAGAGCCGCTACCTGACGGACTACCTCTACGAGACGTTTGTGCCCGAGACCTACGAGGCTTCGGCCTACAAGCTGAACCTGAATTACATCCCCTGCCTGAAGTCGCTGCTCGACTGGTATAAGGAGGAGGGCGATAAGGATCGCTATCGCGAGCTCCACAGCATGATGACGACCATCCTGCGGCGCACAGAGAATGTGCCATGGGAGAAACGACAGTCGTACTATGACGAGATTAACCGCTGACGACTTCAACCGGCTCTACCGCGAGCATGCCCGCTGTGCGCAGGGATTTTTCCTCCGCATGACGGGCGATGCCGCGCTGGCCGAGGACCTGACGCAAGAGCTCTTTACCCGTCTGTGGGAGAGCCGCGACAGCTTCGATGAACGGCAGGGGACGTTCACGACGTGGATGTACGGCGTGGCGTATAACCTCTGCAAGAACGAGTACCACCGGCGTGAGGTGGCGGAGAGGGCGCTGACGCACATCGACAGTGGTGACAGGGCGGTGATCCCCCCTGCCGGTGCCGACAATCTGGAGCGCAGGGATACCCGACGCCAGCTGGCAGAGGCCGTGCGGCAGCTGCCCGACGGGCTGCGTGAGGTGTTCCTGCTGCGCTATGTGGAGGAGCTGCCCATCCGCGACGTGGCGCTCGCCCTGGGCATACCCGAGGGAACCGTGAAGTCGCGTGCCTACACGGCGCTGGCGACGATGAGGGAAAAGATGAAACAACTAAATGAATAAAAGACTATGATTATCAGGAACAAGGAAAAAGACCGCCGAGAGGAAGAGGCCTACCGTCCCGAGGCGCTGGACTTCCGTAGTATGGAGGCAGACGCTCCTTCGCTCGAGGCGCTGGAGGCGGGTAGTGTGGACTTGCTGGCGATGTTGCGCCAGCAGCGCGACGAGGAGAATGCCCAGTTCGCCGTACCTGAAAGGACGTTTGTAGAGGGCGAGCCGGAAGAGGTACCAACAAGTCAACAAGTCAACAAGTCAACAAAGCCTGCGAAGCTGCCCCGCAGGGGCATGTCGCCATGGTGGCTGGCTGCAGCAGTGATGGTAGGCTTTGCCGTGGGCTTCGCCATGCCGCATGCCTCGGACAAGGCGGCGCACAATTCAGTTTCCACGTTCGTCGCTGACACCCTGCATGGCCGCAGCCTTGCCACAGGCGATGTAAACATGGCTCTGCTGGTGTCGATGTAAAAAGGGTTAAAGGTTAAGGGTTAAAGGTTAAGGGTTAAGGGTGGCGCCGTTAGCGAACGGTGCGCTCGGCATCCATGCGGAGGAGGATGGCGATGAGGATGGTGAACCCCCAGAGGGAACTTCCGCCGTAGCTGAAGAGGGGAAGGGGAATGCCGATGACGGGCATGAACCCGATGACCATGCCGATGTTGATGATGAGGTGGAGCGTGAGGATGCAGACGACAGAGTAGCCGTACGCTCGCCCCATGCGCCCCATACCCTGCCGTTCGGCAATAACCAGCAGACGCAGGATGAGTGCCCCGAACAACAGCAGCACCGCCACGGCGCCGATGAAGCCCTGTTCTTCACCGATGGTACAGAAGATGAAGTCGGTCTCCTGCTCGGGGACGTAGCTGAGCTTGGTCTGTGTGCCTTGCAGGAAGCCCTTGCCAGTGAGCCCGCCCGAGCCGATGGCTATCTTTGCCTGGTGGACGTTGTAGCCGACGTGCTTGATGTCCTCCTCCATGCCGAGGACCACGCGGATGCGCTGCTGCTGGTAGTCCTTGAGGATGTTGTTGAAGACGTAGTCGGTGGAGTAATAGTAGCCCACCGAGCCCACAGCAAACAGGGCGATGAGGAGATAGACCATGCGCCGCTGCAGCAGATAGGCAATGACGAGGGCAATGGCGATGCCGATAATGAGCCCTACCTGCACCCAGCCAACGTTGAAGGGGATGAACCAGCGCGAGGCAAGGCAGGCGACGAGGGTGACGGCAAAGGCGATGATGACAATGAGGCCTGCGCGGCGGCGGTCGTCGGCATAGACGCGCACCATGATGGCCGTGACAATGGGGATGAGCGCCATGACGGCAAACAGGCCAACATCGGTGGGGATGTGGGGCAGGGTGTTGCCCGCCTGACTGATGCCCACCACGAAGAAGACTATAGCACATACACCGATGAGCAGGAACGAGCCCGTCATGCCCTCGCGATAGAGGACGAGGAAGAAGGCGAGGAAAACGAGGGCGGAGCCCGTCTCGGCCTGCGCCACGATGAGCAGCATGGGCACCACAACGAGGGCGATGGAGATGATGGCGTCAGAACGGCGTTGGAACGTGAAACCATAGCGCCCGATATGCCGCGCAAGTGCCAGCGCCGTGGCAGACTTGGCAAACTCGGCAGGCTGCACCTTCACCGGCCCCAGCACCAGCCACGAGTGGCTGCCCTTGGTGTCGGGCGCAATGAAGATGGTGACAATGAGCAGCAAGAGCATGGCGCCGTAGAAGATGTAGGCGTACATCTCGTAGTACTTCTTCTCGATGTTGAGCAGAATGATGCCGACGGCAATGGCGCAGGCTATCCAGACGAGCTGCTTGCCTGTGCGGCTGCTGAAACTGAGCAGGTCGGTGGCGCCAAAGTCGTAGCTGGCGCCACAGATGCTGAGCCATCCGAAGGCCATCATCACCAGACAGAGGACGATGGTAACCCAATCGACCGAGCGCCAGAGACTACCGTTCCGTGTTGCCATAGTTGATAACGCGATGTTGGAACTCGTCGGCTCGCTTTTCGCTCTCGGCCGATAGGTGTCCGTTGATATACTTTTCCATCATCAGGGCACCGATGGGTACGCCATAGACGGCTCCGTAGCCGCCGTTTTCGACAAAGACGGCGATGGCTATCTTGGGGTCGTCCTTAGGGGCAAAGCCCATGAAGACGGAGTGATCCTTGCCGCGATTCTGGGCGGTGCCCGTCTTGCCGCATACCTCGTAGTCGGGGCTGGCGGCACGGCGACAGGTGCCCATAGTGACAGCGCCGCGCATACCCTCGACGACGACATCGTAGTAGCTGCGGTCGACGGTGGTGTAGTGGCGGGTGGTGTAGAGGCTGTCGAGGCTGCCGCCCTCGACCTCACGCACCACGTGGGGGGCGATGTAATAGCCTCGATTGGCGATGGTGGAGCAGAGGTTGGCAATCTGCAGAGGGGTGAGGGTGACTTCGCCCTGTCCGATGGCGATGCTGATGACGGTGACGCCCTTCCACGACTTTTTGTAAATTTTGTCGTAGTAGTCGGCATTGGGGATGAAGCCGCGCGCCTCGCCGGGGAGGTCGACGCCCAGCCGGTAGCCGAAGCCCATGTCAACCATGTGGTTTTTCCAGACGGTCATTGCCTCCTGCACGTTACTGTACTTCTGAGCGTTCAGCATACGATAGAGTCCCCAGCAGAAGAAGCCGTTGCATGAGGTGGCGATGGCAGGCACCAGCCGCCACGAGGTGCTGCCGTCGTGACAACCCACATGGAGGCCGCCCATGACGAAGCCGTGGGTGCAGGGCAGCATGGTCTCGGGGGTGATGATGCCCTCCTGAAGGTAGGTGAGTGCCTGTGAGGTCTTGAATGTCGAGCCCGGGGGATAGGTGCCCTGAATGGCGCGATTGAGGAGGGGCTTGCGGATGTCTTGCGTCATCTTCACATGGTTGCCGCCGCGCTGGCGCCCCACCAAGTCGCGGGGGTCGAAGGTGGGTGAGGAGACCATGCAGAGCACTTCGCCCGTCGAGGGCTCGATGGCAACGATGCTGCCTATCTTATTCTCCATCAGCCGTTCACCCAGCGCCTGCAACTCCATGTCGATGCTGAGGTGGAGGTTCTTGCCGGGCACGGCGGGGACATCCTCGGCGCCATCCATGTAGTGGCCCTTAATTTGTCCGTGGGCATCGCGGAGCAGGATTTCACGTCCCTTCACGCCGCGCAGTTCCTTTTCATAGAAACTCTCTACGCCTTGCTTGCCGATGAAGTCGCCGCGGCTGTAGTAGTCGTCGGCGGCCATCTCCTTTTTCGATACCTCGCCCAGGTCGCCCAGCACATGGCCGGCGTTGGGATAGTTGTACTGGCGGATGGTGCGCAGACGGGTACTGAAGCCGGGGAACTTGTAGAGTTGCTCGGTGAGCCGCGCACAGTCCTCCACCGTCAGCTGGCTGAGGAACACTTGATCGGTGTAGCTTGAGTAGCCTGGGTTGAGGGTGGTGTTCTTGATGTCAGCCATGCGGCGGTCGAATTGCTGGCGGCTGATGTCAAGGGCTTCGCACAGCGCCAGGGTGTCCAGATGATGGACGTTGCGCATGCAGACCATGACGTCGTAGGCAGGCTGGTTGAACACCAGCAGACGACCCTCACGGTCGTAGATGACGCCACGGGTGGGGTAGATGGTCTTGTTGAGGAAGGCATTGTTGGCGGCGTTCTCCTTGTACTCGTCGTTCAGTATCTGCAAGGAAAACAACCGTCCGGTGTATATGGCGATGACGGCTATCACGATGCCGACGATTACCCATCGCCGCCGGTCGTACCGGAAGTCGTCCTTCATGCTGTTGTCGCCGCCTCCGCTCATGACCGATGTCCGAAGATGCGTTCAACGGCCATGACGAACAGCATCGTCAGCACCACGCTGCTGCCCAGGCTGATGGCCATCGGCACAAGGTAGTCAAAGGAGAAGTACTCGAGAACGAATACAACAATGTGGTGCAGCAAAATGCCCAGCAGTGCATAGCCGCGGAAGGCTCCTGCTCCCATTGACTGGATGCCGGGGACAAACGTTTCGCCGTCGTTGCGGATGAAGAAAAGCCGTATCAGGGCGGGGCGGACGAATGCCAACAGGGTAGCGGAGGCTGCATGGATGCCGAACGTGTTGCCGAAGAAGTCAATGGCCAAACCCATGGCAAATGCCCACAGCATCGTCTTGTTTCGCCCTTCGTCAGTTCCCAGCGTGAGGATGAACCACACATACAGCATGGGTGTGGCATAACCGAACAAGTGAATCTTGTCCAGAATGAACACCTGCACGAGGATGAGGGTGATGAAGGTGACGAGGCGGCGGAGGAAACTGTACATGGCTGCGTCTGGGATTAGGGCATCTATTCAGTCTTTTCGGTGGCTTCCTTGAGTAATTCTCTTCGTTCGTCGGCACCCGTGTTGCCAATGACGAAGACGTGCTTGAGGCGGGCAAACGAGGTGGCGAGACGGACGGAGATGTCGTTCGACAGGTTGTCGGCGGACGGCTCGATGGCTGCGACAATACCCACCATCAGCCCCTCGGGGAAAAAGGCCGAATGACCGCTGGTAACTACGGTGTCGCCCACGCTGATGTCGGCATAGCGGGGCACGTCGCACAGCTGGGCATTGCGTGCATCGACGCCACGCCACTCGAGGTATCCGAATGAATCACCGGGACGTACCTTGCAACTGAGGTTGCTCTTGCTGTTCAGAATAGGGAGGACGAGAGTGTAGTGAGCCGAACATCTGAAGGTGACACCCACCACGCCGTCGCTGCTGATGACGCCCATGTCGGGGTTGATGCCATCCAGCGTGCCCTTGTTGATAGTGATGAAGTTGTTGGGTTTGCCGGTGCTGTTCTCAATCACGGTGGCGGGGACGACGGAGAAGGGCCATTCGTTCTCCGTCTCGGCGGTCAGGTGGTCGAGGGCAATGCTGTCAAGCATCTGCCGCAGTCCGAACACTTGTTCCTCCAGTGCCGCATTCTGCTCAGCCAAGCGGCGGTTTTCAGCCGTCAGCCCAAAATAGCCGGTGACGCGCTGCCCCGCTTCGAGTACGCCGCCCGTCACGGTGCCTGCCGACGTCATCCACACACGACCCTGATAGTCGTTGAACGTGAACAACAAGAACAAACTGATGCCCTCCAGCAGGAGGAACAACAGCCAATGATTGTGCTTGTAGAAAAACTCCAGCAGACCCTTCATGAGCGATGGCGAAGGCTATGGCGATAGCGATGGCGAAAAGCGGGTGGCTTATCGCATCAAGAAGGAGAAGCGATCGACGTTCTTCAGTGCCACGCCAGTGCCGCGTGCTACGCAGTGCAGCGGGTCGTCGGCCACGTGGAAGGGGATGTTGATTTTGTTCGTCAGACGCTTGTCGAGTCCCCTGAGGAGTGCTCCACCGCCGGCGAGGTAGATGCCGTTCTTCACGATGTCGGCATAGATTTCGGGCGGGGTGTTCTCCAGCGCTGCCAGCACGGCGGTCTCAATCTTCGCCACCGACTTATCAAGGCAGTGGGCAATCTCCTGATAGCAGACGGGCACCTCCATGGGCAGAGCGGTGATTTTGTTGGGGCCGTGGACGATGTACTCCTCCGGCGCGTTCTCCTCGAGGTCGGTCAATGCCGAGCCCACGTGAATCTTGATACGCTCTGCCATACGTTCGCTCACCTTCACGTTATGCTGGCGGCTCATGTACTCCTGGATGTCCTCGGTGAAGTTGTCGCCTGCCACCTTGATGGACTTGTTGCTGACGATGC
>DBYJ01000030.1:0-54872 GCA_002309805.1 Bacteroidales bacterium UBA1189 | reverse complement strand
GCAGAGTCGCGCACAGCACGCAGCTCCACTTCCGTTGAGCCTGACGGCACGCCGATAACCATGCGCAGTGAGGGCGAGAAGACTCTGTTCCTCGGATTGACCATCTTGATGAGGCCGCGCATCATTTGTTCGCAGGCAAAGAAGTCGGCAATCACGCCGTCGCGCAGGGGACGCACGGTGCGGATGTTGTCGTGCGTCTTTTCGTGCATCAGCTTGGCACGCTCGCCCACGGCAATCATCTTGTCCGTCTTGCGGTCGATGGCCACGACGGAGGGTTCGTCGACGACAATAGTGCCATTATGCAGGATGATGGTATTGGCGGTGCCAAGGTCCATCGCAATTTCTTGTGTGAAAGAGAACAATCCCATGTTAATTTGACTTTTAGACTTATTGACTTGTTGATCTTCTTTAGTGTCTGAAATGACGTATGCCGGTCATCACCATAGCTACGCCATGTTCGTTGCAGTAGTCGACGCTCTCGCTGTCGCGCACCGAGCCGCCAGGTTGTATGACGGCTGTGATGCCGGCTTCGTGAGCCAACTGTACGCAGTCGCCGAAGGGGAAGAAGGCGTCGCTGGCCATCACGGCCCCGTCGAGGCTGAAGCCGAACGAACGCGCCTTCTGGATGGCTTGCTTAAGAGCATCGACGCGCGATGTCTGTCCCACGCCGCTGGCCAGCAGTTGGCCGTCGCGTGCCAACACGATGGCGTTGCTCTTGCTGTGCTTCACAATCTTGTTGGCAAACAGCATGTCCTCCACCTGCTTTGCCGTAGGCAGCGTGGTGGTGACGGGCTTGCAGTCGTCGGGCGTTTCGGTGTAGAGATCTTTCTGCTGCACTAGTACGCCGTCCAGTACCGAGCGGAACTGCCAGCGCGGCTTCTCTGTCTCCTTACGGACGAGGATGATACGGTTCTTTTTCTGGCCGAGAATCTCCAGCGCGTCCACGTCGTAGTCAGGGGCAATGACGACCTCGAAGAATATCTTTCCGATTTCCTCGGCCGTCTGGCGGTCGATGGCGCGGTTGGTGATGAGCACGCCGCCGAAGGCGCTCACGGGGTCGCCGGCCAGCGCATCGGTCCACGCCTCGAGCAACGTCGGACGTGTTGCCACGCCACAAGCGTTGTTGTGCTTCAGCACGGCGAACGTCGTGTCATCGAACTCGTCAATCAGTTCCACCGCTGCGTGGATGTCCAGCAGGTTGTTGTAGCTGATTTCCTTGCCGTGCAACTGGTCAAACATCTCCTCAAAGTCGCCGTAGAAAATGCCTTTCTGGTGGGGGTTCTCGCCGTAGCGTAACTGCTTGCAGCCGTTGATGCTAGCGCGGAAGGCTGAGTGCTCGTCGCCGTCGAACCAATTGAAAATAGTGGTGTCGTAATCAGCTGATACGGCAAAGGCTTCCTTGGCAAACCAGCGGCGCTCCTCCAACGTGGTGATGGCGCCGCGCTTCTCCAGAATGTCCGCCAGCGGCTGGTACTGCGCCTTGCTGGCTACGATGACTACGTCGCGGAAGTTCTTGGCTGCTGCGCGGATGAGGCTGATGCCGCCGATGTCGATTTTCTCGATAATGTCGCTCTCCGATGCTCCGCGCCCCACCGTCTCGGCGAAGGGGTAGAGGTCAACGATGACGAGGTCGATGTCCTCGATGTCGTATTCCACCATTTGGGCGCGGTCGCCCTCGTCGTCACGGCGTCCCAGGATACCGCCAAATACCTTTGGATGGAGCGTCTTCACGCGCCCGCCCAGAATGGATGGGTAGCCTGTGAGATCCTCCACTGCGCGGCAGGGGATGCCCAGGCCGCGGATGAACGTCTGCGTGCCGCCTGTTGAGAGCAAGGTAACGCCCTCCTCATGCAGTCGTCGGACGATGGTATCCAGCCCGTCCTTGTGATACACCGAGACCAAAGCTGTTTTTATCCGTTTGCTTTCAGACATTGTTTCTTTTAGTTATATGATTTTGGGTTGATGTGGGTGCAAATATACTACAGCCCGTTCGCATTTGCAAGCGAAACGGCGATTTTTATTCCCTATTGTGGATAACTTTTTTTCTCCTCCGAAAAACAGCAAAAAAGAGGGAAAGGAGAAGGGATAAACGGCCTGTTTTTATCGATTAGCCCAGTGGGCTGTGCCGTCAGAATAGTGGGCTGTCGGCGCAGAATAGGGGACTGTTGGCGTAGAATAAGGGGCTGTCCGAGTAGAAGGGGGTTGAATACTTCTCATACAATGTCAACAATTCGTTTAGCAATCTCTTCAGGATGATTCACCAGCAGTTGACCATGGTTCATCTTAGGGAAGACTTCGATGTGTACGTCAGGGAAAATCTTCTTCAGATGTTCCGCTTGCGGCTTGGCGGCAAAAGCTTCCAGCGTCCCGTACCAGTAATGGATATCAGCTCCATGAATCGCCTCCAATTTGTTTGTATAGACGGATTTGTAGCCATCCAGGACGGCCTTCCCGCCGCCGTAGGGATAGACCTTCCGGCATTCGTCCAGAAGGACATCGAAATAGTGGGAATGGAATACCCAACGCCAAAAACCCGTCCAGTGATAGCAAGTCCACACATTTAAGCACTGATAATAACGGAGCGGTCCCACCAGCCATTTCGGTAAAGGCAGCAACGGGGCGGCATCCAAAATGGAGTGAAGAATGGTGACTTCATGGCGTTCTTGTACTCGGGAGAGAATCTTTCCACCCAGAGACAAACCATAGGCACAGTCCAAACGGCCATTTAATTGTTCCTTAATGTAGGCTATCACTTGAGTCGCTTGGTCGTCAATAGAAGTAAAGCGGGAATAAGCTCCAAGAGTAAAACCGTCCACCTGAACGGCAATAATCCGAAACTTATCGTTCAGCAGATCAATTAATGGAAGGAATATCTCATACGATACTCCCAATCCGGGAATCAGCAGCAGCGATGGCGCTCCCTCTTTGCCGAATACCTTGAAGTCCATTTTTTTCCATACTCGCTGTTATCGTGATCAGTCACAATGACCATCTGCATACTGGGGACAAACGTTCAGTTTCTCCAAAAGTTCGTCGGGGGTGAGGGTCGCCTGTGTGCCAGAGCGCATGTCCTTGACTGTTAGGTTGCCGCTCTGCATCTCCGTCTCGCCGACAATGACGACGTAGGGGATGTCGCGGGCGTTGGCATAGGACATCTGCTTCTTCATCTTGGCGGCATCGGGATAGAGTTCCGTGGCGATGCCGGCCTGACGAAGACGGCTGACAATGGGTAGACACCAGGTGGCCTCAGCAGAGCCAAAGCAAGCGAACAGCACGCGGGTGCCCTCGGTGGCCTCAGAGGGGAAGAGGTCGAGCTGGGTGAGGACGTCGTAGATGCGGTCGGCGCCGAAGGAGATACCCACGCCGCTAACGCCCGGGAGACCAAAGATACCCGTGAGGTTGTCGTAGCGTCCGCCGCCGGAAATGCTGCCCATCTCGGCATCGAGGGCCTTAACTTCGAAAATGGCACCCGTGTAGTAGTTGAGACCGCGCGCTAGGGTGAGGTCGAGGATGACAGCGGATTGCAGTTGGAGGGCATGGATGTTCTTAAGTATGAACTCTGTCTCCTCAATGCCACGGAGGCCAGTCTCGCTGCTTGCGAGAGTGCTGCGTAGGGTAGCGAGTTTCTCGTCGTCGGTGCCGTTAAGAAGGATGATGGGCTGCAGCTTCGCGATGGCATCGGCGGGGAGACCCTTCTCAGCGAGCTCGGCATTGACGTTCTCAAGACCTATCTTATCCAGTTTGTCGATGGCGACGGTGATGTCGATGAGCTTATCGGCTTGGCCAATGACTTCGGCAATCCCAGAGAGGATCTTGCGGTTATTGATGTGGATGGCAACGCGGATGCCGAGGGCGCGGAATACGGTGTCAATCATCTGCACGAGATCGACTTCGCAGAGCAGCGAGTCGGTGCCGACAATGTCGGCATCGCATTGGTAGAATTCGCGATAGCGTCCGCGCTGGGGACGGTCAGCACGCCAAACGGGCTGCATTTGGAAACGACGAAAGGGCAGAGTGATTTCATCGCGATGCATGACTACGTAGCGGGCAAAGGGTACCGTGAGGTCGTAGCGCAACCCCTTCTCGCACAGCTGCGCCGCAAGGCGATTAAGGGAAGTGGAAGAAGGGGATGTCGTCTGAGCGTCGCTCGCTTGGTTGGGGGAATCTTCCATCTTCAATCTTGAATCTTCAATCTTTTCTAAGAAGTTACCTGAGTTGAGCACCTTGAAGAGTAGCTTGTCGCCCTCCTCGCCGTACTTGCCCATAAGGGTGGAGAGGTTCTCCATAGCGGGGGTTTCGATGGGCTGGAAGCCGTAGGTGTAGAACACACGGCGGATGGTGTCGAATATATAGTTGCGCTTTGCCATTTCGGCCGGGGAGAAGTCGCGCGTCCCCTTGGGAATAGAAGGTTTCATCCTTATTATAATTAAGATATATTTTAGTTAAGGATTAAGTGTTAAGAAAGATTTGAATGCAGCGTCCAGCATATCAGATTTTTTCCTTAACCCTTAATACCCAACTCTTTACTCCTGTGATTTTCCACAAATCGTTAGTTTGCCAATTCGGAGAGGAATTTGATGCGGACGAGGCGGATTTCCTCTTCGGTATAGTCGTCGCCCAATTCATCGAGAGCAACCGAGAGCGAGTCGGTCTCGGACTCCTTGAAATATTCGTATATATCCTCAAGGTGCTCCTCGTCGATGACTTCATTCAGGAAGTAGTCGATGTTGATCTTGGTGCCGCTGTAGACGATGGACTCCACCTCGTCGAGCAGTTCGTCGAACTCCATGCCCTTCGAGACGGCGAGGTCGTCAAGTGCCACCTTGAGGTCAATGCTCTGGATGATGCTCACTTTGAGTTTCGACTTGTTGGCGACGGTACGTACACGGAGGTCTTCGGGGCGTTCAATCTCATTCTCATCGACGTGGCGTTTGATGAGGTCGATGAACTCCTGCCCATAGCGTTTGGCTTTGCCTGCACCGACACCGGGGATGTTCTGCAGCTCCTCGAGGGTGATGGGGTAGGTGGTGGCCATGGCCTCCAGCGATGGGTCTTGGAAGATGACGTAGGGCGGGAGAGCGAGTTTCTTGGAGAGCTTCTTGCGCAGCACCTTCAGCATGCTGTAGAGCACGGGGTCGACGGCTGCGGCGCCACCATGCATGGGGGCATCCTCGGCAGCCTCTTCTTCGAAGTCCTTGTCCTCCACAATTTGGAATGAGACGGGGTGGTCGAGGAACTCGTGCCCGGCTTTGGTAACCTTGATAAGACCGTAGTTTTCCACATCCTTGGCCAGATAGCCGGCGATGAGAGCTTGACGGATGACGGCGCTCCACATCTTCTCCTCATCGGGTGAGCCGACACCGAACATTTCCAGTTCGTCGTGGCCGTGAGCGACAATCTCGCTTGTCTCCTTGCCGATGAGAATCTCAATGATATGGTCGGCCTTGAAGTTCTCCTTGACGGCCAACACGGCTTCGATGACAGAGCAAAGCTCGTCCTGCGCCTCGACACGCTTCTTGGGGTTGAGACAGTTGTCGCAATTGCAGCAGTTCTCTTCGGGATAGTCCTCGCCGAAGTAGTGGAGCAGCATCTTGCGGCGGCAGACGCTGGACTCGCAGTAGGCGGTAGTCTCCTGGAGGAGCTGGCGCCCGATGTCCTGCTCGGCAATGGGCTTTCCCTCGAGGAATTTCTCGAGTTTCTGAAGGTCTTTGCTGCTGTAGAAGGCAATGCATTGTCCTTCGCCGCCATCGCGTCCGGCTCGGCCGGTCTCCTGATAGTAGCCTTCGAGGCTCTTGGGGATATCGTAGTGGATGACGTAGCGGACGTCGGGCTTGTCGATGCCCATGCCGAAGGCGATGGTGGCTACGATAACGTCTATCTTCTCCATGAGGAAATCGTCCTGCGTCTGGGTGCGGACGGCAGACTCCATGCCGGCGTGGTAGGCGGCGGCGGGAATGTCATTGGCACGGAGGATTTCGGCAAGCTCTTCTACTTTCTTACGCGACAGGCAGTAAATGATTCCTGATTTGCCGGCATTAGCCTTTATGAAGCGGATGATGTCACGATCAACATTCTTAGTTTTTGGGCGTACCTCATAGTAAAGATTGGGGCGGTTGAAGGAAGATTTAAAATCGTGGGCATCGGGGATGCCAAGGTTTTTCTTGATGTCGTCGCGCACCTTGTTGGTAGCGGTGGCCGTCAATGCAATGATGGGCGCACGGCTTATCTGGTCGATGATGGGGCGAATCTTGCGGTATTCAGGACGGAAATCGTGTCCCCATTCGCTGATGCAGTGGGCTTCGTCGATGGCATAGAACGATATGTGCACAGTGCGAAGGAATTCGACGTTCTCTTCCTTCGTCAGCGATTCGGGGGCGACGTAGAGCAGTTTGGTCTTGCCGCTGACGATGTCTTCCTTCACTTGGTCGATGGCGGCTTTGTTGAGCGACGAGTTGATGAAGTGGGCCACGCCGTCCTCCTCAGAGTAGTTGCGGATGGCATCGACTTGGTTTTTCATCAGGGCGATGAGGGGCGAGATGACGATGGCTACGCCGTCCATGAGCAGCGACGGCAGCTGATAGCAGAGGCTCTTGCCTCCGCCGGTGGGCATCAGCACAAACGTGTCGTTGCCGTTGAGGACATTTTGGATGATGGCTTCCTGATCGCCCTTGAAGGTGTCGAAGCCGAAGTAGTTTTTTAGCAGCTTCGACAGCGAGGCACGGTCGTAGCTCTTTAAATGTGCAGGCTCCATTGCTGGCTCCGCTGCAGGCACTTGGGGCTCTTCAGCGGGCTGCGGCATCGGCTCCTGAGGCTCCGTGGCTGGTTGGGGCATCGGCTCCTGAGGCTCCGTGGCTGGTTGGGGCACCTCAGCTATTGCCATTGCTTTGTTTTCCTCTTTAGTCTTTTTCTCTGAGACTTTCTTCGTTTTCTTGGGCTCAGCCTTGGTTTCAACCTTAGCCTTAACCTTAGTCTCGTCCTCAGTTTTAGTCTTAGCCTTCGCCGGAGCTTTCTTTGTCTCGGCCTTTGCCGGAGCTTTCTTCGCAGCCTTCTTTTCAGGATCTGCATCAGCCTTTGTCTCGGCTTTTGCGGGCGCTTTCTTCGTAGCCTTTGTCGGGGTCTTCTCCGTGGTTTCTTCGTTCAGGGTTGCATCGTCCATCTTCGTCGTTCTTTAGTCTTCAAAACGTCACTTTCTAAGTTTCATTTTTCAAAGTTAAGCACATCCTTTTGAAACTTGCAAATGTTTTTTAAAAAAAATGTGCCCCAGGGCGCATTTTTTCCGTTTTCAAGGCAAAAAAAGGAGGAGAAAGCCTTCTATTCCGCTTTCAGCCGGTTCAGGTTTGCCTTTTCAAGTTGCGACTTGGCGTAGTCAAGCGTAACGTTGAAGGTCTTTTTCCGCGTGGAAGGAATGTCGAACATCGCTTCCATCATGATGGTCTCGACGATGGAGCGCAGGCCACGGGCACCGAGGCGGTACTCGATGGCTTTGTCAATGATGAAGTCATAAACTTCGGGGGCGAAGGTGAGCTTCACGCCGTCCATCTCAAAGAGCTTTATGTATTGCTTGATGATGGCGTTCTTCGGCTCAGTGAGGATGTTGCGCAGCGCTTCGCGCGACAGAGGCTCCAGATAGGTGAGCACAGGCATACGGCCGATGATCTCGGGTATCAGTCCGTAGGCTTTAAGGTCTTGCGGTGCAATGTACTGGAGCATGTTGTCTTTGTCAAGACGGAACACGTTCTGCACATTGCCGTAGCCAACGACGTGGGTGTTGAGGCGCTGGGCAATTTTTCGCTCGATGCCGTCGAAGGCGCCTCCGCAGATGAAGAGGATGTTCTGCGTGTTGACGGGAATCATCTTCTGCTCGGGATGTTTGCGTCCGCCCTGTGGAGGAACGAGAACGACGCTTCCCTCGAGCAGTTTGAGCAATCCCTGTTGTACGCCCTCGCCGCTGACGTCGCGGGTGATGCTGGGCGTGTCGCTTTTGCGGGCTATCTTGTCAATCTCGTCGATGAAAACAATGCCGCGTTCGGCAGCTTTTACGTCGTAGTCTGCCACTTGGAGCAGACGAGTGAGGATGCTTTCGATGTCCTCGCCCACATAGCCCGCCTCAGTGAGGACGGTGGCATCGACGATGGTGAAGGGGACACGAAGCATCTTGGCTATGGTGCGGGCAAGGAGTGTCTTGCCTGTGCCGGTAGGGCCTACCATGATGATGTTGCTCTTCTCAATCTCCACGCTGTCGCCCTTGTCGACCTGCATCAGGCGTTTGTAATGGTTATAGACTGAGACGGCGAGGTAGCGCTTGGCTTCGTCTTGGCCGATGACGTATTGGTCGAGAAATTCCTTAATCTCGTGAGGCTTGGGTAGTTCGTCCTTCTTAAGCGACTGATTCTTCTGCTTCTGCTCATTTTCAGCCATCTCCTGCAAGACCTGATGGGCCTGCTGGACACATTCGCTGCAGATGAAGCCGTTGATCCCGGCTAGGAAGATAAGGCCGTTGCCCTCTTCCCGTCCGCAAAAGTTGCAGTAGTTCTTCTTCCTTGGCACAGTAATGTTCTTTTACTGTTTTTTCCGTGTGAGCACCTCGTCAATCATGCCGTATTCCTTGGCTTCCTCAGCGGTCATCCAGTAGTCGCGGTCGCTGTCGCTCCACACCTTGTCGAAGGGGGTGTGGGAATGGTCGGCGATGATGGTATAGAGTTCCTTCTTGAGTTTCTGGATTTCACGGGCCGTGATTTCGATGTCGCTGGCCTGTCCCTGCGCGCCTCCCATAGGCTGGTGAATCATCACACGGCTGTGGGTGAGTGCCGAGCGTTTGCCCTCCTTGCCTGCTACAAGCAACACGGCAGCCATGCTGGCAGCCATGCCGGTGCAGATGGTAGCCACGTCGCTGGTGATGAACTGCATGGTGTCGTAGATGCCGAGTCCGGCATGGACGCTGCCACCGGGGCTGTTGATGTAGATGCTGATGTCCTTGCCATTATCAACGGAGTCGAGGTACAGCAGCTGAGCCTGCAGGGTGTTGGCGGTGTAGTCGTCAATCGGTGTGCCAAGGAAGATGATGCGATCCATCATCAGGCGGGAGAAAACGTCCATCTGCGTGACGTTGAGCTGACGCTCCTCGAGAATATAGGGGTTGAGGTATTGAGCCTGCGAGCGGATGACGTCGTCAAGTACCTGACTGTTGATGCCCAAATGCTTGGTGGCATATTTGCGGAAATCGTCCATTGTGTCTTAACTTAAATCTTTAACCTTAAATCTTTAACCTTTAACCTTTAATTCTTTACTCCTCTCATCCCTCTTTCTTCTCGAAGAGTTTGTTGAAGTCCTCCACGCTGACGCTCTTTTTCTTCAGTTTAGCTGTTTTTTTGAGAGCGGCAACGAGCTTCTGGTCAAGGGCGCGACCCGCAAGACCTTCCACGCTATCCTTCTTCTGCAGCATCTCCTTGGCATAGTTGTCCAGCAGGTCATCGGGAACAGAGGTCATGCCGTATTGGGCAAACTGGGCACGAACGGCTTCGCGAGCTTGGTCGGTGATGTCCTTCTGCTCAATCTTGATGTCGGCATTCTTGATGAGTTCCTCCTTGATGAGGTGCCACTGCAGTTCCTCAAGCGTCTTGGGGAATTCCTCCTCCAGCTTCTCTGTGTTCTTCTCCTCGCGGTTGTTGATGAGGATGCGGCGGAGTAACTCCTCGGCAAAGGGTAGCTTGCCCACGCGGTTCATCATGTATTCGCGGACGTCGATAAGGAAGCGATAGTCGCTTTCGGGAACGAACTGTGCTTGGATGTCGGCTTTTACCTTAGCACGGAAGTCGGCCTCGTCCTTCACCTTGCCTTCGCCATACACCTGGTCGAAGAGTTCCTGATTCAGCTCGCCTTCCGTATAACGGGTGATGTCGGTAATCTGAAAGGTGAAGTCACCCTGTACGTCGGCAGCCTGCTCCTTGGAAATCTTGAGCAATGAGGTCAGTTCCACTTCGCTATTGTCGTAAGCCTTGCGGGGGTTGAAGGTGATGATGTCGTCCTTCTTGGCTCCGTCGAAGAGGCGCTTGCTCTCCTCGTCCTTCATGTAGTCGGGCAGCATGACGGCATCCTCTGCGCGGATGCCACCTTCCTTCGGGTTGCCGTCAGCATCTAATTCGGTGACGATGCCCTTCACCATATCGCCTGTCTGATAGCTTTCGACGCTGTCGTAATGGCCGTTGCGATTGGTGTACATCTTCACTTGGTTTTCGACCATCTCGTCCGTTACTTTTATAGTATAATAAGGTATAACGTCCTCGGACGTGACGGTAGCGTCGAACTTCGGGGCGATGGCAAGGTCGAAGGCAAACTCCATATCTTCCTGCTTAGCGATGTCGATGCTCTTCTGCTGCTCTTCATCGGGAAGGGGCTCGCCGAGCACTTCCAGCTTATTCTCCTTGATGTAGTTGTAAAGGGCGTCTTGCAGCACCTTGTTGATTTCGTCCACCTTGATGGCGGTGCCATATTGGCGCTTGATGAGGCTCATGGGAACCATGCCCGGACGGAAGCCGGGAATGTTTGCTTTCTGACGGAAGGTCTTGAGCGATTTGTTCACTTTTTCTTCATAGTCGGCAAGGGCCAACTTAACGGTAAGCTTGGCTTGTACGTCGCTTACATTCTGCAATGTAATTTCCATTCTGTTTATTGAGATTGAGTTTTTTCTTCGTTTGGGGGCGCAAAGATACTATAAAAAAAGAAAAGATGTGTGATGTATTATGATTTCTTTGCATTTTTATCGGATAAACACTTTGCGGACACTCCCTGCGCACCGTACGATAGCGATGTGTTCGTTCACGCGATAGAGTTCCTCGGGCGTTTCGCCTGCCGACGGGTCAAGTGACGGGAAGACAACGTCGTTACCCCCCATGAAACGGAAAGTGCAAGGGCCGTTTTCCTCTCGAGTGATGTTTGTGATTGGTTTCCACAAGGTGTCACCCATTTGCGTAATGCTGGCTGGTGTGGATTCTGGGGAAAACTCAAAATTGCTCTTTCCGTACAGCTGGTTCCTTTCGTTATTGTAGCTATAGTCGTTGTTGGCGGGGAAGATGTGGTAGCGGTGTTGCTCTTTGTTAATGTTCACCCTGTTCCTGGTCCAGGCCGAGGCATCGTAGTTGATGCCGCTTATCATCAGCCCAAAGTCGGGCTTGTCGGCATTCCACCCAGTTTTCTGAATGTTCTCGAAAACAAAAAACGAAGTGGTGTCGTCGTCATTGACAAATGTACGATACATCACGGGGTCGGTGTCGGTTGTCATCAGGGTAATGTCCTCCGGCTCATTCAGATTATAAGCAGGAATCCAGCCCATGGAATATCGTTCGAATGAAGTGTAGCCTGCGGGATTGTAGCCATCCAGGCAATAGAGCCCATAGTCCATCACGCTCCAATAATCCAGACAGAAATCCGTATCGCCGCCCTTAAGCGCCGTGTTGTAGAAGTCTGGCAGGCCAAGGACGTGGCTGAATTCGTGAACGAACGTCCCTATGCCGTAGGGGATGTCCTTCGAATCAATCAGCAACTCGCTTGAACAGGCATACCGGCTTATTTTCATATTGCCCAACATGAGAGGAGATGAGAGCGTATTGGCATGTGACCAAACGCTTTCCTCAGGGCCGAATTGCGCCTCGTCGTTTCCGGCAAAGACCACATAGACGTAATCGACATAGCCGTCACCATTGTTGTCATACGAGGAGAAATCGGTGAGGCCAAGTTCATACGCTTTCCTGCAGGCGTCCTTTATCATACCTGGAGCATTACAATCCCTGCCATCCCGTTCGTTTCCGCCATAGTAGATGCGCTTGTTGTCGAGTGTGATGGGGCCGAAGACATCGAAAGTGGGGGTGAACTTGCTCAACGACTGATCACGGAAATAGTCGCGTGCACTACCGGTGATGGTGCCAGCCACACGGAAAGTGTCGCCGTAGGCAGGGCTGAAGAAGGCATAGTTGAATTCTTCGGTATAATTCTCCGCATTATAGCGGGCGGCAAGCAAATCGTGGATGCTGGTTGAGTCGGTACTGAAGGGAACATCAGCAAAGGCTGCCAAAAGCACAATGCCATGAATGTTCCCCTTGTTGGGAAAGTCGTTCATGCGGTATGCAGCCGCTCTTCTCCCTCCTCGTTGACTCGTTGACTCGTTGACTCGTTGACTTGCTGACTTGTAAAAGGCTCTTTCTTCACTCTCTGAGAAAGCTCTGAAAAACCCGTCAGCTTCCCTTCGCATGAGCTTTCCGTCTGGAGTGGCAAAAGCATGGGCAAGCTCATCGCCTACCAACTGCAGCCTAATCTCTGTTCCGTCGGGTTGTGTCCGCGTGAAAAAGCCTTTCCTCGCCGGCCCTGCCAAAGCCGGCAACGTCATAAAGAATGAAACGAAAAGGAGCAAATAGATGAATCTGTTTATGGAGTGTTGCATATAGTTCTTTTCTTAACTCTTAACTTCTTCAGGTGCTACCATAAAGTCTTTTTTCCGTAGGATGAAGCTGTTGCCAAGGTATTTGTCCAATACGATGGGATTCTGCGACAGCTCCTCGGGTGTTCCTTGGAACAGGATTCTTCCCTCGAAAAGCAGGTAGGCTCGGTCGGTAATAGAGAGCGTCTCCTGCACATTATGGTCGGTAATCAGGATGCCGATGTTCTTGTACTTCAGGCTCCATACAATCCGTTGGATGTCCTCGACGGCAATGGGGTCCACACCCGCAAAGGGTTCGTCCAACATGATGAACTTCGGGTCGATAGCCAAGCAGCGGGCAATCTCCGTTCGTCTCCGTTCGCCGCCTGATAGTTGGTCTCCCTTGTTTTTGCGTACCTTTGTAAGGTGGAATTCGGCAATCAGGCTCTCCAGCTTCTCTCGCTGTTCTTCGCGTGTGATGTCTTTTCGCATCTCCAGCACAGAGCCGATATTGTCCTCCACCGTCATTTTGCGGAATACGCTGGCCTCCTGCGGAAGATAGCCGATTCCCTTTTGCGCACGTTTGTAGACAGGAAAGCCCGTGATGTTCTCGTCATTGAGGTAGATGCTTCCCCCATTAGCAACGATAAGGCCAGTCGTCATGTAGAAGGTGGTGGTCTTGCCTGCTCCGTTTGGGCCAAGCAACCCAACAATCTCTCCTTGTTTCACATTGATGGAGACATTGTTTACTACCGTTCGCTTTCCATACCGCTTCACGAGATTCTCCGTCCGCAGTACCATGCTCTCTTCTTTTTCAGCCATTTTATGCAATTTGGCCACGAAGGTACGCACATTTTCGCACATCGCCAAACATTTCTCTTTCTTTTGCTAAAAATATTACGTATGGAGCAGCGTGCGCCAACAAGCTTGTTTGGTTGGCTGAGTCGTGACGTGCGAAGACATTTGTCAAAGTGTCGGTAATCTTTAGTCTTTTTATCCTGCTTTTTCCTTATCAATCCATCGCAAACTCTCGCAAACCAAAGAAAAAGTGTTTTGCGAGCCATTGCGAGACGAAAAAATGCGTAAATTTGCAGCATGGAAAAAAGCGTGGAGCATTTAGACAAGTTGAAGACAGAGGTGCTGCGGTGCTATGGTAAGGAACCATGGAGCCAGACGGATTTTGAGGAATTGTCTGCATCCATTGAACAACAAACTGGCAGCCGGCTCAGTGTCTATACGCTGAGGCGTCTGTTTGGGAATGTAGAGAACAATGGCAATCCTGCTATCAACACTCTTTCTATTATGGCCCGCTATGTGGGTTATGCAGGATGGGGCAATTTTCTTTCCCAAACGCAAACTCATCAAGTGGAAGAAAAGGAAGTCGCTCAAAAAACGCGAAATGCTTCCCGAAAGTGGACGAAGAGCCTTTCTTATGTAGCAGCGATTGTCATCTTTCTCGGTGTAGGGTTGTGGTTCTTCAGCCGTCAGGCAGAGCAAACTTCTTCGCGAGAGCTGTTGTCTGGCATCGTCGTACAGGGCGGTGATACCCTTACGTGGATAATCGACGAGGCATCATGGACTTTGACAATTGGTGGAAAGGGTAGTATGAGGGACTTTCTTATTGATGACGTTGCTGAGGCATGGCTCGTCTACCGCGATAGCTTGCGTAGAGTCATCGTCAACGAGGGAGTGACCTCCATTGGCAATAATGCTTTCTACTACTGTTCTAATATCAAGGATGTCACCCTTCCTGAAAGTCTTGTTTCCATTGGTAGCGGTGCTTTTAAGGAATGTCTCCGTCTTAACAACATGGTGGTGCCTAGTGGCGTTAAGATCATTCGTTTTGAAGCCTTTGCCTGCTGTTATCGTCTCCGCACGTGTGTGTTCCTTAGTGATAGTATTATGTGGTTAGACCGTAACGTCTTTGCCCATTGCCACAATCTCACAAATATCATGCTGCCCCCTTCGTTGTTGAAGATAGGAGGGCATTGCTTTGATAACTGTCGTTCTTTGGAAGAGATTGTCATTCCCGAAGGCGTAAGAGTCATTAGTGATTATACATTTCAGGGATGTACTGCGCTACGACATGTCACTTTGCCTTCCACTTTGGAAAGAATAGATGAAAGTGCTTTCGAAGATTGCGATAACCTCAACCTCAAGTATTAATTCCTCATTCCTAATTCTTCATTCCTCATTCCTAATTTTTTAATTTTTCACCCTTATGGATTATCTTCAACTGTTGAAAACCGAAATTGAGCGGCGTTATGGGCGTCAACCAGAATCTCCTGTCGATTACAATGAGCTGGCGTTGGAGATACAAAAGGCGACAGGGAAGAACATTAGCAGCTATACACTGATGCGTATCTGGGGCCATGTAAAAAACACCAGTTCGCCTCGTCAGGACACCCTTTCTAATTTGGCTCGCTATGCAGGCTATACAGGGTGGAAGGAATTCGTTTCCAAGGCAGACGCTTTAGCGGATTCTGCTGCTCCATCCGAAGGGGTTTCTTCTGGTATTTACGATTCTGTAAACAATGTGAAATCAAACTTGCGGGGAGGGACAAATACGAATAAAGAGAATAAATGGAAAAAGAATCCGACTCTTGTACTGGCTGTTGCTGCCTTGCTGATTTTGATAGGTGTGGGATTGGGGTTCATCCTTCGGAAAGGTGCGTCTGAGCCTCCTCATGAACTGGTGTCTGACATCCTTATCTTTGACAATGACACCTTGTCGTGGACGCTTGACATGACAACTTGGGAGCTCACCATTTCAGGTAATGGCCGCATGAAGGGATTCCGTCGCGAAGGTATGCCTGAAGCCTGGCTGGAGTATCGCGATAGCCTGCGCAGCGTAGAAATAGGGGAGGGCATTACCCATATCGGCAACTGCGCTTTCCGCGACTGTCCGCTTCTGGCTTCCATCAGTTTGCCAGAAAGCTGCACGTCCATTGGAAACTACACCTTCGATCGCTGTCCCGCTCTGACAGCGATTGTCTTACCTGAAAGGCTCACCTCCATCGGAAGTGCCGCTTTTTGGGGATGCAGCCATTTGCAGGAAATCGTACTACCTCGGGGTGTCACCAGCATCGAAGGCGAATTGTTCTGCTATTGTTCCGGCCTCCACTCTTGTACTATTCTGGGTGACATCAAATATATAAAAGCCTATGCTTTTGCCGAATGTGAAGCCCTCGTCCGCATCAATCTTCCCGAAGGGTTGAAAGAAATAGAGACGTCTGCTTTTTCCGATTGCCATTCGTTGAAGGAAATCTTCATCCCCGAGGGCGTCACTCAAATCGAAATGTGTGCTTTTCATGACTGCTCTTCCCTGCAAGCGGTCACCCTTCCCTCTACGCTCACTGAAGTTGGCATGGAAGCCTTTGAATACTGTACTGCCTTGCTCCACATAGATTGTCATGCCTCAATCGCCCCTCATCTCGAAGACGACGTATTCATCGGCATACCTCCTTCCACCGTCCGCCTTACCTATCCCGCAGGTGCCGACTACTCCTCCTGGAAAACCGCCCTCGGCATATAAAGTCTTTTCTCCGCGTTGGTGCGATGTGACCAAGATAGGAGAGACTTTCATGTCTTGATAGTGACGGGTCGCATACCCTCTTTTCCTATAACAAACTCTTCGCTGCTGGGCGGTTTTCTTTTCAACCCGTCACTACTTTGGCCTATTTCGAGCCTGCCGCTTACGGTTATTATCAAACGTTATTTCCACAACGTTTGATTCTACGAGCTCAGAATCAAACGCTATCTAAATAGAATCAAACTCTATGCGCGCAAAGTCAGACATTATATGTCAAAATCTACTTACAGTTTTCATTTCTCCATCTTTCATTCTTCAAGTTGTAGTGACGGGTTAAAAAGAAAACCACTCAGCAAACGCCACTTTGTACGAGCAATCGCCGTTTCACAACCCGTCACTCCACTCCCTCCGGCGCCGACTATTCCACATGGAAAACCGCCCTCGGCATATAAAAAGTGAAAAAAGGTTTTGGCAATACTCCGTAACGTTTGATATTAATTCTGTAGAGTTAAACTCTATTTCGCCTGCGTTTGACGTCGCAAAATTAACGTTAAACGCTACAAAATTAAAGTTTAACGCTGTAAGGCAGGTGCGGATTGCAAATGGATTACGGAGAAAAGCAGCCTGTCGTCCCTGTTTTGTCGGTAGGTGACGGATGGCAGGGTGTTCTCCTAAAAAAAAGTTTGATCAGAGGTATGTCATCGTGCACGAAGTTTTTTGCGTAATACGAGGACGATTAGGATTATTTGCCTAAGGTGGGCAAATAATCCTAATGCCATCGGTTTTTTCAGGAGAAGGGGAAACGTTCGCTTTTTTGCTGATTGTCAACGTGAGGCGCGATGACATACCTCTGACCGAACTATTCATACGCATGCGAAAGCATTCATAGGAATACCGCACTCCTACAGCTTTTTCGACAACTTTCTTATACCGATCTCACGTAATTTTTCGTTAACCCCAAATCAGTCTTTAGATTTAGGTTGAAAGGGGAGGTCATTCTCCTATCTGAAAAAGGCTTATTTCTGCCATGCGTAAAAGGTTCGTTTTCTGTGCAGAATCAAGGGATAGAAAATTTTCATCGCAATGAAAGATTGTTTTCATTGCAATGATTAACTCTTTTCATTGCAATGATTAACTCTTTTCACTGCGATGAAAAAACATTATTCTTTGATATTGTCATTCTGATGTCAGATAATACCCACTCATTGACAACGAAAATAAGCTGCTATGACATGAAAGGCCACAAAATAAGTAAATATCCCCATGCAGTCAATAGCCATCGCTATGCCTATGAGTTGAAGCCGACAGAAAAAGGCGACATTTTCCTTACCTACACCTACACGAGGAAAGCAATGCTTTCAAGGATGGAGATGAATACACTCTGAGTTTTTAGTAATTTGAAAATCATTCTCCCCGCCTTGGCACCGAAAAACCAAGGCGGGGAGATTTCTATTAATAGGATATCTGCTGACGTGTAACGCGCTTACCACTCGTTGCGGAAGCCGTTTCTTCTGCGCTCTCTTGCATCTGCGGGGCGTCCAGTGTTATCATATCCGCCCCAGCCAATTCCTTTTTCACTGGTAATGCCAGGACTGGTTGCTATGGGCATGGATTCCTCGACGCGGTACACACAGATTGCAGGTTCAATATAATTCTTTTTCATTTTTGCTATATTTTTTAATTGGGCTTATTGTTTGATTTACTTTACGACAACTTTCTTGCTGTTCATGATATAGACACCTTTTTCAAGGTTCTTGTCAGAAAGTAGCTTGCGTCCGCTAAGGTCATAGACATTCCTTTCTGCCGTAGTCGTTATGCCATCCACATGGGTGGATTCACCGCCTATTCTCAGAGAAATGCCATTGGCGCTTGCCGTATCACTTAGTTTATCATCAAACCACAGATATGCGCGGAAGGCATTAATGGTGGTATTGCCTGTTGAATAGTAAAAGTTATTGTCGCTGATAAATAGATTCATATTAGGAATCTCATCTCCAGCGTGGAGTGTGCCGATAAACTGTCCCCAAACCACACGACGTTTTCCCGTTAAGCCATTGTCGTATTCAGCCACTGCGGCATCCTCGTCCGGCTCTACTTTAGCCGTCAGCGAAAACTCTTCCACAAGGTTTGAAACCTTTATCAGATAGGGCCAGTTGGCCTCAAGTCCATTGCTCAAGTTCACGTTTTCAAAATTCACGGAAATAGATGTTACAGCGTCGCCATCATATTCCGCATCATAGTCAATGAACTCTGCCAGCTGCACGTCATCGCCGAAAGCTGCCGTAAGCTGATCCTCTGTCATGCTGAACGGCAGGCAGAGCGTGCTCCATGTATCAGACTTGATGGTACGCTTTACGAGCAGTTCAACGGCTTCGGTTGTGCCCTCAGGAATTGATGCAGATGTTTCACTAAGTACAATTCGCGTGTCCGCGACGCCGTCAATGGTGATGGCCGTTTCTACCTCGTCTGTGGTATAGGTCACAGAATTCTGGTCGGCAATGGCAATGTTCTTTAACAGGACAGGATAGGTGCCGTTGTTTACGGTCGGAGCAATGTCTATCACAATCAGGGCTACTTCGCCGTCGTTGCCGCTGATTGTGCCATCCTCACGTGTGGAAAAGGCCTGGATATTCAGCGAACCGTCCAACTTGAAGTCAGCATCAAAATGATTCGTTTTGTTGGAATTCGTGCGTTCTGTACTGAGGAACGCCAGGGGGAAGCCGTCATCGTCCATTGCAACGGTGAATCCTTCGGGCAGCACGAGGTCAAAGCCGAAGCTCTCTGCTACAATGGTATTTTTCATTTTGACAGACAGTGTCTGTTGGGTTCCAGCAAGAGCCGTGATGGGGTTGATGTAAACGACGTTGTCAAGAGTGGTGATGTCCGTCACTTCTGCGTGCATCGTAAGCGCTGTGCAAAAGGCCAGCATCATAGAAAAATACTTTTTCATATTTTATCAGTTATTATTGTTATTGTTTGTTTCTACTTTTACTTTTGATTAATCAGGTTCAATGGTTTGAATGACTCTTTTTTTCGGTGCAGCCTCTGGTCGCTGGATGGTTCCCCAAATGATGATGTGCGAAACTGCTGTCAAGTCACCCACATTTACTTTTCCATCTTCGTTTGCGTCGGCAGCTTGGAACTTGAACGTAGGATCAGGTCTTTCCAGGATGTAGTGAGCGATGGCAGTCAGGTCGCCCACGTTCACGGTCCCATCGTTGTTGGCATCACCAGTTTTAAAGGAGGAAATGTTGAGAGTGGTTTTCACATAATCCACTGTATAGGCAACAGAATTCTTGTCAGAGACGGCAATGTTCCTAAGAATGATGGGATATTCGCCTGCCTCAATGGTGCTGGATACCGTGATAGTAACAAGAGCCACCTCTCCATCGTTGCCATTGATAGTATAGCCTCTTGATGAGTAAGCTTGGATATTTAAGGCTCCATCAAGTTTGAAATCCGAGTCAAAGTGATTTGTCCTTGCAGCGGTCGTACGTGCTGTACTAAGGGATGCAAGAGGATAGCCATCTTCATCTGTTGCTACGTTCACACCTTCTGGCAGGTACAGATCAAATTGGAATCCTTCTGCCTCAACGGTGTTCTTCATCTTGACGGAAAGGGTCAGCGTTTGTCCAACGCGTGCTTCCACTTTTTCTATATAAATTGTGTTGTCTAGCTGCGAAATATTGGTGTCCTCACCGGCTGTCACCTTTCGGCTCTCAAACAATTCTATTGCGGCGTTGATGTCTGCTGTGCACTGAGTGATCATGCTTTCTTCCATCGTACTTGAGATGTTCGCTCTCACGCTGTTAATGGTCGCAAGTAGTGCGGCACGGGCACCTACGGCATACTGACCGATGTCCTCACCCTCGGTACTATTGTCATAGAGCTGTTGGGCTTGGTCAACGATGGCCTGCAGTTCGGCAATGGCTTCATCCTTGTTGGCCACGACAGTAACCTCGCAGCTTGCACTAACGTTGCTGCCGTCTGTCGATGTGGCCGTAATGGTAGCTGAGCCTACGGCAACTGCTGTCACCGTTCCGTTTTCTACAATTGCTATATTGTTATTGCTGCTTGACCAGTTGAGCCGTTTGTTCGTGGCTCCCATCGGCTGAATGCTTGTTTCAAGAACCACACTCTTTCCAACGGCAATAAGTAGGGTCGTTTTGTCCAGGCTAATGCTGGTTACAGGGTTGACGTCCACTTCCCAAAGCAGATAGGGATAAACCTCTCCCTCTTCGATTGCCCAAATGGTATTGAGATTCCAGCCAAGGCCAGTATAGGTGGCTGCGGTCTGAAGTTCAGCTTCTGTCTTGGCTATACCTTCCACTATATCGTCGGTCTTGGTCTGGGGCTTGTTGTTCAACGATACCTGCATGGTGCTGAGGGCGTAGTTGCTTTCGTCGGGCGTTGGAGCTCCGTCTTTGAAGCCGCCGATGACACGGCTGCCCCACGATGACTGAGCGGAAAGATTCAGAATGTGGTTGGCGGCTACGCTATTGGTTGCCGTGGCACCTGCACCTTCCAGTTCGGCAACCAGTCCGGCGCCATAGAGTACGCCATAGACATCGCCGCGGGCGAAGCATTTGTCGATGGTTGATGATTTGGCATAGCCCACTAGGCCACCCGTGTATTGTGTGCCCGTCGTTGTGGCCATGCTATAGCAGTTGCTTACAGGGCCCTCGCTCCAGCCCACGAGGCCGCCCGTGTAACTGTTGCTGCCGGAAGCCGTCAATGAACCTGTCGTATAGCTGCTGCCGATGGCGAAGCTGCTCCAGCCGACCAGACCACCTACATAGCTGTCGGCGCCTGTAACGGTCAGTGACGTCTCGGCATGGCATTTCTCCATGGTTCCGCCATAGATTGCTCCAGCTACACCGCCTACACAGGAGGCTGTGCCTGTGGCGTTCACGGTAGCTATTGCCTCACATCGGTTGAATGTAGATGTGCCCAGCGTCGAGGGTGAGTAACCGACGATACCGCCGGCAAAGGCATTGCTTGCGTTCGTGCTGACTGTACCCTCGAAGTTGAGGCTTGTCTGATTGCTGTGTTCCACGATACCGGCTATGCCGCCCACGTGCAGCGTTCCTTCCACCTTGCCATAGACGGCGCAGTTCTCAATCTTACCGTTGGCATTACGTCCGATGAGACCGCCCGTGTAGTCGCCGCCTTTCACCTTCTTGCCTTCGGCGATGCGGACGGTGAGGTTCGAGATTTCGCCGGTGGAGTAGTTGGAGAAGAGGCCAGTGTAGTCATCTGTCGATTCCACCCAGAGACCCGTCACAGTGTGGCCGTCGCCGTCGAAGTAGGTGGCTTCGCCACTGTTGCGACCGATGGAGACCCAGCCGCCTGTCGGGTTGTTCTCTGCAATCCATTCTGTCAGGTCGATGTCGTTCATCATCTTGTAGTAACCCGTTTTATAGACGCCCTGCAGGTCGGCTGCCGTATAGACGCGATAGGGGTCGTCAGGCGTACCGCTGCCCGGATAGCCTACGGTGGTGATGGAGAAGTACGAGGGCGTCATGCCTACAGCGTAGGTATAGAGCTGAACAGCTGCGCCCGACTGCAAGGGCTCGGTTTCGAATGTCCATTGTTGATTATCCGATTCGCAGACCATAGGTTCATTATCCTTATAATATAAGGTTACCCTACCATTGTTGACGCTCTTGCCCGTGATAGAGGTGGCTTGCGAGACCAGATTCGATTCGATGACGGGTGGAGCGGCTTGATAGCGCTTGTAGGGGAAGCACTCCGTCTCAAGCATGGTCCAATCGTTCTCGAAGTCCCAGCCGGAGGCCACGTAGGTTGCTTTCAGCCGAAGCTCCGTCGGTCCCATGCTACTGCCGTTCTGGAAGTCGTCCGTCACCTCTTGCAATACACCGCATAGCAAGACCTTTGTCTGTGTCAGTGCGCGGTTACCCTGCGAGGAACCCATAGCGCCGATGGTGCAGTAGTCATTACCTTTTGTGCCATAGATTCGGCCGACGTTGGCGGTGGTGGCGCTGATGGTGGTATTGATGGAGGCGTTGGCCTGAAGGGTAAGAATCTGACCGACCTCTGTTCCTTGCATTTGGCCAATCAGTCCACCCACATGAGTTCTACCTTCCACCAACGTGGCATAAGAGTAGCAGTTGGTCACACTGCCAGCTTCCTTATAACCCACGAGTCCGCCTACATTCTCAGTACCGTGGATATTGCCAGAGTAGTAGCTGTTGGAAAGGGCAATGGCAGTGATATTGATTTTATCAACGGGAGTGAAATAATAATAACTCCATTCAACACGAACACCGTTGCGCCATAAAGAACGGCTGGTACCTCTATTGCCATAACTTCCGTTGTTATTACTCTGGCCTGATTTTACAAATGCATACTTTTTAGCAGCCAAGTCTTGTCCAATCAAACCTCCCACATTGTTCGCGCCAGTGATATTGCCGATTGCCACACAGTTGTTGATAGGCTTAGCATCGGATGTCGTTCCACTCTCATAGGATGCAGGAGGAAATGGACCTTCGTTTTTATTGTTTGTCTCACTTGAGCTACTTAAGTAGTATTCAGGCACTTCTTCTGCATCCAATATTGCTCCCACAAGACCGCCTACAAACGACTGGCCCGTTATTTTTCCGAAATGGCTACAATCAGTCATCGAATTGATGCAGCTGCCGTTGCTAACCCCAACCAAGCCGCCTGTGTAGTCGCCCGTATTAGTGATTTCACCCTCGTGGTAGTTGGAGTAGAATGTGCAAGAAGAGCCGGAGCGCAGCGAGCCGACCATGCCACCCACCTCGTATGTTCCCGTGAGTGTTCCCTCGACAGTACAGTTCGATAGGCTGCCTTCTCCATCCATAGCGCCGACCATGCCGCCGATACGTCCTGCAGCATCCACGTCGCCCGTCAGCGTACATCCGCTGAACGTAACGCCTCCGGCTGCCCAGCCGACAATGCCTCCCGCCGTCATGTCAACGGCGTTGACAACACCTGTATAGTCGCAAGATATAAAGGGGACATTCGTAGCCTTGCCCACCAAACCGCCGGCATCCGTGTCGAGACTCTTGACGAGTGTCATGGTAGCGTCGCAGTTGCTGACGGTAGCGTTCTCCATGTAGCCAGCCAGAGTTCCCACAAACTTGGCACCAGTAATGGTGGTGCCAATGAGATAGAGGTTTTGAATTTCCGCCCCGCTGACATAGCCGAAGAAGCCGATGTACTGCGTAGTGGGCCGGTTGATGTAAACGCCGCTGATGGTTTTCCCATTTCCATTGAAGTGTCCCTTGAATGGTGTGGACTCAATGCCAATGGATACCCATCCCTGCGAGGGATTGTTTTCATTGATCCAATTGGAAATGTCAAGGTCTTTCATCAAGGTGAAATAGACGTCTTCCTGATTGAGGAAGTTCTTAACCTGCGAGAGCTGCGTCTCGTTGAAGATGAGGAACGGGTCACTTTCAGTTCCGTTTCCCGAACCGCTGAACTGTGCGAACACTGCCGTCGAGCAGAGTATACCAACGACAAACAACAATACATTTCTTTTCATGATATTAATCATTTGTATAACCGACAATGTATGTTTCTTTAACAAGGCCACTTTCTATGTTATATTCGTCTATGGCGGATTGACATGCTGCCTCGTCTGTATAGAAATCTTGTAGAGTAACCCATTGTTTTTTGACAACATCATATCTTTCGATACGATATTCGCAGTTGTTAATAATTACTTTTCTGTAAGGGTAAAACGGGATGCTTTCGATGATTGGTTTCATAATTACTTGATTTTGATGAATAATGATTTGTTTTTAATATGTTTGACCTTTTATTGTATTTTAACAGGTTCGGGAGTGGGTACAGGAGGGAGCGAAGGTTTTTTAGGGCCTGTGGGTGCAGGAGGTAATGTTGGTTTTTCTCCGTTACGGTAATTAGAATTTTGTTCCATAATTTCATTATTTAATGGTTAATACTTTTTTTCGCCGCAAAAATAAAACGTTGTTTTATGCGCTGCAAATGCAATCTATCGCAAACCCTCGCACGCTATGACTAGTGTCGGTTTGCGAGAGTTTGCGAGCCACTTTCGGGTTGCTGTTCCTCCCAAAAGTTGTGCTTTCATGCTTTTGCATAAGCCATAGTTCCTTTTTTTGCGCTCTTTTGCTCTTGCTGCTCCATCCGTTCTGAGCAGCCTTTTTATACCGAATTCACGTTAAAGCAGAGATTGATTCTCTTAAAGCTAATGATTGTTTTTTGCCGAGCAACGAAAATCGGTGAAATATGTCAAAAACAGAGGAAAAGCAGAGGTTCGTTCGCTGGTGGAAGTAAGGAATAAAAACAAAAACGGATATTGTTAACACGAATTACCATGAATTATTCACGAATTTGTCATGAATTATTCTTTGGATAACAAATGGTAATACATGTGGAGAAAAACTATTTGTGTTTTTTGAAGAAAAATCAGGAGTGACACTCCGTTTTTTCTTGTAAAATCGGGAGTAGTACTCCGTATTTTCCTGTAAAATCAGGAGTACCACTCCGCATTTTTACGCAAAGTGGCACTCCAAATCAAGCACTTAGATACTTCCGAAAGTTAAATGTGCGTTGTGTGTCTTTAGCGGGCTATTTCGCCAGCATCTCGTGCATGGCAGCAGCAGCACGGCGGCCGTCGCCCATAGCAAGGATGACGGTAGCTCCACCTCGGACTATGTCGCCTCCGGCAAAGAGGGTGGGGATGCTGGACTGCATCTGCTCGTTGACGGCAATAGTGTTCTTGCGGCCCAACTCAAGCCCAGGAACGGATTTCGGCACGATAGGATTGGGGCTGACTCCCACGGCAACAACTGCGAGGTCAATGTCCATCGTTATGGTAGCAGGAGTGCCGTCGGCATTCGTCATGGGAACAGGGCTGCGACGTCCAGAGGCATCGGGCTCTCCAAGTGTCATCTTCTGGAGAATGACCTGACGGACAAGGCCTTTTTCATCGGCAATATACTCCAGCGGATTGTGGAGCGTAAGGAATTCAATACCCTCTTCCTTAGCGTGCTTGACCTCCTCCAGACGAGCTGGCATCTCGGCTTCGCTACGACGATAGACAATGGTGACGCGTTCTGCGCCAAGGCGCTTGGCTGTGCGGCAGGAGTCCATAGCCGTATTGCCTCCGCCTACCACCATAACGCGACGAGCAGGGGTGATGGGGGTATCGGTGTCGGGGTTGGAAGCGTCCATGAGGTTGATGCGGGTGAGATATTCATTGCTGGACATGACGCCCACGCTGTTTTCGCCTGGAATGTTCATGAAATTGGGCAGTCCGGCACCCGTAGCGACGAAAATGCCGGCATAGCCTTCGGCCTGCAATTGCTCCACACGGATGGTCTTTCCGACGAGGCAGTCTTTCACGAAGGTAACCCCCATCTTCTCCAGCTGGCTGATTTCGACATCGACGATGCGGTTGGGGAGGCGGAATTCAGGAATTCCGTACTTGAGCACGCCACCTATCTCGTGGAGCGCCTCAAAGACGGTAACGTCGTAACCTAGTTTAGCCATATCGCCAGCAAAGGTCAATCCGGCAGGGCCTGAGCCGACGACAGCTACGCGGCGCCCGTTCTTCGGTGCCAGCTTTGGCAGAGAAATCTGACCTGATTCACGTTCGTAATCGGCGGCAAAACGCTCCAAATTGCCGATAGCCACAGGCTTTCCTCCCATTTTCAGATGGATGCAACGGCTCTCGCATTGCTTCTCCTGCGGGCAGACACGTCCACAGACGGCAGGCAGAGACGAAGTGTATTTGAGTACGCGTGCTGCATCGAGGAAATGACCACGCTCGATGTTCTTAATAAAGGACGGGATTTCGATGGCAACGGGGCAGCCCTCCATGCAGGTGGGGTTAGCGCAATCGAGGCAACGATGTGCTTCGCGGACAGCCTGCTCGGGTGTGTAGCCTGTATTGACTTCCTCGGTGCGGGTGGTGGCGCGATATACGGGATCGAGCTCGTTCATCGGGCAACGCTCAATAGCCGTGCGTTCCTTTGCCTTCATCGATTTGCGCAGTTCCTCGCGCCAGGGAGCCGTTCTATCCAATAGCTCCTCAAGGTCAGTAAGTCCAGCATCCAACGAGTCAGCATGCTGGATGCTGTCAGCATTTCTATTTGTTTTAACCTGTTGACTTGTTGACTTGTTGACTTGTTGACTTTGATATTTCTCAAACGCTTCCACTTCCTCTGCTTTGAAAGAGCCCATGCGTTTCATCATGCCGTCCCAATCAACCTGATGGCCATCGAACTCAGGACCATCGACGCAGACGAACTTGGTCTGCCCGCCCACGCTGACGCGGCAGGCTCCACACATGCCCGTTCCATCTACCATAATGGTGTTGAGGGATACATCTGTAGGGATGTCGTATTTCTGTGTCAGAAGGCAGCAGAATTTCATCATAATTGTAGGGCCAATGGCAAAGCACTTGTCAACTTTTTCGCGTTGAATGACACGTTCAATGCCTACGGTTACAACGCCCTTGTCGCCATAGGAGCCGTCGTCGGTCATGATGATGACATCGTCTGAACTGCGACGCACTTCCTCTTCCAGAATAATTAGTTCCTTTGTTCGTCCGGCCAACACGCTGACAACGCGGTTTCCGGCAGCCTTCAATGCTTGGATGATGGGCAGCATGGGGGCAACACCCACTCCACCTCCAGCGCATACGACGGTGCCGAACTTCTCAATATGCGTAGCCTGACCAAGAGGGCCAACTACGTCTGCAAGCGCGTCACCTACATTCATGTCACACAAGCGTGTGGTGCTGACGCCAATCTTTTGCACGACTAACGTAATTGTGCCGCGCTGCACATCAGCCTCTGCAATAGTCAGGGGGATACGCTCGCCTTTTTCATGGGTTCGGATGATAACGAAATGTCCGGCCTTACGGCTACGGGCTATTAAGGGTGCCTCAACTTCGAGTTTGAATACTTTCTCTGAAAAAGCCTGTTTGGAAACAATCTGAAACGACATAGGGTTCTGTTATTTGAAAATTCGCGGCAAAGGTAATACTTTTCTTTGGATTTTATGCAAAAACCTGCCCTTTGAGCTGTTTTTTTCTGCATAACAGCAAAAAAATACTGATAAAACTTTGAAAATAGGAAAATGCAAAGTAACTTTGGCTGCTAATACAGAAAAATCATTATCATACCAAAGCACTATGGGATATTTACGATTCGAAAAACCACTGATGATAAATCTGGAGGAATCGCTGCCGCGTGAGATCCTCCGGACTAACCGGTCGGGCGCCTACCATTGCTCGACCATCGTCGATTGCAACACCCGCAAGTATCATGGCTTGTTGGTCCTTCCTGTTCCCAATCTGGACGACGAGAATCACGTGCTGCTGAGTTCGCTGGACGAGACGGTTGTGCAGCATGGGGCAGAGTTCAACCTCGGTCTCCATAAGTATCAAGGCAATGTTTTCTCGCCAATGGGACACAAGTACATCCGCGAGTTCACTTGGGAGCGCGTACCTACTACCATCTATCGTGTGGGCGGCGTGAAGCTGAAGAAGGAAAAGGCTTTCGTTCATCACGAGAACCGCATCCTCATCCGCTATACGCTGTTGGAAGCTACGTCTCCTATCTTGCTGCGCCTACGTCCCTTCCTTGCCTTCCGCAGCGTACGTCAATATACCCACGAAAATTGGCAGGCCGACAAGAGTTACCAGCTTGTGGATAACGGCATCAAGACCTGCATGTACCCAGGCTATCCTGAACTGTTCATGCAGCTGAACCGTAAAAATGAGTTCGTTTATCGCCCCGACTGGTATCGCGGCATGGAATATCCCAAGGAACGTGAGCGTGGCTACGAGTTCACGGAAGACCTTTACGTTCCTGGCTATTTCGAGGTGCCTATGAAGAAGGGCGACGTCATTGTGTTCTCAGGGGGCGTGAGCGAAGCCAAGTCCAATCAATTCAAGCAGATGTTCCAGCATGAGTACGATGTCCGTCCTCCGCGCGACACCTTCCACAATAGCCTCGTCATTGCCGCCCATCAGTTTCACAACGTGCAGGGCAATAAGCACTATATCCTTGCCGGCTATCCGTGGTTCAAGTGCCGTGCCCGCGATATGTTCATCTCGTTGCCTGGCCTAACGCTCTCCACAGGAGAACTGGATCAGTTCCATAGCGCTATGCAGACTGCCTCGGAAGCTATCAATGACTTCATCGATGGTAATCCCTCGGAATGCAAAATTTACGAGATGGAACAGCCTGACGTGCTGCTTTGGGCCATGTGGACCTTGCAGCAGTATGCTGCCAAGACGTCCATTCAGGAGTGTTGGGAACGTTATGGCGAATTGATGACAAAAATCATGCATTTCCTGCGTCATAGTAAGCACCCCAACTTGTTTGTACATGAGAACGGCCTTGTTTATACTAACGGCGTAGAGAAATCCGTTACCTGGATGAACAGTACGGCCAACGGACGTCCTGTCGTTCCTCGCACAGGCTATATTGTGGAATTCAATGCTCTTTGGTATAATGCCCTGATGTTTGCCGCTTCGGTCTTTGAGGAAGTCGGCAAGCCCGGCTCAGCCGAAAAGTGCAGCAGCCTTGCTCAGCTCTGCGGTAGCTCCTTTACGCGCGTGTTCCTTAATGAATATGGCTATCTGTTCGATTATGTCGATAAAGGTTCTGCCCCCGACTATAGCGTTCGCCCGAACATGATTTTCGCTGTGGCGCTGGACTACAGCCCACTTACACAAGCACAAAAGAAAGCTGTCCTTGATCTCACCACGCGTGAATTGCTTACTCCCCGCGGGCTCCGTTCCCTCAGCCCCAAGAGCTTTGGTTACAATCCCGTCTATCAGGGTGTGCAGAGCCTTCGCGACTATGCCTATCATCAAGGCACCGCGTGGCCTTGGCTGGGCGGCTTCTATATGGAGGCCTACCTGAAGATCTATAAGCGCAGCGGCGTCAGCTTCGTCGAGCGGCAGCTTGTGGGCTATGAGGATGTCATGCAAACCCATTGTATCGGCACAATTAGTGAAATGTTCGATGGTAACCCGCCTTTCCGTGGACGTGGAGCCGTAGCCTTTGCTATGAATGTGGCAGAAGTACTCCGTGCCGTCGACAATCTCAAGAAGTATAATCAAATCTAATCATAAAAGGAGGACACAACGATGAAAGTCTTAATGTTCGGATGGGAATTTCCTCCTCATATCAGTGGAGGTCTTGGTACAGCCAGCTACGGCATGACCAAGGGCATGGCCAAGCAGAGCGACTTGGAAATCACCTTTTGTATACCCCGTCCTTGGGGCGACGAAGATCAGTCGTTCCTACGCATCGTCGGCATGAACAGCGTACCCATCACCTGGCGCAACGTCGATTGGAACCATGTGCAGAATCGTGTCGGCAGCTATATGAATCCGCAGGATTATTTCGATTTCCGCGACCATATCTATGCCGATTTCAACTACATGAACACCAACGATCTTGGTTGCCTGGAGTTTTCGGGACGCTACCCTGACAATCTTCAAGAGGAAATCAATAATTACAGCATTGTGGCTGGTGTCGTGGCTCGCAAAGAGCAGTTCGACATCATCCATAGCCACGATTGGCTTACCTATCCTGCCGGCATTCATGCCAAGCAGGTTAGCGGTAAACCGCTCGTCATCCACGTCCATGCCACCGACTTCGACCGTAGCCGCGGCAACGTTAATCCCACGGTCTATGCCATAGAGAAGAACGGCATGGATCACGCCGACCACATCATGTGCGTCAGCGAACTAACCCGCCAGACGGTTATCAGCAAGTACTATCAAGACCCCGCCAAGGTAACAACTATGCATAATGCCGTGGAGCCGCTGCCTGCCGAATACGAGGCTATCCAGCGCACTCGTGACGATAAGGAAAAGCTCGTTACCTTCCTTGGGCGCATCACTATGCAGAAGGGTCCTGAGTATTTTGTTGAAGCTGCTGCACTCGTACTCCAGCGTACCCACAACGTCCGCTTTTGTATGGCAGGTTCGGGCGACATGATGAATGCTATGATTCGCCTTGCTGCTGAGCGCGGTATTGCCGACCGCTTCCACTTCCCGGGCTTCATGCGTGGTAAGCAAGTCTACGAGTGCCTCAAGAACAGCGATGTCTATGTCATGCCCTCTGTTTCTGAGCCTTTCGGTATCAGTCCTTTGGAGGCCATGCAGTGCAACTGCCCCTCCATCATCTCCAAACAGTCAGGCTGCGCCGAGATCCTTGACAAATGCATCAAGGTCGATTACTGGGACACTCACGCTCTGGCTGATGCCATTTACTCCATCTGCACCAACCCCTCGCTTTACACCTATCTGCGCGACGAGGGCAAGAAAGAGGTTGATGCCATCACTTGGGAGAAGGTGGGCTACAAAATACGTGCCATCTATGATAAATTAGTTTGAGAATACCATTAAATAGTAAACCGTCAAAGAGTAAATAACATGAAAACCATTTGCCTCTATTTCGAAATCCATCAGATTGTCCATTTGCGCCGATATCGTTTCTTCGACATTGGCACAGACCATTATTACTACGACGACTATGCCAACGAGGCGTCCATCACCGATATCGCACAGCGCTCATATATCCCTGCTTTGCAGGCGTTGCTGCAAATGATTCGCGAGTCCGACGGCTACTTCAAGGTGGCGTTTTCGCTCAGCGGCGTAGGCCTCGAGCAGCTTGAGCTCTATGCTCCGCAGGTCATAGACCTCTTGAGGGAACTCAGTAAGACCGGCTGTGTGGAATTCCTTGCCGAGCCTTACAGCCACGGCCTCTCCTCGTTGGCAAACGAGGAGTACTTCCGCTACGACGTCCAGCGTATGGTGAAGAAGGTGAAGGAGATGTTCGGTAAGACCCCGAAGGTATTCCGCAACTCATCGCTCATCTACTCCGATGATATCGGTGCCCAGGTGGCTGCTATGGGTTTCAAGGGCGTGCTGACCGAAGGTGCCAAGCATGTGCTGGGCTGGAAGAGTCCTCACTACCTCTATCATGCCACAGGCAATCCCAATCTGCGCATACTGCTGCGCGACTTCAAGCTTTCGGATGACATCTCGCTGCGATTCTCCAACACCTCATGGGATGCCTATCCTCTGATGGCTGACACCTACATGGACTGGATTGCTGAAGCGCCCGAAGAGGAGCAGCTGTTCAACATCTTCATGGAGCTCAGCGCCCTCGGTATCTACCAGCCCCTCAGCTCCAATATCCTTGAGTTCTTCAAGGCGCTGCCTGCTGAAGCCAAGAAACGCGATATTACCTTCTCCACTCCCTCCGAGGTCATCAAGAACCTCAAGCCGGCAGGCCCTGTCGAAGTACCCTATCCAATGAGCTGGGTCGACGAGGAGCGCGACACCTCTTGCTGGTTGGGTAACGTAATGCAGCGTGAAGCGTTCAACAAACTCTATAGTGTGGCTGAACGGGTGATGATTGGTGCCGACCCACGCCTCATGCAGGACTGGGACTACCTGCAGGCCTCCAACAACTTTCGCTTCATGACAACGAAACAGAATTCAGTTACCATGAATCGTAGCATTTACGACGGGCCCTACGATGCTTTTACCAACTACATGAACATCCTTGGCGACTTTATCAGTCGAGTTAACAGCCTCTATCCTTCGGACATCGATAACGAGCAACTCAACGCTCTGCTCACCACCATCCGCAATCAGGATCAGGAAATTGCCGCCCTGCATCAGGAGCTTGAGAAACTCCGTGGTGAGGCTCCCGCCCCTGAAACCGAACCTGAGAAGAAGCCCGCCAAGCCTCGCAAGACGACAGCGAAGAAGAAATAATCTTGGCTGTTAACATTATTTCCCCAGAAAAATGAAGAATAGAAAGGCCATAGCCCTCGCTGTCCTTGCTGTTCTTCATTTTTCTTTGTGCGCCTTTGGCGCTGACTACGTTCAACTTACCAACCTGCCTACCCTCTATGTGGAGACTTTCAGCGGGCGGAGTATCACTACGCGAAGCACCTACGTCCTCTGCCGCTTAACTTACGTCGAAGATGATGAAGCCATCGTCTATGACTCTGTGGAAATTCGCGGACGAGGCAACTCTACATGGGGGCTCGCCAAAAAACCATACCGTATCCGTTTCCCCAAGGCTATCCGCTTCCTCGGCAAGGGGCGTGCAAAGGCGCGTAGCTGGACGCTGTTGGCTAACCATGCCGACAAGACGTTAATCCATAATGCCCTCGCCTCAGAGGTGGGCACGTTTGTCGGACAGCCCTTCACGGCAGCCTCGCTGTTCGTCGACCTTGTCCTCAACGGCACCTATATGGGCAACTACCAGATTTCTGACCAGGTGAATGTCGATAAACGACGCGTCAATATCGTTGAACAGGAAGAACCCGCTACGGAAGATAGCAACATCACGGGCGGCTATTTCGTCGAACTGGGTGGTTTTGCCACGAGCGAACCCGTATGGTTCAGTTCTACACGAGGCGTCCCCATCGCCGTCAAGTCGCCCGATGAGGCCATCATTAATAGTGCCCAGAAGAGCTACATCCGTTCCTATCTTAATGACTACGAGAGCCGCCTCTTTTCCTCCGAATACCGCGACCCTGAACAAGGCTACCGCGCCGTCACCGACTCGGCCACTCTCGTCAGTTGGTATATTGCTACCGAAGTCACAGCCAATCCCGACGGCCTTTGGAGCACCTACGTCTACAAGAATCAGGATGACCCGCTGCTCTATTGGGGGCCGCTATGGGACTTCGACATCGCCTTCAACAACTGCAACCGTACAGGCGACATTACCAATCGCTTCATGACTGACGCAGGCTTCGGAAGCCAGAATGCTGGCATGTGGGTGAAGCGGATGATTAAGGACCCATGGTTTAACTGGGCTGTCAACAAAGGCTGGCAGCGCTTTGTCGCCGACGGTATCGAGGAACACCTGCTTGACTATGTCGATTCCCTCGCTACGCTGCTCGACGAGTCGCAACAACTCAACTATCAGAAATACCGTATCGACCAGCGCGTCTATAACGAAATCTACCTCTATTCCACTTATCAGGAGTATATTGACGACCTGAAGAACTGGATTACCAACCACATCCAATTCCTCAATCAGGGCTTTGCAAGCCGCGTCACGGGTGAGGAGCCTCTCGACCCCTTCCGCGTCACCGAAGGCTGGTATTATCGCATCACGAACCGCGGCACGGGCATGGCCGTCGATATTGATGTCCCCTCCGCAGGAGCTGGTGTTATGATGTGGCAGACTGATGCGACACGCGAGAGCCAGTACTGGGCCATCCGACGTGTGGGTGACTATTACCAGTTCGTCAACCGCGCGGGCAACCTTGCCCTTACCGACCCTTCACCCACCTCCGACACGGGTACGCAGCTTAGCGTCGCTCCTTTCGATGCCACCGATGAGCGCCAACTTTGGAACGTCGTTACCGTCAACCAGAATGGCACCTACAATCTCATTAATGTCGCCACGCGTCATGCCGCCAACAACAGCGGAGGAGGCACCGACAACGGCAATCGCGTTGTCAGCTATATTAGTGACGACCGTAATAGCGTAAGCAACAACCGCCAATGGCACATCACGAAGGAAGTGCAGATACCCGACTACATTCACGAAGAGGTGCTTGCCAATTTCACTTCTGCCCTTGCTGCTGCCGAGGCCTTCCTTTCCAGCCTGACACCTGATCAGATCGGTCCCCGTGGCGGCCTGTATCCCGAAACCGAGGTTGCCACACTACGCACCGTCTATGCCGATGCCCTTGCCCTCGACAGTCGCGTGGAGGACGATTACATCGTTATGACTGTCCGCTTGCGCACCGCTCTCACTCGCGCCTCCACCCCCAATCCTATCACCAAGGTGCAGCAGCAGTTGGCCGATTTACAGGCTGAGGGCGATAGCATTTTACAAGCTATTCAGCCCGAGTGGATGGGCGATGAACCACTCATGTACAGCCCTGAAGCCTATGAGGCACTCCGCAGCTTGTTGGCAGAGATAGAGCATGTCGAGCCTTATTACAACGATGCTGATGCCCGTCCCTACGTTGATAGTCTCGCCGTGCTCAATGACCGTGCTACTACGCTGAACATGCCCGATGAAAATGCCGGTTACTACCTTGTCAACGCCTCAGGATATTATTTGAATGCGAGTGAAAGTCTTTTGTTCGCCGACACGCTCATCTGCATCGCGCCTACTGTCTGGCGATTTTCCCACGTCAACCGCACGCCCAATGCCTACTACCTCTCCTGCGACGACGGCTATCTCTTCGTAAAGGCTGGCGGAAACGGCATGCTGGGGCTTAACTCCACACGACGGGCCCTTTACGGCAAATTCTACTTCAACCCCAATGGCATGGGTACCTTCACGATCACCTCCCTCTACGGCTCGCTTGGTGCTGATACGCCTATTGCTGACGGAACCCCTGTCATCGGTGCAGCTACCATCCCTGCCACCACTACTTGGATGCTACGCCGCGCAGGTGATGACAATGCCATTGCCCCCTTTCCTTATGCTCCGCTTGATTATGCTGTGAAGCTCGACATGGAACGCCGCATCATCTGTTTCGAGACTGCCGATGATCCTGACCGTCTGGCTGACATCTCCGTCCGTCTATACACCACAGGAGGTCGCCTCCTTTACGCCTTCAGCGCCTCTGAGCCCCAATCCATCGCCGACCTCCCAAGTGGTACCTACATCCTTACATGGATTACTCCTGAAGGACAGAACAAGACCATCCACTTCTTTAATAATCACTAACTTAACTTCGGAAGTAAAAATGGGAGTAAAAATGGAAGTTAAAAAGGAAGTTATGCGCTACGCGCAGGACGATAGTCTGGTATGCAGGAAACATTTGTCCACGAGCGAACGGACGGAGCAGCGAGTGCAAAGCAAACTTGTTTGCTCTGCCGAGTCGCGACGGACGAAGGCGGGACGCCAAGCGAGTTTACTTCCATGAGCGAAGCGAATTAACTTCCTTTTTAACTTCATTCTATAACTTCCGAAACTTGAATCACTAATCAAAAACATAAAAATGAAAAGAATAACTCTGGCAATAGTGTTGCTGGCATTGGCTCTCGGAGTGGGAGCACAGACATGGAATGTAACGGACGTTGTCCGCGAGGATAGACAAAAAGCATCTGGTTGCGAAGGTCCCTACCGCTTCGATGCTCCTGCTTTGACACCAGCGCCAAAGGGCTATAAGCCGTTCTATATCGGTGGGTATGCCCGTCACGGCTCGCGCTACGCTTGGAACGACCAGACCTACAGCCGCATCCGCGAGCGTCTTCAGGTTGCACACGATGCCGGAGCTCTCACTACACGTGGTGAGCAACTCTATAAGGACTTCATGGATTTCTACCTTGAACCTTATTATAATACAGGCGATCTGGTCGATCTCGGCTGGGAGCAACACACGCGTATTGGGCACATCATGGCTCGCGAGTTTCCCACCGTCTTCAAAGGCAAGGGAAAGAAGATTACGACCCGCTGTTCCGTTGTCGGACGCAGCATCGTCAGCATGGGTGCCTTCTGCCTCGCTCTTCAGAAAGACTTCCCGACATTGGATATCGTGGAGAACGTCCGTCAGACCAACATGCCTGTTACTGCCAATGGCGGAGCAAGGCGCGAACTACGCAAGCCCCGTGCGGGACGTCCCCACACTCCTGGCGGTGAGGAATATTGGGCTTTTGCCAAACGTAAGACCGATCGTGAAGCAATCCTCGACCGCCTCATTACGGATGCTTCCGTGCTGGGCGATGAAGACAATCAACTGGAATTCGTCTTCGACCTCCACGACCTCTGGGGAGGTTATCATAACTACACGGACAGCAACTTCCTCGAAGACCTCTTTACTCCACAGCAGGCCGTTGACCTCTGGGAGGTGGCGAACTACAGCGACTTCCTCGGCCATTCGTTCAATCGCTATAATCAGATTGAACTCCTTCAGGACATTGAACGACTTGCCGATGAGGCCATCGCCGGTAGCGACCATTGCGCCGATTTCCGTTTCGGCCACGACTATGTACTCAATGCCTTCTTCCCTCTGCTCAACATCGGAGGCAGTGCCCATGTGCCCGACAAGGCCGACGACGTGAAGTTCTGGTTCCAAAACTACAACACACCTATGGCCTCCAACATCCAGTTTGTGCTCTACCGCTCGAAGAAGACCCCCGACGACATCCTCTTCAAGGTCCTCCACAACGGCGCCGAGGCCATCATGCCCCAGTTCACCCCTTTCAGCGGTCCCTACTATCGTTGGTCCGACTTCAAGCAATGGGCCGCCCAACTCTACTCCGCCCACCCTGTGGAGGAAAGGAAATAAACCCTAATTCCTTCCTACGCATTACTTGGTTAAGAGGAAATTCCTTTCGGCCATACCAAGACCAACCACTTCCACCTCAGAGGGGCGTAAAGCAACTCTAATGTGTGATTCGGATAACCCTTCTCTGGTTGTCTATCTCGATTTTTCCTAAACGCCCCAGTACACTCTGTCCGAGCAGAAGGGGCGCTTTTTGGTTGCGGACGACTGACGCACGTACATTCGTCAGTTCCGAATCGCCAAAGGTAACCTTTTTTAGGTTGATTATTGTACCCACGCTGACGTTTCCGTTTGCATCCATAAAACGTCCACTGCCTACGACATCGCTTTCTTTCAAATAGCCATTTTTCATCATAAATGTAGCCTCCACCATCGAAAGAGTAACCGTGCTTGCACCTGTGTCAAACACAAAGTGCAACGGCAAGCCGTTTATTTCGCATTTTACCGTGCAGACACCACTTCCTTTTGTGAACGGAATCTCTGATATTGCGCCCTCGCCATCTGCAACTCCATTCCTGCTCTCATCCCCGTTATCGGGCAGGGAATCATTCGGAATGTCGTATTTCCTGATAAGTTCCTTGTATTCATCCGTGTCACGAATCAAGTCTATATCGTCATCCATTGTCATGTGGGCGAAACGCCGAAAACCCTTTTCTAATGCTTTTGTGACATATTCCAGCGATTTCTCTTTGTTCCCCATCCTTCCATAAAGGCATGCAGCATCGTAATAAGCTCCTGCCTCTGTGGTATCCTCTTTAATGATTTGCTCCATTATTTCGATACTTTTGTCATCAAACCCCAGAGCCTGATACGCATAGTGGGCACAGTCGTAGTCACCGTTTTTTTCTTCCTTGTCGATTATTGCCTTGAAATCCGTTTCTGCCAGTTCTTTTTTTCCTTGTTTCATGTAGGCATCAGCCCTGCTCAAAAGAGAGAACGTATAGTTCGGATTTATTACCAGACACATCGACAAGTCCTCCACAGCACCTTCCAGGTCGCCCACAATCTCCTTGTACCACCCACGAAGATAATAGGACTCGTAATCATCTGGACAAACCTTGATTACTTCGTCAAGCTCAGTGAAAGCTTTTTCGATATCCCCTGCTTCATAGTAGAATCTCGCTCTGTCAACACGTATATCCGTCATCGTGCTGTCCATGTTCAGCGCCAAGTCAATTTCTTTGATGGCGCCCCTGTAGTTGCCTACACTCGCATAGCAGTACGCCAGTCCTGCATATAAATTGGGGTCGGCATCAATCTCAATGGCTTGTTTGAAGAAGTCAATGGCTATGTCAAACTCATTCTTTTGAGCATACATCAGGGCCAACAGATTAGGCCAATACGCTTCGTTCGGAGTTTTTGCAGACTTTAGCTTCAGCTTTGTGATAAACATTGTCCGTGCTGGTTCCTCCAGTTCCGTTACAAGGTCACCCGCCTTCTCGTCCCACCTGTTGTAATCTAATGCCCTAATGAGGTCATCCGTACCCTCATCCCATTTCTCCATCCTGAAATAAGTTTCGGCCTTGAAAGAATAGGCCAACGAATAATCCGTATCCAGTTTCTCCACATAGTCAAATTGTTTAATGGCATCCTCCCATCGCTGTTGTTCAATGGCTACCAGTCCGAGTCCTATGTAGCTTATTAGGTTACCAGGGTCGAGCGCCATTATTCTGCGATAGTCGGCTTCAGCCAGTTCATCATTCCCTTGCATGTAGTATAACTTGGCCCTTTTCTCGTACAAGTTTATTGCCTCGGGGGTCATGCGTATGCCTTCCGAAAAGTCTTTTATAGCCTTAGCCGTATCTCCCAAATTTGAGTAGATGTCACCCCTAATGCCGTGGGCAAATGCCACGAACTCCTTGTCCTTCTTGGGTAGATACTTCAGAGCTTACTCCACGGCGGTCAGCCCCAGCCCGTATTCAGTCTTCACCAGCCTAACGTATGACAAGCCCGAATACGCATATCCGTTTTTGGGATTCCCCTGCAGATCAAGGTTGAAATACTTTATCGCCTCGTCCCATGCCTGTTTCTGAATGGCCTCGTTCCCACGTTGATAGTTATACGACTCTGGCCTTTTAATTCTTTGTACACTCGCGCATGCTACGACTATTGTCATACAGCATACGGTAACGAAAATGATGGGTTTTGCTTTCATAGTTCTTTTATCCTTTGTTTGATTTGTAAATGGTCGAATTAAATCCAATCGAAGGAGGTTGGCTTTGAGGATGCGCCGTCTCTTCCGATTGCTTTTTCTCAGCTTCTTCCTCTTTTTTTTCTTGTTGTATTTGTTTCTGGTCCTCATGGAAACCAATGGCTGAGACAGGTCGACTATGCTCTTCTTTCTGGCCTGACACCATTTTCCCTAATTCGTTATAGGCATCCTCAAGCAGGCTGAGAGATATATGGAGAAGTCGTTTATAGTCGGTATTAGAAGAGACGAACGAATCCACTGAAAAAACGACATCATTTTCGTAAATAGTCATTTTGACTAACCTATACATGGCATGCAGGCAATTAGCAGCCTGAAAATACATCATTCGACTTTGCTCGTCAAACTCTTCTCTGAAAGCAAGATCAAGGAAAAAGCCATTTGTGCTTTTGGATTTATTTAATAGGTATCTATGAAAATGATACTCAAAACAAACATCCCCATCCTCGTCTATTTCAAAAGGAATTCCTTGAGCCTTCAAGACTTCCTGCACCCTCTCACCAACAGTCACTTCTTCCTCTGTTGATACGTTCTCAGCGGAAATGCTATGCTGTGGGAACTCGGCTTGGATAGTCTCGTAGGCCGTCTGAGGCAAAATCTCTTCGGCAGCAGCCGATAGGGACTCATTCTGAAGAGTGTCGTTCGTCGGGCGCCTTTCCGTAAAAGAAGCTGCCAAGATGGAAAGGACGATGATAGTCACGGATACAAAGAATAGTGTTGTCATAGTTTGTGTTTGATGTTGATTTATTGGTGAGTATTTGAAGTTAGTTAATGGTAGCGTTTTTGATTTGTTCGCGTAAAGCTTTTCCCTGTTGGTCAAACAAATGGCTGGCGAGGAGTGAAGAGAATTCCGTATCGGAAACGTTTTGTTGATTGAACAAGTCAATTAGTTCGTTCGAAGGATCATCATCTCCTTCAGTTTCCACTCGGGGAAGAATAATATCCCTGTCAAGAAGGAAACGGCGTAACCGTGTATAGGCAGGCAAATAGTCCTTCCGCGTTTTCACTACCTCCTGGAGAAGTTCCAGAACAGGATCTCCAATCTGTTCGTTAACGGCAGCTACTAATGCACATAATTTGGGATCGGGAGCTTCATCAAGGTCGTCAAGAATACATACATTGACTTCATCAGCCTCTCTAAAACGACCGAGCAACTGGAGGCAACGTGCCTTGATGTAGAGGGCCTCGCGACATGTGCGCTGTTCGAGCACTCGACCAGCATAGGCTATTCCTTCGTCATAGCGTTCCCCGTAAAGGCAGAGGAGGGCATTGAGGAAATTGGCTGTTATACCATCGTCGGCCAGCAGAGATACGTCGGCCGTCGTGCCAAGCAAGCAATTGTCAAAGGCGATCATGTCGAACATCCGCTTTGCCATAAGGGCAGCATCGCGCAGTTTATCCTGAGCGATCTTGTTCACGACCAACGAGAGTGCAGCTTTGCCTGCCCCATCGTAGTCATGATTGCGGATGAAAGGGTAGAGCATTTTTCCATCCTCAAGCTCATTGAGAATCTGCTTCTCATCGTTATAAGTACGAGAAAAGACAATTGCTTCGGGGTTTTGGTTGATATGTTCACGTAATACGGGAGTTGTGAGGGTCAATCCATCCAACGAGGTAACGCGACTGAGGGCGACATAGAACTGACCTGGGGTGTACATGCGGTCTTTTAGATCGATGCACATATGTTCAAACGTCAAGCCTTGGCTCTTATGGACGGTGATGGCCCAGGCAAGCTTCACGGGCAGTTGTGTATAGCTCCCAATGAGCTCTTTGTCAATTTTCTTCGTCTCTTTATTGAACACTTGTTGATAGTGCTCCCACGAAGTCGGGGCAACAACATGTTCTTCCCCATTGGGAAGTTTAACCTTTATTTCTTCTTCCATCAGCTCTGTTACGATTCCGATGGTGCCGTTAACCCAGAGGCGACGGGACTCATTACGGCAGAACATTACCTGTGCCCCAACTTTCAGCGTGAGTTCTTTTGGAACAGGCAAATCGTTTTTGAAATCACCATCAATGACACCTTCGTATGTGACGGCTTCACCATCGAGGGCATTAAGTCGTCCTTCATTAATGAAATCGACATTTTTGTTGGTTGGGCTGAGTGTAATGGTATAGTTGTCGGGGTTGCTGGTCGTGACGTAGCGTTTGTTCAAATCGTAGAGATCACCCTCTATAACGCGGCCATAACGGACGTTGTTAAGAATCTGCTGGAAAATCTTATCCTTTTGACGATAGATTTTGGTGAACTGAATCTTGGGAAGGGTGAAACGCGAGAAAACATGCGCCTTGTGGAAATAGACATTCAGAGAGCCGTAACTGTATTGTAATAGGTCTGCGTCGGCAGTGTTCTTCTTGACGACAGGAGGAAGCTGGAACATGTCGCCCACGAACACCACTTGTCTGCCGGCAAAGGGTAGCCCCGATTTCAGTTCGCGCCTGAGCACGTAGTCAATAGCATCGACCAGATCACAACGCAGCATGGATACTTCGTCAATGATAATAGTATCTACTATCTGTAACAGCATTCTTTTCTCTTTGCTGAGCTGATAGTTGGGCTTTTCACCCAATGCTTCCAGAGGGAATCCGAAGAAGGAATGAACGGTTTCTCCTTCGGCCGTGAGCGCGGCAATGCCGGTTGGTGCCAGAACAAGGAAGTTCTTATTGACGACCTGCTGGATATGGCGTAGGAAGCTAGTCTTTCCTGTTCCAGCCTCACCCGTCAGGAAAAATGATACATTCGTATTGGCGACAAGGTCAAAAGCTCTCTGCCACTCAATGCTATCGGTCTCAAGGTTGTTGTTTTGCTCCATTATGCTGTTTTTTTTGTTGTTTATTATTTCTGTTCAAGTGCAGGAAGAATCTGCGTAAGGCGAGTATTGAAATCCGCGTCAAGGAAGCTCTTGTAGCATCCGTCGATCAGTTCTGAGGCCAGTTTCGCAATCTGCTCTTCTGGCGAATTGATGCGCTGAGTTTTTGCCACCCCGTTCAGGTAATCTTTTACCATCTGCTCGGACTCCTGGCGGATAAACTCTTCGTTGCGGAACACTTTGTCGTAGTCGCGCTTTTGAATGAGTTCCATCCTCTGGCCATTGAAGGCATAGAGTTCAATGGAGTCTATATAAGTCCAGCTGTGATAGAGTCCGACTTTTTCAACTACTACCACTCTGTCGCAGAAGCGGATTCCCATATAGTAGCGGTGACCGTTCGCGCTCTCATATTCGTCGCAGATGAACATCTTTTGGCTCTCATCCCATACTGGAATGTGAACACGAGGATTGCCAAACGAGGGAAGGAGGGTGTCAATCAGATTCTTGTTGAGGGTCTTTGTCAGATTTGCCATTGTTTTTAGGGTTTTAGGTTATACATTTTGTTTATACTATCTGTTTGCGTTGAGTTTCCTCTATGAGGGAGCGCGAGAAAGCAACTAAGTCTTGATCGCTTACGTTTGCCCCCTCCAATTTCAATTGCCCTTTAAGGAAGTCCTTAAGCATGAGAATGCTTTGTTCCTTGGCGAATTGCTCGGAGAAGATTCTCCAGTCGCATCCTCCCCAGTATTTCTGGCCGATAATTTTTGCCTTCTGACCATCCCAGCAAAAGAGGGTGATGCCATTGAGGAACGTGTAGGCATAACCTTGACCAAGGTCATAATATACTGCCAATCGGTCGGAGAGCCGAATGGCTTTGTAGTAGGTGTTGCCCGCTCCACTGGTGTAACCAAGCGTGAGAAACACGTTCTTCTCAGCATTGTAGGTGAGTGACTCGCCCGAGAGGGCCGGAAGTGCCTTTGCGGCAACGAGGGAGAGTTCTTTCTTTTCCATTTTTCGTTGTTGTTTTTAATCGGTTATTTCATTTTTGACGATGCAAAGTTACGGCCGCTTTCTCGGTCATGCAAACGTTCCTTGAGAAACATTGGTTCCTTTCAATCTGGAACCATTCGCTATCAGTTGTAGCCAACCGTTCGCTTGTTCCTTTCAATACCATATATTTAGTCAGCAAATCTTCGCTTCTACCAAAATGGCGATGCACAAATTGTGCCTGTCGCTTTTCGACGATACGACGCAGAAGGTGCTCTTGTGCATAACTGACTCTCTCCATAGAGTTTGATCTCGTTTTAGGTTTTCTTATCATAGTATTTAGTTTTTGTTTCCACCAACGTTTTGCAGCGCCATCATCGTGGTGGTTTCGATGAATGACGCTGCAAAGGTAAGGCGAGTTCAAAATGTGTGCAAGGTTTTTTCTTTGTTTATTGGTTCCTTTCATTCTGGAACCATTCACTCCTTGCTGATATTTGTCTTTTACGTCTCTTCTGTATATAGTAAGGCTAATTGTTGAACCCTTTCCCTGAAAATCTCACGAGCTTCTTTTGGCGCTATAATCTCCAAGCCAGCACCCATTTGAAGGATTTTTCCGATAAACTCATTGTTTATCTCCACGCGAACAGAGAAATCTCCATACGTTCCATCTTCATGCTCCCCAAAAGGAACAATTGTTTCTTGGCTCGTATGTATGGGTTTTGTTTCTGTCAACTTGAATATAATAGGATTGTGTGCGCGCACGCGAAGGTTATAAACCATCCTGTCACCTGAATGACTAACCCCTAAAATATCTTTAAAAAAATAAGAATAGTAACCTGCCGGTGCTGATACGTATGGCTTATCATAAATCTCGCGAGGCCTCCCTTCTATTCTATCTATGGCAAGGTTACAACCATCAACTGGATACTTGGACGGAGCATCCTCTACATGACCAAACAAATGCCATCTTCCATTAAATTCTTTCAAGTACTGAGGATGAAAAGTGAGACAGACGCATTCCTCTTCATAGGGTTGATAATTAATGGATAGCACTTGACGATGGGCAATGGCATCATAAAGAAAAGGAAGTAAATCAATGTTTTTTAATTGTCTGTCTAAACTGGCACTTAGGATTTGCTCGCCTTTCCGCTTTTTTGCCTTAATCTCCAGAAGGTCTTGGCTATCTTTGAAAAAGTAATCTAACCAAGCTGTAGGAAAAAATCCTGACGAGTCTTGGCAGAATTGCCAATACTGTTTAAGGTCGTTGACAACCTTTGCATTTCGCATATCTGCGAGGGGATCGTTGTCTGTTCCTATATAGCGGTATTTCTTTTGGCGATTGTTTCCTGTGCATTCAATATTAGATTCTCCGATGGCTTCTCTGATGTCCATAAATGCTTTTGTAAGTTCCTTTACATGGGCACATTTTGATATCGTGCATGGAAGCTCTTCCGTGGTACTCAACCCCATATATTCTGCCATCACATCCGCATTGGAGAACCATTTTCGGCTTTTCAAATGTTTATAGATAATGTTGGCAAAAAGAGCAGCATAGCCATCGCCATCAAAGAGATTGCGTCGTAACATATCATTACCTTTTTATATGAACATCTTCTGCATAATAAATCTTTCTATTTCCTTGTAATTCGCGGCACAGCTTATATTCAACTAAGTCTCCGTCACTTATAGACTCTCCTTCTCTAATAGAACGAACCTCTTGTTTAAAACCATTTTGTTGCTGGATTATCATATCATTCGAACCTGGCTCTCCCTTGCGAAAAGTACCAGCAACAAATCTTGAATTATAGTTTACAACAGCAACCCTTCCTGCAACAAAAGATATTGGCCCGCTCATCGGTCCCCTTTTTGTTTTAAACTGTGTTGGGGCATCATAATAATCTAACAAATGATTTTTTTTCTCCTCTTCTCCCCAATAGTCAATATTATAATTATTACTTTTCCTTTTTATCTTAAGAACGTTACTTATCCAATCTAAATAAATGCTACTGTCACTTTGATTATATAGAAAAGGGAAACATAGAGATGTTGTTGTGAACTTTAGTGCGACTTCGTTTTCTCCAATAACATCAAAACCTGCACCAGATGTCAGTATGACATTATTTGTAAGAATTGATCTGTCGTGCAACCATGAATGAAAAATGTTTAACTTGAATTTAAGATTAGGACGCAATGCCTTAATTAACAATTCAAGTTTTTTCAATTTGTCCTCAATAGGACAACAACATTCGGCTTTATATTCTGCGAAAATGCAGATTGTACAAAAAATGCCATTATCAATTGTCTGAGGTAAAAATGCCTCAAGAATGGGTTTCAGGTTTGTTTCAATAGCATTTTCGTTTTGATCATATAATAAGTATCTATCAGTAATTATAAGTGAATTGCAACAATTGAGTCCTGGGTGTTCTCTGTTCAAAGCCTTCAGGAAACTCCAGTTTTGTCCATTAGCTCTGTAAAAAGATATTCCATTGTCTTTATAGACATGTTCTGCGGAAAAAATCATTGAAAGATTAAAAATAATTATTCCGAATCGCAAAGACAGTCTTTTACATTCAGAATCATCCAATACTGTTAGAAAGATAGCGTTCAATAGATTATTATCGACATCAGACATGGTTTCTATCTGCGGAAATGCAACATCCAGAAACTTAATGCCTGCACCTCCCCTCGCCTTGGATATCTCACTCAGATTTTGTCCCCCTTTACTCTCCTCATCTATTTTTTCTTTTGATACATTAAAGTAGATGTTATTACTTGAAAGGAAATCATTAAATGCGTCCCAACGTTTCCGTCTTGAACGATCATGGAGAACCTGGTCTTCCATGTCATAAAAGGCCTCCCAAAATTGGTAGTCACAATATATGTCACGTTTATTCCTCATTTTCGTCCTTCTTGACCTTAAACAGTTCTTTACTTAAACGTGTGGATTCATCGAAGAAGCCAGAGCCGAACTCGTTTCTTAACGTCCCGTCGGGTTCAATGCCTATATCAGTTATTGCTGGAATATGTGAAGGACGATTCTGAGGATTTACATATAACAATGACACTTCTTCATTTTTAATCCTCTTTTGAGAAACAATGATTTGCAGTCTTCGGATAAAGTATTCGCTATGACTTTCTATTAAGAAATGAATACCATATTCAGCATATGCATCGGCAATGATATCGGCAAATTGCGATTGCAATAAAGGATGCAAATGACACTCTGGTTCCTCTAAAGCTATTGTAATAGGATGGAGTTGGTTGTATGTTCTCAAAACACTAATTACCTTATCGCTTAAGCCATTTGTATAATTAGGATATCTTACGTCATTGATTTGAGACTCTAAAATAGCATTCTCTATTTTGAGGAGGAAAGCGAATAGCTGCAGAACGCCAAATCCTTTGTCTGCCAGTAGCATTCCCTCCTCGTCTTTATCATTGTCGAACAAATGGATGGTAGCGCCGTATCCATTCGCATGTGTCTTTATGTCTATGTGGTGCGCTATACCAAGCTGACACAGCCACTTGTTAATAAACGAACACGGTTGATGCTTTTCTTGATCCTTATGCCTGAATTTCCATAGACTATCGTCTTCTACTTCTGAAATCCATAATCTTTTAAGTTCAAAATACCTTTTTAAAGTATTTGTAAAATCGCTATCATCTTCCAACGAATAGAGTCTTTGAGGGCGTACAATTGTTGTAGGAGAATAGGTAAAAGAACCAGGCATTATCTTTGCAAAAATATCCTCAATTGCACTTCTAATACAATCAGAAAGAAATCTTTCTGACTTATAGTATTCATAACAATTCACTTCGTGAAAACTCAAATAGCTTTTATCCGTATCTGTCATCAGTTGATTTAGAATATCCATGGCCTTTACAACGACTGGCCAATCGGCCTTTTCAGGCAGATCTTCTACCTCGCCATAGATTTCGTTCAATCTATACGGCACAATAGAAGGATAAGAAGGAAGAGGGAATTCCCCTCTGGAACCCCAACCAAAAACTTTATCATTAATAAAATATACTTTATCCTCTTCACTCCTAATAAATTCATGTAAAGTCTCAGCCTCACTTTCTTCAAAAGAGTCTAATAGCAGGTCTATAATCTTTCTAGTAAAAGAGGAGTCTCCAGTTTTTTGAGATTTCATTTTTTCATTAATAGCCTTTCTTACCTCGCTTTTGTTGATATTCTGAAATAATTCAAGACAAGGAAAATAAGCATAAACGTTCATTTGGGGGCTATTTTCAACAAACGACCTTTCTGCCTCCTTCAAAATTGCAGACGCAGATCCTTCTACACCATCTTTCCAAGTGTGATAGCCGTGGGAGATTTGCCATTCTAAAGTATAGATTAATGCCGCCGCTCCCAGGTTGTTTAATATTAAATCCCAATAGTCATTAAATAGTTTTAAGTCCTCATCTTCACCAGCTGGTCCTTCTAAAGTTGCTGCACGATAGTCCACTTCCATTTGCCACTTTGAAAGAGCATATTGTCCATATAAGAAATGAAGCATTGATTTCTTTACACCACTAAAATCCATAGAAGCTTTATCTTTGTTTGAAGCACTATAGATTTCCTTTCCATCAAGGGTTCTTATGGAACACAAATGAAGATACCCGTTATTTAGTTCGTCCCTATCAAGCGGCGCAAATTCAAGATGTAAAATGACATCTTGTAAAAACCACGAAGATTCAACGACAACTTCAAAAGTTACGCGTTTACATTCAGAGTTATTCGCCTCTGTATTTTCTTTGTTCTCTGTTTCATCTTGTTTGCATTGATGATGAACCACTAGATCAAAGTTCCCCAAAATATCATTGGGCTTTTTATGGAAATCCATTTTGTAACGTTCGAGCCGAATATTTTTCCCGTCCTCAACATCAGATTCAATTTGATGACAAAAATCTTTTAATAAGCACAAAGCCTTAGTAATGCTACTTTTCCCGCTATTGTTGCATCCTGTCAAAATGGTAATCGGACGGAGAGGTACATTGATTCCTTCTTCGTCAAAAACTCTGAAATTCTTTAATGTAAAATCGGTATACATGTTTTTTTGTGATGTTTTATAAATGGATATTTCAACCTGATTGTTTTTTGCCTTCCTTTTAATGAAATGGTATTTCTCTTCTTACATGTGTTTCAAAATCGCTGCAAAGGTATAGCCATTATTTGATAGCATCAAACATTCCTGCTTCGAAAATGGTTCCGTTCTTCATGGAACTATTCTGGTGACTTCAGCAAAAGAACGATGCAAATATACTGTTTTTTTCAGTATTGCAAACGAAATGATGGAAAAAAGTTAGAAAAAAGTGACGTTTCTTGATTTGGATTGACAGATGTAGTCTAAGCCCTAATCTTGGTTGACAAGATACAAATCTTTTGTAAGAATAAGTTTTTGCGAAAAAGTACCAACACTTACCTTTTTCCGTTCAATGGATTGGCATAGAGAAACTTATGTTTGGTAAGTGTTTGGAAAACACTTACCAAACACCTACCATACACTTACCTGACTCCTACCTGCCTTTTTGTGACTCCTACCTGTATTCTCCCTTTCTTTTCCGTCTTCTAACAATTTATTACCTAGTTAGTTACCTTGTTTGCTCTTTGGGTAAGTGTAATGGTAAGTGTCAGGTAAGTGTTGGGTAAGTGTTTAAGTAACACTTACCATTGCTAAGGCGCTTTATCATAGTTGGTTAAGCGGCAAAAGGTAAGTGTTAGCATCTTTTGCACATTTGTGTTTAAATGGCTAACGCATGTGATGCGATTATCGTGGCGTTAAACTCTGGCGGATTAATGTTTAACTCTGTGGGCGTAGAGCAGTGCGCTGGTGGAAGGACGCACTACTCTACGCAAAGAATGTGGTGCGTTTAGGCGCGATGGAGGGGAAGAAAGGGGAAAAAGAAAGGCTATTGTCGTGTCAATTAAAAAAACTGGTACAATTTGCTTGGCAGAGTTGAGAATTATGTGTACCTTTGCGCCAAAAGTCGGCAGGAAAATGTGTGAGTTACACGAGAAAGTCGGCAGGAAAATGTGTGTTTATGTATAGGCGTAAGATAGAAAACGTGCTCCAATCGTGGTTGGAAGACACCTCTCACAAGCCTCTCGTTGTGAAAGGAGTTCGCCAATGTGGTAAGACCAGCAGTGTGATGGATTTTGCCCGCAAACATTTTAAAAATGTAGTTTATCTGGATTTCCGTGAACATCCAGACTACAAAAAGTTTTTCACTCCGAATCTGGAAGTGGATTCAATTATCATGCGTATCACGGCAGCAATGCCAAGCGTTGAAGTGGAAACAGGAAAGACGTGCTTTGTCTTTGACGAGATACAAGATTGTCCGAAAGCAAGAGGTTCGCTCAAGTATTTCCATCAGGATGGCCGATATGAAGTGATGTGTACGGGCTCATTACTGGGCGTCAACGGATATAAGACTTCAGATGAAAAGAAGGAAGAAGATGATGTTTCCATTCCAGTGGGATTTGAGGATATCGTTGATATGTATCCAATGGATTTTGAAGAATGGCTGTGGGCTAATGGCATCAAGAACATGCACTTTGAATACCTGAAGAAATGCCTCAGCGATGAAACGCCTGTAGAAGAAGCACTGCACGACCGCTTCCGCGAACTGCTTCACCAATATGTTATTGTAGGTGGTATGCCAGAGGTCGTGAGCACCTTCCTTGAATCAAAACAAATAGGTAAGGTACTCGCTGTTCAGCGGCGCATTGTTGATGAATATAAATCGGATATGGTGAAGTATGCCCCTTCTGGAGATAAAGCTCGGATACGAGAATGCTATGAATCAATACCTGCACAACTGGCACGTGAATATAAAAAGTTCAGTTACACCATAGTCCGCCCAGGAGGCAGGGGGCGCGACTACTCTGGAAGTCTTCAGTGGATTGAAGATGCGGGCATCATACGCAGATGCTATAATACGGAAATTACGGAACTGCCGCTTGACGGACATCGCATACAGAGTGAATTTAAAGTTTATATGGCAGACATCGGCCTGCTTGTCTCGATGCTGGAAGAAGGCACACAGTCAAGTATATTGGAAGGAGATCTGCTAAGTTACAAAGGTGCCATCATCGAGAATTTAGTGGCCGATATCTTAGGTAAGATGGGACGTAAGTTATATTACTTTCATAAAGATGGTGGATTAGAACTCGACTTCCTCATTCGCTATAAGGGGAAATGTACGCCCGTAGAATGTAAGGCTACTACTGGTAATGCCAAGTCCATGCGAACGGTCTTGAAACACCCCGAAAAATATCACATCACAAATGCATTAAAACTCGGCAACTACAATATCGGACGTAAAGATCAGTTGCTGACCTTGCCTTTGTATATGGCTTTTCTAATAACGGATTATTAATCTAATAGAATGAGATAAAGCATCCGAGTTTTATCAGTAAATCGTTCTGTGGGCGTAGAGCAGTGCGCTGGCGGAAGGACGCACTGCTCTATGCTAAGAATGTGGTGCGTTTTGATTTGCTTTTTACCGCTTGCGGACGGGACGGATGCTGTGGCCGCTGGGGCGAGGCCAGCAGTAAGGGGTGCGGGCACCATCGGTGTAGAAGATGAAGCCTTCGGCTTTCCGTTCGTCGGCATCGTGGATGGATGACGACCAATAGTCGCCGTAGGTGTCGATGCCGTAATGGGTGGTTCCGTCGATGTCGCCTGCCGCAGGAAGAAAGATGGAGTTGCCGTTTGGGCCAGTAACGCGATAGCCTTTGACAATTCCTGATTCAGGGGGTACGGATGGCAAATCTTCTACAACGGAGGGTGGGTACCACTGCCAAATGCAAGAGTTGCGGAGTTCCTCCCATTGGCTGATGGTGGGAACGCGCCATTTGCCGTGCCAGCGTCGGCGAGCAACGTCGTTGCGGATGCTCAGCGTCCTCCGGGCGGTATGGAACGTGTAGTTCTCTGGGTCGTAGGAAGCCTTAGGCTTGGTCTCGCCCCAAGCGAAGAAATCACCGAAGTCCTCAGGGGTGTTGGCACCAACGTTGCAGGTCGCCCAAAGGGTTCCGCTGGGCAGACCTAAGTCAACGTATTCGTGCACTTTACAAGAAACCATCGTGCCGCCCAAAATGAGCAGCACGAGAGTCCTTTTTAATGAAGAATGAAAGATGAAAAAAGAAAAATGAATAGTCTTGTTTTGGGAACGCAATCTGAAGATTCTATTTTTCATTTTTCATTGTGATGTAATCCTCTATCACAGCGTGTTCTGTTTCAGCTTCTCCACGTATTGGTCGATGCGCTGGAGCTCACGTGGGATGTCGATGCGCTGGGGGCACTCTTCGACGCAGGTACGGCAACCGATGCAGTGGTCTGCCTGACGGAGGGCGGGCACGGCTTTGTCGTATTCGTCGAGGAACGAGCGGCGCAGCTTGCTGTAGGCAGTGTTCTCGCGGTCGGTGGGCAGGGTCATCTGGGTGACGCGCTTGTTGTAATAGGTGAGGATAGCGGGAATGTCGAGGCCGTAGGGGCAGGGCATACAATACTTGCAGTCGTTGCAGGGGATGAGGGGGAACTTCTGGATGAGTTCCGCCGTCTCATAGAGGAAGTGGCACTCCTCGTCGGTGAGGGGGACGAGGGGGCTGAAGGACTTGATGTTATCCTGCAAATGCTCCATGTAGGTCATGCCGCTGAGTGCGGTGAGGACGCCTTCAGGCGTTCCGGCAAAGCGGAATGCCCATGATGCGACGCTGAGCTCTGGCTCACGCTCCTTCAGACGAGCCACGATGTTATCGGGCACCTTCGAGAGTCGTCCGCCCAGCAGCGGCTCCATGATGACGACAGGGATGCCCCGATCGTGGAGGTCGTTGTAGAGTTTCTCGGCGGGTGGGTTGGAGAGCTTCCAGTCGGAGTAGTTCATCTGGATTTGCACAAAGTCCCAATGGTATTTCTCGTGCAGTTCCACGAACGCGTCCCAAGAGTTGGGGTCGCCGTGGAACGAGAAGCCGAGGTTACGGATTTTGCCCTTTTTGCGCTCTTCAAGTAGGAAGTCCATCATGCCGTTATCGACATAGCGGCTGTTGAAGGCGGGTACGCCGCCTCCGCCGATGGAGTGGAGGAGGTAGTAGTCGATGTAGTCGGTCTGAAGGTATTCGAACGAATTATTGTACATTCGCAAGCTACCTTCGTAAGAGTTGTCGCCGAAATTGGAAAGCTTGGTGGCAATAAAGTACTTGTCGCGCGGATGACGCTTCAAGGCGATGCCTGTGGCTGCTTCGCATTGACCCTGCAGATAGACGGGCGAGCAGTCGAAGTAGTTGACGCCGTGCTCAATGGCATAGTCGACGAGCGTGTTGACGGTCTCCTGGTCGATGACATCGCGGCCGTTCTCGTCCTTCTTCATGGGCCAGCGCATACAGCCGTAGCCCAGGATGGAGACTTTGTCGCCCGTGTTGGGGTTGATACGGTAGGTCATTCCGCCTTCGCCCTGTTGGCTTGTTGACTTGCCAGCCTTTTGACCCTTATCGTTGCAGCCGACCAGCGCTGATGCCGCTACGGCACCCGCTGAGCGTTTGATGAATTCTCTTCTATCCATTTCTTTAACCTTTAATCTTTTAACCTTTAACCTTAGATAGTCTTATGCACTTGATGGCCTTCGACGTAGATGGCGCTGAAGGGACGGCTGGGGCAGAGGTTCTCGCACGCTCCGCAGCCGATACAACGCTCTTCATCGACGACGGGGATTTGCAGGCGGATGTCACGTCCGCGACGATCCTTGTATCTTGAATTACCGCCCGCATCGACCATCTGGATGGCGCCGGTGGGGCAGTGGCGGGCGCAATTGCCGCAGAGCTCCCTGTCGGAAACGACGACGCAGTTCTCGCGCACCCATACGGCATGGCCTACCTGAGTGGATGACTTCTCCTCAACAGTGAGGGGACGGATGGCGCCTACAGGACAGACGTCTGAGCAGACGGTACATTCAGGACGGCAGTAGCCGCGCTCGTAGGACGACTCGGGTTGCATGAAGTGTTTCAGGTCAGTCGAAGGACGTAGCACATGGTTCGGGCAGTTGTCGACACAAAGCTGACAGGCTGTGCAATGGCTGTACATGTTGCGGGCACTCTGCGAACCTGGAGGGGTGATGCGCGTCTGGCGGTTGGGGACTTTCTTGTCGATGATTTCTGCCAGGCCGCCGTCCATCTTCATCTCCTGAGCCTTTACGGCAGCGGTGCCAACGGCAATCAGACTGCCAGCAAGGAATGCCCTGCGCCCAGCATCGGAGGCTTGTTGACTTGTTGACATGTTAGCCTGTTGACTTGTTGACCTGTTAATTTGTTGACCTTTTACAGGTGCCAGCCGATACTTCATGGCGCCGAACTTGCAGTCGCTCAGGCAGTCCATACAGGTGACGCAGCGGCTGTAGTCAATCTTCATGCCGCCCTTGATGTCGATGCACGAGCTCTTGCAGTTGCGCTCGCACTTGCGGCATTTGGTACACTTCTCCGTATCGATGACGGGCTTGAAGAGTGAGAAACGCGAGAGCAGGCCAAGCAACGTGCCGACGGGGCAGATGCTGTTGCACCACCAGCGGCCCAGGAACCAGGCCAGCACGATGATAAGGATGAGGCTGACGCCTCCAACCACTTTCACGGCTGCCGATGTGGGATGGCTGGCGAGGGAAACCATGCGGCCGAACATGCTGTAGGGTTCAATCAACCCTGCGATGACGGAGAATCCTGCCGCCAGCGCGACGATGAACAGTATGAGCACGGTGTAGCGCAGCCAAGTGAGGGGCTTCTTGTACTTGAAGCGGTTCTTCTTGAAACCGTGTGCGCCGATGGCGACATCCTGCAGGACGCCCAGCGGACAAAATACCGAGCAGTAGATTCTTCCGAACAGCACGGTTGCCAACAGAACGACGATGAATGCACCAGCATTGAGGGCCAGCACGGCGGGGATAAACTGCAGACGTGCCACCCAGCCTAAGGCTTTCGGAGCCCAGTCGAAGGCACCGCAAAGCAGCACGACGATGGCGGCGAAGAAGAGCAGCGCTACGATTCTCCGTATCCACCAGAGAGGATGTTTCTTTTGTTTCTCTTTAGCCATATTCCTATTTCTAATTCTTATTTGCTTGTCGTTTAAGGTTTAATGTTTAACGAACACGTCTTTTGATGTCATCGCGCCAGCTTCGTTAAACGTTCTTCGTTAAACTAGTTTCCGTCATTACACATTACACCATGCCAGCGCTTCCTTGCATTTAGCAGTGATGCTGGCCCAGTCTTCAGCGGCAATGACCTCCTTGGGGAAGAGTTTGCTGCCCATGCCCACGCAGAACACGCCAGCCTTGAACCATGCTTCCAGATTCTCCTTCGTGGGCTCTACGCCGCCCGTTACCATCAGCTTCGACCAAGGCATGGGTGCCATCAGCCCTTTGACAAACTTCGGGCCAAGTACATCGCCTGGGAACACTTTGCAGAGGTCGCAGCCAGCCTCTTGTGCTGCTCCTACCTCGCTTATTGTACCGCAGCCAGGCGTATAGGGGACAAGGCGGCGGTTGCAGATGCGGGCTACTTCGGGGTTGAACAGCGGGCCCACTACGAAGCAGGCGCCCAGCTGGATGTACAGCGCTGCTGTAGGAGCGTCCACCACAGAGCCGACGCCCAGCGCCAACTCGGGACATTCCTGAGCTGCCCATTTTACCAGCGGACCGAACACCTCATGGGCGAAATCGCCGCGGTTGGTGAACTCAAATGCACGCACGCCACCTTCGTAGCAGGCTTTCACTACGTGCTTGCAAACCTCCAGGTCTTTGTGGTAGAAGACCGGAACCATCGGTGCTGCTGCAATCTTGGCCAGCACCTGTATCTTATCAAATTTTGCCATACTATTCTTCTGTTACGATTACTTCTTCAACAACGACTTCTGCCTTGGTCTCCTCTTTCGGTTCTTCAGCTTTGGGTTCCTCCTCGCGGGTCAGGTTGCGGTAGATAACAGCGTCCAAACCCAGGACGAACGGAACGATGAGAACGCAAATGATGATGTCAAGGATGACTCCCAGAACATTGAGGTCAGCAGCGGCACAGATGCCAGTAACGATTCCGATAGCAACCAATATGGCCATTGCCAATACAAACTCCAGGCCAAACATGCGCCACTTGTAACCGTAGGTCAACTCATTGGACTCATGCAGTGCGTCCAGCGGTTTCATGTCCTTGTCGGCAAAAAGCAACATAGCCAAACTCCATGCGTAAGAGAGGATAAGCGCCGGTATGAAAAGAAAACCGAAAGCTGCAGTAATGGCCATTGTCATGACACCTATAATGATAAGAAAATCACCCATTTTCTTGCGGTACTTGCTATCAAAGATGAAGAACGGGTCAATCACATGTCCCTTGGCCAACTCTGCCGGCAGTGAGCACATGGCAAGTGTCGTGCCGATATTGAGATACGGAATCCAGATAGTGACGAGGTACAGCAGCGTCACTGCAATCAGCGACAAAAGGTTCTTGAGACCTATCTGACACGCTTCGGTGAGAGTCTCTTTGAATGGTAACTTGTTCATAATTGCGTGTTTCTTTTTTTAAGGAGTAAAGAATGGATGTTAACGTTGTACGCGGCCGTTGGCATTACCGCCGGCGAGAGAGAGCACTTCGTCTTCGCTGACGAGGTT
>DBYJ01000044.1:43225-57684 GCA_002309805.1 Bacteroidales bacterium UBA1189 | reverse complement strand
TACAACAAAAATGAAGAATGAAGAATGAAAAATGAAAAATAATTTGCTTTGCTGCTTGTTTTCTTTTCGTTCAAGTAGATTTTCCTTGACAATAGAGGATTACACAGAAAAGAGCCGTCCGGTCCTTGGTGGGCCCTGTTCAGTTAGTTTGAAAAATTCACTACGTTCTTCTGCGGACGCACTACGTCGTTCCCGTAACGTAGTGCGCTGAGCGCATAGAGCAAGGGGCTGGCACCACAGCGTTTGATTCTGGCGGCACAGAGTTTGATTCTGTCGGCACAGCGTTTGATGCTGTGTTGGCGTTAAATGAAGAACCTTGCCTCTCTGCTTACAATCTGTAACTTCGCCTTGCGGGGACGACGGTTGTAAGCCGGGAGAGGGTTAAGGCTGACGGCAAAGAAGGACTCCCGGTACCTCCATTCCACGGAAGAACCCCGTTCTTCTGCGCGGTTACATTTTTGACCCGTCACTCGGAAATTGCCGCCCATCTGCTTCTGCTTACAGATTGTAACTTTTTCCTTCACCTAGCTCAATCGCCATTCTCGGCCTGAAAAGCCCTCTGAACGAGTGACGGGTTGAAAAGGAAACCGCGCAGCAAACGGTACTTCTAACGTTAAATGGGCACTTTTCAACCCGTCACTATCCGCTTTGCCAAGGATAGGACAAGCCTAAAACCTAATAAAAAGAATCTGACATTTCTTTGCGTTTTCCGACGAAAGGCCGTATCTTTGCAGCTAAAACGTGGAATAACTCCCCTATGACGACGAGAAGAAACATAGATTTTTGGCTGTTGGATCAGCCCCGGAGAGTGATTTTTTATCCAGAATATTTGAAAAACATGCAATTAACGACTGATGCATAATGAAAAAACCGACAAATATGAATAAGAAGCTCCAATTCTACCTCCCCGTGATTGTGATGCTGCTTGGCTTCGTGCAGGGTTTTGCACAGGAGACAGCGAAATGGGACGGCTCGGGCACAGCCACCGATCCCTATCAGATCCGCAACTCAGCCGACTGGGCGACGCTGGCCTCAGAAGTCAGCGAGGGTAAGGTTGCCGACGGCACGGCCTTCCGTCTGATGGGCGACATCAACGCCACGGCGATGGTAGGTACAAGCTCCCATCATTTCAAGGGCTCTTTCGACGGCGGCGGCTATACCATCACCGCCGATATCACCACGACCAGCGGCCGTGCGGCGCCATTCGGCTACATCGAAGGCGCCACCATCAGCCACCTCCACGTGACGGGCACCATCCAGGGCGGACTGCACACCGCAGGCTTGGCAGGCTCGGTCAGCGGCACGGGCAACGTGATTACCGACTGCCGCGTGTCGGCCCAGATCACCACGTTCCCCGAGAACGGCATGATGGTGGTGGGCGGCTTCGTAGGCAACGGCAGCAACCTGACCGTCGAGGGCTGCCTGTTCGACGGTGAACTCAAGACCCAGACAAGCCAAGACTTCTGCTATGGCGGAGCCATCGTGGGCTGGAGCCCCGAGACGTCGGCGGGGGTCACGGTGAAGAACTGTATCGAGAACGGCACCTATAGTGGCATCACGCACGCCGGCTTCAATTACGCTGCGAATCAAAGCGCCTCGACCGTGCCGACAACCAACTGCTACTCGCTGGCCCATAACTGGGGCGAGGTGAAGCACGGCTACAAGCTTATCTACCTCTCGGACAGCTACCCTCCCCAATGTACAGCCAATGCCACCTATACCACCACAGCCATCCAGGCATTGCCCCAGGGTCTGAAACTGGGCGAGACATTCTACCTGGGCAGCGGCGAGACGATAACCTTTGAGTCTTACGACCTTCCCGGCGGGCTTGTCTTCATGGACTATTGCTTTAGCGTACCCGAAGGCAATGTCACCATAAGTGGTGGCAATCAAATACTTACCATGCCGGCCGAGGATGTCTATATGGCGCTCAACAGCGACCTGAAGGGCGACGGCGATGAAAACAATCCCTACCTTATAGAGAATGCAGGCGACTGGCTGTATTTCACCTATACATTCGCCGACAAAGGCACGAAGGGCTATCATTTCCTTCTTACCGACGACATCGACATCAACACCCGTGCGGGCTATGTGCTTGAGGGCACCGGCGACCTTTGCTTTACCGGCGTGTTCGACGGCGGCGGCCACACCATCACCGCCCATCTGAGTGGCGGCGACAATACGGCACCCTTCTACAAGCTCAACGGCGGCACCATCAAGAACCTGCATGTGGCAGGCGACATCACCGGCGGCATCCACTCGGCAGGACTTGTGGCTGGCATTTTGGGTAACGGGAATGTGAACCTGATTGAGAACTGCCGTGTGTCGGCCACCATCACGTGCCGCAGCACCCATGCCGGCGGCTTCGTGGGGCATGCCTCCAGCTCGACCACCACGCTACGCGGCTGCCTGTTCGACGGCACCATCACGGGCAGCTCGCTTGCCAACGCCGGCTACCTCGTGGGGTGGTGCGCCACGGGCGGCAGCGGCATCACGCTTGAGGACTGTGCGGCATACAACCAGCATGTCATTGGAGCCACGGGCTGCAAGATGGACCTGGTGCTGGACGATACGCAGACAGCCCGTTGCGGCTCAGCCACCAACACCTACGGCGGCTACAATGTGGGCAATTCTATGATGGTGGTGCGCAACGCCAATCCTGCCCTCAGGCTGACATACGCCTTGATGGGTCCGGCGGAACCTGTCCGATACCCCGTAAGCCATCTCGCGTCATACGGCGTAGGCCTGTTGTTCGACAACCTGTTCATGGTGGGGCGTAGCGAGACCCCTCACTTCTCTGCCACCGTGGATGACGGATTCACCCTGATCCAACTCACCGCCAGCGATGCCACGATTACCGGTCCCAACGGCGGTTGGTATACATTGACGCCGGCGGCCACGCCCAACGTCATCACCATTGATGCCACCATCAAGAGCAGCGGCGACTTCACGGGCGACGGCACCGAAGAGTCGCCCTACCTCATCGGCAGCACGGCCGACTGGACCAAGCTGTACCTCGACCTGGCTACGGGTGAGAACACCTACACCGGCAAGGTGTTCCGCCTGACGCACGACATCGACTGCGGCGGCATCAGCGTGGGCACCGACGAGCACCCCTTCAGCGGCACCTTCGACGGCGACGGCCATACGCTCACCCTCAACGTGGGCAGCGAATACAATCCTTCGGACGTGGCCAAGGCACCCTTCTACCGTGTCAGCGAGGCCACGTTCCGCCATCTGCACACCGCAGGCAAGGTCTGCACCAGCGCCCCATACACAGGCGGCATCATTGGGCAAGTCATGGGCGGCAGCGGCCGGGTCCGCCTCTACGACTGCCACTCGTCCATGACCATCTACTCCACCATCAGCGGCGATGCCTCCAACGGCGGACTCATTGGTGCGGCTTCGGGCGGCGAGGGGCTCGTCATCGAGCGATGCTCGTTCATGGGTAATCTGCATTCTTCTGGAGGTGCCACCCGCTGCGGTGGCTTCGTGGGTTGGTCGAACGTACCCGTCACCATCCGCGAGAGCCTCTTCGACCCCGCCGACCTGGTCTGGTACAATCTCGTCCGAACCGGTCAGAACTTCGTCCGGATGGCCGACTACAGCAAACTCACGATGGAGGACTGTTACACCACCTTCAATTATGAGGCTGAAAACCTGACACTGGCATTGTCAGACCCTCAGGGCACCTTCGTCGTCGATGAGCTCTATGCTCCCGAAGGCGGCAGCTACGAGTTCGTTGGCGAGCCGGACGTGACCTTCAACGGACGCGGCTACTACAAGAGCGGCTGTTGGATACGCACCACCCTCGATGCCAGCATCCCGTTCAACCACTGGCAGGACGGCATGAACGGCTGCTTCATCAGCGACCCGTGGACGCGCAACGGCCTGCACCAGCTCAAGGACCTCAAACACAAACCCAGCCTGGGCGTATGGACCAGTGCCATCCCCGAGGCCGAGACGCAGCGCACGTTCTATGGCGTCACCTACCGCTACCTCTCGCGCCGTGACTACCACTTCTACATCAGCGACGAGGACCGCATAGCCAAGGGCTGGACGTTCGAGAGCGACAACAGCGACGCCAACCTCATTATGTACACAGCGGGCGACCCCTCGGAAATCACCGCCGTCGTAGGTTTCAGCGACAACGCCAGCGACCCGCAGACCAGAGATGGGATAAAGGGCGTTCTCATCCGCAACGACCTCTACAGGTCGTTACTCTATAACCACACCCATCTGGGACTCATCGCCCCCCATGCCTTCCAGGGCTGTACGAATCTGGAAAAACTCTTCTTCGAGGACAACGACGACAACATCGGAAACGCCCGTACGCCCTTCGACTTCCTGATTGATCAGGGAGCCTTCGAAAACTGCCCGAATTTCAAGGAGCTGATGCTGATGCAATACACGACCGAGGGCAACAACCACTGGACGGGACTGACCCCAACGACAACGACGACTTCCGCACAGGTGTTCCGTGTGGCCGACGATGCCTTCACGGGCTGTCCCAACCTCAGAATCAGCGTGCGTGCCGACCACTATCAGGACTACCTCTCCTCTGCCGTCTGGAAGAAACACCAGAACCGCTTCATTGCCTACGAGTCCACGGGTGCCGACTTCACCGTGAAAGGCGTGAAGTACCACTGGTATCGCGACGTCGAGACCGAGGACAACAATGGCATCAAGAACGACGAGGCGGGTAAGGCCGACATGATGACACGACTGAGGCTGTGGAACGGCATGTACCAGCAATTCAACGCCGCCTCGCTGCTCACCACCAAGGAGGACTGTAACGTCTATTACACCTCCATCGTGGGTGTCGATAACGACGACATCGACAGTGAAAACGGCACGATGCGCATCTACAACGACCCTGGCTCGTACTACAACTACAAGACCATCGTGCTGAGCCGCGAAGCCATTGCCGGCAACACGCATGTAAAGGCCATCGAGTTCTGGCAGACCAACGGCCGGAGCGAGAACTCGTACAGCGACCTGAAGATGGTCATCCCCAACGGCGCCTTCAAGGGCTGCACGAACCTCAAGGAGCTGCGCCTGTTCTACTACGTGCAGGACGGCGACGACTGCTGGATGGCACTCGGCCCGAAGGACGTCATCCCGGGCGACAACATCTTCGGCTATGCCGACGTGACCAACGACGATGAAGTGAACGGCATGAACGATGCCGACTGGGAGGCACAGCAGAACCTGAGAGCCAGCGACTTCAAAATCCTCGTCTCCACCGAACTCTATCCCGACTTCAAGGACGACCCCAACTGGCAGCCTTACCTGGCCTTCCTGGAGCCTGTCGATTATTCGCCCAGCCCGAGGGACGAGTTCAGCGAAGGCGGCCTCACCTACGACTACATGACCTCGCCGGGCGGCATCATGCAGGCCTCGCAGGTGGTCAGCCAGGACGTGTCGTGGTGGACGGCACCGCGCATCGCCATCGAGGTGGCTATGGTTGCCTATACCATTGGTTCTCTTGTAAGTGCCCAGGGCGTCATACAATCCACGACCACGGCCAGCAGCGAGGCTTGGGATGCTCTTCTCGTCGCCGGCCAAGCCGTCGAGACACAACAGGGATTGGTGCAGGCCGCCGAGACGAACGCGGCAGCCATAGCCGCATCGTGGGGCAAGGCAGGCATCTCCACCCTGGCCAAATTTGCCGCGGAAAACGGTGCCAAGGTTTCTATGAGAGAAATAGGGCAAGCCGCCTTTAATGAGTTGCTCAACTTGGGTGTATGTTCTGCCGACGGAACGTTGATTGCTTCGGTCGGAACGCTCGAACAGCTTTCCATCGGACAGCTGTCGCTGGTTCATCAGGCCGTATTCCAGGCTGCCCGAAAGGCGGCGGCCGACGCCACGGCACGGCTGGCTGTGTTGGAAGCGGAGAAACAGATAGCCGAAAAGGCATGGCGCACCTTAACCATCAAACGATTGGCAGCTGCTTCGCTCGATATCGGCAATGTGGGGTTGAAAGCCTTGCGCTATGCCGTCAATCCGGCCAGCGCAGCCACCTCCACCGCCGGCCTCATCGCGTCGAAGTGCTGGGGCGGCAGCGGCTCGTACAACGCCGACGCCATGAACAAGGGTATGCGCGAGAACATCCTCTCGAACATCCATCAGGTGGGCCTTGTGGGTGGCGGCTACGTCATCACCACCCCGCAGAAAAACCTGGTCTATCACACCTACATCAAGAGTGTGGGCAACGACGTGGAGGATGCCGTCATCTACGCCGGCTTCGACAACGACAATAACTCGAACACGTCGAACCGCACCATGACCTTCCTGCCCGCTACCTTCCAGAACAAGACCAGCCTGAAGACAGTCAGGTTCCACGACATCTCGGGCCAGTCGTCGAATACGGGCATGGCGTTCCTCTTCACCATCCCCGACGAGGCCTTCAAGGGCTGCACGGCGCTGACGGAGTTCAGCACCCTGCTCGCGACCGACGACAACGGCACACGTGCCCTCGGCCCCGAGAACTTCATCCTGGCCGGCGACAGCATCTTTGCCGGACGGAAATGCAAGGCCGAGGTCGATTCGCTGACAGCCATCGGCAAGGGGGCAGGGCTGGTGCCATTCCATATCGTCATCGACCCGCTGCGTAAGGACGACTACCTCGCCAGCGAGTCGTGGAAGCCGTTAGAGAAATTCTTCACCTACGAGAGTGCCCTGCCTGCCGAGAAGTACAGCGAGTACGGCGCTAAGTATGCCTACGCCTACGAACAGAACTCCATCAAGAAGGAGCACAAGGAGAGCGGCCACCTCATCGAGCACACTCTTGTCGTGGGTCCCGACGACGACTTCATCACCGGTCATCAGGGAGCCGTGAAGCTCTGCAACGACATCGGCACCTACAATAACTACCAGCTGGACGAGGTGAAGGCCGAGGCGTTCAAGGACAACAAGAACCTGCGCTCCGTGTCGTTCGTCGACCTCTATGGCTTCGGTGCCTTCGGCGACTGCTACACCGGCCTGCAGATGCACATCGGCGACCGCGCCTTCCAAGGGTGCTCGAACCTGGCCGACCTCGACCTGCTCTACATGGTGACCGACGGCGAGAACCACATCGAGCCCATGACGCCGCAGATGATTTCCATCGGCAAGGACGTATTCAAGGACTCGCCCGCACGCATCAAGATGATGCCGCAGCAGGTGGCGTGGTTCGAGGCCGACGACGCGTGGGCCGAGTATAAGGACCGCTTCATGCCGTGCGTCGTCCGCTTCACCGACCCGGGCATCAAGGCCGCGCTGAAGGAGATGGCCTACTACGACCCCGCTAACACGGGCACCGACCCCGCCTACTGGGACGACTACTGCGACTTTGCCCGCATCGGCGGTGCCGGCTTCTCGTGGCTCGACGACAGGTTCGATGCCCAGCGGGACAACATCTATTCGTTCTCTGACTTCAAGTATTTCGAGAGTGTCGGACTTGACTATATAGGCGACTGGTTCAGGGAATGCACGAAATTGGCCAACATCGAGCTGCCCTCTACCATCAAACGCATCGGGGAGTATGCCTTCATGCGCTGCATCAGCCTGACAGAGATAGTGATACCCGCAGCAGTCACCCATATTGACAAGTGTGCCTTCGACCTCTGTAGCCGTCTGAACACCATCGTGGTGAAAGGCGACGTGCCCGCCACGCTGGGCGAATTGGCTTTCGATAAACACGAAGGACTGAAGATCTACGTGCCCACCGACAAGCTGAACGACTACGTGACCCGTTGGAGCGACTATGCCTCCTACATCCAGCCCATGTCCGAGTATCGGATAAATAAAAAGGTACGCGTGGATGCACCGGGACAGTTGGCCTCGGCCCTCGGCCTGACGCTGATTAAGGAGAACGACAAGGTGCGCTACATCCAAGGCCCCTACGCCAAATACGACTCGCTGACCGTCGTCGGCCCCTTGAACGGCGAGGACGTGGCCGTGCTGCGCCACATGATGGGCGCCGATGCCTACGACAGCGACTTCACCGACGGACAGCTGCGCTACCTCAACCTCTGGGATGCCACCCTGACGCAGGACAACGCGAACAGCTACAACGGCTACGGCGTGGATGAATACCTGGAGCAGGACAACTGGGTGGGCGAATACATGTTCCACAACTGCAACGCGCTGGAGAGCGTCGTTCTGCCCAGGACCGTCACCGAGATTGGCGAGAACGCCTTCCAGGAGGCCTTCGGCCTGAAGCGCATCGCTGTAGGACGTAACACCACAACATACACCCGCGACCTGCTGCAAGACCTCACAGGCATCGAGGAGGTGGTGTTCTTGACCGATGCGCACGCTTCGAGCGAGAGCGACGACCCGTGGGAGGCTCCCATCGAGCAGGTCTATACGCTGCCGACGCAGCTGGGCGACTATCTGGGCGATACGAACCTGACAAATCGGGCGCAAAACGTCACCAGCCCGTTCTCGTCCGACGAGTTGATGTGGGCATTGGCCGACAAGGGTCACTTCTTCCCCTCGGAATACCTGGAGCTGGAGAGCGCTGAAGGCATCTTCAACGGCAACACCACCATCAAGGACCTGGGCGAGTTCTATCTGTTCCAGAACGTAAAGCAGCTGGAGAACACCTTCACCGACATGAGCAGTCTGGAAACCGTCACGCTGCCCTCGTCGGTCGAGGCCATCGGCCGTCATGCCTTCGACGGCTGCACCAGCCTGAAGACCATCCACGTCAGCAGCATGAAGGTGACAGAGGTTACCGAAAACGCCGAAACGTCACTCCAGTACATCACCCCCACGCTGGCTGACGATGCCTTCTGCACGCTGCCGTCGGACTTTCAGATTCTGGTGCCGAAGGAGTACTGCAAGCTCTACCGCGAACGGTGGGCACAGTATGCCGACCACATCAACCCCGCTGGCGCTAACCATGCTTACGAGGAGATGGTCACCGTGACGCTCACCGAACCGAACACGCTGGCTGCGGCCCTCGGCCTGACCGCCACCACGAAAACGTCCGTCGGCGCCACCTGGGTCAATGGTCTCAAGGGCGACTACAGCAGGATTTACAAGCTGAAGGTCATAGGCCCCATCTCGGGCGGCGACCTCGACGTGATGCGCCATCTGGCCGGCTACTGCCCGTGGACATCGTCGCGCAACTACGCCGGCCGACTGGAGTACATCGACCTCTACGATGCCAACCTCGTGGAGAGCAGCGTCGGTGTGGCGGGCTACTACAAGGCAAGCACCAGCTTCTATATGGCCGAGAACTTCCAGCTCTACGATGTCGATGCGAACGAGCTGCCGCACCACGCCTTCCTGCGGGCCTACAACCTGCGGACGCTCATCCTGCCGCGCACCTGCACCACGGTGAACGAACGCGCCCTGCAGGAGTGCGAGGGACTGGAGACGCTGGTCCTCGGCGACGACATGACGAATTTCAACTGGAACGCCCTCGACGACGACGCCATGCTCACACGCATGTACATCCTTGCCAACCAGAAAGTGAACATCACTACCGACTTGGCCGTCTGGCGCTGGCTCTGCAACAACTACAACCCCACGTTCGACGCCTTCTATGTGCGTCCAAGCCTCTATCAGCAGTACCTTGAGGACGATGCCTACACAGGCAGCTCGTGGCAGCGGACGAACAACGTGTCGCGGGGCGACTTCGACGACGACGAGACCTTCTGCGCCTTCGCCGCCCACGCTGCCGCCACCTACGACGACCTCGCCGAGGTATATAGCGTGAACGGATGGTTTGACAACCACACGGGTGTCAAGGACCTCACGCCGCTGGGCTTCGCCGCCATCGACGAACTGCGAGCCGCCGACATGCAGCGGCTGACGCAGCTGGAGCGGGTGGTGCTGCCTGTCACGCTGACGTCCATCGACAAGGATGTCTTCTCGCAGTCGCCGGGCCTGCGCTACGTGGATATGCTGATGCTCGATGCCGACCTGACGGCCGACGTCAAGACGCGTGGCCTTGCCGACCTCGGCATCAACACGCAGCAGACGCTCGTCTATCTGCCGAAGGAGTATGGCGAGACGCAGGAGACGAACGTCGTGGTGAACAGCGGCACCAGCCTCTCGGCCCAGACGTTCCGCCTCGTTGACGGCAAGGACTATTGCGTGCCCTACGCCTTCACGGCCGCGACTGTCGAGAACACGCGCAGCTTCGCCACGGCGGGCAGTCTCTACACCGTCTGCCTGCCCTACGAACTGAACGTGCCCGCAGGGGCCACGGCCTATCAGCTGTCCGAACGCGATGGCAATCAGCTGGTGTTCACGGCTGTGACGGGTAAGCTGGAGGCCATGCAGCCTTATCTCATCAAAACGGCCTCGGCGAATGTAACCCTCGGCACGGATATCCAGCAACAGATTCCAGCCTCTGGAGGAAACACCTTCGGCAAAGAGAAGAACGCACCAGGCTTCACCATGCGTGGTACCTTCGACTACCTCACCAATGCTGAGGCCCATAGTTTGGGCGCCTATCTGATGCAGAGTGACAATAAGTGGTATCCCGCTCCTGCCCATGTCGAGGCGGCGAGCATCCCGGCCTTCCGCTGCTTCCTGTTGCAGAAGGGTGGGGCAAACGCCAGAGCGCTGACCACGGAGTTGGTAGACGACTTGACCGGCGTAGAGACCATCCGTACCATCGATGCCGACGGCAACGAGAACGTCTATGACCTCAGCGGACGTCCTATGACAACGACTGCGAAGGGAATCTTCATCAGCAACGGCAAAAAGGGGATAATAAAATGAAAAATGAAAAATAAAATGTTTCGAGCATTCTCCTCCTCGTCCGTAGGTTCCCCGCTTGCAGAACTATTTATTCTTCATTTTTCATTTTTCATTAAAAAGAAGCTCTTAATTCTTAACTCTTAATTAAATATAAATGAACAAGAAAGCCTATCAGACGCCCTACGTCGTAGTCATCACCATAGCAGCCCACCAACTCATCTGCGAATCAACCATCAGCACGACCGTCGTCGAAGAGGGACAAACCCCTCCGGGCGGCTGGGGACCCAGCCAGGCTCCCCGACGCCGCAGCACGGGCAGCGTCTGGGATAACTGATTGTCGTACCGCCCGACAAAAAGTTTAAACGGCCCCTTTTCAACCCGTCACTACTGCCTTTGGGGTATAGCGCCCGGAGGTTTAGCGGAAGAGGTATTTGTGGCCGCGGGTGATGAAGATGCCTTGGGTTATGGGCGTTTGTACTTTTGGGCGGCATCATCGATGACGAGCACCCAGTCAAGTTCCTCACCGGGATTGGGGGAGATGAAACTGACGCGTTCGGCACGCTTAATGGGGCCGATTTTCCTTGACTTGCCGTTGCGGGGGTTGTACCACCAGCCTGTAAGCTTGTCGGCGCGTATGACGGTGGTGTTGACTTCGAACCTGCGTCCCACGGGGGCATAGACCATCAGATAGGTGCCGTCGGTGTCCATGGTTGCCGCAAAGCGGTAGATGCCTTCGCCCGGCCAGGCCGAGGGGATGCTGCTCCCGGCAAGGACAAGTTCCGTGGCCGGAATACGGGTCAGGTAGGGACGGCTGAGCATGAGGCGCCGGGCCCACTGCATCTGGGCTGCGCCAGGCTGGTTGATGGCTTCGTACCAGGGCATCAGCGGGTTATTGACGGGATAGGGACTGTGGGCAGGGTCGTACATCTGCCATACGGAATGATGTCCGTAGGTGTGTCCGCAGGCACCGCCCCCGAAGAGGTCCCAGTAGAGTGCCCTGCGGCAGTCGGCGGCCACGGAATGACCGCGCCGCGCGGCATCGAAGGCCACGGGGTGGTCCTCGTAGATGGGCTCGCCGTCCAGGACAGGCTTGACGGGATTGGAACGGTTCCAGTCGTCGCGCGTCAGCTTATATGCCTCGGCCCAGTGGTTGTGCCCGTTCTGCCGCATGTTGAAGTCGAGCCACTCCTCGTCGTGAAAGAACTGTGCGCTGCCGCTGTAACCCGTCGGATGATAGGTGATGAGGTGTGTGTGCTGGTCGCCATCGATAAGTCCGAGGCCCATCTGGCGGATGATCTCGCGATGGTTGTCGTTCTCGGGGTTGCGGTCGCCGCCCAGCACCCATATCACCTTCGCATCACGGTATCTGCCGGCCAGCCAGCGGCCGTAGGTGCGGGCGTTACGGGCATTGAACACGGGGTTGTCGCCGTCGTGCCAGTAGCGTCCCCAGGTGGGTAGGATGGCCATGTAGAGCCCCTTATCATTCGCCTTGCGGACAATGTAGTCCACGTGGTCCCAATAGTCGTTGTCGGCCCCTTCGATGACGGCCGGACGCGTGGGGTCCTCGTCCACAAAAGGCAGATGACCATAAGCATTGGGCGTGCTGATGCCGTCGAGCTCGGCGATGGCCACAGCTTGTATGGCCGTGAAGCCTTTGCAGGCACGGTCATCGAGGTAAATGTCAGCCTCTTCACGGGTGAGCCGGTGGAAGAGCTCCCATGCGGTGTCGGCCAGATAGAAGAAGGGACGGCCCTGCTCGTCAACCAGATAGCGACGGTTGGACGACACGCTGAGGCGCTCGGGCATCGTTGCACGGTCCGTCGCGGGGACATTCCATCCGGGCGTCGGCCGGGCAGAGACAAGCGCGGCTGAGCAGACGAGAACGGACAGCAATGACAGTAGATGAGACATTTTTCATTTTATTTGATGGAGCGGCTATCGACGAGGAGGACGGACTGGCCGGGGGTGAGCGTCAGGCGGAACTCGAGGTAGCCGTCGGCCAGACGGCGGACGGGGTGGGCGGACGTGGCGCCGGTGTGGGGGTCGAGGAGGGTGAGGCGCGGGGCCGTCGTCCGCACCCTGACGGTGTCGGTGGCGGGGGTGGCGTCGATGTTGCCGAAGAGGTAGGCGTCGCGCCCGCCGATGACCTTGTGGAGGTAGTTGAAGGGGTGTGGGCCGCCGGTGAACATCACGTCGCGGCGGGGGAGGCACTCGTTCAGGGCCTCGGCCAGCGACGCGGCGGTGGGCGCGGACAGGAAGCGGGCCTGGTTGGCGGTGGAGGCGAGCATGCGGGCAACGATGGCCTGCACCTCGGCGTCGCCCTCGGGGCCGTCGGCGGACTGACAGGGGCACTGGGTGGTGAAGATGACCTTGACGCCTTGCTGCCAGGCTGCCTCAACCGTGCGCATGTTGCTGAGCGAGATGACCTTGACGCCCGGAAGGACGAGGACGGCAAAGTGCTCGTGGTTGACGGGGTTGTTCATGTCGAGCCGTCCCGGGGAGACGGTGCAGCGGTCATCGATGACCTCGGGATGCAGGTAGGTGAAGTCGATGCCGAGGTCGTCGGTGAGGATATGGGACACGAGGGGATAGTCCGTCCCCGCCACATCGACGCCGCCCTCGTAGTAGCCTTTCGGGCCGTCGAGCCGGTGGCCGGCGTACTGGGTCTGGATGGGATAGAGCACGGCCACGTCGGCCACATGGCGCCCCTCGCGTGCCAGCACGTAGCCCAGACGGGCGAGGAAGGCGTTGAACCGCGGCAGCTCGGCGTTATAGAGGGGGTTGCGCCACGAGAGCTCGGGCAGGAAGGTGACGTGGCTGTCGTCGTACCAGACGGCATGGGGGATGAGGTGGTTGATGCCCTTGGTGTACTGCTCGATGGCGGTGACGTAGAGCTGCTGCACGGGGATGTTGCCCATGGCGCCGTAGGTCTCGGACATGACGAAGGCGCGGTCCCAGTTGTTGGCCGACGAGGAGACCACCTTGTAGAAGTCCTCGGTGTTGCGGCCGTTGCCAATCTTGTCGATGCCGGGCATCGTCAGGTGCTTGCCCACGAGCATGAGGTCGCCCGACACGCTGGTCGGGTTCACAATCTCTTCCTGGTCCTGATGGCCGGTGGCGTGGATGCCGTGGGCGGTGGCCCAGTCGGCGATGGTCTTCATGAAGCCCTCGCTGTAGAGCGTCGAGCGCAGGCCGAAGAGGAGGTTACGCGCGTGGGCCGTCGGGCTGCCGATGTCGTACCACAGGGCGGGGTAGAGCACCTCGGGCGAGAAGCCGTAGCGCAACGTGAACTGACGGTTGAAGTCGTCGGTCCACATGCGTCCCTGTGCGCGGTACATGGTGGGCTCGTCGAAGAAGGTGGAGACGATGGTGTGGCCGAAATCGTCGGCAAAGTGGCGGTAGTAGGCTTCGTGGGTGTCGTTGATGAACAGCCGGACGGCCTCGGGGGAGAGGTAATCGACGTTGGGGTCGCCGTCGGTGACGCACTGGCAGACCATGACGCTCCAGCCGCCGTCGGCGGGGACGGTCCACGTCAGCCGGCTGGTCGCCGCGTCGTAGTGGTCGCGGAGGGGGAGTATCTGCTTTGTGTCGGCGTTCCACGCCACGAGGGCCATGAGCGTGCCCTGCAGGGTGAGCAGGGTGTCGAGGGCGGCGCCGCCGCGGACGGCATACTCCGCCTTGTCGAGGCGCTTCACGGTGTGGCGCGGGTGGCGGTTCATGAAGGTGGTGACGCCCGAGCCGTTGATGGCGCCCAT
>DBYJ01000044.1:0-43194 GCA_002309805.1 Bacteroidales bacterium UBA1189 | reverse complement strand
GTCGTAGATGGACATGTGGGCGCCCAGGGCGCGGGCCTTGCTGACGGCCTCGCCATAGAGGCGGAAGTAGTCGTCGGAGAGGTATTCGGGCTGAAAGCCTCTGCCGAAGGGCAGGATGGCGCAGCCGCCGTAGCCGTCGGTGGTGACCATACGGTCGAGCTGCTGGACGAGGGAGGGGGCGGCGACCTGCGTGTCGTTCCAGAACCAGAGGGGGATGGGCCGCCACGCCATGGGGGGATGGGCGAACTCCGTGGCCGAGAACCGGGGCACAGGGCCGCCGGCCGGCTGACAGCCCTGGCACCACAGCGCGCACGCCAGCACCCAGATGGACAGTAAGGTTGTTGCCTGACGTCTCATGACAATCGGTCGGAGGGGTGGCGTCAGCGGACGAGGTACTTGCGGCCCTGGGCGATGAGGATGCCGCCGTGGGCGGCGGGGGTGGTGAGGCGCTGGCCGGCGAGGGTGTAGGCGGGCGCAGCGCCGTCAGGGAAAGGGGTTTCGGCGGTGGGGCTGCTGATGCCGGAGGTGAGCACACGCTGCTGCCAGACGGAGAGCATGGCATACTCGGCAGCAAAGGCGAGCTGATGGAAGCCCTTGGTGACGGGGTTGTCGCCCCAGCCGCCCAGAAGGTCGATGGGCAGGAAACCGTCGGAGGTGAGGAAATGCTCCCAAGCGTAGTCGAGGTTCTCCTGGAAAGAGTCGAGAATCTTGGCAGCGCCCTCGGGGTCGTAGGCCCAGGCATCGACGCAGGCGCGCATCAGCACATCGTTGAACCAGCAGTTGAAGCCGCTGGTGGCCTTCTCGTCGGTGGGCCATTGGCGGTAGCGTACGCCATCGATGCGCTTCCAGCGTCCGAACTGATTGTAGGACGACGTGAGTAGCTTCTTCAGGTCGGTGAGGTAGTCGGCTTCGTCGGTGAGACGATAGAGCTCGGCAGTACCAGCAAGCATGGTGCCTGTATTGTAGGTATAGGCGGTGCCGCCAGGCGAACCCGTATCGACGTGGGTACGGTAGCGGAGACCATCGGGGGCTGTGACGTAGCGGATGGTGTTGTCGGCACCAAGCATGTCGTAATAGACGCCGGTGGAGCGGTTGAGCAGCTTCGTTTTCTGCCAAGCATAGACCTTGCGGGCGAACTCAAGATAGACCTCGGAGCGGAGGCGCTGGGTGGAGAGGCGACTGCTGTCGGGGGCGATGTAGCAATAGGTGTAGTCGGCTGTCTCGTCGGGGGAGAGGTAGAGTTCGTGGAGCCAGGCAAGGGGCTGGATAATGGGGCCGTTGGAGCAGGAGTGCTTGCTGTTGTAGCCTGGTCCCCAGCTGATGCCGCCATACTCGTTGCCGTTAGGGTCGAGGCAGCAGTCCCAGCCGTCGAGACAGTAGTCGGCAAGCATGGTGGCTTCGGCGAGGTAGTCGGCATCGCCGGTGAGGCGGTAGGCGCGGGTGAGCTCGCGGCAAATCCACATCTGGTCGTCATAGACATTCTCGATGCCGGCTACGATGGCGTGGCCCTTGACGGAGGCACGGTGTACGCCGTAGATTTCCCAGCGCCCGCGGTGGGCGTAGGAATTGACGCGGTAGGCGCCTTGGTAGTAGGCGAGGTTGTCGAAGAGGCTGCGCAGCAGAGTGACGTAGCGGTCGTGGTGCTCGTCGTATAGGGCAGGGTAGTCGGCACGCAGGGCATCGAGGGCTTCGAGGACGGAGCAAGTGGCTTCGAGGGCGGACGTGTAGGGCCAGACATCGGCCGTGCCATCGCCCTTATGGGTGGAGGTGTTGTAGGTGTCGTACATCTGCAGGTCGGAGCCTCTGAAGCTGTGCTGCATGGTGGCGTCGAGCAATGCCATTGCCCGCGTCAGATTCTGTTCCGCGGTCTGGGCAGAGACTGATAATGAAGAATGAAAAATGAAGAGAAGGAAAAAAAGCCTCCCCCAGCCCCTCCTAAAGGATGGGGGAGAGAATGGTGATAAAAGGGTTCGCATTATCATTCTTATTTTTTATTCTGTTTGGAAACTCCCTTCCCTTTCGGGGAGGGCTGGAGAGAGGCTTCCTCATTTGAGAAGGAGTAGGGGAAGGCGTCGGCATCGGTGCCACGGGCGGTGTTGGGCTGGGAGGCCATGCGGCAGACGATGGTGCCTCCTTGGAGCAAATCGGAGTGGCTGAGATAGTTGCGCGAGTAGGGCGTGCCGTTGAACGTCATGCTGTCGATGTAGCGGTTGGCGGCGCTATTGTCCTCGGCGGTGATGGTGAGCGGACGGCCCGAGGGGAGGTGGAGCGTCACCTTGTCAAAGTAAGGTGTGCCGATGGCATACTGGTTGCTGCCAGGGCAGACGGGGTAGAAGCCTAGGGCCGAGAAGACGTACCATGCGGACGTCTGGCCGTTGTCCTCGTCGCCACAATAGCCGTCGGGGGCAGCGGAGTAGAGACGGTCCATGACCTCACGAATCCAGTACTGCGCTTTCCACGGCTGGCCAGACCAGTCGTAGAGGTAGATCATGTGTTGGATGGGTTGGTTGCCGTGGGCATAGTTGCCCATGTTCATGATCTGCATCTCGCGGATTTCGTGGATGACGCCGCCGTAGTAGCTGTCGTCGAAGAGGGGTGGGACGCTGAAGACGCTGTCGAGCATGTGGTTGAAGACGTCCTGCCCGCCCATGAGGTTGATGAGCCCCTGCGGGTCGTGAAAGACACTCCACGTGTAGTGCCAGGCGTTGCCCTCGGTGAAGGCGTTACCCCACTGGAGAGGACTGAATGGCTCCATCCACGAGCCGTCTTTCTTGCGGCCTCGCATCAAGTTGTGGCTGGGGTCGAAGAGGTTGCGGTAGTTGAGGGCGTGTTCGCGGTAGGGCTTGAGTTCTTTGGCTTTCTTGCCGAGGGCAAGGCCGAGCTGGTAGATGCACCAATCATCGTAAGCATACTCGAGGGTGCGGGCAGCACTCTCGCGGATATCGTCGCAGGGGACATAGCCCAGCTTATTGTAGTCCTCCCAACCCAGTCGTCCGGTGCTGCTCACCTGGGGATGGACGGCATTGGCACCGTGCTTGACGGCTTCCCAGAGGGCATCGATATCGTAGTTGCGCAAGCCCTTCAGGTAAGCATCGGCAACGATGGAGGCGGAGTTGTTGCCCACCATACAGCCACGATGGCCGGGACTGGCCCACTCCGGCAGGAAACCGCTTTCCAGCCAGGTGTTGACAAGCCCTGCCTGCATCTTCTCGTTCATCTCAGGATAGAGCAGATTGAGGAGGGGAAAGAGGCAGCGGAAGGTGTCCCAGAATCCGCTGTCGGTGAAGAGATAGCCTGGCTTTACACCACCGTCGCCGTAGGGGCTGTAATGGACGATGTCGCCATCGGACGTTACCTCGAAGAATGAGCGGGGGAAGAGTACTGAGCGGTAGAGGCACGAGTAGAAGGTGCGGAGGTGGTCGATGTTTGTGTCCTCCACTTCGACACGGCCGAGTACCTCGTTCCAGCGGTCACGTCCTGCGCGGACTACTTGGTCGAACGAGCGGCGCCCAATTTCAAGGAGGTTCTGCTCAGCTTGCTCGAGACTGATGAACGACGAGGCGGTGCGCACGGTCACCTGCTGCCCGCGGCGGGTGGGGAAACCGATGATGGCTCCGGCATGGTAGGCTGTGGCTTCGATGGCATCCTCGTTCGGCTTTGGCTGTTGACGTTGGCGCCCCCTCTCGTTGTCGCCTTCCTCGCGGCGCTCTCCGGCGACAACGGCTGTGTAAGTGAAGGGCTGGTCGAACTCTACGACAAACCAGTTGCGGAAGTCCTTGGTGACGCCTCCACTGTTGCGGGTGGTGTAGCCCACGATGCGCTGGCGCTCAGGCTCGATGCGGACGTACGAGCCGCGGTCGAAGGCATCAACGACGATGTAGGCATGCTCGGCATCGGGGTAGGTGAAACGCATCATGGCGGCACGCTCTGTGGGGGTAATTTCGGCGGTGACATCGTAGTCCGCCAGATAGACTTTGTAATAATAAGGCTTAGCTGTCTCGGCCTTGTGGCTAAACCAGCTGGCGCGGTCGTTCTCGTCCCAAATGGGCTTGTCGCCTGTTTCAGGGAAGATGGAGAACTGGCCGTAGTCGTTTATCCACGGGCTGGGCTGGTGGGTTTGCTTGAAGCCGCGGATTTTGTCGGCGCTATAGACGTAGGCCCAGCCGTCGCCCATGCGCCCCGTCTGGGGCATCCAGAAGTTCATGCCCCAAGGCATGGCAATGGCGGGGTAGGTGTTGCCCGTAGAGAGGGAATACTTGCTTTCGGTACCAACCAGCGTGCTGACGTAATCGACGGGCGTGAGTTTTTCCGCTGCAGAAAGCAGCAGAAATGAAAAACTAAAAACTAAAAATGAAAAATAAAAACCTTTGCTTTTCATATCTTCTTAACTCTTAATTCCTAATTTCTAATTATATAATTCTTTAATTCCACTCAATTGCCTGGTCTTCGTTGGGGACTTGGGTGTTGATTTTGCGTTCCAACGTCATGGAGCCTTCGGCGGTATAGGGCAATTCGAGGCCGCCGACGGAGGTGTAGTCCACGTAGGTGTACCATATGTTGTTGATGATGATGTAGTGATGGACGAGGTAGGGCTGCACATCATCTATCTTGTCGTAGATGCGGAACGAAGCCTTGCCGTCGGTCTGGAACTTCATCAGCGGGTTTTCGCTCCACAGCTCCACCTTGCCCTGATCGCCCTCCTCAAAGCGGGCGAAGATGCGGTAATTCTTGCGGTCGGTACGCGTCTCGTTGATGTTGCCGGCATAGAAGAACACGGTGTTCTCGTCCACGACGTAGGCTCGCGAGGTTTCCATACCGATGGCACCCGAAGTGTCGTCGTCGCTGTTGGCGAGCTTCAGCGTGGTGGCGGCATAGTTGCCCGAGTAGTCGTTGTAGGGGTAGATGCGCAGCATGGCATTGTTGTAGTGCTTGCGGGGATGCGAGCGGTAACCATACGACGGGTCGTCGGCCACCTTGATGGGGAGCACCCATTTCTGCGTGAGGTCAATACCGGTGAAGTCGAAGCGGATGTCGAGCAGCCCCACGTCCTTACCTGCGGGAATGACCATCGTCTCGGGGTACGAAGCATAGTCGCTCATATCCACATAGTAGAGCTCGCTGCGGTTCTGGAAGCGTTGGTAGTTGAGGATGCCCAATGTGTCGGTATCGTGCGCCACGTGGACGGTAATGTCTGCCGGGTTGGTTGTGGTGCCGCTGACGATGACGGGCAGCAAGTAGTTGCTCTTACCCTGACCGAAAGTGAGCGAGCCGTCATCGTTATGGCGGCTGAAGGGCACGTAGATGGCGGTGACGCCATTGTCGTCCAGTGGGGCACGGAAGCCGATGTAGTGCTCGTATTGCTCTTCCTTCCACTCGTCGTTGCAGGCGGTGAGGAGTAATAATGAAAAACTAAAAATGAAGCAAATCTTGGAGCAGCGAGAGCAGAACGAAGCTTGCTTCGGTTTTGCCGAGTCGCGACAAGATTCAACGGTAGTTAATGAAAAATATAATGCTTTGCTTTTCATCTCTTCTTAACTATAAACTATGAACTCTTATCTATGAACTAATCATTATACGTCCACCCCGGGTTCTGGACAAGGTTCTTATTGCGTTTTAACTCCGTGTGGGCTATGGGCCAGAAGTACATCTTGTCGGAGAACACCGATGAGAGGTTGAACACCGGTATGACCTGCATGAACTTGTCGCGGAATGGCTTGGTCTGGAAGACGTTGAGGCCGTAGATGAGCGTATTCTCTTCGATGGGGGCATCCATCCAGCGGCGGAGGTCGAAGTAGCGCTTGCCTTCGCCCATCAGCTCAATCATACGTTCGCGTTTGATTTTGGCGCGCAGCAGGTTGGCATCGGCATAGATGTTGTCGCTGTAGTCGGGCAGTCCGGCACGGATGCGGACGGGGTTTGTTCCGCGGCGGATTTCATTCACGTCGCGGCTGACGGTATACGTCTTCGTGCCGTCCCACGAGGCGATGTTGTATGATCCCGTGAGCTCGTTAAGGCATTCGGCGTAGAGTAGCAGGATGTCAGCATAGCGGATTGCCGTCTCGTACTTGGGACGCAGGTGGGCATAGCCGTTTGAGGTGCTCTCACTCCAGTCGTAGGGGTGATACCACTTCTTGATGCCGATGCCCGTGCGGGGATAGTTGAAGTTGTTGACATAGCCGTTGCCCTCGCCACGGTAATAGAAGCACTGGTACCAGCGCTGTCCCGATGTGGTGTTGCCGATGCCCTCCCAAATGGCACCGTTGTAGCCCACACTGGCGTAGAAGCGCGGCTCGCGTTTGGTGTACTGCAGGGGCACATCTACGCCGTAGCTGTTGCCTGTGCGTACCTGTAATTCGGGGTAGGCGCCCTTGCGGACGTCGTTACGCTCCGTCCATCCCGTGGTGCGCGGAAGGTCGTTGCCGCCGCGGGCAGCGCCACCCCATTCGCTGTACATGCCGGGGACGTCCGTGCCATCGTTCATATAATAGGTGTCCACCATCTTCTGCGTCATGCCGTGGGTGTTCCAACCGCCGCGCAACGTGGGCATCTCGTGGAGTACCAGGGCGCCGATGCCGTTGTCGTTGTCGCCGATGTTCATGTTGCTGACGCGCGAGAAAATGAGCTCGTAGTTCTCCACGGGTGTGACATCGCCGTCGAACAGCTGGCGGTAGCTCTGCATGGGGTCGATGTCGGCATAGCCCTCCGGCCAGCCCTTGGTGGAGAAATTGCCGTCGTCATAGGGTGTGACGGTGACGGGATAGCCGTCGCTGGCGCTGTTCGATGCCGGCACGTGGTAGAGGTCATAGACGCCGAGGTCCATCACGTCCTTGCACGCTGCGGCGGCGCGTGCCCACTTGCTCTCGTCGTAGGTGAGGGTGAGCAAGGGTGTGCCGTCGCGGTTCACCAGACTGCGTGCTGCATCGTCAGTCACCCCTGCGGGGTGTTCGCCGTTGGCGAGCTGCCCGTTAGCGAGAGGACTGGCGGCATAGGCATAGACGATGGCACGTGTGGCGAGGCAGGCACCCTTCGTCGGACGGCCAATGTTGTTGGCATCGCGCTTGGTGAACTGGATTTCCTTGGCGGCCTTTATCATCTCATCGCTGATGTAGTTAGCCACCTCCTCGTAAGTGCTGCGGGGAATGGCTAGGTCGTCGTAGCTCTCGGTGTAGTCGGCGCCTTCGTCAGGCATGATAGGCACAGGGCCATATTTGCGGAGCAGCAGCCAGTAGTAGTAGGCACGTACAAAGCGTGCCTGCCCCTTCATGTCAATGACCTCTTCGGCAGTCATGCCGTCGTGGCCAATAAGTTGGTCAATCCTGTGGATGAAGATGGAGGCCTGATAGATGCCCCTGTAGCATTTTACCCAGGCATTGTAGCCCACCTGCTCGTCGTAGCGTCCCTCGCGGAACGAGTTGTACGAGGCATAGTCGGCATCCTTGTGGTCGCCGTAGGCATTGTCGCGGTCGCCGTAGTAGATGTCGTCGGCAAAGCAGAAGGGGTTCCAGTCGCCGCCTGTGCCGCCTGTGCCGCCCTTCGAGCATACCTCGAAGTTGCAGCCCGTCAGGAACGAGTAGGCATGCGCCAACCACTGTTCGCTCTGTGTCTTATCGGTAAAGACGAACTCCTCCGTCTTGCGGTCCACGAAGTATTTGTCTGAGTCGAGGTCGAGGCACGACGTCAGCAGTAGCAATGAAAACAATGAAAATGAAAAATATAATGTTTTGCTTTTCATAACTCTTTAACCTTTAATCATTAACCTTTAACCCTTATTACAGATTCAGTTGCAAGCCCATAGTGACGGCTTTCGTGATAGGATAATCCTCGCCGCGCGGCTGGAGGGACTCGGGATCCCATGTGCCGAACTTCTTGTAGAGGAGCAGGAGGTTGGTGCCGGAGACATAGAAACGCATACTGTTCATGTGCAGCCGGTTGACGGCGGTCTTGGGCACGGAATAACCAAAGTCAAGATTCTTCAGGCGCAGGTAGCGGCCATCGCGGAGCCAGAAGGTGGAGGAACGGAAGTTGTTGTTGTTCGCTCCGTAGGAGAGGCGGGGGTAGGATGCATTGACATCTTCGTTGGCGGGGATGCCCAACTGGGCAGCCGTCTGCGCATCCACCCAGCGGTCGTCGAGCATACCTTGGAAGATGTTGCCCCACTGGCCTTCGCTGAATGCATAGACGCACTTGCCGTAGATGAGGAAGGTACTCTTGCCAGCGCCTTGGAAATGAAGGTTGAAGTCGAAGTTCTTCCAGGCAGCCGAGATGCCGAGGCCGTAAATGAGATTCGGCTTGCTGGTGGCACCGATGGCACAGACATCGCCGTCGTTGACCACACCATCGCCATTTACGTCCTTGTACTTGATGTCGCCCGGCTGGTAGATCCCGAACTCCTGTTTGGGGCTGTTGCGGATATCATCGTAGTCCTTGAAGAGGCCGAGGGCGATGAGGCCGCGCACCTGGTCCACGCGGTAGCCATGCAGGTTCTGGTAAGGATAGACGCTGTTCTCCTCGTCGTAGGCACCAATCTCGTTTTTGCTGTAGGTCATGTTGCCGCGAACGGTGAGGCGGACTTGCCCCAACTGCTGCTCATATTTGAAGTTGCCATCGAAGCCTTGCGAGAATACGGTGCCGACGTTGGCCTTTGGAGCACTCTCGAGGCCAATGATGGTGGGCAGGTAGTTGCGGGTCATGTAGATGCCTGTGCGGTGCTCGTTGAAGTAATCAACGGTGAGGGCGAAACGGTCATCGAAGAGGGTGATGTCCAGTCCGATGTCATTCTTTTCGGCGACTTCCCATGTGACGTTGTTTGAGGCCACTTGCGAATAGTAGGTGCCGCTATAGCTGTAGTGGGTGTCATCGAGGCTGAACATGTAGCCGCTTCCGTTGTCCGCTATGGTATAGAGGTAGGGGAAGCGGTCGCTTCCGGTAGTATCGGAGCCTACTTTGCCATGCGAGGCGCGGATTTTCAGCATGTTAATCCACGAGATATTGTCGCGGATGAAAGGTTCGTCGCCCAGGTTCCATGCCACGGAGTAGGAGGGGAAGAAGCCCCAGCGGTGTCCGTCGGCAAAGTTTTCGGAGCCGGTGTAGCCGAAGTTGTAGTCAAGGAAGTAGCGGCCGAGGTAGTTGTATTTTATCTGCGTAGCCAGGCCCTTGTTCTTACGGCTGACGGAGTTCTTGATGTCTTCGCCAAGGTTCTGGGTGGTGATTTTCTCGTCCTGCGTGTACTTCACATTGGCTTCCAGCGTATGGCGCTGGGCGAAGGTGCGGTCCCAGTGGAACAGCAGGTCGAGGAACTCGCGGCGTGACCCGTCGTTGGCTGACGACTGCCACATATCGGTGGTGTCAATGACCTTGTCATATTCCACTTCGCCCGTCTCAGGGTTACGCTGGCGGGCGGTATAGAGCGCGGGCATGCGCAGGTGGGCAATGGAGTTATAGTTGTAGGTGTCGTAGCCGAAACGTCCCGTGAATTTCAGTCCTTGGGTGACGAAGCCGAGGTCTTGTTCCAGTGTGACGTTGGTCTGCACGGAGTTGTTCCACTCGGTGTTGTAGCCCGTCTGGGCAGAGCTGACCCAGGGGTTGACGTAGTTCGCACGGGCATCGATGAACTGGTGGACATCATCGTACTCCACGAATGTGCCCGTGAACTTGAAGGGGGTGTAGCCGTTGCTGTAGAGTACGGGCGAATAGAGGGCGTTGTAGCCGAAGAGCTGTCCCCACACGCGGTCGTCGCCGATGCCCGGCGAGTTGCGCTTGGTGAGGTCGCCGCTGACGCCCAGTTTCAGCAGGGTGGTCTTGGTGATGTCCATATCGACGTTCAGGCGGTAGTTGTAGCGCTTGTAGTTGGCGTTGGTGTCGTACTTGTCGCGCAGGGTCTGGTCGGTGCGGTACATGCCCTCGTCCTCGTTGTAGGCGATGGAGGCGTAGTAGCGTGCCGTCTCACCGCCTCCGCTCACGTTCACGTTGGCACGGTAGCTGCCGGCACCGTCCTTGAGCAGCAGGTCCTGCCAGTCCACATTGGGGTAGAGGTCGGGGTCGAGGCCGTCGCGGATGATATCGAGCTCTACGGGTTGGTACAGCGTGCCCAGGTTGCGGGTGATGCGGGCCTCGTTGATGTAGTTGGCGTACGCGAATCCGTCCACGAAGCGGGGGGTTATGGTTCGGGTGTTGTACGAGGTCTCCACCTTGCCGTTGATGGCCACCTTGCCGGCGCGGCCGTGCTTGGTGGTGATGAGGATGACACCGTTGGCACCCTTCGAGCCGTAGATGGCGGTGGCAGAGGCGTCCTTCAGGACGGTGAAGGTCTCAATGTCCTCGATGTTGATGTCGTCGATGTTTTCACGCTCGAAGCCATCAACGAGGATGTAAGCCTTGGTGCTGGCGCCGAATGTGGAGATACCTCGGATCCAGAACTCGCTGGTGTTCTTGCCCGGCTGTCCGGATTTCTGATAGGCGATGATGCCCGGCACGTTACCCGCAAGAGTGTTGGAGAGGTTGGAGGTATTGTAGTGTTTCAGGTCCTCCATTTGCACATTGGTGACGGCACCGGTGACGGAAATTTTTTTCTGCGCACCCATACCGGTGATGACTACTTCGTCGACGGCAGAGAATTTCTCCTCCTGCATGACAACGTTGATAATCTTGCGGTCGCCCTTGACGAGTATTTCCTGATTCTTGTAGCCCATATAGGAGAAGATGAGGGTCTGGTATTCCTGCATCTTTATAGCGTAATGGCCATTGATGTCGGTGATGACGCCCAGCCCCGCCACATCCTTGACGACGACGTTTGCACCGATGATGGCCTCGCCTGTCTCGTCGGTGACGGTACCCGTAATTTCCACGGCGTTTTGCGCAAAACCTGTGGCAAAAATGCCCAGCAGCGCAGTCAACAAAAACAGATATCTTTTCATATGCCTGAGTGGTATTAAGGGATTACTCATCGGTTTCCTGATTTTCGAGCACATTCTCATCTTCCTCCTCCTCTTCCATAGTGATGGTGCGGAGCTTGGCATTGTTGGTGTCGAGAATATAGAAGATGAGGGTGTTCTCGCCTGTTATCTTGTCGCGGTGGACATCGTTGACAAGTCCGGTGCAGCGATAGAAACGTGCGACGTCGCGCAACTCACCGTTCTCCGATCCGTGTGTAAGTCCGTCAGCATGGGTGGCGGCACTACCTCCCGCGTATGTGGCAACGATGCCGTCGGGGGTGAGGTAGCGGATGGCGTCGTTCTCGCTGTCGCAGAAGTAGAAGTCGTATTCGTCTTGTGTGCCGAGATACCTGTCGTTCTTGACAAATGTGCCCTGGTAGGGACGGCTCATGAGGGCGTTTTGCCCGACGCCATCGGTGAAACCTCGGGCACCCAGTTGTCCGGCGATGACGTAGGGGGTGGAGAAACGCTTGGTCTTTTCGTTATAGTCCGTGCGGAGCATGTAGTGGCGGTTGATGACGACGATATAAGCATATTTGCCGGTGGGGTGGATATCCATCTGACATTCGTAGGCATTGTCCTGAACCTTGATGAGGCGTTCGAAAGCCGAGGGGTTGTCGATGGCGTTAGGTTCCCACGAGGCACCGCCGTCAACGGGTAGTGTGGCCCAGTATTGGTCCATGTCGAGGCGAAGGATTTCGCCCTGTGTGTAGCTGGAGAAGTAGAGTTCGCCATTGGGGTGCAAATATGCGCCGTTGCATTGGTTGTACGAGGCGATGATGCGGTGGGGCGAGCTGTTGTTGAATTCGCCCGTGGCGGGGTCGCGGTCGACAATCCAGGCGCAAGGGGCACGGAAGTCGCTGCTGTATTGGTCCACGGAGATAATGAGGTGCTCGCGCCAACTCAGTTGACGGGGGCTGGCCGTGGCTGTCCATTCGTCGGTGGCATAAAAGGTGGGGTTGCCGAAGTCGTCGGTACCCGTTTGCTCGAATTCACCGCGCTCGTTGTAGGCGAAGGGGTCAACGGCGAAGTCGATGGTGCGCGTGCGTTCATTATTAAACATGCTGATGCCGATGATGGTCTTGACAGTGCGCTCTTTCAGATCCACGAGCTGGATGCCGTGCTGCGGCTGTCCCCAGCGGGGCTCTTGGTCGTAGACGATGAAGAGTTGGTCGTGGTTGTAGGGCGAGAATTGCATGACGCCGTCGTTCTTGAAGCCGGTGGCTGTTTCAAAGGTGCCGTCGACCCAAGGGGCTTCGCCGCGCTCGTTCATATAGCCGCAGAGGGTGCCGACAACCATCTTGCGTTGGTAGTCAAATTTGCCGGGGGCTTGGATGGTTTTGGCTGTGGCTCCATCGCCAATGGTGAGGACGATTTCACCCGTAAAGGCACCCGAGGGTACGAAGCAATAGATGGACTCACTTTTCACACTGGCGATGACGGCGGGCTTGCCGCCGATGGTAAGGTGGAGCAGCGAGGGGTCGTTGCCAAAGTTGCTTCCGTGGAGCACCACTTGCTGTCCGACACCTCCGGAGGTGGGGACGAAGCTTGTCAGCGTGACAGGTTGTGAAGGGTCGTAAGGGGCTGTGACCTGCACGCCCACATAATCCTCGGCAGTCGTCCCCTTGTCGCAAGCAGCAAAGAGAAGAGGGATAAAAAGGAAGAAAAGCCTTCCCCATTCCCTCCTAAAGGAGGGGTGAAGTGAATAGAATGGTTTTTTATTCATATTGCATTTGTTATTGTCTCTAATTGTAGGAATGTCTCCCTTCCCTTTAGGGGAGGGTTGGGGTGAGGCTATTTTCTCACCTTGTCATAAAGTACTCTCATCCAGTAGCCACCGATGACGCTGCGGGCCTTGAAGCCCACCATGCGGGCGGTCTTGGTGTCGCTCCAGTCGCTGATGGGGACACGGCTGGGGGTCTCGTTGATGTAGTCCCAAAGCGGGGCGACAAATTTACCGAACTGCTCGGGGCTGTCGGCCATGGCGGCTGTCCACATAATCCAGTCGCTCTTGGTGTAGTCGCGGCGGCAGTCGAGAGGCAGGCCGTAGCGGTTCTGCACGGTGAGGTAGTACTTCAGCTCACGCTCCATGGGGTTGTTCGGGAAGATGTTGATGTTCCAGAGGCGGTCCCATACCATATTATATTTTTGGCTCCAGGTGTCGGGGCGGTCGAAGGCAAGGCGGTAGTGGTCGCCGTCGAGGGCGTTCTGCTCCCAGACGGCTGCCATGTTCTTGGCTTTGGCCATGTACTTCTGGGCTACATCGCCGAGGCCCTTCATCTCAGCCATCAGCGCATAGCCCGCCACGCCCATGATGGCCTTCACGGAGAGGTTGCAGTTGTGTGCCCAATGCCCGGCAAAGTCGTCGGTGCAGAGCTGGTTGGCAGGGTCTTGTCCGTTTTCGACAAGATAGTCGGCCCAAGTGGTGATGACGTCCCAGTATTTATCGACATACTTCGTGTTGCCATCAAGACGGCAGAGCATGGCAGCCAGGGTAATCATGTTGCCGGCTTCCTCGAGTGGCATGTCGCCGCCATACACCTGGCCGTTGGCCTTGGGGTAGGTGCCGAGGTCGTGAGCCGCAAAGGGCTTCGTCCAGCGCCCGCTGAGGCTGTAGTCGAAAATGCTGGTCATCATGGCTTTCTGCAAGTCGGGGTTATAGACAAGGAAGAGCGGAGCTTCGGGGTAGGTGAGGTCGACGGTATTGACGCAGCCGTTGGAGTTGTTTTCCTTCGAGAAGAAGAGCAGGGTACCCTCGTCGTCGCGGAACAGCTTGTGGGCGGCGATGACGTGACGGTATGAGCCGCTAAGGATTTCGGCATACTGTTTGCCGCCGCTGGCAAAGCCGTCGTCGTAGATACGCTGGTCAAGGGCGCGGCAACGGGCCATGATGGAAGCGTAGTTCTTCTCGAGACGCTCCATCATGTCGAAGATGCTGACAGCGCCGTCGTGAGCCCAGTAGGCCTTGTAGTTCTTATACATGTATTGGATGTCGAACACCTCGTCGTAGCCGATGAGGGAGTGGCTGGCTGCCTGGGTGGCGGTGCCGAAGTCGTGGATGTAAGCCAGCGTGGGCCAGTCGGCAGGACGATTGCAAACGACGCGGCTCTCGCTCTCAGGCAACTTGCCGCCCGTGAGGAATGCCTGCTTGACGGCCGGGTCGGCAGCAAGGCAGACGGAGCCATTGTAGTCAGGCATATAGAGATAACCCCAGTCGATGCAGATGCCGTCGCCGATTTTGTCAAGGATGGGTTGCTGGATGGTACCGGTCTTCACGTATTTCACGCCATCCTTCTCCATGGCCTCGCTGACGGTAGGCTGGGCGGCTTTGTTCACAGCCAGCTGCGGGGTGGTGGCGAGGAGCAGCTGGGCGCTGTGGGCCTTGCCGTCGGTGCTGCGCACCTGATAGCTGATGTAGCCGGCAGGCGAGGAGAGGAGGTCGAGGTCGTCAATCAGCATGGGGGCGGTGAAGACAACATCAAGTTCCACGGGGCCGCAGGCAAAGGTATAGTAGGTGGAGGTGGCCATGACGTCGACGCTCTTCTGCTGGGCCGTCTGGATGGCACGGGTGTCGGCGCCGACGTTGCGGTAGAGGCCGAAGTCGAGGTAGGCGCCGCCGGTAGTGTTATGGCAATGGGCAGCGATGACGTTGGTACCCTCGTGGAGCGTCTGGCGCTGAGCATCGCTGAGTTGTAGCTTTACGCCCTCGCGCCAGATTTCCACGTTGCCCGTGTCGTAGATGTTCTGTCCATTGAACCAGATGTCGAAGCTGTCGTCGTGGCTGAAGACGAGCCAGAGGTCACCCTTCAGGTCGTCGGCCTTGAGTTCGATGGTACGGCGCACCCAGATGTCGCTGTTGGTGTCGCTCCAGCGGGTACGGACGTACGACAAGTCGGGTGAACCGAAGGCGGCGCGGCGCGTCTCCCATTTCGAGTCGTCGAAGTCAGGCGAACGCCAGTCGCCTTTCGGCTCGGTACGGGTGAACTGGGCGGGCCATGCCCTTTCGTCAGCCATGGGAACGATGCTCTCCAGCACCTGACGCTCGGCACCCATCCAGCGGTAAGTAGTGCCATCGACACGCAGCAAACCCTCAATGGCTTTCTCGTCGTCTGTCCAATGGCGAGTAGTGCCGTCGGTCAGTTGGTCGTAGGGCGACCAAATGGAGAAATAGGGGTCAGAGACTACCAACGGATAGGAGGGAAGCCGCAAGTCCGTGGTCTTGTACGGAGTGAAAACGTCGGTCTTCGGGGTTGTCGTGCAGGCCATCAGACTCAGCACAGCAAGCGTCAGGAGGGAGGTTTTTCTTTTCATGGGGTTGAGATGATGATTTGTTTAGTATGAATTATGTATTAGGTCAATTTGAGAAGGCAAAAATAACACTTTTTTTAAAGAAAAAAGAGAAAAGCGGGAAAAAAAGCAGAAAACTGTCAATAAATACCTACTAATGGGGATTGCACACTCGCAGAAAAGCCCTTACCTTTGCAGCCCGAAAAATAGAAAGTTATGACGCTGCGAGAATTAGGCATCGGCGAGAGCGCCGTGGTGATGAAAGTAGGAGGCGAGGGCAGTCTGCGCCAGCATTTTTTGGATATGGGCATTCTGCCGGGTGCCGAGGTGACGCTGATGAAGTATGCGCCGATGGGTGACCCGATGGAGCTGCTTGTGCAGGGCTATGTGCTGACGCTTCGCCTTGCGGAGGCAGAGAAAATAGAGGTAAGACCCACCCCCAGCCCCTCTCATGAGGGAGGGGAGACTCTCCCCCCAATGGGGGAGCGGGGAGAGGGTCTCTTTAGTGAGGCTCCTCACCCTGGTATTGGCGAGGCGGGCAAATACCACAATCACGACACGGAGAATCCGCTTCCCAAAGGCACCACGCTCACCTTCGCCCTTGCTGGGCAGCAGAACAGCGGCAAGACTACGCTCTTCAACCAGCTCACGGGTTCTAATCAGCATGTGGGAAACTTCCCTGGCGTTACCGTCGACCGTAAGGACGGACAAATCAAGGATACTTTCTTCTCTGGCAAGGGCGACGATAGAACCTCCGCTCACGTCATCGACCTTCCAGGCATCTACAGCCTCTCCGCCTATACGGCAGAGGAGATTGTCAGCCGTGATTTCATCCTCAAGGAAAAGCCTCACGGCCTTATCAATATTGTGGATGCCTCGAACATCGAGCGTCACCTCTATCTGACGGTACAGCTCATGGAGTTGGGCGTTCCGATGGTGCTGGCGCTGAATATGATGGACGAGGTAACGGGCAACGGCGGCTCCATCCGCCTAAACGATATGGAGCGCATCCTCGGCATCCCCGTCGTGGCTATTTCGGCAGCTAAGAACGAGGGTATTGACGAACTCGTGGAGCATGCCGTCCACGTGGCGTATTATCAGGAGGTGCCTGCGCGGCAGGACTTCTGTAGCAAGGACGACCACGGAGGCGCCGTACATCGTTGCCTCCATAGCATCATGCACCTTATCGAGGACCACGCCGAGCGTGCCGGGCTGCCTTTGCGCTTTGCTGCCGGAAAACTTGTGGAGGGCGACGAGGCGGTTGCCAAAGCCTTGCAGCTGACGCAGAACGAGCGGGAGATGGTGGAGCACATCGTCCTGCAGATGGAGGAGGAGCGTGGCCTCGATCGTGCTGCCGCTATGGCCGACATGCGCTTCACGTTCATCCACAGGCTGTGCCGCGAGACGGTTGTCAAACCGCGTGAAAGCATCGAGTATCGTCGCAGCAAGCGTATAGACAGCATCCTCACGGGGCGTTGGACGGCGCTGCCCATCTTTGTGGCTGTCATGTGCCTTGTCATCTGGCTCAGCATCGATGTGCTGGGCGCTCCCCTGCAGGGCTGGCTCGATGAGGGTATTGGCGCTCTCGGCGCAATCTGCCAACGGGGGCTGGAGGCAGCTGACGTCAGTCCTGCCGTCGTTTCACTCGTTACCGACGCCATTTTCGGCGGCGTGGGCAGCGTGCTCAGCTTTATTCCTATTATTGTCATCCTGTTCTTCTTCCTTAGTATTATTGAGGACAGCGGTTATATGGCCCGCATCGCCTTCGTGACGGATAAGCTGCTGCGCCGACTGGGACTCTCGGGCCGTTCCATCGTGCCGCTGCTCATAGGCTTCGGTTGTTCCGTACCCGCTATTATGGCTACGAGGACGCTCCCCTCGGCACGTGACCGTCTGAAAACCATCCTCTTGACACCCTTTATGAGCTGCTCGGCGAAGATTCCCATCTACGGCTTCTTTACGGCAGCTTTCTTCCCAGGCAAGGGAGGTCTGGTTCTCATCGGGCTCTATCTGCTGAGCATCCTTGTGGGTGTCGTAGTGGCGTTATGCGGCAAGCATCTTGGGGGCAGGGGCGAGGCTGCGCCGTTTGTCATGGAGCTGCCCAATTACCGTCTGCCGCGACTGAAAAACGTGGGGCATCTGCTGTGGGATAAGACGAAAGACTTCTGCCAGCGCGCCTTCACAGTTATCTTTCTCGCTACTATCGTCATCTGGTTCCTCCAGTCGTTCGACTTCCGTCTGCGGATGGTTGAGAATGGCGAGGGCAGCATGCTGGCGTGGGTGGCAGGCATCGTCGCTCCCCTGTTCCGTCCCCTCGGGCTGGGCGACTGGCGCGTCGTCACCTCCCTCATAAGTGGTTTCCTGGCCAAGGAGAGCGTAGTGGCAACGATGGAGGTGCTGAATGTGACGGCTTCGCTGACGGCAGTAACGGCTATCCCGATGCTGCTCTTCTGCCTGCTCTATACCCCCTGCGTGGCAGCTATTGCCAGCATACGGCGCGAGCTTGGCCCCCGCTGGGCGCTATTCGTTGTCGGCTTCCAATGTGCCGTTGCTTGGATAATAGCCTTCCTTGGGTACCTCGTTGCCGGATGGCTCTTGTAACAGCCAACGGTTTGTCCTGCCAATTTATTTGCCTGCTCTGCGGAATTATTTGCCTGCGTTAAATTTTTATTCGCCTGCTCTGGCAAATTAATTGCCTATTCTATTTTCTCAGTTGCCTGCGTTATTTATAAACAGCGCCCCTGTTTATATAAACGCGCCCCCTGTTTATAAAAAGTATCAAACGCTGCAAAAACGACCCCGTTTTCTTTGAAGTATGAATTCCTTTCTCTATATTTGCAGCGTCAAAACGTTTATGAAAGGAATTAGTTATGAAAAAGTCGTTTCTTTTCTTCGCCTTAGTGTTTACCCTTGTGGGGCTTGTGGCCTGCAAGGGAAAAAAAGGGAGTGATGCGCAGAAGGAATCAAATGTTGCCTCTACTGCCCCACAAACAATCGAATTTGATAGCATAAAAACGAATGCCCAACTGATAAAGTGGATGTTTAAGGGCGGCCATGTGACGAAGCGGGATACGATAGTGGAGGGGAATGATACGACAATAAAGATATGGTATTCTGTGAGCAACGATGCCTATGTCCTGATATCATCCGATGGCGATACAACGGTTAGAGATAGAGATAGAGATTGGTGGGGATATGTAGAGAACGGGAAAGCTACTATTATAGAAGAATTCCCTTATTTCCCAATAGGTGACGACGACTTGGAAGAGTTTAATCCTGATGAGGAACCTGCTAATTTAGTTGTAGAAATTATGCCTGAATTCCCAGGAGGCACGGAAGCTATGCTAGAGTATATCTGCAAGAATCAGAGGTTTCCCGAAGAGGCTCGTGGAAGGGGAATAAAGGGGAGGGTGATAGTGCGGTTTACTGTGGAGAAGGACGGCTCGCGTTCTGACATCGAAGTTATAAAACCATTTACTTCTTCTTCTGAGGTTGCTGACTCGATGGCTTCTCTTTTTGACAAAGAGGCTATTCGGCTCGTGAGGGATATGCCAAAATGGAAGCCTGGTGAGCAGAAGGGGGAGAAAACGCGTGTTAAATACACACTCCCCATTAGTTTTCCACCAAGGAACCCCTTCAAAAACAAATAAAAATAGTTTATGGCAAGCACAAGTGACTTTGTACAATATATTGTGGACCAATGTAGCGGAGCAGGCGAGGTGACGGTCAGGAAAATGTTTGGCGACTACGGCATCTACTGCGAAGGGAAAATCTTCGGCCTTATCTGCGACGACTGCTTCTACGTGAAGCCTACGGAGGGCGGGCGTGCCCTGCTGCGCTCCCTCGATCTTCGTCCACCCTACGAAGGGGCGAAAGACTACTTCTATATTGCCGACGTCGACGACAGGGACTATCTCTCCGCCCTTGTCCGCGAAACCTGCAAGGAACTTCCCTGGCCTAAACCGAAGAAAAAAAAGTAAAAATGACAGTCGGAAAGAGGCATTTCATGCTTTGTCTGCTAGTATTGGAGGCTGTAATGGCCTCTTTGACGGCTCAGGCACAGACGGCAAGGTGGATAACGGCTGACGACACGCTCTCGTGCAAGCCGAACACGTGGATGGAATTCCACAAGGATTTCCAGCTTAGGAAAAAGCCCAGGCAGGCCGTGGCTCGCATTTCGGCAGACTCAAAGTACTGGCTTTGGGTGAACGGGGACCTGGTTGTCTTCGAAGGCAGCCTGAAGCGAGGGCCTAATCCCTCCGACTCGTATTTCGATAACGTTGACCTCGCCCCATACCTCCGCAAAGGCAGCAACGACGTGAAACTGCTGCTGTGCTTCTTCGGTAAGCCCGGCTTCTCGCACGTCAACAGCGGGCAGTCGGGACTCATCTTTGATGTCTCTTCCATCGGGCTGGTGAGCGACAGCAGCTGGCAGAGCCGTCGGTTGCAGGCCTACCAGACCTGCGGCAGTCCTGAGGCTAATTTCCGTCTGGCAGAATCGTGCATCCGTTACGATGCCCGGCTGGAGAATCAGGGGGAACTTCGTCCCTCGCGAGAGCTGGGTACATGGGGAACTGGGCCTTGGGGCAGCCTCGTCGAGCGTCCCATCCCCCTGTGGCACGACTATGGTTTGAAGACTGCCGGTTATAAGCAAGCAGAGGATGGCGAGGGAAACAGGATCCTGAGCATCCGCCTGTCCTATAACATGCAGATGACTCCATACATCGACCTCACGGACGAGGGCGAGGGAACAACCCTTCGACTGGAAACCGACCATGTACATGGAGGTAGCGACAACTGTATCCGCGCCGAGTACATCACACGTCGGGGAAGGCAGCAGTACGAGTCGCTGGGATGGATGAACGGCGACGAGCTGCGCATTATCTATCCGAAAGAAGCGCGGCTGACCATCCACTCCGTTGGCTATCGCGAGACGGGTTACGACTGCTATCGCGAGGGCACGTTCACCTGCTCAGATCCTATCGTCTGCCGTTACTGGGATAAGGCGATGCGTACGCTCTACGTGAACATGCGCGACAACTATTTCGATTGTCCTGATCGTGAGCGTGCACAATGGGGCGGCGATGCTACGATATTGATGGGACAGAGTTTCTACCAGCTGTCGCCCAGCGCGGGTGCTTTGGCAAGAAAGTTCCTTCGCGAAGTCGTCGACTGGCAGAAGGCCGATAGCGTGGTCTTCTCGCCTGTTCCTGCTCAGAATTGGAGCGGGGAGTTGCCGGCGCAGTCGCTTGCCGTCATGGGGACGCGAGGACTTTGGTATTACTATATGCAGACAGGCGACATCGAAACCTTGCACCATGCCTATCCCGCCTTGCGCCGTTACTTGGGCATCTGGCATCTGGATGCTGACGGCTTGACGGAAGGCCGTGCGGGAGGCTGGTCGTGGGGCGACTGGGGAAGCGAAATCGACATGCGCCTGCTGCTGGCGGCTTGGCACTATATGGCCCTGCAATGTGCTATTGATGTCGCGCGTCTGACGGGGCACTCCGAAGACATCGTCGGCTACGAGCGGCAGAGGGAGAGCATCGCCCGCGCCTTTAATCGTTGTTGGAACGGCTCCGCCTACCGTCATCCTACCTACAACGGCTTAACTGATGACCGTGTGCAGGCGATGGCTATCGTAAGCGGACTTGCCGACAGCACCCGCTATGAAGCTCTCTATAAGCAATTCCAAGAGCATGAGCATGCAAGTCCCTATATGGAACGGTATGTGCTGGAGGCTCTTGTGCGTATTGGACATGGGGAGTATGCCCTCGAGCGTTTCAAGCGCCGCTTTGGTCCGATGATAGACGACACGCTCCACTCCACGCTTTATGAAAGCTGGCGTGAAGGTGGCGACGGAGGCGGCTCCACCAATCATGCGTGGAGCGGGGGTATGCTGAATGTCTTTTGTGAACAGGTGTTCGGCCTACAGCCCACTACGGCTGGTTGGCAGTCTTTTGTGTTTGCCCCATGCCCCATTCTGCCCGAGGCAAGCATCACCGTGCCTACCGTACGTGGACTGGTGGAGGCATCCTTCTCCGATACCCCTGCGAGGCTTCGTCTGACACTTGCCGTGCCAAAAGGGACAACGGCAAGCGTTGTCCTTCCGCAAAGTGACTATACGACTATTCGCGTGAACGGAAAGCCCCTGAAGGGACAACGGATGCCTGTGTTGAAGGCGGGAAAATATGAGATTTCATGCAATAAGAAAATATAATAGGTGTAGAATATGAAGAACACGTTATTCAGAATAATGGCTGTCGCTACAGCGATATTGGTTTGCCTGAGCATGGATGCACGGGCGCCGAAGCGGCGCAAGCCTGTCGATTTGTGGCCTGACGGCACGCCTATTGCCGCGTGGTTCAGCGATACGGCACGCGTGGATATCAGCACGCTCGGGCGGCAGTATGTCCTGACGGACTACGGCGTCCAACGAGACAGCACGCTCTTGCAGACGGAGGCAATCCAGGCCGTTATCGACCGCGCGGCCCGCGAGGGCGGGGGAGTGATAGTGGTTCCGCGAGGGACGTTCCTCAGCGGCTCGCTCTTCTTCCGGCAGGGCACTCACCTCCACCTTAGCGAGGGGGCGGTACTGAAAGGCAGCGACTTCATCGGCGACTTTGCCCTCATGGACACCCGTCTGGAGGGGCAGAATATCCACTACTTCATGGCGCTCGTCAACGCCATCGGATTGGATGGCTTCACCATCAGCGGCATGGGTACCCTTAACGGAAACGGCGAACGCTACTGGCGCTCGTTCTGGCTGAGGAGACAATACAACCGTCAATGCACCAACCTCGAGGAGATGCGTCCTCGCTTGGTATTCATTCAGGACTGCCGTAACGTCACGCTTTGCGATGCCCACTTCCTCAACAGCCCCTTCTGGACATGCCATCTCTACCGCTGCGAGAACGTCAAGGCGCTCTACCTCCATACCTTCGCTCCCAGCAAAGGCCCCGTTAAAGCCCCTTCTTGCGACGCTTTCGACGTGGATGTCTGCACGAACGTGCTCATTCATGGCTGCTATATGGACGTCAACGACGATGCCGTGGCCCTCAAGGGCGGTAAAGGCCCTTGGGCGGATAAGGATACCATCGGCAACGGCCCTAACCGCAACATCATCATCGAAAACTGCTCCTACGGCTTCTGTCACGGCGCGCTTACCTGCGGCTCGGAGAGCATCCTCAACCACAACGTCATCCTACGCCGTTGCCATGTGGAGGGTGCCGACCGTATCCTTTGGCTGAAGATGCGCCCCGATACCCCCCAGCGCTACGAATACATCCGCGTGGAGGATATTACGGGTAGCGCCACGCGTGTCGTCTTTGTCCATCCCTGGACGCAGTTCTTCGACCTCAAGGGGCGCGAGGATATCCCCTACAGCACCTCTGCCAACGTCACGTTGCGGAATCTCAAAATGACGTGCCGTACCTTCCTCGACATGGAGGAGCGCCCCGACCAATACAGCGTGGAGCCCATCACCATCGAAAATTGTATCATTAATGGCGAAACCATCACTCAATAGCTCATTGCTTTAATTCTTAATAGTATGAAAAAGTACATTTTAATTGTTTTGGCTTTTGTAGCCGTGCTGTTTATCAGCTGCGCAAGTGTGCCCCTCACGGGACGTAACCGTATCATGCTCGTTTCAGACAACGAAGTGTTGTCGTCGAGCCTCACCCAGTACAACGAATACATGACTACTGCCGTGCGCAGCACTAATGCGGCGCAGACGGCTATGGTTCAGCGTGTGGGCAAGAAGATTGCTGCTGCTACCGAGAAGTTCCTCACCGACAACGGCCTCGGTGCCGAGGTGGCGCAGTACCAATGGGAATTCAACCTCGTAAAGGACGAGGAGATGAACGCCTTCTGCATGCCGGGCGGAAAGATTGTGGTTTATGAAGGCATTCTGCCGATTTGCCAGAGCGACGACGACCTTGCCGTCGTCATCGGCCATGAGGTAGCTCACGCTGTTGCCAAGCACTCGAACGAGCGCCTCTCGCAGCAGATGCTGGCTGCCTATGGATCGGCTATCCTCGATGCTGCCCTCAGCACACGTTCCGATGCGGCGCGCCAGCTGGGGCAGACAGTTTATGGACTTGGTGCCAACTACGGCGTCATGCTTCCCTATAGCCGTAAGCACGAGTTAGAGGCCGACCACATGGGACTTATCTTCATGGCTATGGCGGGCTATAACCCCTCCGTTGCAGTTACTTTCTGGCAGAAGATGGCTGCCGCAAGTCCAACGAGCATTCCTGCTCTGCTCAGCTCCCATCCTTCGGATTCTAAGCGCATCACCGAAATCCAGAAGTACCTTCCCGAAGCCGAGAAGTACCACACGAAGTAAGGCAAGAGTAGTTAAGAATTAAGAGTTAAGGAAAATAGCTGCAGTACGCTGTATGCTGGGCATTCTTTCTTAACTCTTAATTCTTTTTATTCTTAATTATTTATTGCTTAATTTTCTTCTTTCTTTTTTCTGTTGCGGCGGGCGGCTTTGCGGAGAGTGCGGGCAAAGGCTTCTCGAAGGGAAGCGGGGGAGAGGATTTCCAACTCGTCGGCCTGTGAGAGAAGTTCCTGCATGAAGTCGTAGGTGGGGCGGAGGCGCAGGCTGAAGTCGGCATGGCGCGGAGCGGTATTAATCTCCCGCTGGCTATGGTGCAGGGGGAGTGAGCGCAGGTAGTTGGGCAGACGGCCATAGGCGCGGATGACGATATTCTCCACCTCGACTTCGCCGCCTGTATAGACGCCGAAGTCATCGGCAAAGAAGGTCTGAGGGTCGAATTCGGGCGGCATGGTGAACGCCTTTGTCGTTTCTTGCACCCCCAGGATGCGGTCAAGGGCATAGACGCGGATATCGTCGTGCTGGTAGGCGGTGTTGCGCCCCACGAGGTACCAGCGTTGCTTGAAAACCTTCAGGCAGTAGGGCATCAGCGTGAACGTCTGGATGAGGGCGAACGAGCGCAGGTATTTCATCTGCACCATGTGGCTGTGCGTCATGGCATCGATGATGGGCTGGAGGAATTCCTGCCCTGAGGGCATGCTCTCGAGTACGATTCGGTCGTGGAGGTCGGCGCACGACTGGAGGACGCCGGCTACGGTAAGTGAGCGGAGCATCCACGTGTGGACACCTGCTTCGCGCAAAATCTCGGGGTTGCTGATGTAGTAGCAGTACGTGTCGCGATGGCAGTCGGTGATGATTCCGAACGTCTCCAGGATGACGTCGCGATAGCGGTTGAAGGTGGTGCGGCTGAGGGGTGAGCCGTCGCTGAAGGGGGTTTCGCTCCATTTCTCGTTCAGCTCGCGTAGCGTGATTCCTTCGCTTCCCGCTTGCAACATAGCGTTGACAAACCAGATGTATCGTCCAAATAGTTCCTCGGCCTTTTGCATCGTGTATTCTTTTTATGATTCCGATGCAAAGGTAGGGCGAGCCGAGCGAAAAAACAAATTATTGTTGTTTTTTCCGAGACGAACCCAACCGAAAAAGGCTGTAGGCCCTTAAGGGTAGGAAATAGTTTGGCGCCAACACTAATCTTTGACGATTTCTTCTGTATCGCCCACAATCATGGCTCCGATGAGAAGGCTGAAAAGAATGATGATGACTGTCATAATCGTAAGTTTTTTTCTTTATCTAAACTCTCTTAACTGAATTCTGTCAGGCTATGGCGGGACGACGGACGAAACGGCGCTGGCCGGCGATGAACTCGGTGGCGTAGTAATGGATGGTGAGGCGCTTGGCCTTCGGGGTGATGGTCTGTTCTCTCATGCTGTTCTTTCGTTTTAAGGGTGAGTATTTTTCTTTTGACGATGCAAAGATAAGCGCAACATGTACCATATTCCCGTACATTCAAGTTAAATGTTTAGTTTCGGCCGAAATTTTAACAAAAATTGCCCCAATAGACGAGAAAACGGCCAACTTTGGGTTGGCCGTAGGGGAGAAAAGTGTGGGATTAGGGTGGAAATTAGTCGCCTTCTTCCAGTTCGAAGATTTCGTTGACGGGGATGCCGAAGACGAGCGACATCTTCAAGGCGAGGACGGTGGAGGGATTGAACTTGCCCTGCTCGATAGCGTTGATGGTTTGGCGGCTGACGCCTGTGCGCTCAGCCAGTTCCTGTTGTGTCATGCGCTGCCTTGCGCGCTCTACTCGGATATTATTTTTCATTGCTGTAACGTCTGTTCTGTACCCAGTAGGAGATTTTGAAAATCAGCAGGTATATGAACAGCATCCACCAACCGTGTCCAAATAGCAAATGAAGGTTGCTAATGATTCTATGTGAAAAGAGCCTTCCAAGTATGATACCTTTTAGAGGCCCGATGATGAGCAGAATGACGTAGATAATTGCCGTAGTAGCAAGACTTTTCATCCGAAGTTCGGCGATACGTTCATCCTCGATTTTCTCGCGAGAGAAACAAAGGATGACTGCGGACAAAGGCATCATGATAAGAAATCCAAATTGAGATATAGCCTCAGCAACTCCTATTTGTCTGTAATCGCTGCCGCTCAGGAGGAAGGGGATAAAAGACTTAAGACTTGGTATAAGTCCTAAAAACAAGGCCGCGAGGCCGACCCACTGCCATGAGTGGGGAAGAAGATGTTGTTTTTTCATACTTTTGTTTAATTAAATCCGCTGCAAAGGTAAAGTATAATTTACATTCATGCAAGTAAAATTGACAAAAAGTTTGAAAAACTATTCCTTTTTAACATTTCAAGCGTTTCTCTGTTGAGGCGAATACATGTCTGTCTTTGAAATCGAGAACAGGGTGGCTAAGCAAATGGGGTTTGTATGTAGCATTATGTAGCATTATGTAGTAATTAGGGCTATCTACATAGAATAATCAACAAATTATCAGTATAATATGTTGATTTATGTAGCAATGTAGCATTTTTTCAGAAAAACAGTTGATACGGTTTTTGCAGTGTTTGATGTTATTTATAAACAGGGGCGCAGTTTATATAAACACGGCCCCTGTTTATATAAACACGGGCGCTGTTTATAGATAGAGTTTGATGTAGCGGATGCCTTGGCTTTAATAGCTGATTTCGCGCGAGCCGTCAGGCAGTACGGAAAGGGTGACGCGGACGGTGTCGGGGGGAAGGAGGGGCTCGACAAGTTCAGGCCATTCCATGAGGCAGAGGCCGTCGGAGCCGTAGAAATAGTCTTCGTAGCCAATGTCTCTTGCCACTCAATGAGTCCTAGACTATTTAATAATATAATAGTCTCTACTTATTCATTACTGCACGGACTGGTATCCCAAACCATCTTAACGAAACGCCCACTTTATGTTTGACCTCACCGTCCCATACACCGTTTCTTCCTAATTCGTTAATATTTAAGGAGTAGGCCATTTTACGGTATTTGTCGTCATACTGTTGAACATCGCTTAAATCTCCCGTCCACACTATAGCTTGAGCACTTTGACTACCTCTCATTATATCTCCATCATAAAATCGTATATCTGCTAATGGTAAGAATATATGATTTCCATTTGGCCCAGTTAGCTTGAAGCAGTATTTACCATTAATAATTTCTGCATTTGATATTTTGCACTGTGATAGTAGTTCTTCCGCCTCATCCCTTGTTGGAAGTCTCCAGTTATTGCCCCAGTTTGCTTTTGCCATATCAAATGGCCCATTTGTAATTGACGATGGTAAAATAGTTGCTTCGTTTCTTGGAGGAAACTTAAGATCAGTTATATTAGCGGGTTCTTTTATTCTTGTAATAATTCGTCCTGTTACGTCTCCCCATCCATAATAGTTGCCATAATCTTCCGGTGAGTTGGCCCCGATGTTACAGGTCGCCCACTTTACACTTAATCCTAGATCTATAGCAATTTTATTCTCTTCCTTTGTCATATATATTGTCGGATGGTATTTCTTGTATTCAATGAAAGATATCCCAATAATAAAAAGTGAGATAATGCCTCCCCAAAGGAAAATAAAGTTCTTTGCTATTTTCCATTGTACCTTTTTCTCTTCATTCTTCCTTTCTGTTTCTATTCTTTTTTCTTCAATTAATTGTTCTCGTTGTTTGTCTGAAAGGATATCTATTCCACATTGTCTGATTAAGTACCATTGAATATCTTCGTAAGTGGGATTTTTCAAAAGTAATGATTGTGAATTGATGAGAAAGCTATAGTTGTCAGTGCTGTCAATGTTCAGAACAATTATGTCTTTGTTGCATACGACAAGTTTTAATAAGTATCTGTTTTTATCATCATCAATAACTAAAGAGGAGTTGACTTTAATATAATTCCATTGGGAATATGAGGACTTTCCATTGACGGACACAAGCAATTGGTTGTCATTTATGAAAAGGAACTTTTCAATATAGTTTTTGTCATCGTTGAAAACGACCCATTCTTGGCTTTTTATTGTTGATATAAAGTCCATATGCTGACCAGCTGTTGAGACTTTATTGAAAGTGTTTATGAAGTAAGTTTTCATATTAGTTTATAGTTTACGTTGAATGAGAAATTAATCTCCATCCGCAATTCTCTCTTTCTTTTCTTTTTTAAAAAGGTATATAGTTGTTATAACGAACTATAGTTCCATTGTTTCACAGGTGTCAAATGTTTTTGAGCGAGTTCTCTTGCGTACTTGGAATTCGGAAGGATAGCAAACTTTCTCGTGTAGACCCAGTGATATGGCTGTTTGTTCTTCGGCTTTAGGGCATTGATTTCGGGTGCCTTTTCTTTCAGCCATTGCTTTAGCCACGCCAGCTTTGCAATGATAGTGGGAATCTCGCTTGTTGAGCCAGGATGCACTTCGATGAAGAACGTTTCCTTGTCGTATTCAACTGCGTAGTCCCAACGGTTGGCCTGCGGATATTTAGTGGCGGTTGACGTGTCGATGTCGAGGCTGCCAGTAATCATGCGCGTATCAGGAACGACAAATTTCTGCTTCTCGTTGCCCTTGATGGCGCCTAATCCCGTCTTGAACTGCCCCTTGACATCTTCCGTCTTGTCAACGGCAGTCTTTAACAGACTTTCGGGTGTTTGTGTCGTAGCATCATTCTTCATTGTCGACCATGTATTTAGATACGACATCGGACACGCGGGTAGAGAACTCGGAGAGACCACCCCACTCGGCTATGATATTGTCGGTAGCGGTTACGTCAAGGGATGATATGTCGTGAGAGACAACTTTCCCGTTGGGGTTCTTTCGACGAAAATAGTATGTACGAATGCTTTTGTCGAACAGGCCTTCAAGCATTTCACGGACAGGGGAGCCTACAGGAACATTGAACACTTCGTATAACGCCTCATAGCGCTGGCTGACATTTTCTTTTAAGAGATTGAATGCCCACGCAAATTCGAGGAATACAGGAGAATGTGTTGATACAATAACTTTGTAGCCACCAGCCTGAATCAACTCAAGTATTTGAAGAATTACGCTGATAATAGCTCGGGGGTGAAGCCCCATTTCAGGTTCCTCAATAACGACATATTTATATTTCTCCTTTTTGACCACCTTTGATGGAGGCCCAGAAAGACAATAGAAAGCCAAGAGCAAAGGCATGAATTCTTTCTGTCCTGCACTCCAAGACATAAAAGGAATACTCATGTCGTCAATGTTGAGTACCATTTTCTTCTGACCAGAGCGCTCGTCCATGACAATCTTTGCTTGATGAAAGATGCTCTCATCAAAAGAGCGGCGAAGGAAGCCTTTCAAACGATTTTTCATCGGAAATAGGACATTTGCATTCCCCATGCCATGCTGCATGAACAAGCGAAGTGTCTCACTAAATGAACGAAGCACATACGGCGAAGAACTATCAAACTCCATGAAATTCTTTGGACGGCCATCCGATATGCTCATTATTCGTTGAGCTGGTATATAAAACAGAGTTTCATCATTTCCTTCCCCTTTTTTAGGTAAACTTTTTCGCAAAAACAGATCACCATCTATTTCAATTATTGAATCGGTCTTCCAAATACCGGACATTCCCTCACCATAATATACATTGAGTATCTTTTCGGTGTTATGGCCAATAATATAATTATATCGGTCTAATGTTTCGATAATATTATCACGGTCAATTGCCAATTTAAGTGTTTCCAATGCTACACTCTTACCGCTGGCCTGTGGGCCAACGAAAATAGTCAAATCGCCAAAAGTGACTGAGATATCGTCTATTGGGCCAAAGTTTTGAATACTGAATCTATTCATATCTTCATTTTTATCGCGACAAAGGTAGAAAAAATTTTTGGTATATCATTTCCTTTTCCAATACCTTTTTTTATAATTACAGTGGAAGATCGTGAGGGGTGTGATAAACCAGAAAAACAATAGTGCTCTATTAATAAATAAAACTAACGGTCTTTAAGTTTAAGATTTAGAATGAAAGGTTCATCTTGAGGTTGCGCGAGCCGTCGGGCAGTACGGAAAGGGTGACGCGGACGGTGTCGGGGGGAAGGAGGGGCTCGACAAGTTCAGGCCATTCCATGAGGCAGAGGCCGTCGGATCCGTAGAAATAGTCCTCGTAGCCGATGTCGTAGACTTCCGAGAGGCGTTTGATACGATAGAAATCGAAATGGAAGATGGGACGTCCGGAGGGGGTGTCGTATTCGTTGACGATGGCGAAAGTGGGCGAGGTGACGACATCGGTAGTGCCCAGGGCTTCGCAGACGGCTTTGATGAAGGTGGTCTTGCCGGCTCCCATGGGGCCGTAGAAGGCAAAGAGGCGGCGTTCGCCCATGGCATCTACAAACTCACGGGCAGCAGCATTGATATCGGAGAGGGTGAAAATCATCTTTAATTTACTATTTTCCAATTTACGATTTACGATTGATTGACGATTTGTTTTATTTACGATTAATAGACTAATTATAGTTGTTTGCGCAGGAAGGATAAATAATTCAATTGTAAAATAAATAGTAAATTGTAAATCGTCAAATCGTAAATTACTTTTTCTTTGACTTGAGGGTGATGAGGGGGATGAGCATTTCCTCGAGCGAGATGCCGCCGTGCTGGAAGGTGTCGCGGTAGTAGGTGACGTAGTAGTTGTAGTTGTTAGGGTAGGCGAAGAAGTTGTCGCCCCAGGCGAAGATGTAGGCTGTGCTGATGTTGGGCTTGGGAAGGAACACGCGGCGTGGCTCCTTGATTTCATAGACCTCCTTGGGATTGTAGGCAAGGCTCTTGCCCAGCTTGTAGCGGAGATTGGTGTTGACGGCGCGGTCGCCCACGACCTTTACGGGATTGCTGACGCGGATGCTGCCGTGGTCGGTGGTGATGATGACGCGGTAGTCGGTGTCGGCCAGGCGGCGCATGAGCTCGCTGAGGGGGGTGTGGCGGAACCACGAGAGGGTGAGCGAGCGGTAGGCGGCCTCGTCGGCTGCCAGCTCGCGGATGGTACGCGACTCGGTGCGGGCGTGCGACAGCATGTCGATGAAGTTGAACACCACGACGTTCAGGTCGTTGCCCCCGAACTCGTTGAAGTGGGCTATCAGCTTGTCGGCTGCGGCGGCATCGTTAATCTTATTATAGGAGAAGGTGTTGCGGCGGCGATAGCGGTCGAGCTGCGTCTGGATGAGCGGCTTTTCGTTGAGGTTTTTGCCCTCCTCCTCGTCCTCGTCCACCCACAGTTCGGGGAACATCTCGGCAATCTTGTTGGGCATGAGGCCGGAGAAGATGGCGTTGCGGGCATACTGCGTGGCGGTGGGCAGAATGCTCATGTAGAGTTCCTCGTCGAAGGTGAAGTAGTCCGTCAGTTCGTCGGCAATGACGCGCCACTGGTCGAAGCGGAAGTTGTCGAGCACGATGAGGAACACCTTCTCGCCCTTGTCGAGGGAGGGGAAGATGTGTGTCTTGAAGACGTCGGGGCTCATCAGCGGGCGTTCGTCGGGGTGTGCCATCCAGTCCTCGTAGTTGCGGCGTACGAAGCGGGCGAACTCCAGGTTGGCCTCCTTCTTCTGCATGCGCAGCATCTCGCTCATGCTGCCCTCGGTGTGCTCAAGTTCCAGCTCCCAGCGGACGAGGTTGCGATAGATTTCCTTCCAGTCGTCGATGGTCTCGGCTTCGTTGATGAGCATGGTGATGCGTCCGAACTGCTGCTGGTAGCCTGTCGTTGTCACCTCCGTGACAATCTCGCGGCGGTGGATGTTCTTCTTCAGCGTGAGCAGTATCTGGTTGGGGTTGACGGGCTTGATGAGGTAGTCGGAGATTTTCGAGCCAATGGCCTGGTTCATGATATTCTCCTCCTCGCTCTTGGTGACCATGACGATGGGTGTGCCGGGCGAGACCTCCTTGATAAGGTTGAGCGTCTCCAAGCCGCTGAGGCCGGGCATATTCTCGTCAAGGAGAATGAGGTCGTAGGTCGTCTCGCGGCAACGGTCGATGGCGTCGCGTCCGTTCGTGACGGTATCAATGGCGTAGTCCTTGCTCTCAAGGAAAAGGATGTGAGGGCGCAGGAGTTCTATTTCGTCGTCTATCCAGAGAAGGGTTCCGTTTTTCATTTGCTTTTTCAGGTTTTTGTTGGGCTAGGCTTTTAGGGAATTCCTAAGGATTCCTAAGTTTTCCTTTTTTTATTCTTCATCATCGTCAAACAGCATTTCGTCCAACGTGGAGGGCTGGTCGTCATCGGGGATGGGCAGGATGGTGAAGTGCTCGTCGAAGAACTGCTGGTACTCGTCGAAGCTGTGGCCTTCGAACAGCAGCTTGAGGTTCTCCTCAGAAATGAGGTAGGAGCGGATGCCCGAGAGTCGCGTGGCCATGTCGGGCGCCGCGTAGAGACGCTGGCGGTAGCTCCAGGCTTCGTCGAAGTTCATGAAGCCGCTCACCTGCAGCATGGTGATGCCGCCCTGATGGGGCATGGTCATCTCGAAGTTGCGCACCATGAAGTTGGTGAAGTTGTAGCGGGCTATCTCGAAGAGCAACTGATTGTCGTTGACGCTGCCGTCTTCGTAGGCGAGCATAAAGATGAAGGGCACGGCACGCTCTTCGTTGAAAGGCTTGATAGAGGCCGAGTCAACGGCTCCTCCTTCGGCTCCGCCACCCGACAGACGCCGTTGCCAGATGCTGCCCAGCGAGCCCGACGTCAGCAGGCGTCCCTCGCTCAGTCCCTGGGCAATGAGTCCTGCCAGCTCGCTGATTTCGTTCTTCGGGTATTTGCTCACAATCTCCTTGAGCCGATCGAGGAACTCTGAGGTGTCACCCTCCTGCAGACTGCTCATGGCGTGGAGGAACATGAACTTCGGACGGTGAGCACCCAATGCATACTTGTTGGCTGAGATGCTGTCGTTGAGGATGACTTGCGAGTAGAGGCCGTCGTTGTAGGCGGTATAGGTGGCTGCATAGAGCGAGTCCTCGCGGTGCTTGCCGTAGAGGGCGTTGTCGGCATAGTCGGGGTCGCTGACGGTGACGGTGTAGTCGCTGTAGGGGAATTCCTCGATGAGCTTGTTTTTGTATAGCTCAGCTTGCTCGGGCTTCTTCCAACGGGAGTACATCAGGTAGAGGTTGTAGTAGGCCAAGTCCATGCCGCTGTAGTCGGGGTATTGGTCGGTAAGGCGGCGGAGTGTCTTCTCCGCCAAGCCAAAGTCCTCCAGCTTGTCCTTGTAGATGATGCCGGCATTGAAGAGTGCCTCCATGAGGATGTCGTCCGACTCCATCTTCTGCTCTTCGCTGAAGGGGATTTGCTGGATGTAGTACATGCGGTCGTGGATGTCGGTGACGACGCTGTCAGCCAGCGCCATACCCGTGCTGTCGGAAGCCAGGCTGTCGGCGGGCATCTCGTTGGTCTCGTCGTCGTAATTGTATTCCTCGAACGTTGTTTCCGCCAGCACGCTCTTGTTGGAGCGGCGCCAGTTGTCCTCCAACTTGCGGCGGCCCCATTTCTGCTGGAAGTCTTTTTTGCCCTGCGCCACCAGCTGCGTGTTGTAGAAATACCACGAGTTATCGCCACCCGTCATTTGCGGTGTGTTCATGGTGGGCTGGTTGGCGCGGGCATTGCTCAGCGCCTCCTCGCGGCGTGCCATGCGTGCTTCCTCCTCGGCTTTCTTCTTCTCCTCCTCTTCCTTCTTCTTGACATCCTCGATAATCTTGTCTATGACGGCATAAAGCTCTTCTTCGGGCAGCGTGGCAAGGTGCTGGAGGCTGTCTTGTAATTCGATGGCTTCGGTATGCTCCACCAGCTCGTCGAGGATGGACGAGCGTTTGTTGAGTTGCGGATAATCCTTGCTGTCCTTGTCAATCAAGCCGACGGCTTCGCCGTAGCAGCGTTGGGCATCGGAGTACTTGGCACGGTCCCAGTAGATATTGCCGAGATGAAGCAGGAGGATGCCTTTTTCTACGCCGTTTCGGGTACTTTCTTCGGCACCTTTCTCGTAGTTCTCAATGGCTTTGAGCGTGTCCTGCTGTGCCAGCCAGATGTTGCCGATGGCATAATAGACTTGGTCGAGGTATTCCTTGTTGTTAGGGTTCTTGGCCATGCGTGTCAGCGTCTTAATCATCCCTGGAGCCTTTGAGGTAGGGACTACCTCCGTCTGGCGGATGTGGGCGTTGAACTCCATTTCGTAGGGCGGATTCTGGGCAATGACTTTCTGGAAAGCGCGGTAGGCCTGTGCATCCTGTCCCTGCATGGCATAGACTTGTCCGAGCAGATAGTATTCGCGTGCCTTCTGCTTCTGGGTACGTCCGCGCCGCTTGACGGCTTTCTGCAGATGGGGTAGCGCCTCCTCGAAACGCTCGTGTTGAAGCAGGTACGAGGCATAGAGCGCTTCGTATTCGTCTGCCAGCTGATAGGGGATGCTGTCGCGCTTGGTTTGGTTGAACAGGTTGTCGGCTTCGTAGTTCCAGTCGAGTTCAGCGTAGCATTGCGCCATGCGCATACGGCATTCTGCCACCACGCGCGGATTGTCGCTGAAGAGACGGGCGGTGTAAGCGAAGGTTGTGGCAGCTTCAAGGAACTCGCCCTTCTGAAACTGCGCCTTGGCCATCAACAGCCAGACGTTGTGCATGAAGGGATTATATTCCTTCTTGGCATACCATTGCTTGTCTTTTTCAGAAAGAGTACCCGTTTTCCGCTTGGGCTTGGCTTTGATGGAATGGAGCTTCGAGGCTTTCTGCGCTTTCTCAATGGCTTTGTCGAAGTTCGACGAACCCATTTTGCGGGTGGTGGGGCTGCTGATGACGTAGAGCGGAATGAGCTCCATGTAGTTGTCCTTGTGCCCCTTCTCCTGTGCTTGAACGCCCTCCTTGTAGGCTTGGCTGCCGTTGTGATAGACGTTGAAACGGGTGACAAACGACTGGTAGAAACGCGACTGCGCCGTGTTGTCCTTCGTGCTTCCACAGCTGACGCATACTGCGCAAATGAGAGCGCAGGTTAGCGGAACAAGAATGGAACGAATCTTCTGCACGGCGTCTTCTCTCCTTATAATAATATATACTCTATAACGAAGAATCTTGTCTTTTCGTATGCAACTGACCAAAAACTCTAACTTTTAACCTCAACCTCTAACCGTAGTTTCTTCCGCTTGCAATCAGTTGGCAGGCTTCGTCCTTGAGCAGGATAGGAAGAGATACTCCACGCAGATTGAGGCTTTTAAGCCAGTCCTCGATTTCGTTGGTCTGCATGGTATAGAGCACTTCGCGGAATTCCTCAATTTGCTCATCGGTATAATCGTCCTCGCCGATGCCTTGATAAGCATCCAGTTCCTCGTCGTTGAAGTACTCGATTTTCTGTCTGAGGGCACGAATCATCTGCTCCTTCTCGCACACATCGTGAGCGCCGCAACATTCGCTGGCTTCCAGCTCCTTCATGCGGGCGTCGTACTCCTCGTGATTGGTTACGTCCAAGGAGATGTGGGAATGGTCTGCCTTCTGCACCTTGTTCCCATCGGCGCGGCTTTTCTTCCTTTTTCCTGCGAAAAGGTCAAAGAGGCAAAGCCCCACAAGCGCCACAGCACAAACCAATATCAGCGTCATAATTCCTAACTCCTAATTCTCAATTCCTAATTTCTAATTCCTAATTTCTAATTTTTTAATTTCTTCCACTTTGAATCCCACTTTTCTGAGGTCATCCCAAAAGCCAGGGTAGGATTTGCTGACAACTTCGGGGCTTTCTATCAGAACAGAATCCTGCGTCATAGCCGCAAGCGCGAATGCCATAGCCATCCGATGGTCGTTGTAAGTGGCAATGCTTTTGGGAACTTGTGGACTTTTGTTCCCTTCCCACTTCAGCGTTCCATCTTCGTAGTGCAGTTCATACCCGAGTTTTCCTAATTCCGTAATCAATGCTGCAATGCGGTCCGTCTCCTTGATGCGCAGCGACTCCGTTCCCGTAAACACAAACGGCTTACCCAGCAGACAATACGCTACAGCCATCGTCTGTACCAAATCAGGGCAATTGGTAAAATCTATTTGACGGATTGACCTCAATAGCTCTGCACAAACGCTGTCGCCCTGCAGGGAAGGGGTTTGCAATCCCTCAAGTGTGACGTCGTAGGGAATGTTCTGCTGCTTGGCAATGGCTTCGAATGCCAGCCAGTAGGAGGCGGCGCTCCAATCGCCTTCGATGGTGAGGGGCTTGGCGCGATAGGTGGAGGAGGGGATAAGTAGCGTGTGCTCGTCCTCCCAAGTGGTTTGGACGCCAAAGTGCGCCATCAACGCTCGCGTCATCTCGATGTAGGGACGTGAGACAATGCGTCCTGTCAGCGTCAGACGGCTTGCGTGTGTCATCGGGGCAATCATCAGCAGCGCCGAGACATACTGCGAACTGATGCTGCCATCCACACAAATGGTATCGCCCTTTAGCCGGCATCCGCGGATGTGAAGCGGAGGGCAACCCTCCTTTTCCATATAGCTGATGTCGGCTCCAAGGGCTCGGAGGGCATTGACGAGGGGGGCGATAGGGCGTTGCTTCATCCGTTCAATACCCGTGAGGACGACATTCGCTCCCTCGCATTGAGCGAAGTAAGCCGTCAGAAACCGCATCGCCGTTCCTGCTCCGCGAACGTCAATTATCTGTTCGCTGTTTACAGATCTCAGTTCACTCAAGGCTTTCAGCGCCTCTCTCATCACCCTTGTATCCTCGCAGTCAGCCAGATTGCTCAGAGGGGCAGGGCCGTCGGCACACAGTTGGCTCAGCAGAAGGGCACGGTTGCTGATGCTTTTTGATGCTGGCAATACGATGCCCCCTCGCAATCCAAGGGCTCTGTTGGCTATACTTAGTCGAATCATGCTGCGAAGATACAATAAAAATGGAGAATTAGGATTGTGGAATGAGGATTATTATGAAAAAAGCAGCAAAATCTTCAAAAAAGTCCGAAAAAAGTTTGCTATGAACGAAAATTGCCGTACATTTGCACCCGCTTATGAGAATAAGCCCTAGTGTTCGGGGTGTAGCGCAGTTGGTTAGCGCACACGTCTGGGGGGCGCGAGGTCGCTGGTTCGAGTCCAGTCACCCCGACACAGTGAGGGAGGCAATTGCCTCCCTCATTATTTTTCCATAGTTTTATTGTTCTCGCTGCATCGTCCGTTCCGAGGCGAAGTCTATCTAAAAGCCCACTTATCTCCGTAAAAGTTGACTTCTGGGTTGGCAGCGATGTCTGAAAACAAATGTTAGGTCAGAGGTCCGTCATCCGTCATCGGAGTGACAGACAATGCCTTAACCTCCGCTTTTTATGGCTCTCAAAAAAATAAGCTGAAACTTCGTCCGTAGAATCAGCTTCTACGGAAATAGAATAAGCATCTGAGAGAATAGAATCAAACGCTGAGGAAATAACGTTTAACGTTGTGAAAATAACGTCAAACTCTGGCGGCCAGACGCCAAACGTTCACGAGAAAACGCCAAACGTTTTTTGAAAAACGTCAAGATTCTCCTATTTTAGTTCTAACGTTTTCAATACGATGACGGATGACGGACCTCTGACCAAACATTTTGTTACGCGCGCGAAGGAAAAACAAATCGGGGGGCATATAGGAAAAAAACGCCCCGATTTTCAGCAAATAACTCCTCATTTTTATCATGAGAATATTATTGCTGGTTTGCTTTATTATTAAGATAATGCTTGTGCAAACAAAATGCAAATTGACATTTAAGATTATATAAAGGAAAAATAGTATATTTGCACCCAAAACAAAGATAAAAATGAGAAGAATACTTTTATCGTTGCTGCCTATCCTTCTACTTACAGCATGTCAAGAGAAACGCGAAGGAGAACATAAAACACACCTACAGGGTGCTTGGCTGTTACGGCAAATAGACTCCCCCTATAACGAGGAGAAAATCTCCTTTACGGAGGATGACGGCACCTTTTGTATTATTTATGACGGTGATAGTGTACTCTACGAATGCAGACTTACTACGACAGCAACAGGCTTGGTTATTGAGCCTACAGCAAAAGAAGGGGTTAAGCTGATAGATACGGGTGGCGGTAAACTGCTCTATTTCGAGGGCAATGCCCCGCGTCCGCTTCAACTCTATCCCGAAGGCGATTCCTTGTCTGCTTCCCCCTTGCTAATCATTCAGCGTCGCGGCAATTTGTACACATGGGAGAAAGCCGACGATATCTACCGTGAGTGGGGAACTGAAATACGCGACATCATCGCTCGTGAAACCGAAAATCCAGTGAACGGCGATGTGAGATTCTTTGTGCTTTCGGCAAAAGAACGACAGCAGGAACGGAAGCTTCAATGGTATAGCTATCTCTTGGCACTCGGCGTGTTAGTGGTGCTGGTTATCGCTCACTTTGCCATTGTGGGACACAGAGCTAAACGTCAGTTGCAACTGCAACTTCAACAAATCACGGAGGTGCAAGAAAACCGCTCACAAAGGGTAAAAGAAGCCGTGAAAACGATGGAGAACGACTTCTTTTCCTCCAACGCTTATGCCCTTCTGCGGCAACGTATTTCCAGCGGGCAGCGACTGAAGGAACCGGATTGGACCGACATCGAAGAACGGTTGAAGACAGTTTATCCAGGTTTCACCAGCCAGCTGCGCAGTCTCTATCCGATGTCAGAACTGGAATATCAAGTATGCTTACTCATTAAACTACGTATAACCCCATCTGATATTGCCACCGTGCTCAACCGTGATACCAGCACCATCAGCACCGTACGCAGTCGCCTCTATAAGAAGGTTTTCGGACAAAAAGGAGGCACACGGGAGTGGGACGACTTCATCCTTTCCATAGGTACATAAGCAAAGCTGCAAATGGCCTCACTTAAAAATGCAAAATAATTGCAAACAAAAAAACTTGGCACAATAACGGGATATCTCTACTTTTGTCAACAAATTAATTCAATTTTTTCAAACAATGTCAAACTCCTTTAAAAGAAGCCTTATGAAAAAGATGTTATTTGCAATGATTTTGTCGCTGATGGGCGCCAATGCGTTGACCGCTCAGACAACAACTGTAGCCGATAAGGAAATCATCGGCGTATGGAAACTGGAATGGCAGCAGTACGATGGTGAGAAAAAGACTGATGTTGACAAAACGAAGGGTTACGCCCGAATCAAGTATTACGGTGCCGACGGCGAGTATGCTTGTGCAGAAATAGTAGTCCTAAGTAAAGACGGTCAGGTGATGGTTGCACCCCATGAGTATGGAACCTACAGCTTTAAGGACGGTATATACAGTGAAATGGGACGTCCGGCCCTCAAGCCTTCCGACATGATGCTGACCGATGAGACACATTTCCACGGACGATGGATGAACTGCACGGAAGGATGGGTAAAGATACCCGATATGCCTGAAGAGGTCATTCGCTACATCGTGGAGCGGTGCAGACTAACGAACACCCCCGCCGATGTTGAGCTGTATATCAAACAAAACCTGATTGAGTTTCCTTAAAACTCTATTTCATCTCCGTAATCTATTAGTCAAACAACTTCACCATCGCATAAGCTGAAACTCATTTACACCATTGGGTTATAAATAGAACCCATATAATCAATACATACCAATGTTACGATGAGGGAAGGGCGTAGTATTACATGAAAGTCACCTCCAGACCGTCGTATGCAGCACAAAGTGGATCTGGCAGCCCTTTGTCCAACTCAGCCTGACTTCCGTGCAGGGTCTTCGCCATGTGGGTCAAATAGACCTTCTGACCTTCGACAGGCATGTATTTGCGGGTCTGGGAGAGCACCTTGACCGTCTTGTGGACGGTACCGATGCTGGAATGGGTGAATATGCGGTAATCCTCCTCGTGACCGAAGCCCATCGTTGCCTCCATGATTATTCCAGTCAGGAACTTGTCTCCCCTCACGTGCCTGTCGAATCCTCCCCTCTGTGCAGCGATGGCGGTGATTCCTCCTGTATCCGTAGCATAAAGAAGTCTCGTTGAATCCTTCTCAATGAGATAGATGAGAGTCTGTTCGTCTAAATAACTGGAGGCATGGTTGGCTGGAAGGGCGGTTAGTGTGAGCCCCTCGCATTCGACGGCCTGACCAACAGCGAGAGGTATAATCTCGGGCACAGGAATGCCTGTCTCGCTTGAAGCCTTCCGGAAGTCTTCCCTGGCTCTTTCTATCCAGGTCTCGCCAAGATACACGGTCTTGATTCCCAACTGCAGGGCGGCTTTAGGGCGATAGTGGTCGTTGTGGGAATGGGTGTAGAAGATGACCTCGGGACGGACTCCTTCGGGTAGCATATCGAGAGCCGTATCTGTAAAGTCAATGAGGACCTTCCTATCCAGAAGCACGCTGGAAAGCCTCCTCAGTTCTCCATTCTCGGAAGGTCCCTGCCAGTCTGCAGCACCTGTCCCAAGAAATCTTACATGGATGCCCTCCCCCGTGGGCACGTATTCTGCCGGTCCGAGGTCTATAGGCGGTAGACCGCCTTTTGGCGTGCCGCTGGAAAGCGGGTCCGAAGGCTCCTGGGGCGAATTCTTGGCAAGGGAACTTAATGCCGTAGCCGCCAAAGGAGTAACGGCTGCAATCATCAAAAACTGCCTTCTTTTCATGATTGAAATTTAAGCGTCACGTCTGTTGCATCGTAGCCTTGGGCTATAGGTTAAAAATCCTATAGAAATAGACCAATGCTACAACAAGGGAAGGGACGCGGGAGAATCTTCCTATCAGGGAGCCTGAGCGGTTGTACACAAAGTCGCCCTGGATGTATCCGATGAGGCTTCCACTCTTGTCGTAGTAGCGCCCGCTATCGGTATAGCCAATGTAGGCACCGGAGTAGTCATAGTATTTCCCGTTGCTCTCGTTCCCGAGGTAACTGCCCGAACGGCTGTAGAACCTTTGGGAGTTGATTTGCCCTTCGTAGGCACCCGAACGGTTGTAGAGTTTCCCGTTGTCGTAACGTCCGAGAAGCGAGCCGGAGCCGTCGTACATCTGTTGCCCATATCCCCCCAAGGAGGATATGAGCAAGATGAAAGTCAGGATATACTTGAAATATCTGGCCATGACGTTACTCTCCGTACACCTCCAGCTCGTAAATGCGGACGGTGTCGTCGTTAACCTCCTGAGTGGGGCCGGTGACGAAAAGGCGGATGTAGCGGACGCTGGTGGGGGTGAAGGAGCGATCCACGTCATCAGACTTGTTGCCGTCGAGCAGGTCGAGGGTCTGCCACTCCTCGGTGAGGCTGTTGCGTCCTTGCAGGAGGCAGCTGCGGGTGATATAAGAGTTGCTCTCCTTGCCGGCATTGACGAGGCGCCAAGCGGCAATGGTCTTAGCTGTTCCGAGGTCGAAGGAGGTAAAGTTGGGAGCATCGTTCGTGTCGCACCACTTGGTGTTGAGGTTGCCGTCGATGAGGTTGGAGGCCTTCTCACGCTCATTCACTTCGCCTGTGGTGGCAAGAATCGTTGCTCCGCTGAGGAGGTTGGGCTTCTGAACGCGGGCGACGGAAGCTTCGTTGGTCTTGCTGCCTGTGTTGAAGAGAGCTCCGGCGGGGACGACGGAGGCACCTTCGTTGACGGCTGTAGCGGCGAAAACGACTACGTTGCTCTCACGCGGCATGGCTCTACGTCCGAAACGGGCGGGAATCTGTTGAGCGGGTTCAGCTGCTGGCTCGATTCTCGGTCCACCTGGCAGGATAATTGCCTTGGCACCAGCGGGAAGGTCGATGCCGACGCGGAACATGTAGGTGTATTCGAAGGGCTCGTCTTCCGTGCCGCTGTGGCGGTGGGTACCGATATAGGCGATGTCAGCATCCTTGAAGAACGGCTGGGTGTGGCCGTCGTGTCCCCATTGTCCGATGAAGCCGGTGTAGTTGGGCACGTTGACTTCGACTTCGCTCAGCACTTCCTTCTTTCCCTTCTGGCTGAGGATGCCGACTTTGTATGGGCTGTCGCCTCTGACGGAAGCGGCAAGGAGATATACCTTATTATAATTGCCTGCGGGCAGGGCGATGGTGTCGCCGAGGGAGAAGCCGTTGAAGCCGTCCTTCTCGCCGAGAACGAAGCGGACGTCGCCCGAAGTGATGATGCCATCAGCAGGGAGTAGTTCTGCAGCATAGCTGTTGCTGCCTTCGAAGGAGGCACCACGACGGAACTCGTTGAAACTGAAGCAGCGTTTGTTGAAGGGGAGGGTGAGGGGCTGCTGCGGAAGTTCGGCAAGAGTGGGCTGACCTGCGAAGGTGATGCGATAGGTCTTGACGCTGAAGGCGCCGATGTTGACGTTCAGGCCATTGCCGCTGAAGGAGGCGGTGCCGAGGGGCTTCTCCGTTCCATCGGCTTCGACAGCCTTGGCGATAGGAGCGCCGAAGGTGATGGTGCCCTGCTGGCTGCCCTTGCCACTATTTTCATAGACGCGGACGACATATTCGTTGCCCATCTCGGCCTTCTTAAGGGCGCGGACGGTGATGTTTGCATTGTCGGACGAGGCAAAGCCAAACGAGCGTCCCAGCGTACCCTTATGCTTGGGGGCGGTGAAGGCACGCAGCGGGCTGTTGACCATTGTGGAATGGGCGACGGCATCAGCCTTGTTGACGTCTTCGCTATGGCCTTCGAGGCAATAGGTGAAGGTGTGCCAACCCATATCCTGATTCTCCTGATAGCGGTAGCCGCCTCCAGGTTGCGGAGCCCAGAGGAGGGAGAGGCGGATGGTGTTATCGTTGGGCTTGTCCCAGCCATACTTACAGTTGTTGTAGATGGTGACGCCGTAGGCACCGCTGCTGTCGGTAAGGTCGGTCCATTCGTGCGAATAGACTTCGTACTGGTTGTCGCGGTTGTTGCCGCGCTTCACGCTGCCGAGGCCGAGGTCGTAGGTGGCGTCGGGGTTGCTGATGGCAAGGGGGAAGTTAGCCTTGAGCAGGCTGTGGGTGGAGTGCCAATCGACCTCGCATTGGAAGTCGATGCGCTCGGCCTGCGTACCTTTGTAGAGGTGGATGTATTGGTTGAAGGTGCTCTTGCCGTACTGCTTGGTGACGCGGACGGTGGTGCGGATGGCGCCGTCTTCGACGAGGCGGACGCTGACGCCGTCGGTAATCTTCAGCGGAGCTTTGTCAACGGTGTGCTTCAGAATCTCCCATGCGGGCCACGACGTGCTACGGCAGTCGTCGAAGATGACGAGACCGATGGCTTCGCCCTGACGGACGAGCTCACGGCCTGTGCGCTTGTCGATGAGTGAGCTGATGTCGCCGTTGGCATCGAAGCGGAGGCTATAGACGCTGTTCTCCACCTCGCGGACATCACGCTCAACGAATGCCTTGCCTGCCGAGGCGGGCTTGACGCCATAGACAGCGAAGCCCACACCGGGGACGTTGGCGTCAACGAGCAGATGTTTCTTCCCCTGGCTGTCGGTGACCACTTGCGAGAGGGCACGCTTGCCATCGGGGCCTGTGACGGTATAGGCAGCGGCTCCGTCGGGCATCACCATGTCGGCAATAGCCTTCTGGGTGAAAGCCTCGGTGTTGTGGAGGACGACGGGAGTGCCGCTGACGTCGGTGTTGAGCTTCGAGGCCACACCGCTGACGGCGTGGGTCAGCACGCTGGAGAACTGGCTGAGGGCGATGAGCTCGTCGTTCCACGAGAACTCGTAGGCACGCGGGATGCTGGTGCCGGGCAGGTCGTCGTGGAACTGATG
>DBYJ01000055.1:170458-170967 GCA_002309805.1 Bacteroidales bacterium UBA1189 | reverse complement strand
CCGAGGCTGCGCAGGACTTCGCCGAAACGGCCTTCCGAGAAGCGGCTCAGCAAATCAGGATTGACGCCCACCAGGTGGTTATAGACATCCGCAGCCGTCAGCAGCCCCTCGTCGCTTGCCTTCGCGCCGGGCAGCACCTCGAAGTGGATGTTGAACAGGTCTTTCAGCGTCAGCAGGGCACAGTAGGGACGGTTGTGCGCCTCTAGTTCGGCATTCTCCTCATCCGTCAGCCACACCATGTCGGGATTGGAACGGTACGCAGCCAGCGCCTCGGCATAGAGCTGCCCGTAGTCGAGCTCCTCGTTCCCGATGGGACGCGACACCACGACGGGCAGGTAGCGCCGGCTGCCCGTCTCGTCCATCAGCACATACCGCCGGTTGCTCGTGCCCCAGAAGCTCGCCAGACGCTCCTTCACCTCGTAGCGTCCCTGATAGAGCTGCTTCAGGTCAACAGACGACATCTGGATGAAGTTTTTCAACGTCGTCAGCCGCTTGCCCACGAAGCGGTC
>DBYJ01000055.1:132130-170404 GCA_002309805.1 Bacteroidales bacterium UBA1189 | reverse complement strand
TCCTCGGCGGGGTTGAACGAGTCGGTGAAATAAGGGCGTAGCGTCTCGGGCAGCAGACGCTTGATAAACTGCGACTTTCCCCATCCGTGCCGCGTGCTGATAAGGATGGGACAGAGGCTGTTGCCGTAGCCGTTCTGACGGATGCCCGCCATCTGTACCACCATAGCGGTGAAAGCCCGCACGAGCAGACGACGCTCATAGTCGTTGTCCGTCAAGCGGGTCATCAGCGCCTCTACGCGGCACGTGCCGTCCCATTCGGGTAGCGAAGCTATCCAGTCGTGCACAGGGTGGAACTTCTCTATGGAGCGATTGTTGATGACGGCATCGAGGGCAGCCAGCGTCATCACGCCGATGTTTTGCTCCGCCAGCTCCATCAGTAGTTGGTTACGGTCTTGCCGTGTGACGGGTGCCCAATCATTCTCGGGCATTGGCATCCCGTCCTGCTTCGCCATACGTCTGCGGCACATCTCCGGCTGGTTCGTCAGCACGTTCAGGCGTACCTTGTAGCGGCTGTAGATGTACCACTCTGCCCGCACTAATGGCGAAACGGCAGTAGAGACGTCATTACCCTTATTGTCACTCACTCTGAGGCTGTTCTGCATCGCCTCCTGACGCTTCGGAGCACCGAGCCACCGACCCAGCTTTCCGAGAAAACAATTAGTCATATTCATATATTTTTTAAGTCGCCTACGGCGAGATATCTTTCAAATCTACAGCAAATCATACAGTTTTTTACTTATTTAATTTGTTAGATTATGGATAAGATTGGTAGAATTTCTGCCACGAAGTGGCACTCCAAATAAAACACATAGCTACTTCCGAAAATCGAATTTCCCTGCAAAGATAATACATCGGAGTGCCGAAAAAACGACAGAAGTATTTGGCGGAATTGTTTGCACAATTCAAGTAAAAACCTTACCTTTGCGCTGTCAAGAATTATTGTACCAAAGCCGTTGGGACGGCTGTCCCAAGCCGTTAGGATGAGTGTCCTAACGGGTTAGTACGGGTGTCCCAACGGCTTTGGACGATAAGAAAGTAATAAGAAACTCTATAAAATAAAAGAAAACGACAATGAAAACCTCATCCAAAACCAAAGTGGGCGGACAGATACTCTACCAGACCGTCCTGCGCGCAGCCCTGAATAACGAAGAGATAGCCGAAGGGCGTCAGCCCGTCCGCATCATGCCCTACAATCAAGCCACCATCACGACAGACGACTTGGCTAAAACTATTGCTGGGCGCTGTACCGTAAAGGAACCCGACATCAAGGGCGTGCTTGCTGCCCTCGGGCAAGTGCTCCGTGAGACGCTTCTCGACGGTGATCGGCTGAAAGTCGAGGGTATCGGCACGTTCGGCCTCTCGCTGGCATTGAAGAAAACCTACCTCGACGGACGGAAACGCCATCCCAAGGCCCTCTACGAGCGTATTGCCGCGTCGGACATCCGCATCGGGCGCATCACCTTCACTCCCGATACGGAATTGCGCAAGGCGATGGACGAAGCCGTTTTCGTCAGCAGCGGCGTCCGAGCCGACGAACCGCTCGAGCGCGAGGAGGTTGACGAATATCTGACAGCCCATTTCGCCAGTCAAGACTGGATTACGCGCCGAGAGTTTGAGACCCACTTCGACATCTCGCGCAACCAAGCCCTCCAATGGCTTAAAACACTTGTTGCCGATGGTGCCCTACGTCCCCTCGGAGCCAACAATGCCCGCTTCTACATCCCCGTCCCAGGCCACTACGGCAGATGATGGTTTAACGGAGAACGTTTAACGTTTAACGAGGCTGGTGCGATGGCAACGAAGGACGTGTTCGTTAAACATTAAACCTTAAACGTTAAACAAGAATAGAAGATGTATTAAGGAGTAGTGACGGGTTGAAAAGAAAACCGCCCAGCAAACGCCACTTCTAACGTTAGATGGCCCCTTTTCAACCCGTCACAAAGCGGTCAGAACTTCATAAACGGAACAACGTTTATCGTATAACCGTCTTTCTCTATCACCCGCTCATCGTCGTTCGTTACGATGAACAACTTGCCGCACGTCAGTTCCCCTGCACATTCAACCAGACTATCGACCTCACGTTTTTCGGTCTTGGCGCTGGTCATATCATAGCATACCTGCACAAGGCACTCAATGTGCGAGCCCTTGCGAAGGACGAAATCCACCTCCTTGTCCGTCCTCGAACGATAATAGAAGAGGGTCCTCTCTGTGTCGAAGCCACGACGTACCAGCTCAACGAACACCTGATTCTCAAACAATCGTCCAAGATTGTCACTTAGAGCAAAAGCCTTGGCTGCAACAAAGCCATTATCAACCACATAGACTTTTCGCGGAGCTTTTTTCATCAGCCTGAGCTTGTTGTTATAGCGAGGAAGGTAATAAAACAAGTATGGCTCATGCAGATAATCCATGAACTTCTTGGTGGTATTGACGCTTGAGAAGCCCAGTTCCTCCGTTAGTTCGTTGGCGCTGACAGGGTTGCAACAATTGGAAACGAGATACATGGCGAGGTCGTTCAAATCAGAGACGTTACGCACACGATGACGTCTGGCGACATCCTTCCACACGATAGCATCGAACAACGTTTCGAGATAGCTGCGCACCAGCTGCCGCGACGCCACCACTTCGGGATAGCCGCCATTCCTCAGATAATCATCCGCAAGAACCGAAGCGTTCGTCATCTCTTCTGGCGCCAGCGTATGGAGGGTCAGGCTGTTCCAGTCGAAAAACTCTTCAAGGCTGAACGGTAGCATCTCCACCTGAAGATACTTGCCCGTCAACACCGTAGCCATTTCGCTACTGAGCATCTTCGCGTTGCTGCCCGTGATGACCAGGTTCTTGCCCATTCGGTAGAGTTCGCTCACCCACAAGTCCCATGAATCGAGGTTTTGAACCTCGTCGAGAAGCAGATAATCATAGTCAGGATAGACGTCATCCAGCAAACGCATGACAAGGTTGGCATCCCAGGCATCCAATAGCGGCTGACTGTCGAAGTTCAGATAGGCAAAATTCTTGTCGCGCAGCATCAGCAAAGCCTGCGTGGATTTGCCCACCCGCCTTGGACCGGTTATCAGCTTTATAAGATGGCTGCTAAGCAGCATGTCGGCATCTTGCCCGCTGCGGCGTTTCAGATAGGGGCGCGACATCAGCTCATCGCGTTCCCTTCGTTGATTAAGAATGATGGTCTTCATCTCCTCTATCTATTATTTCGCCTGCAAAAATATCGCTTATTTTTCAATTTTCAATGTCTATTGCACAAAAAACATACTTTTTTATGCAGTACGGCTTATTTTTTGCACAAAATCCCATGCCTTCCATTATCGGTTTTGAAAAACTGAAAAAGACTTTTTCCAAAAAAGCACGCTTTTTTTCTTCTCTATTCGAAAAATCGTTGTAACTTTGCGACTGCATCTGCCCTGTGACGATGATGTCCCTAGAGAAGGAAGGAGCTGGAGGGTGGAGCACTACATATTGAAAGGCGTTACTGACGCTTTGTTTTTGGACATTCGAAACTTCCACTATCGAATTAGTAAGTCGAAACAAATGCAGGGGTGACTGCCACGGGGTGTATCATATACCACTCCGTAGTGTGCTGCGAGGGTACTTTGTTGCCCTCAAAAGCACACTTTACGGGTGTATTATATCCTCCTGCGTGGGTGTTTACTCTATCTGTTTACTTGCTAAGGCTGTGGAAGGCCTCGAATGTCGAACAGGTAGAAGTTAAGCACCCACCTTTTTTTTATGTAGTAAGGCAAAGGATTAGTATTGCAGGTTTGGTGCTTACCTGTTTTAAGATAAAGCGCCAATGATTCAAGTAACGCGAAAAGAGGCTTCCTCTACTACTAAACCTAATTTAGGTAAAGAGACTGTTAGTAAGGAGAATGCGATCCGCAGTATTGTTAGAAGTGCGGTAAAGTCTTATGCAAATGGCTTTTCTACTCGCCATCTGTCTGAATTAAACGATGAAAATGGGGTGATAAATATGAAAATCCATAATGTGTTTATTGCTGCCCTTGGAAAAGAAATCCAATATTATTCTGCCCTAGCTCGATCTCTTGATAGTTCTTTGGGAAACATGCTTGAAGGTATGGCAATTAGTATTGCCGAGCTTAACTATAAGGTGAGCCAGCATGTTGAAGGAACTTTGTACAAAGAGCAAACAGATTATATTGCAGAACTCTTAGAGCAATATAAGCGCAGCGAAAACAGAAGAGTTCCCAAAGTTGAAGATTATCGAGGTATCACAAAAATGAAAGGTACAGCAAACACGAAACGCCATGAGAGTGATTATTATTTGGTAGATGAAGAGACAGGGATGCATTATTTGATTGAGCTGAAAATTGGTGGAGATTTGGATAACAAAAAAGCTCGCTCTGAAAAGGAGGCTCTTCTTGAGCAGTATTGTATTCTTACAAATCGACTCGGTGAAGAGAACGTGAAAATACTCTTCGCTACGGCCTACAACCGATATGGAGAAGGCAAACCTTGGACGCAGGGACGTGTTCTTCAATTCTTTTCACGTCAAGAATTGTGTATCAGTCGTGATTTTTGGAATTTGATCTGCAAATCTGAACATGGTTATGATATTGTAATTGACGAATATACAAAAGATGCCCATTACATAAATGAAGCATTAAATGAAATCAAAGACGCATATTTACCCAATGAACAATGAAAGACCCAAATTGGAGAAAGTGTATCTTGAGAGCTGATTCCCGAGATATTATAAAGCGTATTCCAGATCATTCTGTTGATTTCATCCTAACAGACCCTCCATATAATCTTGGTCAACATTCTACCGGGAACATACCTCTTCCTGGGCGTACAGCAATGAATAATGATGTAGCGGAGTGGGACATGGTAGATTTTAATCCAGAAGAATGGGCTGACGAGTTTATCAGGATTTTAAAACCAACGGGCAATCTATTTATTTTCACATCATACAATCAACTTGGCAGATGGTATAATAGTTTAGACCATAAGTTTGACACATCAAACTTTATGATTTGGCATAAAACTAATCCTGCTCCTAAAATCTACAAAGCAGGCTTCTTGAATAGCTGTGAGATGATTTTTACTTGTTGGAATAAAAAGCACACATGGAATTTTATATCGCAAACAGAGATGCATAACTTTATAGAGAGTTCTATCTGCATGAAGCCAGAGCGATTGAGTAATCCTAAACATCCAGCTCAAAAACCTGTTGCAATTTTGAGAAAAATGATAGAGATTGCATCTAATGAAAATGATATCGTTTTTGACCCATTTATGGGAGTCGGTTCGACTGGCGTTGCAGCATTAGGATTAAACAGACGATTTATAGGTGTAGAAATTGATAAGAGTTATTATGAAGCTGCAAAGAAAAGAATTGATATAGCATTATCTCAGGGTGACTTGTTTTCTCAACCCATTTCGAGTTCTCAAACACAAAGTCAAGAACCATGTGCATTTATGGCATGTGAACCATTAGAAAACCCTGTATCTCCAATTCTTGAGTTGAATTTGTTTTTCAGGAAAAAAGAAAATGAAAAACCTCATCTTGAAGTTCATGAGAATATCGCGTCAGGACTCTCTCCTATTATTAAATGGCCAGGAGGTAAAGATAAAGAATTAAAATACATCCTGCCTAACGCTCCACAATTCGAGCGTTTTATTGAACCATTTGTTGGAGGTGGCTCTGTCTTTATGGGTATTGAAGCTGATAAATATTTCATCAATGACTTTTCTAGAGAATTGATAGAATTGTATCATTGCATAGAAACAACAGATAATGATTTCTTTAAGTACGTTGAACTAATGGATGCGTCTTGGAAAAAAACTGTTGAGTTCTTCAGTTCCAATCCCATACTTGTAGAAACATATGTGGGGTACAGAGATGAGCAGATAGGAAAAAATGAATTAAAAGAGTTAATTCATACGTTCTGCAGGAACAAGAGACAATCCATTCTAGATATTGTTGGCAATGAATTTGCTTCCTTACCATGTATCCTGTTAAAAGAGATGGAAACAAATCTATTCCGTAAAATGGTACGAATGCGTGAGTTGGAGATAGAAAAACATACACTACCAGACGGTGATCTTAATGACAATATTGAGACTGCCATAAAAAGTGCAGTCTATATGAATTACCGTTATCTATATAACATAAAGGACATTTTCGAAAATAAACCCAAGCTGCATTGCGCGTTGTTCTTCTTTATGCGTAATTATGCTTATAGTGGAATGTTTAGGTATAGTTCAAAAGGAGAGTTCAATGTTCCCTATGGAGGAATCGCTTATAATAGCAAATTATTGGAAAAAAAGCTGAGTTATTACAAATCAAAGGAACTGCTAAGTCACTTCAAGAAGACACAAATATATAATCTTGACTTTGAAGAGTTCTTAAGAACGATAAAGCCAAAGGAGAAAGACTTCATTTTCCTTGACCCACCCTACGACAGTGAATTTAGTACATACGCCCAAAATGCATTTACGAGAGATGACCAAAAGCGTCTGGCAAACTATTTGTTAAATGAATGTAGGGCTAAATGGATGATGATAATTAAGAATACCGAGTTTATTTATGGCTTGTACGATAAAAAGGACATCAATATACGAACCTTCGACAAAGAATATGTTGTCAGCTTTATGAATAGAAATGACAAGAAAGTTACACATCTACTTATTACAAACTACTGATGGCTGACTCAAGTATTAGAGGGATATAATTCTCAAGGATCAAGGGACTGGAACTATCATACACTCGAACCCATTCGCGCGGACTTGATGAGACAAGGGATTGGCGTGAATATATTTGATGTTTGATGTATGATGGCAATAATGGTTAAGGGTTCGAGATACAAGATTAAGGGTTTACACCAGTTTCAGCCACTCGTCACGCGAGCCGGGGAGGAGGTCAATGACGGGAATCTCAATCATAGTGTAGGCGCCGGGCTGCTGGCGCATCGCAGCACGAGCGGCGCAGACAAGCACCTGGCCAGTAAGGGCGGGGTTGTTGATGCTCATGCTGAAGCGGAAGCGCTGGTTCTGGGTGGTGCCGCTGACGCCCTTGCGGGTGAGGTTGACACCGTGGCCCATGTCGCGCAGGGCATCGACGCTGGGCACGGCCATGACGTGGGTCTCGTCGGAGGCGAAATAGGGGTCGGCCTTGACGGCTGCGGTAACAGCCTCGAGGCTGGCGCCTTCCTCAAGCTCCACATAGACCATACGGCGATGAACGCCTTCACCCGTGGGGATAGTCATCGAGAGGGCATCGCGCACACCTTCCTTCGAACGGACGCAGACGCTGTGGCCCATGCTCATGCCGGGGCCAAAATTAGTGTAGGTCAGTCCCTTCGGAGCGATGGCCTCAAGCAGGGTACGGACGATGCTGTCGCTTCCCGGATCCCAGCCGGCGCTGATGATGCTGACGCGTCCAGCCTTGCGGGCAGCGTCGCCCAGCGTCTGGCGCAGCGAGGGGATGAGGGTGTGGATATCGAAACTGTCGACGGTGTGGATGCCCAGCGCGAGACATTGGAGAGCATACTCCTCGACCTTACGCGTGGGGGTGGCGAGGATGGCGACATCGACGTCCTCCAGCTCGGCTATGTTATCGACAACGGGGATGCCTGCCAGCTCGGCGGGACGATCCACGGCGCCCTGACGGCGCACGACGCCTGCGACTTCGAAATCGGGTGATACCTCAAGCGCCTGAAGCGCATACTTGCCAATGTTGCCGTATCCGACGACGGCGGCTCTGATTTTTTTCATATGTTTTTTGATTTTACCTTATGTACTATTGCCTATTTTTCGGCCACAAAAGTAATCATTTGTCGGGAAATATGGGCGTTTTTATCATTTTTTATTACTTGATGAAAAAAAATTTCATCTTCTCATGCAGTATTTTCGGTATCCGTACGTTTTAAGAGTGTGAGAAGACTAGTCGGACTGAACCTCGCAGTGGATGATTGAACAGCGTTTAGTGGAACAATGCAGAAAGGGCGACAATGCCGCGCGCGCGGAGTTGTACAAAGCCTATTCGCCTCGGCTGATGGCGGTATGCTGCCGCTATGCCTCAGGGCGGGAACAGGCGGAGGACTGGCTGCACGATGCCTTCCTGCGAATCTTCGGCCAGATAAACCGCTTCCGCTGGCAGGGCGAGGGCAGCCTGAAGGTGTGGATGGAACAGGTGACGAGGAACGTGGCCATCGACAGCCTCAGGAAACGCCAGACGCTCACCGTCGTCCCGCTGGACGAGATGGGAACCGAGCCGACAGACGTGCCCGAGCCCACAGCGGACGACATCAACCGCATCAGCGACGACGAACTCTTCCGCCTCATCGGCGAACTGCCCGAGGGCTATCGTGTGGTGTTCAACCTCTACTGCATCGACGGCTGTTCACACCGAGAGATTGCCCGCCTGCTGGGCATCAAGGAGCGGACATCGGCCTCGCAGCTTGCACGCGCCAAAGCCCTGCTGGCTGCACGCGTCAGACAATGGATAATGGATAATGGACAATGACGATATGAAACAAAAGAATGACTGGACGGATGCCGTGCGTGACCGCATGAAAGGGGCGCAGGTTGCGCCTCCTGCCGGGGGTTGGGAACGGCTGGAGCAGCAAGAGCAGAACCAAGTTTACTTGGGTTATGCCGAATCGCGACAGCGGAAGAGCAAAGCTCAACGGCTGGAGAAGGAGCTGGGCGGTACCGTCGCCCCCTCGCCCCGAGCGGTACCCTGGAAGCGCGTGGCCGCATGGGTGGCCGCTGCTGCCGCCGTGCTGGCGGTGGTGTTCATCGTCAACCCCTCCGACACGCCCCCCTCTGCCCCTGCCGACGAGTCTCTGGCAGCCCATAAACAGGTTTCTACGGAAATCCAAGAATCATCGGACAGCCCCCAAAGTGTGGCTGTTTCGGATTTTAGTGAATCATCGGATTACTCGTTCGGGCAGACGAATAATCCCCCGCTGCTGGCAGCAAATGACAAATCCCCTTCTCACCGCAGCCGAATCACGAAAGCGCTTGAACAAAAGGAAGAGCAGACCACGGAAAGCTCAGAACTTTCAGAAAACTTGGATTATTCAGACTACTCCGATATTTCCACCACCGCAAAGGAAGCAGAGGCCCCAGCCGCCTCAGAGAATTCAGCCGCTCACGATAACGCCATCGCTAACGCTAAAGCCAATGTCGCCAACGCCACTCATGCCGCAGACGCTCCATCATCGTGGATTGCTTCTGCCACTCCTATCCGCACCATGTCCAAACAACACCGCAGCCTCACCTTTGGCATCCCTGGTGGCGGCTCAAGCGGAGGAAACACGAGCTACTTCCCCGTTGCACCAAGATTCTCCAACAACAGTTACTACTACAGCAACCGCCCGGCTGCTGCACCGACCTACTACTCCTACAGCAACCCCTACAACAACCTGTACAATAACATGGGTAGCTATGTCTTCAATCACAAGCCCGAGCTTAGCCTCGGCTTCACCGTTGCCTACGAGCCTATCGAACGCCTCATCATCGAAAGCGGCATGACGTGGAGCATCCTCACTTCGCAAGTGGTCACCCCCACCTCCACCCGCACGCAACGTATCCAGTACCTCGGTGTGCCGCTCTATGTGGGTTGGCGCTTTATTGAGTACGGCGCTTTCTCCCTCACCGCCAGCGCGGGAGCCACCGTCGAGCGCTGCCTCAGCGCACAACTCGGCACCTGGAAACAGGATGAGCGTCCGTGGCAATACGCAGTAGGCAGCAAGCTTGGCGTCCACTACGACCTTGGGCATCACTTCGGCCTCGCCTTCGAGCCCAGCGTCAACTACCACCTCACCGAAACACGCCTTACCACCTCGCGCACCGACCATCCGCTGGCTCTCTCCCTGCGTCTTGCCCTGCAATATACCTTATAGAATTAGAAAAATTAGGAATGAGAAATTAGGAATTATAATTAGGAATGAGAAATTAAGAATATAAAAATTATAGACGATATGAAAAAGACAATCTACCTCCTCTGCCTTGCCCTGACGGCTCTTATCACAGCCTGCAGCAATGACTTTCCTACCGAGTTTTCTCCAAAAGATGAAGACATTGCCGAAAACACCCTTTTCTACCGCATGTACATAGAGCCCTACATCGGACAATGGAACCTTTCCTCTTACTGGACGCTCACCCGAACCAACGTTCTTGCTGCCGATAGCACTATCTGTGATCAAATTCAAGGTTTTAACTCCCAAGAAACGAAAGGCACATGGACGTTCCAAAGTGACGGCTGGGGTACCATCAGCCTTCAGGAAGGATACTCATGCCCGCTACTTACGAATGGGAACACTTATGAATTTCAGTGGGTACCTATAGAAGAAACCGGCGTTCTGCATTTCACCCTCTACTACACAATGGATAAAACCACATCCGACATATCATTCGATGCAATCCCCGACTGGCCTGCCTATAGCAATGCCAACTCCTATGATGCAGATCGTTTCGGCTTTATCATCCATTATGAGACAAACGGTACATATTCGGAACTTGAAGATATCTATCCCGAATATACACTTAACAACGATCGCTACGACGGCACGGGCTGTACATTTATACAGTATGTCATGCTTGCCTTGAATTTCGAGCGGAAATAATATTTTTTTCCGATAAACGTGAAAAAAGCGCCCTAAAAGGGCGTTTTTTCGTTTTTTATGCTTACTTTTGTCCTCATATTATTACTACAACAACTTATCCAAATTATAAAAACCGAATCCTTATGAAAAGCAGAATCCACCTCCTCCCGTGCCTCGCAGCACTTCTTCTCCTGACAGCGACTCATCTGGCAGCCCAGGAGTTCAAGGCCGAACAGAACTACATCATCCGCAACGCTCGCACAGGGCTTGTGCTGGACAATCGTGGCAGCCTCGACCCCAATGCCAACATCTTCCTGGCCTCAGCCAACAAGAAAAGTGAATCACAGGTATGGCGATTTGTGGACTGCGGACGCGGCGCCTACAACATTGCCTCGCCCCTCAACGACATGAGCGTCGATAACGGCAATCAAGGTAGCCGTCAGGGCAACATCATCCAATGGGGTACCGAACTCGGCAACGCCAATCAGCAGTGGCGTGCCCGCAAGCTCGACAACGGGCGCTACACCTTCGTCTGTCTCGCAGGAGGTCTCGCCCTCAGCGCCAATCCCGACGATGCCAGCCGCCCCATCATGCAGTGCATTGCTGCCGGCGACGATGAGGGACAGCAATGGATTGTTGAGCCAACCAGCCTCAAGCTGAAGCCGCGCCCCGTATCCAGCCACGAGTGGGAGAACGAGAAAATCTTTGCCGTCAACAAACTCGACGGGCACAGCACCTTCATCCCCTTCGCCAGCCGCAGCGAGATGCAAGGCGACCCCGCCTATCGCCAACCGTGGCAGCGCACCAACTCTTCGCGCTATATCCTGCTCAACGGCAACTGGAAATTCAACTGGGTGAAGAGCCCCGATGAACGACCCGTCAACTTCTATAAGCCATCGTTCGACGACAGCCGCTGGGACGAAATCCCCGTTCCCTCCAACTGGGAAATGCTGGGCTACGGCACCCCTATCTACACCAACGTCACCTATCCCTTCCGCAACCAGCCTCCCTTCATCCGTAGTCAGAACGGTTACACCAACAGCGTCGAGCCCAATCCCGTCGGCTCGTATCGCCACACCTTCACCCTTCCCGCCGACTGGAAGGACAAGAGCGTGCTGCTCCACTTCGATGGTGCCTACAGCGCCATCTACGTCTGGGTGAACGGCAAGAAAGTAGGCTACAGCCAAGGCTCAAACAACGATGCCGAGTTCGACGTCACCCCCTACGTCAAAGCGGGCAAGGAGAATCTGCTTGCTGTGGAGTGCTATCGTTGGAGCGATGGCAGCTACATCGAGGATCAGGACTTCTTCCGCTTCAGCGGCATTCATCGTGACGTCTATCTGAAGGCCGTGCCCAAGCTCCACATCCGCGACCTTTACCTCACGGCCGACTTTAACGACGACCTCTCGGCCGCCACGCTCGACGTTCGCGCCTCCATCCTAAATGGTACAGCGAAAGCCGCCGCTGCCTCGCTGCGCACCATCCTCAGCGATGCCGAGGGACGTGAGGTGGGACGCGCCACGGACGACATCAGCCTCATTGCCAAGGGCAGCGAGAGCGACATCATTTCCTCCATTGCCGTCCGTCGCCCCATGCTCTGGAGTGCCGAGACGCCTTACCTCTACACCGTCGATTTCGAACTGCTTGATGCCAAGGGCGAGGTGATTGAAGCCACCACGCAGCAGTACGGCTTCCGTAAGATTGAAATCCGCGATGCCCGCGTCTTCATCAACAACCAGCGCATCTTCTTCAAGGGTGCCGACAGACACGACACCCACCCCCAATACGGCAAAGCCATCCCCGTGGAGAGCATGATTGAGGATATCCTCCTCTTTAAGCGCCACAACCTCAACACCGTCCGCACCAGCCACTACCCCAACGACCCGAAGATGTACGCCCTCTACGACTACTACGGCATCTACGTCATGGACGAGGCCGACCAGGAGTGCCACGCCAACCACAGCCTCACCCGCAATCCCTCATGGGAAGCAGCCTACGTCGACCGTGGCGTACGCATGGTGGAGCGCGACAAGAATCATCCTTCCGTCATCTTCTGGAGCATGGGTAACGAGTCTGGCGGAGGTGCTAACATCACCGCCATGTACAACGCCATGAAGGCCATCGACGGACGTATCATCCACTACGAAGGCATGAACCAGCAGGCCGACATCGACAGCCGTATGTACCCCTCCGTGCCCGACATGATTCGTCAGGACCGTATGCCCTCCAGCAAGCCCTTCTTCCTCTGCGAATATGCCCACGCCATGGGCAACGCCATCGGCAATCTTGCCGAGTACTGGGACTATATTGAGAATGAGTCTGTCCGCATGATTGGCGGTTGCATCTGGGACTGGGTCGATCAGGGCATCAACAAACCCGGCGAGCCTGAGGACCACTTCTACTTCGGCGGCAGCTTTGGCGACAGCCCCAACGACAATGACTTTTGCTGCAACGGCATCGTCACCCCCGACCGTAAGGTCACAGCCAAGCTTTTGCAGGTGAAGCGCATTTATCAGTATATCGGCTTCAGTCTCGAGAACGACGGCATCCTTGTCAAGAACAAATACGCCTTCCTCAACCTCAACCAGTTCACCCTCCACTACGCCATTCTCAAGGACGGCGTCAGTGTCCGTGAAGGCGACATTGCCCTGCCCTCCTGCGCTCCGGGCAACAGCTGCGCCTTGCCCCTGCCCCTTAGCGAAACCATCGGCGACGACACCTCGTCCGAATTCCACGTCAACCTCTACGTCAGCCTCCGCCGCGGTTGTGTCTGGGCTGATGCAGGCCACGTTGTCGCCTCTGCCCAGTTGGAAGGAAGACCCACCCCCAACCCCTCCCATGAAGGGAGGGGAGTGGCTGGTGCGCCAGCTCTCGAACAAAGTGAGGCTCTCCCCCTTCACGGGGGAGCGGGGAGAGGGTCTCTTTCCGCTCACGTCGAGGACTGGAGCACGCTGGTACTCAGCAATGGGCGTGACGAAATCACCTTCAACACCCGCACCGGCATCCTCACCGCCCTGCGCTACGATGGCGGCAACAACCTTATCCATCGTGGTCAAGGCCCTGCCCTTTACACCTACCGCACCATCAGCAACGACCGTCACAACTGGGCCGATGCGGAAAGCACCGTCAGCAAATTCGACTGGGAGCTGACTCCTCAAGGCGGAGCGCTTATCACCGTCATCCGCAGCTCGCAGATGCCCCGCACCGTCATCAACGACACCACCGTCTATACTGTCCATGCTGACGGCACGGTGGATGTCCACGCCACGTTTGGCACGGCTGATGACTTCCGTCTGCCGCGCATCGGCTTGCAAGCCATGCTCAACCCCACATTGGAGAACGTCAGCTGGTATGGCCGCGGCCCCATCGAGAACTGGCCCGACCGTAAGGATGCTGCCTTCGTCGGACGCTACACCTCCACCGTCACGGACATGGAGGAGTTCTATGTCCGTGCCCAGTCCATGGGCGAGCGCTGCGACACCCGATGGCTCACACTTACCGACAACAGCGGCAAGGGCCTCCGCATCGACGGCGATGGGCAGACGTTCGACTTCTGCGCCCTTCACGTCACCGATCGTGACTTGAACGACGTCAAGTACGGACACCGCATTCCCGAAATCCGCCGTGCCGAAGTTGTCCTCACCCTTGACGCCTGGCTGCGCGGTATCGGCAACGCCTCCTGTGGCCCCGGCCCGCTGCCCACCTACGACTACCAGCCTGGCGCCACCCACACCCTTGCCTTCCGCATCAGCCCGATAAGGTAACAATGAAGATGTAAGAATGAAGGATGAAAAATGGAGAATGAAAAATGAAGAATAAATTGTTCCGTATGCAGCACACCAATTACAAAGCCATTCATTCTTCATTTTTCATTCTCCATTCTTCATTAAAAAGAAGCCTTCTTCTTTTTCTCATTCTCCATTCTTCCTTGATTTTCGCATCGTGTTCGTCACTACGGGGGATAGGGACAAACAAGGACTCCCTTCGTGCCGCAGCTACAGCCGACAGCATCATTGATTTTGCCCGCCAATCCTTAGGCAAGCCCTACCGCTACGCGGCACAAGGCCCTGCGGCATTCGACTGCTCGGGCTTCACCTCCTACGTCTATGCCCGCTTTGGCTACAACCTCAGCCACTCCTCCAATGCGCAATCGCATCAAGGGCGTGCGGTCAAAAAAGGAATCAAACACCTGCAGCGGGGCGACCTCGTCATCTTCAGCGGGCGGCGCATCTCTGAGACACCCGGGCACGTCGGCATCTACATCGGCCCCGACCCAGGCGGCAAATCCTTCTCCTTCATCCACGCCGCCCTCACGGGCGTCATCATCTCCCACCTCAGCGAGCCCTACTATCAGGCGCGCTACCTCGGCGCGCGTCGCATCCTGCCTGACTTCGCCCCAGGCGCTGCCTCCATCACTCCCCTTCTCCCTCCCGCTGAACCTCAACTCCCCATTCCCTCTCCCCTCCTCCCGCCTGATAGCATTTGTTTAATGAATAATGAAGAATGAAAATGGTGTTCAGACAATAGTTATAAGAACTGCATACGAAACAATTGCCTGCAACTCCTGTACTCCTGAACTCCTGTATATCTCTTTAATTAAGAATAACACTTTTGCAACCCCCGTTGCAACGCTTTTGCAACGCATTTTCGCTTGCACGACTAAGAAAGACGCGTTATCTTTGCGTCGAATTTGAACCTGAGCCGCATGAAAAAGTCCATTTTTCTCCTCTTCTGCCTGCTGCTGGCCATGCCCGCATCGTCATCTTCCGATGTCTATCGCCAGCTTCAGTCCATCCGCTCCTATATCAATGACGACCCCGCCCGCGCCCTTAGCGCACTGGACAGCCTGTTTCAAAGTGAACAGAGAACAGTGAACAGTGAACAGATAATACCGTCAGATGCGGCACATCCATCTGATCACTGTTCTCTGTTCACTGATCACCCTAAATCTGCCGCTCTCTATGCCCTGCTGCGGACGCAAGCTGAGGATAAATGCTTCATCACGCACACCAGCGACTCGCTCATTCTGATAGCCTTTGATTATTACGCCCGTCGAGGCCGCAACAAGGAGCTGCGCGCCCTTTCGCAGTTCTACCTTGGCTCGGTCTGCCGCGACTTGGGCGATGATTTCCGTGCTGTCGAGGCCTACTTGCCCGCAGCCGACGGCTTCCGCGAGCTGTCCGACCACGTCATGGAACGCCGCGCGTCGCAGAACATCGCCGACCACCTTTTCAACCAGCACCTCTTCGCCGAATCGCGCGAGTGGTACCGACGGGCTTATGATTGTGCCGTCTTCACACGTGACAGCCTCCGTATGATTATGCCGCTCGAAGGCATCGCCAAGTGCCAGATGGCGGCTGGAGAATGGGATGCATCTTACGACAACTACGTCACCCTGCTGGCGCTGAGCCGTGCCATCGACAACCCCATCGGTACAGCCCTCGCTGCCGAGCAGCTCTCCATCATCACGCGCCGCAAGGGAAATGCTGCCGATGCCCTCGCCTACGCCTCGCTGGCCGAATCGCTGCGTACGTGGGACGACAAACTCTTTCCTTATTATTTAAAAGGGCAGGCGTACAAAGCCCTCGGCCAACCCGACTCTGCACTGCTCTATCTGAACCGCTGCTACGGACAGACGGGCAATCTCTACCTCGAAGCCTCGGCTACCAGCGCCCTCGCCTCCCTCGATTCACTCAGCGGACAATTTGAAAGCGCCTATGGCCACATGCAGTACTACGCCAGTCTCAAGGAGACCATTGCTGGCAGCGTGGACCGCGTCCGCATGTCGAATGTGCTGCACCGTTACGAACTGAGTCAGGAGCGGCGGCAGACAACTCGTCACTACACCATCCTGTTGTATTGGCTGCTCTTTTGCTTTGCGCTGGTTTGCTTCAGGTATCGGTGGCTAAAACAACATGCTCGTAAGAACGATAACAGCACCCTTCACTTCGAAGAGCAGCTGGGCGCCTGCATCAATCAGTTCATGCAAAGCCCGTGGAACAACGAGCTCAGCGCCATCCACCTGAGCCGCACGCGCGGCTTCGATGCCTTCCCCTCTGAGCGTACCGCCAACTTGCAGATGGAGCTCTTCCGCATCTTCCGTCCCATCGTGGACGAACTGCGCCAGCAGAGCCCCACGCTCAGCGACTCCGAGCTTACCTGCCTGCTCCTCTGCCGCCTCGGCTTCTCCACCTACACGCAGACCATCTGCACCGGCGTTACCGACACCACCATCCGCTCCCACAAGCACCGCCTCCGCGCCAAGCTTGCCGAGCCCTACCTTAGCCTGTTCAAGATATAAATTGAAGATTGAAGATTGAAAATTGAAGATTAAAAATATAAGCAATAGAATATGAAAAAGACCCTTTTCACCCTCTCCCTCCTCGCGGCGCTGATGTTCTGCGGATGCAACGATGCATTTGACCCAGGGAACCCACCCGAAGAACCCCTCATCCGCCCGGGTGGCATCGTGGACCGCATCTTCAAACGCGAAGATTCAAAGCCCCTAATGCTGACGCCCAGCGAAGAAGAAAAAGCCTACGCCCAAATGGGTGCCGACTTTGCCCAAAAGCTTTTTGGTAAGCTCTGCCTCGAAGCCGAGCCGAACAAGAACGTCTGCATCTCGCCCCTCAGCCTCGAAATTGCCCTCGGCATGCTGGCTAACGGCGTGGACGACGAAGCCTGCGCCGAATTGCTTGACAGCATTGCCGGTAAGGGTGTCACCCTCGATGCCCTCAACGCCTGGTACCACAAGCTGCGCGATGCCCTCGAGAGCACCAACAACGTCTGCCTCGCCAACGCTGTCTGGACGCAGAAGGGCTACCCCATCAACCGCAACTTCATTAGCACCAACAAGACCTACTACGATGCCGAAATAGGCCATCTCGACTTCACCCAAACCACGCAAGCAAAGGACTCCATTTGCCAATGGGCCTACTACCATACCTTTGGCAACATCCACGAGCTGAATCTTCCTATTAATGAAAGCACGCGCATCGTTGCCGCCAATGCCACATGGTTTGGAGCAGAATGGACGAAGCCCTTTAACGCAGACAACACCCGAAAAGACACCTTCGTCCTCTCCAGCGGCAAGAAGCAAACCGTCGATATGATGCAAAACAGAACCTATTACTCCTACGCAGAAGCCTCCTCCTATCGTCTGCTTTCTATGGACTTTGTCTATCAGAACTTCAGCCTACTCATAGCTCTTCCCCTCGAAGGCTATTCGGCTAACGACATCCTCCCTGCAATTGACTGGAATCAGCAACTGTCTTCCAAAGAAGTCATCCTGCACCTGCCCAAATTCCAGTTCAAAACGAGTTACGAGCTACTTGACCCCTTACAAGAACTTGGCATCAGGAAAGCCATGCAGCATCCGCTCACGCGCATCAATCCCGAATTGTGCCTCCAGTTCATCAATCAGGACGTATCTATCCGCATCGACGAAAAAGGAACAGAGATGGCTGCTACAACAAAATGGGGTGGTTGGCTAACGGCATCTGGAGGCAACGTCCCCCCTCCCGAGCCCATCAATTTCTTTGTTGACCATCCCTTCGTCTTTGCCGTGCGCGACAACAAAAGCCACAACATCCTTTTCATCGGCAAAGTAGAAAGCATTGAGGAGAATTAGGAGTAAAAAATTAGGAATTAGAAATCAGGAATTAGGAATAAAAATATGAAGTATATGAAAAAGACCCTTTTCACCCTTTCCCTCCTCGCAGCGCTGGTACTCAGCGGATGCAACGAGAACAACCCTATCGACCCTATCGATAACAATGACCCCGTTGAAGAACCTTTCATCCGCACAGGCGGCATCGTTGACCGCATCTTCAAGCGTGAAGACCCGGCCCCACTTCGCTTATCGCCGAGCAGCAAGCAGATGGGCTATGCCCAGATGGGTGCTGACTTCGCCCAAAAGCTCTTCAACCAGCTCTGCCTCAAAGCTAAGCCTAACGAGAACGTCTGCATCTCGCCCCTCAGCCTCGAAATTGCCCTCGGCATGCTGGCTAATGGCGCTAATGACGAGGCCTGCACCGAATTGCTCGACATTATCTGTGGAAAAGGAGCGTCGATTGACGACCTCAACGCTTGGTACTTTACGCTGCGCAATGCTCTCGAAGCCACAAACTGTGTCAGCCTCGCCAACGCTATGTGGGCACAACCCGACTTCCCCATCAAGCCCGATTTCTTCTCTGTCAACCAGACTTACTACGATGCCGAAGTAGGCTATCTTGACTTCACAAAAACCCAAGAAGCCGTTGACTCTATTTGCCAATGGGCTTACGACCACACCTACGGTGCCATTCGCGCGCTGAATCTCCCCATTAACGAATTCACGCGCCTCGTGCTTGCCAACGCCACTTGGTTTGGCTCACAATGGTATGCTCCGTTCCTCAAAGAAATGACCAAGAAAGACATATTTACAAAGGCCAATGGCGAAAAGCAATCCGTTGACATGATGCAACAGACCAACGATTATAGGTACGCAGCTTTTAAGTCCTATTGCTTGCTGGAAATACCTTTCGAATATCATTCTTTCAGCATGCTCATCGCACTTCCCAATAAAGGTTACACCACAAACAAGATTCTTTCCGAAATTGACTGGGGTCAACTAAAAGGCGAGACCTTAGTAAATCTACTCTTCCCTAAATTTAACTTCAAGACCACAAACACTCTTCTCTCCCATCTGAAAGAATTAGGGATTGAGAAGATTCTTTCGCTTGGTGCCTTAAGCGGAATTAATGAAGAATTGGTTGTTGAGTTCATCAATCAGGATGTGTCAGTCTCTTTTGATGAGAAGGGAGCCGAAATGGCTGCTGTCACTACTATTAGTTCCAAATACACCGCAGGTCCAGGCGGCAATGATAAGCCTGAGCCCATCAATTTCTTTGTTGACCATCCCTTCGTCTTTGCCTTGCGCGACAACGTCAGCCACAACATCCTCTTCATCGGCAAAGTGGAAAGCATTGAGGAGAATTAGGAGTTAGAAAATTAGAAATTAGAAATTAAATAAGAAGTATATGAAAAAGACACTTCTCACCCTCTCCCTCCTCGCGGCGCTGGTACTCAGCGGATGTGAGGGTGCACTTGAGACCAAGACTCCCCCGGAAGAACTGGTCATCCGAGGCACGGGCATTGTTGACCGAATCTACATCACGTCGGAAGAATACGCCACAGAGAGGACTCCCTGCTCCGTCATCATCCGAGACAAGACGCTCATCCTCACTCTTGGGAAGACAATAAACTTCACCGTCAGTCTCTATAATAACGACACACAGGATATTGTCTTTTCGCGGCTTTACCCCAATGCCGACGGATGCCAGATAGACCTTGCGACGCTGACGGACGGCAACTATGCGCTCTATCTGAATGAAAACACCATCTACCAGTTCATCATCAACGATGGAGAAGGAGGCAAGCAGACTGATGAGGACATCGTCATCAAGACATGGAACGAGCTGACAGGCTGCCAGTTCGAATATGCCCAGGACCCTGCAGGCCTGACCCGATATCCCAAGAATGGAGGCGGCTCGCTCTGCCTGCGAGGGATTCCAGCAGGACGGACCACGCTCTACTTCAAAGGCATCAGCGGCTTAAGGATTGACGACGAGTACAACCTCTGCCCCATCTGCGACGAAGAATTCGACGCCAGCATCATCAACGTTGGCCGTTCCAAAGGCGTCATGAATATCAACGAGATACTCCAGAGTGGCTGGAGTGAAAAAGAGCCTATGAATACAGGCGACGGCTATATTATCCGTTGCCGCAAATGGGACAAGGCCCGAGGCGCCTATTCCGGCTACACCTATGCCCGCATCTACCTGTTCTGGTATTATAGGGATAGCTACAAGATGTTTGTTACGGGGCACATCACCTATCAGAGCCCATGGAATCGATAAAAACCATTTTATAACCATTTATTTAGTAAAAAGTTTTATGAAGAAATCAATGATTTTGATGGCAGCCCTTGTGGCAGTCATGAGTGTGAACGCGCAAGGCATAATGCCTGAGAAGGGCGATATGGGAGTGGAAATCGGCCTCAGGCCATTTTCGGAAAGCGCAGTTTTTAACCTTATTGACAATGGCATCAGACTACGCTATTTCCTGACGGACAACGACGCCCTGCGCCTCCGCTTAGGGTTCAATTGGGGGCAGACCAAGGAGACGACTTCCTCAAGCAATCTAAACAAGTCTGGATACAGCAACTGCGACCTCAGTCTGGGTTACGAACGTCATTGGGGCGTTTCAGAACGCATCAGCTTGTACGCCGGCGTCCAGGCGGGATGCTCAAGACTCCTCGCCTTCCATTACGACGCCTCTGGCAATAAATATGAGACGACGGATAATAACGGCCATTTCAGCGGCTGGCAGTTCATGGGCGGCGCCTTTACAGGCATCGATGTCTATCTCTGGAAGGGGCTCTACTGCGGTGCCGAGATGGGACTGATGATGGAACGGACAAGGGAAAGCCAAAGTTCGTACACCTTTGCCCCCATCGCGCACACCTACACCACAGCCGGCTTCTACTGCGAGCCTGCCATCCGCCTCGGCTGGACGTTCTAAATGGTTTTTTCCTCTAATCATAAAAACTGTTGTAAAGCTTGCTTTTTTGTACGATGAAAGCACTTGTCCCCGTTGCCTGCGAAGGTAGCGGGGATTTCTTTGGTTCTCCCTTTCTACATTTTATTGAAAAAATGCTACATTCCTACATAAGAAGGCCTATCACGCTGACAGACTGCCGATTGTCCGATGTAGATAGCCTAAAATGCTACATAATGCTACATATTCCTACATAAAAAACGCCATTTTCAGAGGAAAACCAAGCAAAAAGTGTTACAAATTGCCATAATTTGCCCACGAATTAACCATGAATTAATGGATGAATCATTCGTGATCATTCGTGAGTCATTCGTGTGGAAGAAAACCCTTTCCCTCCAATAAAAAAAGGCTTTTCTGCGCTTGTGATAATAGGCTCTCTTTCAACCAGAATCAAAGACTATAAAGTTTTCATCGCAATGAAAAAAAGTTTTCACTGCAATGAAAAGAATTAACCATTGCGATGAAAGATTGTTTTCATTGCAATGAAAGAATTAAATCATTGCGATGAAAAAAAATATTCTTTGAAAACGCTCTGACAACAGGAGGGATTTTTCGGGCAGGGGGCGAAAAAACGAGGTGGGGATGATGGGATTTCGCGCGATTCGGAGTAACTTTGCAGCCGAAAGGTAAAAAGGACGTATGGATACGACATCAAAAAGCCATTTGGCAGGGCATCTGGCCTGCGCAGGGGCTTACATCATCTTCGGACTGAACATCGTGATGTGCAAGGAGATTGCCAACTCCGACGCCATCACGCCCACTATGCTCTTCACGATGCGGGCAGCGGGGGCGACGGTGCTGTTCTGGCTGCTGTCGGCCTTCATGCCGCGCGAGCGGATTGCCCGCAGGGACTGGATTCGCATCGTGGCAGCATCGCTGCTGGGATTGTTCGCGCCGCAGATGACGTTCCTCGTCGCCATCACCATGACGACAAGCATCGATACCTCCATTCTCTCGTCCTTCAGCCCCATCATGACGATGTTCATTGCCGCGCTGTTCCTCCACGAGCCCATCACGCTGAAGAAGGCCGGCGGCGTTGCCATGAGCTTCGCGGGAGTGATGCTGCTTATCTTCAACTCGTTCCATGCCACGAGCGGCGTGGAGCAGACGAAGCCGCTAGGCGTGGTGCTCATCCTGATGAACTGCCTGACCTTCGCGCTCTATCTGGGTGCCTTCCGTCCTCTCATCTCCCGCTATAGCGTGGTGACGTTCATGAAGTGGAGTTTTCTGGTGTCGTTGTTGGTGTCGCTGCCCTTTTCGGCAAAGGACTTCGCTACGGCGCAATGGGCCACCATTCCCGCCAACGTCATCTGGGAGGTGGCCTACGTCATCTTCTTCGCCACGTTTGTGGCGTACTTCCTCATCCCCTTCGGGCAGAAGCGCATCCGCCCCACGCTGGTGAGCATGTACTCCTACATCCAGCCCATGCTGGCAGCCGTCGTGAGCATCTGCATCGGGCAGGACACCGTAACGTGGCAAAAAGTCACCGCCGCGCTACTGGTGTTCAGCGGCGTGGCGGTGGTAAACCGCAGTCGAGCGGCAAAGCCGAAATAATTGCAAAGAGAATATAGTGAACAGAGAACAGTAAACAGAGAACAGATAATACCCTGGGATGGAGAACTATTATCTATTCACTGATCACTAATCACTGATCACTCTTTTTCATTCTTCATTCTATTTTATGCTCATGCTCTTGATTTCCCACGTAGCGGCGATGGAAGAACTGGAGGTGTAGCGGAAGGCAATATAGACCTTGTTGCCAACATAGCCAGCAAGGCTGATGTCGCCCGAATCAATATAATTCCAATCAGCACCTGAAGGCCAAGAGGGCACAGTAAGCGTCACCCAACTGGCCTTCGCTGCATCGCCATCAAAACTGGTGGTAACGAGCACGGATAGGAAGTCGGTGGCAGAATCGCCAAAGTAGCGAGCCGCATGACTGAATGACAACGTAGCGGAAGTGGCAGAAGTTAAGTCGATTGCAGAACTGACAATGTAGCTGTCAGAAGGATATCGCGTATTATCCTTAAAGGCGCTGGCCTTCCAACCATACTTGGAGTCAATTGCCCACACGTAGCTAAGGTTTTCATCCATTTCCACATTATAGATAGTGAAGCCGCACTCGCCCGTCGTGAAGTCGGCGCTGAAGATGCCTTCGCCACCCGGATTCGGGTCTTCGCCGCCACTATTGCCGTCCCAGCTGTACTTGCTGGCGGACTTCAAGCCAGGCTGCCCGAAGTATTTCTCCAAATTGGCATAAATCCAAACCTGCTTGCCGAGATTCTCAGGATGCTGCTGTAGGCTGAGGGCATCGCGGACGTCACCAGAGGGAAGCTGCACGGGGATGCAGAGCGAAGCATCGGTGCAATCGGCAGCATCGGCAAGGAGGAGGTTGGTGCCGCTGGCGTTGGTGGTGCCGAACTCGGCAGAGTCGTAACTCTTGTCCGTCACCGTGCCGACGATGTAGCCCTTCACCCAAGCCGTCGTGCCGGGATTGCCTGCGCCGAGGACGTAGGCCACGTTGTAGGGCGATTTCTCGCTACCGTCCCCTTCGCCTCCAGGGCCGGGGCCGGGAGTATCGCCACCCTTCTCGACGATTTCGATGAAGTAGGCGTTGAGGACTTCAATCTTGCCGTTGTAGTCGCCGCGCTGGCCATGAATCTTGATCTTGTCGCCATTGGCGAGGCCCGTCTTGGCTACGAGATCTTGGAACTGTTTCTTTTCTCCGCCCTTCTCGGCAAGCAAGCCATAGACATAGACCGTGCCCGTTTCGTCGGTAAGGTCGAAGTTGCCGTACTGGTCGCCGTCCTTGATAGCAGAAGCCGTACCCACGAGTTCGTACCAAACGTCGGTGCTGACAGCAGCGGCGTTGAACTCGGCAATGGTGACAGCCTTCACCTCGCCAGGCTCAGGGCCGGGAGTGGGGTCGGGTGTCATCCCCTCCTGCATAACGAAGTTCTTCAGTTCCCACGTGGTGGAGTTGGTGCCGTCGCATTGGAAGTAGAAGGCAATATAGACTTTCTCCTCGTTCAGCAGTTCGGTGGGCAGGTGGACAGGGTTGGCGGCATAGAAGTCCCACGTCTGCGTGGCGGACTCGACAGGCTGGAAGTTGAGGTCTGTCCATGTTGCCGTCGTGACGTCGCCAGCATAGTCCTTGCTGGCCAGCACCTTGTGCCAACCCTTGAGGTCGGTGGACGACTTGACGTAGCGGAGCACGTTATCGAAGGCGATGGTGACACCATCGGTACCCGTGCCGTCGGTGCCCGTGCCGGTGACGGTGGTATTGATAGCGGGGCTGACGAGCCACGTCTTCGTAGCCGTAGTGGTGTTGTTGGCATAGCCGCTGGCCTTGGCATACGACGAGCCGAGGCTCCAGTCAATGCCTTCGACGGTCTTCACCTCAAAGTCGTTCAAGCTGGCGCTGGTGAAGGGGAGGCCGCTGGTGGTGGTGCCGCCTCCTCCGCCGTTCGGGTCGGGTGTGGGATAAGGGAGTTCAGGAACATCGGCGCACGAGGCAATGCCCATCAGGGCCAGCGCCGCAAAAAGGAAACGAAAGGTCTTTTTCATATTATTATTTTTATCATTATTCATTCTTCATTTTTCATTTTTTGATGTCGTCCACCACGCGGACAAGAAGTTGCTTGGTGGAGCCGTAGAGAGTGAGGAGGCCGGTGACGCTGACGCGCCCACGGGGGATGGTGTCGAGCGCAAAGTTGGAGTAGCTGCTCATGCGGCAGTCGATCTTCTGCGAGCCGACGTTGACGTAGCGGTCCTCGGTGGTGTTATCGACAGGGGCATACTGGCGGCCGCCATCGGCAAAGGTGACGTCCTTCAGGATGATGTAGCGGGGATAATCCGTAGCCTTGAGGCTTTTCAACTTGGCCTCCGTCATCTCCTCGGGCTCAACTGCTGTGGGCTCAGGCCTTCCGATGAGGCGGATGTGCTGCTCAAAGTCTTTCTGGGCAATGCGCCCCAGCTGGAGGCCGTACTTGTCGGACATGAAGGCTTTGCCAATCTCGGGCATGTTGGAGTAGGCGCCGAAGTCGAGCCCCTTGAGGCTGACAATAACCCTCTGCCCCATCGGGAGAAAGCTGTAGAGGCCAGTAGCATTGACGCCGATGACAACGGCGCCCGTCTCGTCGGCGATGGCGATGGTCTTATAGACGTTGCCGCTCTCGTCGTTGCTGACGATGCGCCCGCTGATGTAGAGGTCATCCTCCACGGTAGTGTACTGGTAATTGTAGGTCGAAGAGGACTGGAAGAGCTGCGGATACTTCTCAGTCTTGAGAGCCTGGATGGTCGTGATGGGAGCATCGGCAGGAATAGCGTTGTTGCCGTAGGGATAGTTGCCGTCCGAGAAGGTCAGGTCGTCAAACTGATTCATGCTGCACGCTGAAAGAAGTACCGCTGTCGTCAGGAGAGATAGCATTGAAAACGTATGTCTTTTCATAGGAATGTGCATTTTATTGTTCATTCTTCTTTATTTCATCGTTTAGAATTTAAAGCCTACGTTGAGGAAGGCGTTAAGTGCGTTGGCATAGTAGAGCTTGGGATTCTTGGAGAAGACGTAGGTACGGGCATCGCCTGCGGTACCGTTCTCGTAATAGAGGTCGTCGCGGCTCTGCTCGTAGCCACCCGTGCACATGTTGGTGTTGTTGAGCAGGTTGTTGACCGTGAGGTTGATGCTGACGCTACGGCCCTTCTTCAGACGGATGTTGTGTCCGATGTTGGCATCGACCATAAAGCCGCCCTTGCATTGGCGCTGGCGAACGCTGTAGGTCTTGTAGATGGTGCCGTCGGCGTTGTAGAGGATGCCGCCATTCTCCAAAAGCGTGGCCTCATCGACGCCGAAGGAGGGATTGCCGTTCTCATCGACGCTACCGTCGGAGATATAGCACTTCTGGTTGGCCTGATAGATGTTCGTCAGACGGTTGTAGGGCGAGAAACCGATGAAGACGCGGTCGTAGTAGTTGACATTGGCGCCGAGGTACCAGCCGTTGACGTTGTAATCGGCACCGAGGCTGAGGGCGGTAAGGGGCGTGCTGCCCACGCGGCAGCCGTCGGCGATGACGCGCAGCTGCTCTTCCTGCCCTGTGACGGGATTCTTGGGCGAGGCAATGTAGGCGCTGGCATCCTCGTAGGTAAGCACAGCTGTGGGATTGTTCGTATAGAGCGCCTCGCCCACGTTGCCAATGAAGGTGAAGTAGAACGAGCTGGTCACGTGCATGATGGCTGCGGCCTCCACGCCATAGTGGGTGCGCTCGATGCCGTTCATGGTGAGGTAGGTGAAGTGGCTCTGCGAGTCGTTATAGAAGGCAGTCTGCTCCACGGCGTTGTCGAAGTGGATGTAGTAGCCCGCCACACGGCCCTGGAACGGACCGGCGGTAAGGGCGTAGGAGAGTTCTGTGTTGAGGACGCCCTCGAGCTTGAGGTCGTGGACGAAGTCGCTGCGGGTACGGTTGGCAATGAAGGCGTTGTAGGCCAGCGGGGCGTCCTTCTGATAGCCGGCATTAAGGCTGATGACGTTGCGGGCGTTGGGACGCCAGGTGAACGAAGCCTTGCCACCGCCGCCGAGGAACTTAGCCACGCCGCTGGAGCCGTAGCTGCGATCGGCTGCACGGCCGTTCTGCATAAGGCCGAAGCGCTCCAACGTGGTGCCGTTGAGCTGACCGGAGAGGACGAGGTTGACAGGGCCGTTGTTGAAAGCGTACTGTCCCCATGCGCGGGCCTTGTTGACATATATATTATAATTGTACCCGAAGACGTCGCCCTCGGCAATCTGGCGGTTGGGGTTGCGGAGGTCGTTCTGCGCCAGCTGGCTGCCGCGGCCGTAGTCGCGGGCGGCAAACTTATCAACATCGATATAAGTGTCGGCGCCAAGGAGGTCGCTCATGGTCTTGTAGTGCATGCCCTGCGTGGCAGAGAGAGCGACACCGCCCACGATGCGGTTGAAGCGGTTGAGCGTGCGGTTGTAAGTGCTGGTGAGGTTGAGCGCCATCTGGTCGTTGTGGCGTTCCTCCACGTAGTAAAGAGCCTCGCCCCCCACGGCGTTGGCCTGCTGATTGGCGAAGTAAAGCTGATCCCAGTTGATCTGGCGTCCTTCGGGCGAACCGGTGAACGTGTCGTAGAGTCCATTCCAAGCAGCATAGTCGTCAGCCGTCACACGATGAGTGGCATCCCAGACGTTATAAGCCGAGCTGGGAAGCTTCTTGTAGTAATCGGGACGCGGGTCGGCAGCGTTGCCGTTCCAGCCGAGGGCGGTAGTACCGTAATTGCTGTACTTGAACGATGCGCTGGTGACGAGACGGCTGTCTTCGTTGATGTTGAAGTCCCATGTGGCAACGGCTGTCGGTTCGAACGACGTGACGACGCGGGCATTGCGCTTCACGCCGTTCTGATAGCCCCAGTAGGGATTGTAGTAGTGCGAGCCTGCCAACGCGAAGGCCTCCTCGGTAGCCGCGCTCTGCTGGGCGCGCTCCGTCGGGGCGCCCCACGTGGAGAGGGAGAGGCTGTGACGGTTGCCCCACTTCTTCTGCGCAGCAAGGAAGTAGCCGAAGGCATTGTAGAATGTACCTTCGATGACGCCCTCGTTGGCCCAGCGGTAGGAGGCGCTCACGGTAAAGGCCCAGCCGTTGCGCATCAAGCCTGTGCTATGGGTGAACATGGCGCGGGCAAGGTAGTTGCGGTTGCAGAGGCTGATGGTGGCCTTCGAACCGGTGGCGTACTGCGAAGCACGCATGTTAATGTTACTGGCTCCGCCCACGGGGGTGAAGGCGAAGCGGTTGGTTTCGAACGAGCCGACGCCCTCCTGGTTGCGGGTAGCCTCGTTCAGGCCGCCTATCATGCCGTAGGAGAAGCGGCCCGTCTCGGCGTCATTCATCAGCACGCCGTTGACCAGCACATCGTTGTACTTCGAGTCAAGAGCACGCACCTTGAAGCGCATGGGACTGAACAAGAATCCTACCTCGCGCAGAAAGATATCGTTAGTCGACGACACAAGCGCCGAGACGCTCTGGATGGCGTCATCGTCCTCGCCCAACTGCGACTCGGTGAACGTGAATGCCGACTCGTCAGTTTCCGAGGCGGCCGGATTGCCTGTCGTCACCACCTGTGCACGCCCCGCGCACACAGCCGCCAGCAGCAGACAAACCAAGAGAATTCTGTTTTTCATATCGTATTAATCTAATAAAATGTCAACTCAATCTTCGCTAAACGTGACACGTTATCCGTCAAGCGTCGTTTTTCGTGGCGAAGATACAAAGAAATCCCGTTTTTCAATACGATTTGCCGTTTTTTTCAGGAAAAATGGGGATAAATTCATTTTTTGGACTTATATTTGTACCGCAAATTACAGATTAAAGGTTAGACCCATGAAAAGAACGACTTCCTACTCTTCATTTTTCATTTTTCATTTATCAATCCTCCTTCTGCTCTGCAGCTGCGGCACAGCCAATAAAACAGCGACGTCCGTCGGCGCTGATGCTGAAAAGCGCTATAGCCTCTACGGCATCGGCTTCTATAACCTGGAGAACCTCTTCGACACCGTCCACACGCTGGCGCCAGACGGAACGGACAAGAATGACTATGAGTACACCCCCGAAGGCACCATGAAATGGAGCACTATGAAATACGAAGCCAAGTTGAAGAACATGGCGCAGGTGCTGAGCCAAATGGCCACGGACCGCATCCCAGGTGGTGCCACGCTCATCGGCGTCAGCGAGATTGAGAATCGTGCCGTGCTGGAAGACCTGCTGAAGCAGCCCGCCTTGCGCGACCGCGGCTGGGAGATTGCCCACGCCGAGAGTCCCGACCAACGCGGCGTTGATTGTGCCTTCCTCTACAACCCCAAGCAATTCAAGCTGGAGACCATCGCCTATCCTCTTTATTATAATGAGGATGGCAGCCTCTACTACACGCGTGGCTTCCTCACCATAGGCGGCACGCTGGCGGGCGAACGTGTCCACGCCATCGTCTGCCATTGGCCAAGCCGTTTCTCCGAATCTCCAGCCCGCGAACGAGCCGGCGAACTGGTACGCGCCATCAAGGACTCCATAATCGCCCAGTACCCAGGCTCGTCCGTCATCATCATGGGCGACCTCAACGACGACCCTGACGACAAGAGCCTCGTCAAAGGCCTCGGCGCCAAGCGAACCAAGGAGGAATGCACAGCCGACGGAGACCTCTACAACCCCTGGTGGAAGACCTTGCGCGACGATGGCGTCGGCACGCTGAAGTACGACGGCAAGTGGAACCTCTTCGACCAGATTATCGTCTCGGGACACCTCGTCGATGGCGACCGCAGCCACCTGCAGTATTTCAAGAACGAGATTTTCGTCCGCGACTACCTCATCCAACAGGAAGGACGCTACAAAGGCAACCCCCTCCGCACCCACGCCTCAGGCACCTGGCTCAACGGCTACTCTGACCACCTCCCCACCACCATCTACCTAGTCAAAGAGGTGAAATAAGAATTGATTACAGGCATTCGCTATTGTACATAACGCGTTGGTACACGTGTATCAACGCGTTGGGTCACGTGTATCAACGTGTTGAGCCACGTGTATCAACGCGTTGATACACCCCTATTCCAGTATAATAGACAATATACGCCTGCGTTATTCCAACTGATAAAGGGGATTGCCGAAAGCATCGTTGCTATTGCTGACGCCGAGGACGTCGCGTACAGCGGGGAGGTTGTTGTAAGGACGAAGGGAGCCGTTGACGGTAAGGCGACGGAAGAGATTCTCAGGATGTTCCACCATGTTGACATCGCTGCGGATGCAGCCCTTGGGTAATTGTACGACAAGGGTTTTGCCCGTTTCGTTCTCCCCGATTGAATCTGCCAGCACCACGTTTTCAACGGTTGTGATGGTGCTGATGGAGAGGGAGTCGGCAAACATCACCTTTCCCTTGCCCGTGCTGACGCCCACGATGTAGCCTCGCACCCATTTCCTTTCGGAATACTCGTCTGTACCCTGCGCGGCAATCCCTTCTGCAACAGACAGCGGGTCGGCAAGGCACTCACCATGAATGGAATCGCCCGTCCCGCCCTGAGGGTCGTCCTCATCGGGATGATAAGCAGCCACGATGGTGACAGCGCGAATGCCAGGCACATAAAAATAGGTGGATATGGTGCCACGGATACGCCGTATCTCATGACAGACATCGGGATTCTCCACCAAGCTAAGCGCATACTGATACATGGAGCCCGACGGGAGTTCCACAGGCATACAATGCCACCAATCCGTGGGAAAGGTATCAGCCAAAAGTACGTTCGACTCCACGCTGAACGGCGGATCGAACTGACAGCCACTCTTCATGCTCCCCTTTACCGTACCAACGACATAGCCCTTCACCCAGACGTTTTCAGCATAGCCGATAGCTTGAGCCTCAGCTACGGTATATTCGTCGCGCGCCGTACCTGTGTGGATAATGGTGATTGTATCAGGGACAAAAACCAACGTATCACCCGCATGCTGTTCTTCATCCTTCTCATCGTCAGGAATAAGGGGAGAGAGGCAGGAGACGAAGAGAAATAGCAGTATGAGTAATGAAATAGGGAAGCGGGCTTTCATGAGGGCTTTTGTCGAATTCGTTTTGCAAAATAACAGTATCCCAAGCGAAAAAACAAGCGTTTTTCACATTCTTTACACATCACAACGAAAAAAGTCCCGCAAAACAAGCAAAATCTCCCAATTATTCCGTACCTTCGCGGACGGAAAAAAGCATGTATCACTAATAACAAAAACAAAAATGGTTAGTTACAAAGAATTAGGCCTTGTGAACACCCGCGAGATGTTTGCCAAGGCAGTCAAGGGCGGCTATGCCATCCCCGCTTTCAACTTCAACAACATGGAACAGCTTCAGGCCATCATCATGGCTGCTGCCGAGACCAAGTCCCCCGTCATCCTTCAGGTGTCGAAAGGTGCCCGCAACTACGCCAACCAGACGCTGCTGCGCTACATGGCTGAAGGTGCAGTGGCTTACGCCAAGGAACTGGGCTGGGAGAAACCTGAAATCGTGCTCCACCTCGATCATGGCGACAGCTTCGAGCTTTGCAAGAGCTGCGTTGACATGGGCTTCTCAAGCGTGATGATTGACGCTTCGTCGCTACCCTACGAGGAGAATATCGCCCTCACCAAGAAGGTCGTTGACTATGCTCACCAGTACGACGTGACCGTTGAGGCTGAGCTGGGCGTTCTGGCCGGTGTTGAGGATGAGGTTTGTGCAGCTGAGTCGCACTACACCAAGCCCGAGGAGGTTATCGACTTCGCTACCCGTTCGGGTTGCGACAGCCTCGCCATCTCCATCGGTACGAGCCACGGTGCCTACAAGTTCACTCCCGAACAATGCACCGTCGACCCCGCTACGGGCCGTCTCGTTCCTCCTCCCCTCGCCTTCGACGTTCTCCACGAAGTAGAGAAGAAGCTCCCCGGCTTCCCNNGGCTTCCCCATCGTTCTCCACGGCTCGTCCAGCGTTCCCCAAGAAGAGGTCGATACCATCAACAAGTATGGTGGTGCCCTGAAGGCTGCCGTCGGCATCCCCGAAGAACAGCTCCGCGAAGCTGCCAAGAGCGCTGTTTGCAAGATCAACATTGATTCCGACAGCCGTCTGGCCATGACCGCCGCCGTCCGCAAGGTGTTTGCAGAGAAGCCCGCTGAGTTCGACCCGCGCAAGTACCTCGGCCCCGCTCGCGACAACATGAAGAAGCTCTACATCCACAAGATTGTGAATGTGCTGGGCTCCGATGGCAAGGCTTGCTGATTCTGATAGGTCAACAAGTCAGATTAGTCAACAAGCTGTTTAACTGAAAAAGTAATCGCCGCTGCTCATGCAGCGGCGATTATCATTAAACGTTTTCCGTAAAGGACTTACTCTTCCTCAAAGCCTTCCTCAATAAAGCCAGACACTTGCTCGGCATACTTCTGGGCAGCCTCTGATTCAGCCTTAGCAATCTCGAAAGCACGGAGACGAGCACGGGAGGCAGCATTCTCATCGATGATAAAGAAGGACTGCATCTCATACATCATTTTGCCGCTGTTCTTATCCTTGCCGACTTCACGAATAATGGAGAAACTTTCGCTCATTTCACCCTTGATTTCCTTCTCAACGGTGGATTCATAGGCAGCATAGAACTTGTCAAACTCCGTGTCGATATTATCCGCATCGGCAGTAATGTCGCTGACTATGCGCCCACGGACGGTACTGCCCGCACGACGGGCGTAGTTGTTACAAGCATTGTTAACAGACATCTGGTGGCCAATATTCTTCGAGTTGAAGTTCGAGGCAAAGCCCTGCACTTCGCTCACGCCCTCACCACCAGCAAGCAATTTCTCGTAGTGACGCTGAAGAGCTGTCTCAAGACTAAAGGACGAACCGTAAATCTCCCATTTTCCCTTTTTAAGTTCCTTTTTCTTCTGTTTGAACTCCTTCTTCAACACCTTGCCGAGGGCACGATTATTCTGGGCATCAGCCGATACGGGTGCCAACAGGCACAAGGTCATAAGTGCAATAAATAACTTTTTCATACAATGATTTTTTAAAATTGACGCTGCAAATATAGTTGTTTTTTCAGTAAGGCACTATTTTATGAGCATTTTTTTGCCATTAACGATGTAAAATCCCTTTTCAGGCGCTAATCGACGACGGCCCGAAACGTCTAAAAAGATAATATTTGATGATTCATCATTAATTATTTCCTCTATACCCGCTGGAATAAAAGCTGTTGCTTCGATATACCATCGCGACGCTTCGCTTCGCGCTGCTGGCAACACCTTGTCGAAGTTCTCACTAAGCGACAGACAGGCATGAGAACCGACGGGATTCTGGCAGACGATGAACGACTGCCCGCGCAGGTTGCTGCTGACAGAGTAAATACCGGCATCGGATTTATCGGCAACTAACGTCAGTTGCTGACTGTCGCTGCCTGTTGGAGCCAGATAGCCCATATCTTTTGCACATTGCACATAATAACATCCGTTGCCATCGGCACTGACAAAGCGAAAGTACTGACCCGCTCCTGAAGAAATCAAAGATGTGCTGGACGTAAGCTTTGAGGAGATATTCTTCATATAGCGTTTACTTTGCCCTGAATATCGGAAAGCATACCAACAGTCATCCATCTGAAGCGGAACGACAGTAGCCTCCATGGCAGCAAACACCGCTTCATGCGTTTGCTCATTAGGTTCAGCTTTGAAACGAGCAATGGCGACATCCACCTCATCGCGTCTTGCGGGGTCAGGCGCTCCTACCACGCGGACATAGCCATTGTAAAAGGGCTGACCTCCTCGTCGATATATCGACTTATAAAGGCATAGCGCTGTGGATTGGCATCAAGAGAGTAAAGTCCACCTGTGATGTCCTCCAACGAATAAGCTTTGTAAATGATGGAAAAATCGTAATTGCGAGTGCTCTCCTCATAGAGAAAAGCCACACGCCCATCAGCCTGCATGCACATAGTGCTATAGGCTGAACGAAGGTAGGTGGCCTGATGGCGTCCGTCCCAATCGCGGGCGAGGTCAGCGGGAGTGCCGAAGTCGGACTTGTTGGACAACTCCTTATAATAGATTCCCACATTGTCACGCCCATCGTTGGACTTGCCATAGCCAAAGGGTACGGATTGTAAAGCCACGTAAAGTTTCTCACCATCCACGCTGCGGATGGCCGGAACTACCATGATTTCACCATTGCAGGAATTGCCAGCGGCAATGACACCATTATTGGACGCATTGGAGGTGGCGCAGGTACCCCATGAGCCTTCGCCGGCAACGACATCGCTGAACGTGAAGATATTGTACTTACGCCCTCCCGTCACACGGCTACTGCAAATGACGCTGCCGTCGGGGAGTTCCTCGGCCTTCGGTTCATCGCCGGAAGGGATGGGAGGTGTGTCGGCATCGCCGAGAAGTTTCCACGTGCTACCGAAGTCATCGCTGTAGATAACGTAGTCGCAGTTCACGCCACTTTTGTCCTTGACGATGATAGAACAGTATAGACGGTAAAACTTCCCGACCTTGACGTAACGACTCTGATGGATTTTGCCGGAACCAATGAACAGCGAGCGGACAGGACCATGGCTACTTTTATCAAAGAGCGCATACACAGGTTCCTGAATATAGTCCGGATCACTCCAAGACTCGCCCTCGTCGGTGCTATAGAAACGTGCAATGCCCTGATGCACCTCACGCGTACCATTCGGGAAGCCCGTATTGCCTGAGCAACTTAATATCAGGATGCTGTCGCTTGTACGGTCGGCCACGATGCAAGGGTCACCATATGCTGCGTCAAACTTTGGTTTGGGCGATGTAGCATACTTGCCCTTGGTAAACTCCACGATATCGCCCCACGTGGCGCCATTGTCACGACTAAGGCGGTAGCGAAGCTCCACCGAACCATAGCCGATGTCGTTGCCACCGTAGCGGTAGTCAGCAACAGCCACTAACGTGCCCTTCCGTGTGCAGGTAATAGCCGGGATGCGATAATTGGGCAGGCCTGTCGTCACAAAGAGTTCTTCAGAAGGCTCATCGGACGAATCGTCAGCTTGTATCGGAGCAGCAAACAGCAGAAGGAGGCAAAACGCCCATAATAACGGAGGAAAATAAACAGCATTTTTCATGTCTCTCGGTTTTTGTTATCGCTGCAAATATAGAAATTTTCCTTTACAACTCAAAATAAAACTTCGAAAAAAGAAAAAAGCACCATTTTTCAGGTGCTTTGCAAGCATAGAATCTCAGAACAAGAAAGACGATTACTGCTTGTCCTCGACACCGTATAAATGCCAGTCAGCCTTATCAAACTCTGTTTTGATAATTCGCTTCAGGCTTTGCAGGTCTTCATAGAGCGTCAATCGTGCTTCGGCATTGACTTCGCGTTTCTGGTTCAATATGGCCAGTTGCGCCTCAGTCTCGGCATCGGTCTGGCGTAGGCGTTCTATCTCGGTTTCCAATCGTTCCACCACAGCAGCATCAATGCCGTATGACGTCAGTTCATTGACTTTCTTCTTCAATCCATTGACAAGCACTTCGGCTTTGCCAATCAACACATCAGCTCCTTTTGACATTATGGTTAGTTTATTTGATAAGAATTATTGACGTTAGTATTTAGAAGAACATTCCCGGGCCGCCACGCATACCACCACGCATGCCACCGCCCATACCACCTTCCGAGCCAGAGGTATTAATTCCCTTGAACGAACGGAGGTTATAGACGATTGTCAGCATCGCATAACGAGGCATTACGTTGTAGTAGCTGTTGGTGATTGCCATATCGCTGACGCTACGGGTATAAGAACGCTGTGTACCGAGGATATCGTAGCCGGAGATTTTCACTTCAAGGGCATTGTTCAGGAACTTCTTGCCCAGCGAAGCGTTCCAAAGAAGCGTTGAGATATCCTGTCCCTCCATCGCGCTACCGGTGTAATAAGTGTAGTTGGCGCTATGTTCCATGGTGATACCCTTCCAGATAACCCATTGGAACGTGCCGCTAGCGCTATGAGTAAGGTAGTTGCGCGGATTGGTGTTGCTCTGCACATCGCTGAATGCCAAGTCGTAGTGGAGCGAGAAGTCCAGATTCTGGCTGATGTTCGAGGTGATTTCCAAGCCCGGCGCGATGCTACGGCTGATGCTCTTTGTCTTGAGTTCATCACACTTCAGCTTACCGTTCTCATCGGCCGTCACGACCTCCTGTACGCCAGTATAGACATTGTATCCTCCATCGAGATTAATGTTTACGTTACTCATGATAAGGTCAAAGGGCAAGCCGTAGGTCAGTCCTGCAAACAGGTTGTAGGTATTGTCGCTGAGGTTCATCGGGCGGGTAATCTGCGCACCTCTCACCAGCTCAAGGCCCTTGAACTGGTCGCCGCCCTGCTGGTAGAAGGCGATGGGAAGTGCGTCCACCGTAGTGCGCGTGTTGACAATGGTAGTCACCGTACCGATGGGGTTGTTCACCATTCCGCCACCCAGATGGAACTGCAGGTTGGTAGCCTTTTCCATATTGCTATGAATGAAACGGGCATTGATGTTGTGGCTCTGCTGCTGACCGAGGTCGGGATTACCCGTAGAAAGCGCCAGAGGATTGGTGTTGTTTACGCTTTGCTGCAACTGGTTGATGCCTGGAGCCGATGAACTGCTGCGATAGAATATGTTCAGGCTGTTACCGCTATTGACCGTCCATTCGAACATGGCCATCGGCATAACATTGTAGTAAATCTTCGAGTCGATAACGTACGACGGGTCACTCCCTGGAGCCCCACGATAGTAGTCGTAGGTCTGACGGCCGGAAAGGTCGGCACGCTGCAGTTCCATGCGGGCCATCACATTCAGCTTATCGTTGTGGAAGCGATAACCGACGTTAGCGCCCTGCGTCTTATAGTCGCTGATGAACGTGTTGGAGAGGTTGGCGTCGATGGAGTCGCGGACGATGGGGTCAAGTCTCCTGCCATTCATCATGTCGCCCATTTGGTCGTACGTCGTCACGCGCTCGCTTTCTGAATGGTTGTTCCGCATGTTCAACGATGCCGTCAACTGCATATTCTCGTTGATGGGCTCCGTCCAAGTCACGTCGGCACCATAATTGTAGTTGTTCGTTTCGTTTGTGGCATTCTGGTCAACGTATGTGGCGTTGATGGTACGCAAATCATCGGAATTGCTGCCACTACCGGAGAGGGTGCCGTTGAATCCCAACGAAAGCACGCGCCCTTTGTCATTCAGCTTGTGCAGCCACGTCAGGTTACCGCCTACGTTGTAGCCGTCACCTCGTGAGATCGTCTCGTTGGAGGTTGAAGCGGTATCGCGGGCCAACGGAGAGATGGTGTAGTTGCGGGAGGAGCTCGTTGAGCTGTTGCGCTGGGCGCTGAAGCGGGGACGGAACACTATCTGGTCGTTATCGCCGGGCGTAAAGCGGATGAGCATGTTCATCGAGTGATTCAGGTTCTTCGTATCGCTGCGCGAGTAGGCCTCCGTACGGCGGTCGATAGTCAGGTAGTCGCTAAAGGTAGAATCCTCCTGATGGGTATCGGTAGAGTTGAAGAAATAGCTGCCCTGGATCTCCAGCCTGTCATCAAAAAGTGCATCGTTGTAGTTGACGCCCAGACCGTTGGACTTGGCTACGCCGTTTTGTGCGCCACGCATACGTCCGCCCATGCCGCCCATCATTCCGGCGCCCATCAGGTCATCGAACGAGAAATTACGCTGGTTGACGTTGTTTGAGAGTCCCATCAGCGTCACGCGGCGGTCGCCGTTGAAAATGTTCAGATTGAAGTTGAAGTTATAACGGGGCGTCAGGCTCTCCTCGGGGGTGTATTTCGTTGGCACGTCGGCACCACCCTGAGCGGTAATCTTTCCAAACACACCATTACGCTTATAGGAACGGGTGCGGACGTCAAGCGCCTTGAATCGCTCGCCGTCGTCGAAGCCTGTGAACTCGGCCTGATCGGATTTCTTGTCAAACACAGCCACGCTCTGCACCACCTCGGCGGGGAGGGTCTTCAGCGCCAGCTTCGGGTCATTCTCAAAGAATTCCTTGCCATCCACAAGCACCTTTTCGACGGTTTCGCCCTGGGCTTCCACACCACTCTCGGTAATGCGCATACCCGGCATCTTGGCAATGAGGTCCTCAGCCGAGGCTCCCTCCATCACCTTATAGCCATCGGCATTGATGATAGTGGTGTCGGCAGTCTGCTTCACACGCATATTCTTACCAATGACCTGCGCCTCCTTCAACGCCACGGCATCTTCCTCCATCTTGATCCGGCCAATGTTGTTCGCCTGGCCAGGACGGATATTATAATCCTTCGAAAAGGTCTTATAACCCAGATAGGAGAATTCCAAGGTATACTTTCCAGGGCGGCTGAGGGTCAGTTCAAACGTTCCTTTCTCGCCTGTAATGGCAAATGTGCCCTCGCCTCCGTTGGACGACGTGGCCTTCACCACGGCAGCCACTAACGGCTCGGAGGTCTTACTGTCCATGACGGTTCCCGTCACCTTCATCTCAAAACGCGGCTGTGCCGACGCTATCACCACGCCCATCATCAGCAGGGCAACGGCTGAAAACAATCTTAATGAATGCTTCATTTTTCTTTCCTTATTA
>DBYJ01000055.1:131672-132091 GCA_002309805.1 Bacteroidales bacterium UBA1189 | reverse complement strand
CGTTTTTTTCTATTTTAACATTTCTCCCTGTTAAGAAATTTGAACGAAATGAAAATAATTTCCGCCTTCAGCGAATACTATGTTTGTTTTTTTCCTATCTTTGCGCTCGGAAAGAAATAAACATTCATTATTCACCCCTTAAAAGTAAATATCATGAACGAAAAACCTTATGTAGTAGGAATGGACATCGGTGGTACGAACAGCGTCTTTGGCATCGTTGATGCGGATGGCCACATCCTGAAGACCGGCTCGGTCAAGACCCAGCAGTACACCGTTTTCGAAGATTATGTGAATGCCATCTGTACGGCACTCTTCCCCCTCATCCTCGAGGTGGGCGGCATCGACAAGATTCGCGGCTTCGGCATTGGCGCCCCCAATGGCAATTACTATAAGGGCACCATCGAGTTTGCCCCCAACCT
>DBYJ01000055.1:0-131570 GCA_002309805.1 Bacteroidales bacterium UBA1189 | reverse complement strand
GGCATGAAGAACTTCATCGAAATCACCCTCGGCACGGGCGTCGGCTCGGGCATCGTCATCAACGGACAGCTCGTCTATGGCCACGACGGCTTTGCCGGAGAGCTTGGCCACGTCATCGTCGAGCGCAACGGACGTCTCTGTGGCTGCGGACGTAAGGGCTGCCTCGAAGCCTATTGTTCGGCTACCGGCGTCGCCCGCACGGCAAAGGAGCGTCTTGAGCAGAGCAAGGAGCCCAGCCTCCTGCGCGCCATCACCGACCGTCCCATCGAGTCGAAGGATGTCTATGACGCAGCCGTCAAGGGCGACAAGATTGCGCTTGAAATCTTCGAGTTCACGGGCAAGCTGCTCGGCGAAGCTCTCGCAGACTTCGTCGCCTTCTCCGCCCCCGAGGCCATCATCCTCTTCGGCGGTCTCACCAAGTCTGGCGAATACATCATGAAGCCCGTACGCGAAGCCCTCGACAATACCGTCCTCCGCATCTGGAAGGGCAAGGTCAAGGTGCTCGTCAGCGAGCTCAAAGACTCCGACGCAGCCGTCCTCGGCGCCTCTGCCCTCGGCTGGGAAGCCTAATCAAACGAACAACCTTTATTAACCCATTTTATTAACCCATTATTTTTGTTGATTCACTATGAAGAAATTTCGTTTTCTTTTGATTTTGGCCGTAGCCATTCTGGCCTTCTCCAGTTGTACAACCCTTTCACGCAGCATGCGCGAGCCCAATGTGCGCTTTGAACTGAACGCTGACGACATGGTTCTTTCCGAGCCTGTTACCGGCACAGCTACCATCATCCGCGTGTTTGGCATCGACTGGAAGCATCTGTTCAAGACCAAACAAGGTACTATCGGCGTTCCTGTCGTGGGTAACATTCCAGGATTTTTGTCTTCAGACAATAGCTATGCCGTCTACGACTTGCTGGAGAAGAATCCTGGTTGGGATTTCCTCATGTACCCGCAATATAAAACCGAGAACTATCGTGTTTTTGGCATGGGACTTCTCTACAGTGAAACGGGGGTCACCGTTACCGCCCGCCTCGGCAAGCTGAAGAATTGACCTCCGCGGCCTAAGAGCTACAAAGAGAAAGTTAGAATTTGATGTTTTAGGTTACCCAACGCGTTGTGCAACGTGTATCAACGCGTTGGGTCACGTGTATCAACGCGTTGAGCCACGTGTATCAACGCGTTTTCCAACCCCACTTACAGAACTTCTATCCCCATAATATAGTCGTTCATATAGAAGCCGTGACCAATGGGGAAATCTCCTTGCCTCATCCTGTGCATGCCCAGGTGCTCATAAAACCCCACCGCCCGGTTATTCCGATTGACATTCAACTCTACGCGGCACGGCGTACCTGCCTGCTGCCTCACATACTCAATCGCGTGGAGGAACATTTGCTTCCCCACTCCGCCAGCCTGGCAGTCAGGCAACACATAAATCTTCTGCAGATGCCACAGCGGCAGCCCGTCCTCCGCCGTCCCCTCCGGCTGCACAGACACATAGCCCACGTCCTCGCCATCAGCCTCAGCAAGGAAATAGACGTGCCCCTCCTCCGTCATCTGCCTGCGCAGGCTCTCGGCCGAGTACATCCAGTCCATCATATACTCCATTTGCTCCGTGCTGAGGATATCCCTGTACGTATGGTGGAAACACACGTCAGCCAATCGCCCTATCAGCGAAATGTCAGCCAATGAAGCTGCTCGAATTACTACTTCCATCGTCTGAAGATTAGAAAAAGGCAAGCGGGAGAACCCGCTTGCCCTCGTTTTTGCCTTCGATAGTGTCCGTTAGAAGCAGAACTTCAGACCGAAGCCCACATCACCATAGCCAACGCCCACACTCGGCAGGACATTCACGCCAGGACGATAGTCCAGCGAAATGGCGATAGGCAGGCTCGGGAACTTGAACTCCAGACCCAGTACGGCATCAACGCCAACCCAGAAGGCTCCGTTGTTGTGCTCGTCGCCCCAAAGACCGACGTGAGCGCCCAAGCCATAGTACCAATCCAGTCCGTCTGCAAGCGGCTGCTGCCACTCGTAGAGTCCCTGCACTTTCAGGCGTGTGAAGTCTGAACGGAAATCCCACGTGCCCGTAAAATCCAGAGCCGTGCCGCCCATACCCTTCTTCAGCGTGAGACCGGCATTTTCCCAGCCACCACGTACACCAATTGCCCAGTTGTAGTCCTGAGCGTTAACAGCCAGTGCAGACACCATCAGCACGGCAATTACCATCAGTTTTTTCATTTGCTTACGATTTTTAGTTAATGAATACGCCACAAAGATACTACACCCCCAACAAAAATCCAAATATTTTATCAAAAAAACCTGCCCTCTAAGGAGGACAGGCCTTTTCTCGTTTTCGAAATCAAGTTTCCAACCGTTAAGCCTTGGCAACGTTGACCCTCTTCTCTTTGATACGGGCCTTCTTGCCAGTAAGCGCACGCAGGTAGTACAGCTTGGCACGACGCACCTTACCGACCTTGTTGACGGTAATGCTCTCAATAGCCGGTGAGCTGATGGGGAAGATACGCTCCACACCCACGGTGCCCGACATCTTGCGGACGGTGAAACGCTTGTTGTAGCCATGGCCTGCAATCTTAATGACCACGCCACGATAGAGCTGGACACGCTCCTTGTTTCCTTCGATGATACGATAAGCTACGGTCACGGTGTCGCCCGACTTGAACTTCGGAGCTGTACCCTCTTTACCGGTAGCAAACGCCTCTTCTGCAACTTTAATTAAATCCATACTTTCAATACTTTATTGGTTCATTTTTGTCCTTACGCAACATATCAGGTCACACTTCCTCTGACAGCGATTGCGCGAAAGCGGCTGCAAAAGTACTACACTTTGCACAAAAAACCAAACAAACTTGTAACTTTTTTCAAATTATTGCAATTTCACTTGCTTTATCCCTCGCTTAGTCGTACCTTTGCTTCGAATAATACCCATAATTCCCACAATTCCCATAACTCCCATCATTCCCATCAATCACCTTTAACCCTTTTCCCATGAAACCCTACTACAAGTTCGCATTTTATTTTTCATTCCTCATTCTTCTTTTTTCATTTTTCTCTTGTTCTCCCAACCCCTCCAAGGTTTCTGTCAACGGCACCTTCCTTGAAGTCACCGCAGCTGCCGACTCCCTGCCCCAGAATGCCGAGGCCGTTGCCATCCTTGCCGAATACCGCCAGCGCGTCATCGACGTTCAGGCTCCCGTCCTCGGCACCGCCTCTTGCGACATCGACCGCGGACGGCCCGAAGGGCTTATGAATAACTTCGAGGCCGACGTCCTCCGCTCAGCCGGCGATGCGGCCAATGGCAAGCCCGTCGATGTGGCTATTGCCAATTACGGCGGCATCCGCAACCTCTGGCTGAAGGGCGACATTACCGTGGGCGACGTCTATCGTGTCTTCCCTTTCGAGAATTGCCTCGCCCTCGCCACCCTCACCGGCGAACAGCTCACCAGCCTCTTCCAATCCATTGCCCGCGCTGGCGGACATCCCATCAGCGGCGCTGCCCTCGTCATCACCCCCGACGGCGAACTCGTCACCTGCGATGTACAGGGGCACCCCGTTAACCCCACCGCTCATTATCGTATTGCTACGCTCGACTACCTTGTCGAAGGCAACGACGGCATGGATGCCTTCCGCGAAGCCACAGACGTCGCCGTCTACCCCGAGCTCACCATCCGCTCGCTTGTCACCGCTCGCATCGAAGCCCTTACCGCAGCCGGCAAGCCCATTGCCCCCGTCCTTGACGGCCGCATAACTCTCATCGACCTCCCCTAATTCTCATAATTCTCATAATTCCCATCTCTCCCATAGTTCCCATTACTCCCATAATCCCCATCCCCCATGAAACCCCATTCCTTCCTTTACTTTTCACTCTTCATTCTTTATTTTTCATTCTTTTCTTGCTCCCCCACCCCTCCGACGACAACCACCCTCCTCGTCCTCCACACCTCCGACACCCACAGCTGCATTGAGCCCGACAGCAAGACCAACACCGGCGGCTACGTTCGTCGAGCTGCTGTTATTGACAGTCTCCGCGCCCATGTCGATTCCGACCTTATCCTCCTCGACTGCGGCGATTACTCCCAAGGCTCACTCTACTACAACCTCTTCCGCGGAGAAGCCGAGATTCGCCTGATGAACGCCATGCATTACGATGCCGCTACCATCGGCAACCATGAGTTTGACTTTGGTGAGGACAACATGCTCCGCCTCTTCCAGCTTGCCACCTTCCCCACCGTCTGCTGCAACTACGACGTCAGCACCACCCCTTTGAAAGATGTCGTCCACCCTTATACCGTCATCGAGCGCAAGGGTGTCCGCATCGGTATCTTTGGCGTCAGCCCCCCTATGGAGGGCCTCGTGGCCGACAAGAACTGCGAAGGCATCCGTTATCTCGATCCTATCGCCGAAGCCAATCGCATCGTCCCCATCCTGCGTGGACGTGAACGCTGCGACATCGTTATCTGCCTCAGCCACCTCGGCTGGCAGATTGAAGGTCTCATCGATGATGTAGAGTTTATTGCCGGCACGCATGGCATCGACCTCGTCCTCGGCGGACATACCCACAGCCTTTTCGACGCCCCTATCCTCTACCCCAATCTCGACGGCGACTCCATCCCCCTCATGCACAACGGCAAGAACGCCTCTCACGTCGGCCTCTACACCCTCACCGTCACCCGATAGAAATAACCAGCCTTCTCCGAATCCGACTTACACTTTGAAAACAAAGCATAATTCAAAAAAGGGGGATGTTCTTTATGAAGCATCCCCCTTTTTATATACCTTGATATGATTACATCATGCCGTCCATGCCCATGCCGGGGTTAGCGGGAAGTGGGGGTTGCGGCTCCTTCTTCTCGACAATGACGCACTCGGTGGTGAGGAACATTCCTGCAATGGAGGCTGCGTTCTCAAGAGCTACGCGGGCAACCTTAGCGGGATCAACCACGCCTGCGGCCTTAAGCGGCTCATAGACATCCGTGCGGGCGTTGTAACCAAAGTCACCCTTGCCCTCGCGAACCTTTTGGACAACCACAGCGCCTTCCTTGCCGGCGTTGGCGACAATCTGACGCAGCGGCTCCTCAACAGCACGCTTGATGATTTCAATACCCGTAGTCTCATCGGCATTCTCGCCTGTCAGACCTTCCAGAGCATCGATGGCGCGGATGTAAGCAACACCACCACCAGGAACGATACCCTCCTCGATAGCAGCACGCGTAGCGCACAAGGCATCATCGACGCGGTCTTTCTTCTCCTTCATNNTTCATCTCCACCTCGCTGGCAGCTCCGACATAGAGGACTGCCACGCCGCCTGACAGTTTGGCAAGGCGCTCCTGCAGTTTCTCCTTGTCATAGTCGCTCTTGGTAGTGCCAATCTGTGCCTTAATCTGGGCCACACGGTCAGCAATCTGCTTAGAGTCACCATGTCCGCTAACGATAGTGGTATTGTCCTTGTTGACGGTAATCTTGTCGCATGTGCCAAGCATCTCGAGCGTAGCCTGTTCCAGCTTAACACCTTTCTCTTCGCTGATGACAAAGCCACCGGTGAGGATAGCGATATCTTCGAGCATCTCCTTACGGCGATCGCCAAAGCCAGGAGCCTTGACAGCACAAATCTTCAACTGAGCACGCAGACGGTTGACGACAAGCGTGGTAAGCGCCTCGCTATCGACATCCTCAGCAATGATAAGTAGCGGACGTCCTGTCTGAACAGCCGGTTCGAGGATGGGAAGGAGATCCTTAAGGTTAGAGATCTTCTTGTCATAGATAAGGACATAAGGATTATCCATGACACACTCCATCTTCTCTGTATCGGTAACAAAGTAGGGGCTCAGGTAGCCACGGTCGAACTGCATACCTTCGACAACGCCAATGCTGGTGTCCGTGCCCTTGGCCTCTTCAATGGTGATGACGCCATCCTTGCTGACCTTGCGCATGGCATCGGCGATAAGCTTACCAATCTCGGCGTCATTATTGGCGCTGACGGAAGCCACCTGCTCAATCTTATTGTAGTCTGTGCCGACCTCTTCGGCCTGCTCGCGAAGGCTCTCAACAACCTTGGCGACAGCCTTGTCGATACCGCGCTTCAAATCCATGGGATTTGCACCAGCGGTAACGTTCTTGATACCTACATTGACAATGCTCTGAGCAAGTACGGTAGCCGTGGTAGTACCATCACCGGCATCGTCGCCCGTCTTGCTGGCGACAGACTTCACCAGCTGAGCACCTGTATTGGCAAAGGCATCGGCCAACTCCACTTCCTTGGCAACGGTGACACCATCCTTCGTAATCTGGGGAGCACCGAACTTCTTCTCGATAATCACATTGCGACCTTTCGGACCGAGGGTTACCTTCACGGCATTAGCCAACTCGTCCACGCCCTTCTTCAACTGGTCGCGGGCATCCATATTGAATAAAATCTCTTTTGCCATAATGTTTAGATTTACGAATTAACGATTAGTAAATGATTTAAGCGAGAACGGCGAGGACATCGCTCTGACGCATAATGAGGTACTTTTCGCCTTCCACCTCAAGCTCCGTGCCAGCATACTTGCCATAGAGCACCGTGTCACCAACCTTGAGGACCATCTCCTCGTCTTTCGTGCCGTTTCCAACGGCCACAACCTGACCTTTAAGGGGTTTCTCCTTGGCTGTATCGGGAATGATGATACCGCCGACTGTCTTCTCCTCTGCTGCTGCAGGAGCAATGAGGACGCGATCTGATAATGGTTTAATGTTCATAACTATTCATTTATTAGGTAAAACATATTTTCTGCAAACCCCTTCTGCGAAAAGCATGCCATGAAGGAGAGGGAACTTTCAGACGACAGAAAAATGTCATTCCGTCCGAAGGCTGACGCATGCCGTGACAGATTGTCACTCCTCGGACTTCGAGAGCAGAGCCTCCAACTCCTCAGGCGAGAGGTTGAGCTGGAACTCACCATTCTGGGCTATGGAGATATGGCCCGTCTCCTCGGAAACGATGATAACCAGCGCGTCTGAAACTTCCGAGATACCGAGTGCAGCACGATGGCGAAGCCCCAGCTGTTTGGGGATGTCCTCACGGTGCGATACAGGCAACACACAACCAGCTGCCACGATTCGATTGCCGTTGATAATGACTGCGCCGTCATGGAGGGGACTATTTTTGAAAAAAAGATTCTCAATCAACATACGGTTAAGATTGGCGTCAATGCGTTCGCCCGTTTCGATGTAGTCGCCCAGATGCTGATCACGCTCAATGACTATCAAAGCGCCGACCTTACCATCCGACATATTCTGGCAGGCACGAACCAGCGGGAGCCAGTCCTGAGTCTGTGTATTCTTACTCTTTCCACGAAGAAAACGGAAGAACTTCTTAAATCGCTTTTGGGAACCCAATTCGCGGAAAAAATGACGAATTTCATTCTGGAAGATGACAATGAGGGCCAGAATACCCACATTAGCCAAGGCATTGAAGATAGAGCCCAGCAGAGGCATCTCCAAAACCTGAGAGACCAGCATCCATACCACGACAAAAATAAGGATACCCAGAAAAAGGTTCAACGAGCCCGACTCGCGCATCATCTTATAAAGATAGAAGAGCAGCAAAGCCACCAAGAAGATATCAACGAGATTAAGAATACTGAATCCGAGAAGCATAGGAGTATCTACGATTTAACTTTTTTGCGATATATAAATAGATTATGTTTTATTGAGCATTTCCAACAGTCGGATACATTGGGCGGCTTCGCGAACATCGTGGACGCGGAGGATAGCTGCACCCTGCTGGAGGGCTATGGTATGAAGTACTGACGTGCCGTTGAGCGCCTCGTCAGGCGTAATGTCAAGCGGTTTATAGATCATCGACTTGCGAGAAACGCCTACCAGCAAGGGAAGGCCGAAACGATGAAGGTCGGAGAGATGGGAAAGGATGCGGTAGTTGTCCTCAACTGTTTTGCCAAAGCCAAAGCCCGGGTCAAGAATAATGTCTGTCACACCTTTATGAGCCAATAGCGGTAATTGCTCGTCAAAGAATGTCTCCGGGTCAGCCGTAGGACACGTCAGCACATAAGGCACACCCGGTAATGCAGCTTCGCCTCCCGACACATCATTTATAATAAGGAAAGGACCAAAAAGACGTACACACTCCTGAGCTACAGACGAACGGAAGGTATCAACCGACAACGGCACCTCAGGCAATTCTGTGCGAATGGCCTCTAAAGCGGGTAACAGGCGACGCCTTTCTTCCGCCTCATCAACAGGTGTGGATTGCGGACGAGTAGAACAGGCACCCACATCCAGAATAGCCGCTCCTTCAGCCACCATCTGCCGTGCGCGCTCCACTACCCCCTCCACCGACGTATTTCGAGAGGCTGCATAGAACGAATCGGGCGTCACATTCAAGATGCCCATAATGACAGGAGTACGGCCGTCAAGTAGTTTTTTTATCGTCATTTCCTCCATTTTGACCACAAATATACGTTCTTTTTTTGTTTTGATAATGAAATTCGATAATTTTTCGTACTTTTGCAGCACAAAAAGACAATGAAGACTGAAGAACTCTATTCCTATTATCAGAAATGCAACGGTGTAACTACCGACACGCGTTCGTGCAGCGAAGGCGCATTGTTCTTTGCCCTACGGGGTGAACGCTTCAATGGCAACCATTATGCAAAGGCTGCCTTGGAGGCGGGATGCGCCTATGCAGTCATCGATGACAAAGCCTGCTATGACGCTTCGGATCCCCGCCTGTTGCTTGTTGATGATAGTCTGAAAGCATTGCAAGCGTTGGCTCGCTACCATCGTCGGCAACTCGGTCTACCGATAATCGGCATCACCGGCACCAACGGCAAGACCACAACTAAAGAACTGATTGCAGCCGTATTGAATCGCAAATACCGCACCCACTATACCCACGGAAACCTCAACAACGCCATCGGTGTCCCCCTCACTCTGCTCCAGCTGAACCGTGAGCATGAACTTGCTGTCGTTGAAATGGGCGCCAGCCATCCTGGTGACATCCGCGAACTGGTTGAAATTGCTGAGCCTGATTGCGGTCTCATCACCAACGTAGGGCGTGCCCATCTACAGGGCTTTGGCTCATTTGAAGGTGTTGTCCGCACAAAAGGAGAACTCTACGACTTTCTGAGGGGACGTGAAGGCGGATTTATCTTCCTTAACGACAACGACCTCAATCTGAAAACGATAGCAAAAGGTCTCAAAGCCCTGCGTTATGGAACAGGCGAGCGACAAGAGGACAGGCTTGTACAAGGCGAAGTCTTAGCCTGTAATCCCTTCCTCGCATTCCGCTGGAAAACGGCTGACGGCCATTGTCAGGACGTTCAGACGCGATTGGTAGGACGTTATAACATCGACAATGTTCTCTGTGCTGCTGCCGTCGGCATCCATTTTGGTGTGACTCCCGAGGATATCAGCGATGCCATACGTTCATACGAGCCCACGAACAGCCGTTCGCAGCTACTGAAGACTGCTCACAACACACTCATCGTGGATGCCTACAACGCTAACCCGACCAGTATGCAAGCCGCATTGGAAAACTTCGAGCTGATGGAAGCGCAAAAGAAAATGATTATCCTCGGCGAGATGAGAGAATTGGGTGAGGCAAGCAAGGAAGAGCACCTGAACATCCTCAAGCGCTTGTCTTCCATGGATGTCCAAACCATCTGGACTATCGGCGACAACTTTGCTAACCCTTCGTTCTCCTTTAGAAACTTCAACGATGTGGATGCAGCCATCGAAGTCCTTCAAGCGGAACGTCCCGAGGGTATGACCATCCTCATCAAAGGCTCAAACAGTGTCCATTTATCCCACTTAATCCCTTACCTTTAAATGACTATGCGTACCAATTACTATAAAGTAGCTGAACAAGTGTTTGCTTTCCGCACGCAGGATGACGATAAGCAAAACTATATTCCCTCCTGTGAGCCCTTCGTCTATACCCCAGCGGAAGGAGAGGCGATACTTTTCACACTTACCGTTGACGACAGCTTCTCCCCTGCCCAGAAAGGAGAGCTTATCGGCGAATTTCCGTGCGGAGGAGCAGACTTCAACGTCTATCGCCTTGCTGATGGCAGTTATCAGTTCCTCATTGCTCCTCCTGGAGGAGAATTCTGCGGCCTGTTGCAAGCCAATGCACAGTTTAGCGAAGCCACATTGGCTCTGCATGGCAACGAGTGGGCACGCGCCTTTGCTGCCAACAACAGTATAATGCTGTTGTATGCCTTTGCTGCGGCTGACAAGAACACGCTGCTGTTCCATGCCTCCGTCATTGAGAACGACGGTTATGGTTACCTCTTCTTGGGCAAGAGCGGCACAGGCAAGAGCACTCACAGCAGCCTTTGGCTCAAACATATTGCGGGAAGCGAATTGATGAACGACGATAACCCTGTGGTCGTAGCCACCGAACAAGGAGCCATTATCTATGGTTCGCCCTGGAGTGGCAAGACGCCCTGCTATCGCAACATCAGCGCCCCTGTAGGTGCCTTTGTCCGTATCCGTCAGGAGAAAGTCAACCACATCACAAGGGACAAGACGCTGGAAGCCCTCTCTGCCCTGCTCCCCTCCGTATCTTCCATGAAATGGGACGACCGAGTCTATAACGGCATTTACGATAGCATTAGTTTATTGATTGCCCATGTGCCATGCTACACGCTCGGTTGCCGTCCTGATCAGGAGGCGGCTGAAGTATGCTACCAAGCCGTAAAGGTTAACAAATAAACGGATTTATGAGTCAACAAGCAAACGAGAATATAGTCGAACTGCCCAATGATATCTTCCTGAAAGGTGTCAGGGATTTGATTGAAGAGGGACATACGGCCACGCTGCGTGTACGAGGGAATAGCATGCGTCCCTTCCTGGAAGACCGACGCGATAGCATTGTCCTTACGGCTGTGACACATATCGAAGTGGGCGATGCCGTACTGGCTGAGATTACCCCTGGGAAATATGTCTTTCACCGCATCATTGCCATCGATGGGGAGAATGTAACACTCAAGGGCGACGGCAATGTCAACGGCACAGAACATTGCACGAAAGCCGACGTCAAAGCGAATGCCTTGGCTGTCATCCGAAAAGGAAAGGAATACAGCACTACGGGTAAGCGATGGCTGCGCTACTCCAAGCTGTGGATGCGGTTGGATCCTGTTCGCCGTTGGCTGCTTGCCATCCATCGACGCTTGCCAAGGGGATGGAGATAAGGGATAGATTATTAAGATTAGAATTAAAAGAAAAACAAAGTATACGACAATGAAAATCAAGGAAGGATTTGAACTCAGAGAGATGTGTGGCGAGAATATCATCGTCGCCAAAGGTGTTCAGAACATCGATTTCAATAAGATTATCAGCCTCAACGAGAGTGCTGCCTATCTCTGGAAAGCGCTCGTGGGAAAAGAGTTTACGCCGGAATCCATGGCAGAACTGCTTCGTCTGGAATACGAGGTAAGCAAGGCTACCGCTTTGGCTGATGCCCAGGAACTTGCCAAGTCCTGGCAGGAAGCCGGACTCTGCGAGTAAATCAGAACTGGAAGTAGATGAATGCCTGGAGGCCGGAGGTGATGAACTGATAGACCACAAAGACCACCACGACCATCAGCAGGACAAGCACAGGCATAGGCAGCAGAGCGATATTGAGTCGGTACCAGCGTTTCCAACGTGCAGGCAGCCAATGAATGGCCATGCCGAGTGCGAAAAGAGTGAAGACCTTCCAATAGGCGCTGACAATAGCCCACACATCTACCCCACCCCATGCTGAGCCAATCTGGTTAATCATGCTCTTTGCGGTGTTCCACGCCTCCTGATTGGCAACGGCAGGGTCGAGGTTAGAACCCGAACGGAAGAAAAGACGAGTAAAAGTAATGAAGGTGAATGTCTGAAGGATTGCCCAGGCATTCGCCAATTTGTTTGTCGTACCAATAAGTGAGGAGGGGATCGTCTTCATCGCCTTCTCCATAAAATGATAGATGTATCGGACGAGTGTGCCGATTGTCACTACCGACATCCACACGAAGAAGACATTGAACACGGGCCGTGGTACCCACTTAGTAAGACCATACAGGAGCAGAGTGACGCCAAGCACCAGGGCCATACGGACATGCCACGACATCTCCTTCCAGAATTTGTAGATAATCATGCCGATGCCGTTCAGGCCACCCCAGATCATGAAGTTCCACGAAGCGCCATGCCACAGGCCACCCAGCAGCATGGTGATGAATGAGTTGAGGTTGCCCATCAACAGTTTGCGGCGCTTAGGTTTCTCCTTTGTCACTCGAATGGCAATGAGTACTCCCACAGCTGCTGCCAGGATGATAGCCGTCACCACCCAGCTGCCACTAAGGATAAGGACGATAAGGCTTATCAATCCCAGCCAGAAATAGGTGCCGAACGTGGTATTGCGATTGCCGCCAAGGGGGATATAGAGATAGCTCTGTAGCCAGCGGCTCAACGACATGTGCCAACGCTTCCAGAAGTTGGCGGGGTTAGGAGCCTTGTAAGGTGAATTGAAGTTCTGCGGTAAATAGAAGCCCATCAACATCGCCACGCCAATGGCTATGTCCGTATAGCCTGAGAAGTCTGCATAGACTTGCAACGAATAACAGAACAGGGCACTCAGGTTTTCAAATCCGCTGAAAAGCAGGGGATTTCCAAAGACACGATCGATAAAGTTGACAGCCAGATAGTCCGAGAGTATCAGCTTTTTCATCAGACCGTTCATTATCCAGAATACGGCTATGCCGAATTGTCGTCGTCCAAGGAAATAAGGTTTGTACAGCTGTGGAATAAACTCCGATGCTCTCACGATGGGTCCCGCCACCAACTGGGGAAAGAAACTGACGTAGAAACCGAAGTCAAGAATGTTCTTCACCGGTTCCACTTTGCGGCGATAGACATCGACGGTGTAGCTGATGACCTGGAACGTGAAGAACGAGATACCCACAGGCAGTACAATCTTATCGACGTTGAACAAATCCTTTCCACACAGGATATTGCCCACCCACGAGAAGACGTCGAACACGCGGAAATGGATATGGAAGAGCTGGTTGATGATGTCCGTGAAGAAATAGGCATACTTGAAATAGCAGAGCAGCGCCAAGTCAATAGTGACGCTGAGTACCAGCCACGCCTTGCGCTTCCCTTCTGTTGGAGCCCGATGGATGCGCTTGGCTATGAAGAAATCGGAACAGGTCACAAACAGCAATATCAGCACAAACAGACCGCTCGTCTTGTAATAGAAGAACAGGCTGACGAAGAACAGGAACGCATTGCGCAACAGCCGTTTGCTGTGTATCAGGCTGAAGATGGCAAAGACAACGGCAAAGAATGCCCAGAAATAGAACTGGGTGAAGAGCAGAGGCGAATTCTCCTGAAAGAGGAAAACGTGCTTGAGAAAAGGTACCAACTGCTCCATAAGGCCTTATTGGGGGGCTTGTTGACTTGTTGAGCTTCGCTCTTCGTCCGTCGCGACTCGGCAAAGCGAGCCAGCTCGTTTTGCTCTCGCTGCTCCGTCCGTTGACTTGTTGACTTGTTGACCCCGTTCCATGTAGTCGTCAATCAGGGCGTTGTAGAGCAGGTCGCCCAACAGCTCATAGCCTGTGCGGGTAAAGTGGATGAGATCTGTAGCCATCAGTCCTGCATCGCGCCAACGGGGACTGCTGTCCAATCCTCCCATAAAGTCATAGACATCCCAGACTGCCCCGCCATACTCCCTTGCCAGCTCAAAGAAAGCCTTCTGCACTAATGGGGCATTGCGATTGGCACGCTTCACCCGGCGTGACTCACGGCGATAGGTATCGTTGTTGGTGATGAAGATATACGCACAGCCTGGCGACACCCTCTCCACCATTTGGATAAGACGCCGGTAGCCAGCCTTGAAAGACTCGGCATTGAAATCCCCATAGGGTACTGCTGCATCGTTAACCCCGATGGCAAAAATCACCAGGTCTGGACGGACGAGTCCAAGGTCACGAGGCAGACATGAGCAGCGAAGCCATGTCGGTACGGCTGCCCCATTGATGCCCGATGAGTAGTAGTTGATGCCCTTCAAGTCATTCTCAGGTATCAGCCCCGTCAACGTGAACTGTTCACCCGAGGGGATGCAGAAACGAACCTGAACGGAATCGCGCAACTCATCAAAAGGCAACAGCCATCCTCCATAGAGCGAGTCCGTCATGGCATACACCGTGTCGCGAACCTCTCCCTCTCCTTCCACAGCGAAGGGAAAGACTCTGTCAGACGAGGCGTAGCCCATCAGACGTAAACGGCTGAACTGCCAGGATGGTGTCATTCCCACATTCATCACCAACGTCAGTGTAGCGAGGCTGTCGGTTGTGGTAGCGGCAATACCACTGATGCCAAAGTCGAAGTTTGTGTCACGCTGGACATTGCGTCCCGCTGTCCATGTGCCTGTATATTCCATTCGGTAGTTGTGGTTCCAATTGGTGTTTGCCATACCGAAAGGAAAGAGTATGCCTCGCACACCGATGTTCCCCGGCTGCATGTCTGTGAGATTGCTGCGCATACGATGGGAGAAGAAGTCGGCCTGGACATGGCTGCCACCCACATGCCAGATGTTTATGCTGCGGCTATGGAAGAGCAACAGGCTGTCTAGCTTCTCATAAAAAGCGTCCTGAGATTTATGTCCTGCCGGGAAGTGGAGCCCCGTACGGTCGTAGTGCAGGCAGTCGTAATAAGGCAAGGGGCTGAGCAAACGATTATTGCCTGGCAGCAGATGGCTAACGACGTTCTTCATCACAGAGTCCGTGATCATCGTACGGTTGGTCTGTGCCGGCAAGAGGAGCACGCCCCATAAGAATAGGAGGAACAAAGCGCGTCGTTTCATCATTTTCCCGTTTCTGATTCTTGATTCTTCCCCTCCTCCTTGGGCTTGCGCCAGCAATAGTAGTCGTAATAGAGCATGAGCGACTTGCAGAAGAGGTCCGCCACACGCTCGCCACCCTTCATCGTGAAGTGTATATGGTCAGGACCAGCCAGGGGGGGATTCTGTCCACACCACTGTGCCATGCTATTGTGACCACCCATCACCTGATACATATCCCAATAAGCGGCTCCGGCCCGGTTGGCTGTCGTACGCAGCGAGTCGATGATGGCAGGCAGCATGGGATAGGTCTGCCAAGCTCCCCTGAGACGTGTGGACATATCCGAGGGACCGATGAACAATATCTTGGCCTGGGGTGCCTGCTGCTGGAGGTAGCGGATCTGCCGTCCCATGGTCTCAGCGTAGGTGTGGATGTTCTTCTCCGTCTTCAGGTAAGGAACGGAGTTCCCGCCATATTCCAGCAGGATGAGACGCACGTTCTCCTTCTGGTAATAGTCGCTCAGGTGATTCCTGTTTATCGAGGTGAACATTGCCCCTGAGCAGCCACGCATGGCGATATTGTCCACCGAAACTCCACTCTCGCCATCTAGCATAATGCCATAGAGGTTGGCGTAGCCCGACAGCGACAACGACACCCTTTCCAACGAATCGGGGAACTGGAACGTGATGCGCGTCATCTCCTTCGTCGGTTCAATGACACGCCGATCACCTTTACAGGTGACATAGAGTTTCGAGCTGATGTTGTCCGCCAACAAAGTCACACGGGTGAACTTCCGGCAATGCTTCTTCTCCTTGATGCGAGGCCACACGCTGACCACGGCGAATGTATCCAGATAGGCCACCTGCGCCATGGGCCCATAGTTGCCGCTTCGGGCACGGGCTTCAGCGGGGCCGTATGCCAGAGCCCTGCGCAGCTCGGCACTGCATGCCAGCCCTGTATTGATGCTCCCCACCGTCTCGATGACGGGTAAGATGCCAGGACCGATGCCACCGAACGTCTCCTGCAGTTCCTCACGGATGACGCCTGTGATACGGTCGCCCTCAATCTGCGAATCGCCATAGTGGACGATGCGTACACGACTGCTGTCGCTGTTCTCAAAGGCTTCAAAGAGGTCGTCGAACCAGGTAAAGTCGTCGTTGGGCAGATTGAACCTGATGTTGCTCTCGCGGAAATAGGTCAGGTACTGCTCGCATTCCTGCATCCTCATCTCCTCCAGCTGACGGGCCAACAGTTCCTCAGGGCTCTCCTCAGGCAGGGCTGTCTCTTCCGACTCTCCCGGGCTCAGCACTTCGGCAAGTGTGGGGAAGTTCAGCGTCGTACCCTTCACACGGATGCCATCCGTGGGGAAAACGGCACAGAGGATAGCCAGTACGGCTATCACGGAAAACAGGTAGAGGGTTATCTTATAGGGTTTCACTTCTTCTGTATCTTCAGTTTTTGTCCTTCACGGATAAAGTCACCCCGAAGGTTGTTCCATCGCTTCAGCTGAGCCACGGTGACGTGGTGACGCTGGGCTATTCGCCCCAGATAGTCGCCCTTCCTTACCTTATATATTATATAGCTGCCAGACGAAGCCTTTCCTACGGTGGGTTTTCGGGCAGCCAGCTCAGCCACACGTCTTTCACGTTCGAGCTTCAGCAGCGAGTCCCGTCGCAGGGCATCCTCGTGCACCCTGTCCAGGGGAGCAAGGAAGCCTGAGCGCCGGTGTCCGTGCGAGTATTCCTCCCCTATCCGTTCCAGAGCCTGTAAGACGCTGTCCGCCGTTACACGCAACACAGGCATTGTCCGGACGTACTGCTGCAGGACAAGCGTATCATTCCCCTCGAAGTGGAGGCGGAGGTCGCTGAGGTAATGCGTGGCTGCCAGGGTGGACTTCTCCATCAAGTGCCGTTCATCGATGCTGTCGTTGATGGTCAGTCCATAACGATGGGCTGCCGGGACCGACAATGCCCAGGCTCCTGAGGCGTACTGCCCCACAAACAGGCTGTCGCAGTCCGTCAGCAGCAGGGGGATGTACCGATAGCAGTCAGGAAGGCTCACCTCCGAGACTGCCGCTGTCACCAGGCTGTCGCAGGCCTCAAAGGGCGTATAGTCTGCCCTCACCGGCTGTGAACAACTCATTAATAATAAGAAATTAAGAATGAGAAACAGATATTGTATTCTTTTCTGTATGTACACTTTTTTGTCCTGAACTCCTTAATGAATGATATATTTTTACTTCTTCACCTGCATCAGGCTGTCCAGCTGCCGGGCGAAGGAGAGGTGCACGGCTACGGAATCAATCTCAATATCCGGCTTTACAAAATCCAAGGGATTCAATACCTCCTCTTCTATTTCTTCGGCAGCTCCCATGTCATCCGTAAATGCCATCACTTCCTCTTCCGGAATACCGATGAGGCGCATGTTGTTCCGGTTTTCCATGCGGATGTTGGCTGCATAGAGACTGAGCTCTCTCCTGATATTATGAAGGCTCTTCAAGTCCGATCTCGCCGTTTCATTCCGCAGGATTCGCTCAGCATACGTGTTTCCCGGATAATCACTCGGATGGGCTAATATATTGTTCTTTTCCTCGCTGATTTCACTGATTGCCGAGTAGAAAGTTTCCTCAATCGTGTTCATGGCAGAGAAACACCATCCCACATGGTCAATGAATTGAAAATTCCCCATGTTTTTCCAGGTATCGATATGGCTGCTGAAAATCGATTCTGCGGTTTTGTCGTGGGTGATAATGGGAAGAGAATAGACCTCCACCAAGGCGTCGACAACGGGGCCATCGTCCATTTGGGCAACCGTTTCGATAGGGAGACTCAAGAGCCAGGTGGCGATACTGTCACTATACGCATATTGTTTCTCGATTGTTTCCAGGTCGCGCACAAACTGCTCGATGCTGCTCATCACCATCAGCGCCGTGAGCTTGCGCTCCTGCTTCTGCCTGACGCGGTTTACGACAGCAGTCGTGCCGAAGGTCAGGATAATGGACAATGTCGTGGCAGCAAAGGCAACCAGCAGGTCCTTCACCCAGGATTTCTTTTTAGTGGCCATATCGGGAATTGTGTAAGGTTATTCTTTAATAAATCTATCCATAATACTATTTTGCCTGCAACAGGCTGTCGACCTGGCGGGCGATGGGAAGGTTCGCGTTCAGGGAATCCATCTCGATAGCAGGACTCTCGAAATCAAATGGATTCAATATCTTATCTTCGTAGTCATCGGCAGCGCCCAGGTTGTCCGTAAAGGCCATGACTTCTTTTTCCGAAATACCGATGAGACGCATGTTGTTACGGTTTTCCATACGTAAGTTGGCAGTTAGATAGCGGAGTTTTCTTCTCAAATTGTGGATCTCTTTGAGACTGCTTCTTACTTCATCATTACGCAGAAGCTTCTCTACCATTGAATTGCCGGGATAGTTGGCCGGATGGACTTTAATATCAGCTGCCGGTGACTCAATCTCCAGCACTATTTGATTATAATCCTCTTCTATAGAATTCATGTAGGAGAAACACCATCCCACATTGTCGATGAATTTGAAATTCCCCATGTTTTTCCAAGTGTCGATATGGCTGCTGAAAATCGTTTCTGCTGTTCTGTCGTGGTTGATGACGACCATTGAGCGAACATCTTGAAACGTATCGATCAATGGTTCGTCGCCTAATCTGGCCACATCTTCAATGGGAAGATTCAGCAGCCAGGTGGCGACACTGTCTTGGTGAGCCGCGATTTTTTCAATTCCCTCAAGGTCGCGCACAAACTGCTCGATGCTGCTCATCACCATCAGCGCCGTGAGCTTGCGCTCCTGCTTCTGCCTGACGCGGTTTACGACAGCAGTCGTGCCGAAGGTCAGGATAATGGACAATGTCGTGGCAGCAAAGGCAACCAGCAGGTCCTTCACCCAGGGTGCGACACGTCGCTTCTCTACTGGAGATTCGTCCCTTTTATTCTTCATTCTTAATTTTCAATTCTCGTTTAATGTTTAACGTTTAACGTTTAACGAGGCTGGCGCGATGGCGTCGGAGGACGTGTTCGTTACACCTTAAACGTTAAACCATCTCTTCCGTTAAACCTTAAACGTTAAACGTTAAACCATCTTCAATCTTCAATTTTCAATCTTCAATCTTCAAAGTCCTTTCGCCTTTGCCTCGTCCCACAGGGCATCCATCTCAGCCAGTGTCATATCCTTCAGCCTGCGTCCCTGGGCAAGGGCACGTTCCTCCACGTAGTTGAAACGGCGGGTGAACTTCTGGTTCGTATGCTCCAGGGCCGAGTCAGGATTAAGCCCCGACAAGCGTCCCACATTGACAGCCGAAAAGAGCAGGTCGCCAAACTCGGCCTCCACCTCGTCATACTCAGCCACTTGCGGACGGTCGCCCTCCTCAGGAGCAGCCTCGCGCTTGAGGGCCTCACGCAGTTCGGCAAACTCCTCCTGCAACTTGTCCCAGGCACCGTCGGCCGTGTCCCAGTCGAAACCCACGTTCTGGGCCTTTTCTTGAATGCGGAAGGCCTTGATGAGCGAGGGCAGGCTGGCAGGCACACCGCTCAGGGTACGCTTGTTGCCTCCTTTCTCCTTGAGCTTCAGTTCCTCCCAGTTCTTCAGCACCTGATCCGTGCCGTTCACCTGCTGTTCGCCGAACACGTGCGGATGGCGGAAGATGAGCTTGTCGCACAGGCGGTCGCAGACGTCCTTGATGTCAAACTGCTCCTTCTCGTCGCCAATCTTGGCATAGAACACCACGTGCAGCAGGACGTCGCCCAGCTCCTTACAGATATTCTTGTCGTCTTCCTGAAGGAGGGCATCACTCAGCTCATACACCTCCTCGATGGTGTTCGGACGCAGGGTCTCATTGGTCTGCACCCTATCCCACGGGCATTTCACCCGCAGCTCATCCAGTATGTCCAACAGCCTTCCGAACGCTGCCATCTGTTCCTCTCTTGTATGCTTCATATTTATGGAAATTAAAAATTAAAAATGAAAAATAAATAGCTTGGGAAACGGAATACTGCATACGGAACATTTTATTCTTCATTTTTCATTTTTCATTCTTCATTATTTTTTACTATTTCACTCAGCACCTCCACCAGGAAGCTGTGTTCCCGCTCCAGCACACGAGCAGCCAGGGTCTCAGGCGTATCACCCTCCTTGACAGGCACGCGCGTCTGCGCCACTATCTCGCCGCCGTCGATGACGTTACTGACGCGATGGATGGTGACGCCCGTCTCCCTATCCCCCTCGCGGATGACGGCCTCGTGCACATGGATACCGTACATGTCAGGCCCCCCGTGTCTGGGCAGCAGGGCAGGATGGATGTTGTAGATGCGTCCCTCAAACCGTTGGATGACAGCCTCGGGCACCTTCTTCATGTAGCCACACAGCATCACCATGTCAGCCCCAGCCTCAGCCAGCGCATCCAGCATGGCCTGTGCCAGAGCCTCCTCGTCGGGGTACCGCCGGCTGCTGATGTGGCGTGTGGGGATGCCCTCCTTGCGGGCACGCTCCAGGGCAAAAGACTTCGAGTTATTGCTGATGACCAGGCACACCTCGGCCTCTATCTGCCCGCTCTTACAGCCGTCGATGACGGCCTGCAGATCACTCCCGTTGTGCGAGGCAAAAACTGCTATCCTCTTCATATTTTTATCTTTTTAGTCGCCTCCGGCGAGGTTTTTTTAGTCGCCTTCGGCGAGAAATTTTTCAAAATTATAAAAAAATTCTACAAAATTCTATTTTTACTTGTAAGAGTTTAATTTTGAACAATTTTGAACTAAATTTTGTCAAATTTCTGCCCCGAAGGGGTACTTCTCACCGCGAAGCGAATTTTCTTAACTCTTAACTCTTAATTCTTAACTCTTAACTATCTCACATCCCATGTATCTTGTCCGGATTCTTTTGCGCGTATGCCTTCCACGAGCTGGCGCCCTTCTCCACCTCGGGCCGTCCCATCTGCAGGTAGTGGCAGTAGGCGGCACCCAGGGCGTCCGTGGCATCGAGGTGATGGGGCATCTCCTCCGTGGGGATGGCGAGGATGCGGCGCAGCATGTCGGCCACCTGTTCCTTCGAGGCCGAGCCATTGCCCGTGATGGCCATCTTTATCTTCGTGGGGGCATATTCGCTGATGGGCACGTCGCGGCTGATGGCAGCCGAAATGGCCACCCCCTGAGCCCTGCCCAGTTTCAACATACTCTGCACGTTGGCACCGAAGAAAGGCGATTCGATAGCCATCTCGTCAGGCAGGAAGGCATCGATGACCCTCTGTACACGGCGGAAAATCTCACCCAGTTTCAGATACACGTCGCCCACCTTGCGCAGGTCGATGACTCCCGAAGTCACGAGCTCCACCTTCGTGCCCGTAACCTTCAGCACACCGTACCCCATGAGGTTCGTCCCCGGGTCGATGCCCAATATCACCTTCTCTACAACTGGTTTCAACATCCGCTTCGGAAATATGGTGCAAAATTAGTGCAAGCCGAGCGATAATGCAAATTTATTTGCAATTATCCGAGGCGCAGCCTAATTAAAAGCCCCCCTTGGGGGGATTAAAGGTACGAGTAAACGAGAGAAATCCCAAATATATTTGAGTATTTCCGAGCCGCAGCCTACCTAAAAACTCCCAACAACAACAATCTTCATCATTATTTCAAAAATTTTCACTTTTTTTCTTGGTTATTTCTCCGAGACGTGCTACCTTTGCACCGCAAAAAAGGAAAACAAGCGCGTTTTCCAATTACAAATCGGGGCATTGACTTCGTCTTTACCCCTCAAATTCGGGAAAGCAAACGAGTTTTCTTTCCGCTCATAAAATCGGGGCATTAGCTCATCTGGCTAGAGCGTTTGACTGGCAGTCAAGAGGTGACGAGTTCGAGTCTCGTATGCTCCACGAGAGAAAGGCCAGTAGGCCTTTTTCTTTTTTTATTTGCCTGCGCTATCAGATTATTCCCCTACTCTGGCAAATTATTCCCCTACTCTAAAAATTTATTTGCCTGCGTTATTTTTCCATTCGCCTACTCTATCTATAAACAGCGCCCGTGTTTATATAAACGCCGCCCCTATTTATAAACGACATCAAACGCTACAAAAAGGAATAACGCGACTCGCTTCATTCGTCCAATTCGCTGACAAAAGTTTTTTTAAGAACGGCAAATTATCCACACGAAACGAAATACTTTTTTTATAGTGCATTATCTGCAAAAATGCCGAAAAACCGTGTAGATTGTGTAGATAGTGTAGATAAAATGCCTCATCTACGCGCCTCAAACAGCAATAATTCAGCCCAATACCCCGTTCGTGTAGATTGTGTAGATGTTTTACAACTTTTTTGGAAAAAGAAGCAATCTCCCTACTTCAACTCCAACGGATGAGCTACTATTCTGACAGACTTCTATTCAAGTTTTGTAAAAAAACTGACGTTTTTCTTGCATATACGCTCCACACATACTACCTTTGCTGCCAACTTGAGCCATAAAAGGGCTCGAGTCATCATTATGGACAATGCGGCTGGACCTCGTGCAGATCCCTGGCCTAAAGAAAAGACGTATTCGACGTTATCTTCTACGCGCAAATCTGGTAAATTTGTTGTATCTATGTTAGAAGAGAATGCACGAAGCGGACACGCTTGTTATATTAGACTCGCATCTTTGCGATGCGTTGTGTTTGATATAATCTTTGCGTGGGCTGGCTGGGTGCGTATCCTAACATAGAGGTAACTACCAGAACCTGCGCGTGGGATAAGCAGACGGACTTTACCCACGCTCTTTTCTTTTTTAAAACTAAAATCAAATTCAGACTATAGGGTAAGTAGCCGGAAGACGGATTATTATGAATATAGAAATCACTACGAAAAAAAACTTATTGTTATTTGTCGCATTGTTTCTATTAAATATGATATTGGAATGCGTTAGTATAAGTGCAAAGGTAAACAGCAAAGCTATTAGCCAGACAGAGGATACTATGTGTTTTGATGTTTTTAATAACGATGAAATCATTAATTTAACAGATAGCATCCTATCTTTTGTATCAGAGCTTCTTGCCTCTGGTGTTGACAACATTGAGATGTCCAACGATCCAAAGATATTGGCAATGTTGAGCGATTTTTTCACAAGTAATACAATGACAATTAAAGGCTCAACTGAATATAAGTCAAATCTCCGGCCCATTATCAGTCTTATAGATGACGACACCATTGACAATCAAATTCCCGATTCAAAGGGAGCAACGACTCCCTCTGAAAATACTGGTGGCTATTTCTCCGTATTGTTTCCGATTACGCTTTCCCTTGCTACCAAACACCATAAAGATATTCCAGTTGGATTAGCATGTGAAGGTCATAGGGTTGGACTTACGACTTTTAAACAATCTAATGATGATTATTCAGCTTTAAATACTAATGGAAACGCTGTGAGGTGGTTGCATGACAAAATGGGCTGGAACGTGCTTAATCACTCCATGACTGCCCAACTTCCACAACGTTCCTATTACGTTGACGGTATTGATTCAGAACTTGCTGGAAAAATACTTACGCAAGGTTATTATAGTGGTTATTTGTCTTTCTCTAACACTTGCGTTTTAGATAGGCTTTCAGGTAAATGGTACGAAGTCAATTCAACAAAGACTGCGTGGGTTGAAAGAACACCCACAAAGAAATATGCACAACCATTCTATAGAGAATATACAAACGCAGATGATCCAAACGCATCTCATGCAGGACCCTGGTATTTTAATAGGGACTTTGATTTTGATTATAGTTGGGGGGAATGGGAAAGAAGAGCTACTGAGTTAGGCTTGCCCTATGAAAAAGTGATTGTTCATAATGGAGGAACATCTTCTGTGTGGACTGCTTCAGCAGGCAGAAAATATGCTTATTTCTCTGTCAGAACATCTGGCATCTATAATAACCCACCTATTGCAGCTACTGTAAATAGGGCTGATGCTGATCCCAGTGACTTTAATGGTCAAGGCTACAATGTATGGAATGATGCATGGGTTTTAAATAGGGAAAAAGTGTTGCAGAAATGTATTGAGGATAAATCATGGGTTGTTTTTATGTCTCATACTAATGATCAAGAATACTTTAGTAATTATTATCTTAATGGGCGTGATTATCCTTCTGCAGAAGCCGGCCAACCAGAACTACGAGGAAAGGATTCCAATTATCCTAACGAATGGATAGTTCCCTTGAAGTATAACGAGATAATGGATATTATTGGAGATAACGTTCACGATTATATAAACCATCCTCCTTCAAGGCTTGAAATTAGCTCATGGGATGAATGGCATCCAGCTCCTGGTACTCATCTTGCTGCATGGTATTATATCCTTGACAAAGCCCTTGATATGGGTATTGACATTGTTACACCTATGGATGGATGGAAGACACATGGTAATATCTTGAATCTTGGTGTAGATCGAAATGGTCAAAAATATACATATGATAGTGCTGAAAAACAGACACCATATACTGATGAAGAAATGTCGTATCTAACAATAGGTGCAGATATGAGTATTAGATATTCCTTCACCCCCACTTACTACACAGACATAAGTAATTCTGACATCACAGTTAGTGTTACTATTGATTCCCAACCCTATAACGGTTTCGCCCAAACACCAGATATCATAGTAAAAGACGGAGGAATAACACTAGTTAATGGTATTCATTATACTGTATCATACAAAAATAACATTAATGCAGGAACGGCTATTGTAATAATAACAGGTAAAGGCCACTATACAGGAACGCAAATTGCCACATTCACCATTGAAAAAGCATATCAAGATTTGACTTGGGAACAAGAATTTGAAGGTGTTGTTGTTGAGGAGGAAATAGAACTACTTGCGAAAGTTAGTTCAGAACTGGATGTTGAGTATTCAGTCAGCGATGAGTCTATCGCGTCTATTGAAGTAATAGGAAAAAAAGCTTTTTTAATATGTAAAGCACCAGGAAGTGTAACGGTAAAAGCTACCAACAAAGGCAATGAGAACTACTACAAGTCCAACACCATCAGCAAAGTCATTAGAATACATAATACTCCAGATCAGTTTGTTCCAATTGAAATCAAATTGGGGGAACAGGGAGCAGTAAGTACTATGACAGAAATAGGGCTTGAACGAACATTTTTCTTCAGCGTTGAAACAGGCTGGAAGATTCATAGCGTATCATTTAATGGTATGGATGTCACTAGCGAGATACGAAACAACATCTATACAACTCCTGTTATTACGGAAGCATCCTCTTTGATTGTTGCATACGAAGATGATGGCTCATCAGTAAGCCCAAGAAGGAATAGCGAAATCCGCGTTACAGGTAATAACGAGGTAATACACATTACTGGAACTAAATTAGGTGATACTATTTCCATTTATGATGAAGACGGAAAGATTGTTGCCAAACAAACATCCACATCTTCGATAATAGATATTCCGTTAAATAAGGATAAGATGTATATTGTTAACGTAGGTGATTTGACCATAAAGATTCTTTTGTAATCACGTATTTCCATACTTTTTTCTCCCTCATCCTCATCTCACTTTTTTTGCTAAGATAAAGATGGGGTAAACATCTTTACCTATTTCCCCTCTGTTCTTTCAAAACAACTATCAATAGCGGTCTTTCCAGAGAGCGTGGAGGCGCTCGGCAAGGCGGGCCTCGGCGGGGTTGTCCTGGGGATGCCAGAAGGAGGCCGAGGTCAGGCCGTCGGGAAGGAACTGCTGGAGGACAAAGTGGCCCTCGTAATCGTGGGCGTACTTGTAGCCCTCGCTATAGCCAAGGTCTTTCATCAGCTTCGTGGGGGCATTACGGAGGTGAAGGGGAACACTCAAATTCCCAGAGCGCTGGACTTCCTCCAGGGCGGCGCCGATGCCCATATAGGCGGAATTGCTCTTGGGGCTGGAGGCGAGATAGACGGTAGCCTCAGCCAGGGGTATCCGTCCCTCGGGCCAGCCTATCTTCATCACGGCATCGAAGGCGGCATTGGCGATGAGCAGGGCATTGGGGTTGGCCAGGCCGATGTCCTCGGAGGCGGAGATGACGAGACGCCGGGCGATGAACTCGGGCTGCTCGCCCCCCTCAATCATACGGGCCAGCCAGTAGAGGGCCCCGTCAGGGTCGCTGCCACGAATGGACTTGATGAAGGCGGAGATGATGTCGTAGTGCATCTCGCCATCCTTGTCGTAGGCCAGGGGGTTCTGCTGGAGGCGGAGATTGACGGTGGCGTTGTCAATCACCACCTTGTCGCCCTTCTCAGCCTCAACCACCAACTCCAACACATTGAGCAGCTTACGGGCATCTCCTCCGCTATAGCGCAGGAGGGCCTCTGTCTCACGTACCTCGATGTCGCGCTGGCGGAGGTACGTGTCTTTCGTAAGGGCTCGATTCAGCAGCGCCAGCAGGTCGTCCTTCTCCAGCGAGCCCAGCACATAGACCTGGCAACGGCTGAGCAGGGGACGGATGATCTCGAAGGAGGGATTCTCTGTGGTGGCGCCGATGAGGGTGATGATGCCCCGCTCCACAGCCCCCAGCAGCGAGTCCTGCTGGGACTTATTGAATCGGTGGATCTCGTCGATGAAGAGGATGGGATTGTTCTTGGCAAAGAGGCGGTTCTTCTGCGCCTTGTCGATGACGTCGCGCACGTCCTTCACGCCGCTGGTGACGGCGCTGAGGGTGTAGAACGGGCTCTCCAGCCGGTTAGCAATGATGTAGGCCAGCGTGGTCTTGCCCACTCCCGGAGGGCCCCAGAGGATGAAGGAGGAGACGCGCTCCGACTCAATCATCTGACGCAGGATTGCCCCCTCGCCCACCAAGTGCTGCTGACCGATATAGTCGTCGAGCGTGCGTGGTCTCATGCGTTCTGCCAGCGGTTCCATCGTTAAAATTGAGGATTGAAAATTGAAAATTGAATAAAACCTTGCAAAGATACGAAAAAAAATTCCTATCTTCGCACGATTTTAGAGGATTCTTTAAAAAATGGGCGATTTAAGCATACTGATTCCCGTCTATCGCTATGACTGCACGCAGCTGGTGGCCGACCTGCACACGCAGGGTGATGCCCTGGGCATCGACTACGAGGTGATTGTGGCTGATGACGAGAAGCTGGGATTGGGACGGGCCCGTGTGCGCAACTGGCTGGCCGATCAGTCACGGGGCAGGAAACTCCTCTTCATCGACTGTGACGCGGCTGTGGACAGCCCCCACTTCCTGGAACGCTACTGGCAGGCCTCCACGCTGGCACCCGTGGTGTGTGGAGGGCAGCACAACGTCGACGTCCTCCCCTCGCCCGACGTCAGCCTGCGCTTCTATTACGAGGAGGCCGCCAAGCATCAGCGGCTGGCAGCAGCGCGGAACCGGCATCCCTATGAGCGCTTCACCTCCTTCAGCTTCCTCATCGACAGGGAGACGTTCATGGACATCCGCTTCAACGAGCAGTTTACGGAATACGGGCACGAGGACACCCTGTTCGGGGCTGAGCTGCAACGCAGGGGAATACCCATCCTCCACATCGACAACCCCCTCCTCAACACCGATATCGAAACCAACGACGTTTTCCTTGAAAAAAGCCGCACAGCCCTGCGCAGCCTGAAGAAGATGGAGCGCGAGCTGGAGGGCTACTCCACCCTGCTGAAAAGCTATCGGAAGGCACGCCGCATGGGGCTGACACCCGTGCTGGCGTGGCTCTACAAACGCTGTGGCAGACGCTGGGAGAGGCGGCTCATACAGAGCGGGCGCCCCTCGCTCTTCCTTTTCAAACTCTACAAACTGGCCTATTATTGCACCCTATGATCATCACTTCCACCGACATAAGCCAAACCCTCAACGACCTCATCCACGAAGCCAAGGCGGACCGCGTCTTTGTGCTCTGCGACGAAAACACGAAAGAGAAGTGCCTGCCGCTCGTCCTGTCGTCCGGAGCTTCCGGATTTCCAGGTTTTTCCGGACAGCCCATCACCGTTGCAGCGGGGGACGACAACAAAAATATCGACACACTGGCCCTCGTGTGGAGGGCGCTCTCGGAGCAGGGCGCCACACGCCACAGCCTGCTGGTGAATGTGGGCGGGGGCGTCGTGACGGACATCGGAGGCTTCGCAGCAGCCACATTCAAACGCGGCATCCGCTACATTAACGTCCCCACTACCCTGCTGGCCATGGTCGACGCAGCCACAGGGGGCAAGACAGGCATCAACTTCGCTGGGCTGAAGAACGAAATCGGAGCCTTCCACCTGCCCGAGCATGTCGTCCTTTACAGCGGATTCCTCGCCACACTCGACAAGGAGAACCTCCTGAGCGGCATGGCTGAGATGTTCAAGCACATCCTCATCGGCAGCCAAGGCAACGCCTTAGCCCAAATGGACGAACTGGCAGACATCTTCAGCCAGGGAAAAGACGCTACAGCCCTTATCCGCCAGTCCGTAGGCATCAAGGAACGGATTGTGGCAGCCGACCCCACGGAAAAGGGGCTCCGCAAGGCACTCAACTTCGGGCATACCATCGGCCACGCCATCGAATCGCTGTTGCTGGAGAAGCACACCCCCGTCCTGCACGGCTACGCGGTGGCTTGGGGCATGATTGGCGAGCTCTATCTCTCCCACATCGCCCACGAACCGACCTTCTCCATAGAGACCCTCCGCAGCACCACCCGTCTGCTGAGCGAACTCTATGGCCCCTGCCCCATCAGCTGCAAGGACTACGAACGACTCTACGCCCTGATGTTGCACGACAAGAAGAACCTGTCTGCTGACGCTGTGCGGTTTGCCCTGCTGGCAGCCCCAGGCGATGTGCGTCTTGACAGCGCCGCCACACGCGAGGAAATCCTTGAGGCGCTGGACTTCATCCGAGAACGATAATCATTCATCAAAAGATAAAACCCAAAAAAAGAACACCCTGTCATCATGAAAAAGAGATGTTGGAATATCATGCTGTTTGCAGCCCTCTGCCTCGCAGGAGGGGCAACGGCAATGGCCCAGAACAATCATAGGACGGAGAAGGTGACCGTCGGCAAGGACGTCATCTCGGTGGACCGCACCCTCTTCCCCGACCTCAACCTTGAGCCTGTCCATCAGACGGACAACCCGGTCTATCAACGCTTCAAGGCACGTCAGCGTGCCGGCGTCAAGACGGAACTGCCCGACCATGTCAACAATGGCGAAGACAAATACTTCTCCCCCATCTTCAATCAGGACGGAGGCTCGTGTGGCTCGGCACAGAACATCGCCTATATGTTCGGGCATGAAATCAACGCCTGGCGCGGTCTTGACGGCTCGCTGCCCGAGAACATGTACCCCACCCACTTCACCTGGCTGCTCACCTACCAGAACAGCGACAAGGAGGTGATGGCCTGTACGAACGGCATCCCCAACGTCGTCACCTACGGAGGACGAACCTACAGCCGGCTTTTCGGCGCCCAGACCCACGACGACAACGACTATGGCTGGATGCAGGGCTACGACAAATGGTTCAGCGCCATGTGGAACAGAGCGGAGTCATCGTTCTCGTTCCCTGCCACCAACACCCCCGAAGGACGCCAGATGCTGAAAGAATGGATTTACAACCACTGTGGCGATGAGAGCTATCACTCAGGTGGCGTAGCAGGTATCGGTGTGGCAGCTTACGGCACCTGGGCAGCCATCCCAAACACAAAGAACAACAAGGACATCGGTGTAGCGGGCATGAAGTACGTCAAGGCCTGGGGCGACACCTACAACCACGCCCTCACCATCGTTGGCTATGACGACCGCATTGAGTTCGACCTCGACGAAGACGGCAAAGTGGGCGAAGTGGACGAGGACGAAGTGGGAGCCTGGATCATCGCCAACTCGTGGGGCGACGGCTGGGAGAACAAGGGATTCATCTACTGCCCCTACAAATACTGCTATGGCGTGGGTACCGATCAGGTGGTCTGGACGCCCGGCTCGTATTACATCCGCAAGGTCTATCGTCCCCTGCGTACCATCAAGCTGAAGATGGACTACTCACGCCGCAGCGAGATATTGCTTTGCGCCGGCATCTCTACCGACCTCAACGCCACTCAGCCCGATCAGACCATCAACATGGAACACTTCAAGTATGCCGGCGACTCGAAAGCCAGCGTACCCGCTCCCGAGGTTCCCATGCTGGGGCGCTGGGTGGACGGCATGCACTATGAGCCCATGGAGTTTGGCTACGACCTCACCGACCTTACGCTCACCTTCGACCGTACCAAACCCCTCAAGTATTTCTTTATCGTCAGGACCAAGGGCACGGCTGTGGGCGAAGGACACATCTACGATGCTTCCATCATGAACTACGAGGTGGACCCGAACGGCATTGAGATTCCCTTCGACAAGCACAACGTCACTATCCAGAATAAAGGAAAGCAGACCATCATCAGCGTCATCGTCCCTGGGGAACAAATCTATCCCCCACGCAACCTCCAGCTTACGGATGGCGTCCTCTCCTGGACAGTTCCCCAAGCCTCGGGCATTGAGCTGCTGGGGTACAATCTCTACGAGGGCAGCCAGCTGATTGCCGAGCTCCCTGCGGGTACAACTACCTATCAACCTGCTCTCCTCGGCAGCGACCCCTACACGGTCTGCGCCGTCTATGCCTGTGGGGAATATCGGCAGGAATCCGCAAAGTCCAATCCGGCTCTTGCCCTGACACCCCTGTCGGAAGACAACAACGTCCTCATCCTGAAGGAGAGCGGCATGGCTATCCCCTCAGCTGTCACGCAGCCGCTGGGCAAGGCTACCTTTGAATTCTGGATGCGCTCAGACCTCAACCGCAGCTACGTGGACCAACTGGGCCCAGGCTGGGGCACCTTCCTCTTCCATACCGACAACAGCGGGCAGCTCTATGCCGGTTGGAACACCACCTCTGGCGACCGTATGGTACTGGGGAACGCCTTCAAGACGGGCAAATGGACACACGTTGCCATTGTCATAGACCGCAACACCATGATAGCCTACGTCAACGGTGTCCGCAAAGGTGCCATCACCTCCGACACCTACTCGGGTCTGGGTGCTTTTGGCACGCTGAAGTTCGGACATTCTGGCACCAATCAGTTCTGGAGCGCCGGGCTGGACGAGTTCCGTCTCTGGAAGAAGGTACGTACACAGGATGAAATCAAGGCTGACATGTACAGCCGCATCGCCAACCCCGCTGAGCAGGAGGATCTGTTGCTCTATCTGCCCATGGACACCATCCACGTGGGCGATGAGGTACGCATCCGCGAAATGGTCTCCGGCAAGCACGCCACCCTCTGGGCTACCGGAACATGGGAAACAGACATCAACAACGACCTCTGTAATTCTACTTCGGAGCCTTCAGTTGAAATGGTTACCGACGAACTTATCATAGCGGGTATCCCCTCCACGTTCCGCGCCATTACCTCTGTCGATGCCGTCAGCTGGCAGTGGCATGCCGATGGAGCCGAGATGCCCGATGTGAGCGGCAAGAACCCCACGTTTGTCTTCCCCGAAGCAGGCACCTTTACGATTAAGCTGGCAGCTACCTTTACGAATGGCGAGACGGCCTGGGGCAGTACGGATATTACCGTTCAGGAAGGCTCGGCGCCCGTTGCCGCCTTTGAGGCCTCAGCGAACGTGCTGCCTGCAGGCGACAGATTCAGCTTCATCAACCGCACGGAAGGCGACGGCTGCACCTATGTCTGGGAGATGCCCGGCGCTGAAGTGGAGCGTATCACCACCACCAATGCCTCGGCCCTCTACACCTCTCTCGGCACCTTCCACGTCACCCTTACGGCTACGAATGCCTACGGCTCCTCATCCGTCAGCCAAGAGGTAACGGTTAGTGCTGCTGCTCCCGCTGCGTTCTTCGATGTCACACCTACGACAGTCCTATTGGGCGACACCGTTTGGCTGAAGGACAAGAGCCGCTATGAGCCCACAGCATGGACATGGGAACTTGTGAACCCCCGCCGAGGCTTCACTATCAGCGGCAAGAATCCCGTCATCGTCCCCGCTGCCCCAGGCATCTACGACGTCTCTCTCATCGTCAGCAATACGGAGGGAACAAACAAGTCCACCCAAGGCGGACTGCTCACCGTCAGCAACGCCGATGCGGGTACGGCCCTCCACTTCACAGGAACTGAATACCTGAAGCTCCACTCCCCCATCGCAGCCGAGACACCGGCCTTCACCATCGACTGGTGGATGCGTCCCTCGTCCTACACAGGCAGCGCCACCTTCTCCTCCAGCATCTTCAGTACCTCATGTGCTGAGAGTGGTGCCGTTACCCTTGTCCTTGACGGCAAAAAGGTTACCTCCGATGCCGGCTTTGTCATACTGAGTGAGTGGCATCACTACGCTATCACTTACAACGCTGGCGCCGTTACCTTCTGGCGCGATGCTATCGTCTTCAGTAGCCCAACCACAAAGCTCGGCACAACCTCTCCCGCGTGGGAAGGGGATGTCGTCATCGGCAGCGAGACGGACAGCTTCAATGGCCTGATGGATGAACTCCGCATCTGGAGCACCGCCTTCGACGAAGAGGCTATCCGTCGCTACTGCAATGCCCCCATTGCCGACATCGCATCGGCACAAGCTGACGACGGGCTCTGCGTCTATTACGACTTCAACCAAAATGGCGGCAATGTCATTGACCGTACATCAAACAGCCTCGATGCCCTTCGGGTCAACTTCGGTCCTGATGGCGATGCCTGGAACTCAGCCCTTGGCGTCTTCACCCTTGACCTCGAAGCCGAGCCTTCAGGCGACATCTCCGCACGCTATCTCACCAACTACCAGCGTCCCTATCGTACCGCCTCGGGTACTGTCAACCCCACGAACAGCAGTCGCTTCCTGCGTCTTGAAATGGGTACCGCCCGCAGCGGTTGGAAAGAGGCAAACGCCATCAAGAGCGGCAGCATCGTCACAGGTGCCCACGTCGATACCGCTCATGGCAACGACATCACCATCGAAACCATCTGGAGCAACTTCGCCGACGAGCTGCACGACTACCGCCTCTGGCAGACCATCAACCTCCCTGCGGGTCATTACACCTTCTCGTGTACCCTCAGCGACGGCACCTCTACCCAGACCAGTCGCATCGTCGTCAACTACGGCTCTAAGCTGGTGGGCGAGGACGACTGCGAGACGTCCGCTCTTGCCTGGGACATGCTCAGCAACTGTACCGTCAGTTTCTCCCTGCTGCAACCCTCTGAGATTTCGCTGGGTATCATCGTTAACATGACGGGGCAGTCGTGCCTCAGCTTCAGCTCGTTCAAGCTTGAGGGCATCCCCTTCGAATACCTCAAGGGTGCCGATGAGACACCTGCCTACACCTCATTGGCAGCCTTGGTAGCCGAATACACGGGCGACGGCATCAACTACCATAGCGCCATGTACGACCCCATTGGCGTCAAGGCCTACTTCGAAGCCCTTGAAGCTGCCCAGTTGGCTCTTGCTGCCCGCACAGCTACCGATGAGGAGTATGCAGCCCTCGAAGCAGCCCTGCGTACTGCCCACGATAATATTTCCCTCCGGTTTGACCTTGCCGACGGACGCTATATCATCACCAGCAAAGCCTTCTCAGGCGGTGTTGTCAAGGCTCTCTATGCCTTTGGCGATAGCCTCGTGGCATGGAACAACGTTGATCCGGGCAACCCGAACTTTGTCTGGCAAGTATCCTACGTCAATGCCACCCATAAGGGCTGTCGTTATTACATAAAGAACGAAGGTACAGGACGCTTCCTTTCCTACATCGATGCCGACTATGCCCGTCTGACGGCGGAAGGTCCAGCCCCCATCTATGTCTGCCCCTTGAGCGACAATCCCTATGAGACTCACATAGATGATCCTCACGCTATCCGCTGTGTACAGACAGAGCTCGACTGCGTCGCCGACTTTGAGATGAGTGGCTTTGGAGTAGGCGGGCGCGTTGCCGGCATTGCACCCAGCGAAGCCCCTGACGGTCCCTCCGCATGGGCATTCATCCCAGCTTCCAGTTTCGGCTCAGCCGATGAGACAACGGAACGGATAGACGGCTCGAAGAATACCCCCAGCGACGATTTCACGAATCTGTACCCACAGATTAACGAAGTTGCCCAACTCAGCACCAATAGTCCGGGAGCAGGGCGCAACGTGCTCTCGTCGCTCATCGACGGCAAGTCTTCCACCGCCTACCAGACGAATCCCACCCTTCACACACCAGAGGAACTGGCAGCCCTCGACAAACCCTACATCGAAATTGCGCTGCCCAAGCCTGTGCAGTCCTTCTGGCTCTACACCCATGCATACAGTTCCACGAAGACCTACCTACGCCCCATGCGCATTACCATCAGCGCCTCTGTCGATGGTGAAGAATGGCACGACTGCTGCACCATCCAGAACATCGGCAACGCTTACCCGCAGGACGGCGGTTTCGTTACGGAGAAGGAGGGCGACTGGTACTCTCCCCTGCTCGACCTCGGCAGCCCCTACAGCTACATCCGCATTATCGTTGATGACGTGAACTACCGTAACCACGCAGCACAGGACAACAACCTCTTTACGGATTTCGGTCTCTCGGAGCTCCAACTCTACGCCCCATTCGACACAGGCATCGATACCGTCGTGACAGGCGTGGCGCCCAATAGTACACTCATCTATTCACCTGACGGACGTTGCGTTGGAACTGACACCCGCGCACTTCCCTCGGGTATCTACTTTCGCCAAGGACAAAAGATTATTATTCACTAATACCTTTTAAAAACAGAGTTTATGAAAAAAATCCTTCTCACCCTCGTTCTCGGCGTAGTGTGCGCCGGAGCAGCCATGGCTCAGGAAGCTCTATGGAGCGGCAGCCAAGTCACTTCACCTGTCGTCAATCCTGACGGAACAGTTACCTTCAACATCGTCGCTCCCAAGGCCGTCAAGGTCGAGATCACGGGCGACTTCCTCGCGCCCCAGAAGATTGAGACAGCTATGGGCACCTACGAAGCCCCCGGCGTAGTGGAGCTCAAGGAACAGAACGGCGTCTGGACCTACACGACTCCCCGTCTCGCTCCTGAACTCTATTCCTACTCCGTCCGCGTCAACGGCCTGAGCATCCTCGACCCCTCTAACGTCTATGTCAACCGCGACATCGCCTCCCTCACCAGCATCTTCATCGTCTCCGATGCCAAGGGCGACAAGGGAGACCTCTATCGCGTCAACGAAGTACCCCACGGCGATGTAGCCAAGGTGTGGTACGACAGCCCCACGCTGAAGATGAAACGCCGCATGACCGTCTACACCCCTGCCGGCTACGACAAGGGCAAGAACTACCCCGTCCTCTACCTGCTGCATGGTGCCGGTGGTGACGAGGATGCCTGGACCACCCTCGGACGCGCGGCTCAGATTATGGACAACCTCATCGCCGCAGGCAAGGCCAAGCCCATGCTCATCGTCATGCCCAATGGTAACACCAACTGCCAGGCTGCCCCGGGCGAATGGTCAAAGGGAATGTACACGCCCTCCTTCCTCGGCAGCCTCGACACGCCCGCTGTCGCCTCGATGGACGAGAGCTTCCCCGACATCGTGAAATATGTCGAGAGCCACTACAAGGTCGCCAAGGGCAAGAAGAACCGCGCCATCTGCGGCTTATCGATGGGCGGCGGACACTCCTTCGCTACCTCCAAGCGCTACCCTGACATGTTCAACTATGTCGGCCTTTTCTCCGCAGGACTTCATATCAGCGGAGACCAACAGGGAAAGTCCTTCTACCAAATGCTGCAGGAGAACAAGACCGTGCAGGGTGAGCTCGCCAAGCTCTTCGCCGGTAAGCCTGCTCTCTACTGGATTGCCATCGGCAAGACCGACTTCCTCTACGCCCAGAATGCCGACTTACGCCGCTACTTCGACGAGAAGGGATACCCCTACGAATACCTCGAAACCGAAGGAGGCCACATCTGGCGCAACTGGCGCATCTACCTCACCGAGTTTGCCCAGAAGGTTTTCAAGTAAAGGCCTGACCTCGCAAAATAAAGTTTGATTTTAATTGTTTAGCGCAGTGCTCTGAGTTGCCAGAGTACTGCGCTAAAAATTTATTCCACTACGTTATCAACCGCTCGTTACAGGCGACGGAGCCAGTCGGAAAGTTCCATCGTCCAGCAGGGCTTGTAGATGAAGGAGTCGTTGTAGCCCCATCCGTGTCCTCCTGTGGGATAGATGTGCATCTCCACGGGCACGCCGTTCTGGACGAGAGCCTGGAAATAGCGGATGCTGTTCTCGGGCGGCACGACACGGTCGTCGGCAGAGTGCATCAGGAAAGCAGGAGGTGTCTGGGCATTGACTTTCTTTTCGTTGCAGAAAGCATCTACTTGCTTGGCGTTGGGATTTTTGCCGACTACGCCCTCACGCGTTCCACGATGGGTAATGGCAGCATCGACGCTCACCACGGGATAGAACAGAATCTGGAAGTCGGGGCGCGGGCTGAGGTCAGGACGACGGATGCCATAGGCAGAGGCATCGTAGGCTTGCCAGTGGTCATCCCAATGGGTGGAAGTCATGGCAGCAAGATGCCCGCCTGCCGACGAGCCCATGATGCCTACCATCTCACATCCCCATTCCTCGGCATGGCTGCGCATGATACGGATAGCCTCTTGTGTGTCGCTGAGGGGCACCTGCCACTTTCCACACGGCATACGGTATTTGAGAACGGCATAGGTGATGCCCTGTGCATTAAACCAATCAGCCATGTTGAATCCTTCGTGATTCATGGCAAGGTGGGTATAACCGCCTCCGGGGCATGCGACGATAGCTTTTCCCGTAGGGTTCTTGGCAGGAAAGACGGTAAGATGAGCGACACACGAGCCGCTGATGCTGCCGACGTTGGCACCACGCTCATTTTCAGGCAGCAGGCCATTGTCATTCGGGGCGCCATTGGGCCAAAGGTCAATCTCAATACGCTGTGCCCACACGGGGAGGGCAAGAAGAAGGGAGAGGAGAAGAATTGCTTTTTTCATTGTTATAGATGTTTTAAGGATTTTCGGAAAACAACGAGAAGTGTACACTTCCATAGGTGCGCATCTGAAGAAAACGCGGATGCGCAGAAAAATCGTGATCGGCACCATGCTCGAGGATAAAAATCCCACCAGGAGTCAGCAGAGTGCTGCCCAAAATGAGGTCGGGCAACTCAGCCAGGCGTTCCAGGGCGTATGGCGGATCGGCAAAGATGAGGTCGTAGCGCTCATTCGTGCGCCCGAGGAAGGTAAACACGTCGGCCTTGACAGGCTGCCAGGCTTCGTCGCCCAACTCACGCTTTACCTTATTAATATATATATAGTGGGCGTAGTCCTTTTCCACAGACACTACCCGAGCGCAGCCGCGGGAGAGCAGTTCGAGGCTGATGCTTCCCGTTCCGGCAAACAGGTCGAGCGCCGTGTGGACATCCTCGAAATCAATAAAATTGGAAAGGACGTTGAAAAGATTCTCCTTGGCAAAGTCGGTCGTGGGACGCGCCTTGAAGGTCTTGGGGACGTCGAACCGACGATGACGATATTTGCCGGCAATCACTCTCATGACTATCCGTTTACCAGAGTCTGTACATCGAAGGGAACGGCTGCAAGGCGGGCAAGCTCCGTAGTATGGAAAAGCTCAGCCGGATTGGGCTCGACAACACGACGAACAAAGCGGCTGGCCTTAGCTGCCAGCTCACGTTTGCAGGACGAACGCCCGACGAGCGTCAGCACATCATCCTCCTGCGACAGTCCTAACGCTTGCCACGTGCCCAGCAAATAATAAAGGCCATTCGCCGCGGTATCACTATCGAAGGTGTTGGCAAACAGCAGCCTTCCGTCTCGAACGCATAGCATGTCCATCCGCCTGCCATGAAGATGGCAAAGAGTCATGTTCTCTTCCTGAAGGGCGAAACGAAGCACGGGAAAAAGCCCTGGGACGATTTGCACATCCGGGTATGCCTCAGCCACCCATTTCACCAGCACCGCATCAGCCTGGAAACGCAAAGCCAGAGCATACTCAGGCAGTCTCACCATCTGCTCGCCAAGTCCCAGAACGCCTATGTACTCTTCCGGTACGGCCTGGCAGGGAGCATCGGCAAGAAGCAAGTAAACCTTGCCGTAGCGATGTTGGAGCATGGGCAAGGCCTCTTGCGCCCGCTTCAGATTGGCGACAACGGGCAGCAGCGGGTCGGTATCATAGGGCATGAATGCAAATTCCTCTGCCCGTTTAGGATGATGGACTGCAAAACAAAATCCATCCGCACTCACGCGGATGGACAATGTGTATTGCTCGGCGTGGACGTAGTCAACCACAGGCGGATGATTACTCCCAGTTACCGGCGTTGTTGTTACCCATTTCGACGTCGCCGACCTTCAGACCGGGATAACGTCCCAGCTTCACCTGGTCGTCGATGATGTTGGCCAGCTCGGTCTTGTTGATGCCATCCAGATAGACGGTATAGGGCGTCTTGGCCTCGAAGAGGTAAATCTTTGTACCTGATTTGTTGCTGGAGTCGCAGCCGACAGCCATCTCAAACTGAGCGCCGTTGCCGAAGGGAACGTAGCGGAGCGAGTCGGCATTGAAGCCTTTCGGATAGAGTGTGTCAAGCACGGCTACCCATGAAGTATCACGGCTGTAGAGCAGCGTGGGGGTGCCATCGGCAGCAAGTGTAACGAATCCGGCCTCTGCCAGTTCTTGCCAGATTTTCTTTGCCACGGCAGGTTTGGTAGCCTTGCGGGCTTCGTCAATCATCGAGGTAACCTTCCTCTCCGTCCAGCCATTCTCAAGCTGCACATCCGTCAGCTCACCCACCTTCTTGACAAAAGGAAGGCTGCCCGTCTTGACGAAATTAATCAGTTCATCGAAATTGTCGGTGTACTGACCACCGTTCTGATTACGGAATTCGACCTGAGCGGAACGAATGTCGATGAGGCGTGCGATAATCTCTTTTTCGCGCGTTTTGCGAACCTTATCAAAGTTGATAGTACCCATAATACTGCCTACGCAAATGTAAGCAAGACCCACAACACAGAGTGCTAAAAGCACGTTTAAAACTTTTTTCATTGTTATTATTTTTTTATTGTTTACTTTTGTAGCCGCAAAATTAAGACTTTTGTTTGAAAAAGAATAATGTTTTTCAAAAAAACTTTTAAAGTTTATGATAAATAACTTCATAGCAGACCAAATTCGGGCAAATTTTGGGTTTGAACCGACCTTTGAACAGTCTGAAGTCATTCATCAACTATCGGAATTCATTCTCTCCGGCAACGCCTCCGAAGTCTTTCTTCTCCGCGGATTTGCAGGCACGGGAAAGACCTCCCTTGTGGCGGCATTGGTGAAGACACTCGATGCCATGAAGCAGCGCGTGGTGCTGATGGCTCCCACGGGGAGGGCAGCCAAGGTGTTTGCCCTCTACAGCGGGCACCCCGCCTATACCATCCACCGGCGCATCTACCGACAGAAAAGCCTGACGGACGAGACGTCGTTTTCGCTGAGTCCGAATCTGACCCGCGACACCCTGTTCATTGTTGACGAAGCTTCCATGATAGGCGACGGAATCAGCGACACATCTTTCGGCAGCGGATGTCTCTTGGACGACCTCTTCCAGTTTGTCTATTCGGGCGAGGGATGCCGGCTGCTGTTGTTGGGCGATACCGCGCAGCTCCCTCCCGTCGGTCTGGACGAGAGCCCTGCACTCTCGCCCCAGCGCCTGAGCCATTACGGAACGGATGTCAAGACCATGGAACTGACGCGAGTCATGCGTCAGGATGAGATGTCGGGCATACTGGAGAACGCTACCGCCATACGCGAGCGTATCTGCCAATTAGCCGACAGAGGGAGTATTACAAGCATCAGGTTGAATAAACCTCTCCGTCTGCGTTGCATGCCCGATGTCCAGTCAATCAACGGATCAGAACTCATCGAGAAAATTTCCGACAGCTATAGCGATGCAGGCGAGGATGAAACCATGATTATCTGCCGTTCGAATAAAAACGCCAACATCTACAATCGGGGCATCCGCGCCACTATTCTTTACCGCGAGGAGGAACTCTGCTCGGGCGACCGAATCATGATTGTGAAGAACAACTATTTCTGGATAAAGGAGAAAGCCGCAGGAGAGGACACCTCCTCCCCCACCTTCCTCGCCAATGGTGATATGGCTGTCGTCCGACGGATACGAAGGACTCGCGAGCTCTATGGCTTCCGCTTTGCCGACGTGCTGCTCACCCTGCCCGACTACGACGACTATGAACTGGAGGCTACCGTGCTGCTCGACACGCTGACGTCGGAATCCCCCTCGCTGACCAAGGAAGAACACGAGCGGCTCTTCGAAGCAGTTATGGAGGACTATGCCGACCTGCCGAACAAGACCGACCGTTACAAGAAACTGCGTGAGGATATCTACTACAACGCCCTGCAAATCAAACATGCTTATGCCGTCACCTGCCACAAGGCACAAGGCGGACAATGGGACACCGTGTTTATCGACCAGGGCTGGCTTCCTCCCGAGGCTGTCGGCGATATCCAATACTACCGTTGGCTATACACCGCCTTCACTCGTGCCACGCAGAAAGTCTATCTGGTTAACTGGCGCAAGGAAGAACTTGAAGAATTGAAGAATTAGAAATTAGGAACCGATGGAGCAGCGAGAGCAGAGATGTGCCCCACACAATCTATGCCGAGTCGCGACAGAGGAAGAACGAAGTTCAATTAGAGATTGCCCCCCATTATCCCCCTATAATATAATTAATAAGGTATATGATCAAGAACATCATTTTCGACTTTGGCGGTGTGCTTATCGACTGGAATCCGATGCACCTATACGAACGCTACTTTCAAGGCGACAAGGAGAAAGCCCAATGGTTCATCGACAACATTTGCACCATGGCATGGAACGTGCAGATGGATGCCGGCAAGCCCTTCGCGGAGGGCATCGCCGAACTGACGTCCCAACACCCCGAATGGGCTGACGCCATTGCCGCCTACCGCCAACGCTGGCACGAGATGATTGGAGGCCCCATCCCGGGCATGCTGGAGTTCGTCAAACGGCTGAAAGCCGCTGGCTATCACGTGTATGGACTCAGCAACTGGAGTTGGGAAACGCTCTCCACCATCATCGATGATTTCCCCTTCATCAAAGAACTGGAAGGCATGGTAATCAGCGGACTTGAATACGTCATCAAGCCCAATCCCGAAATCTACCAGCTGCTCCTTGAACGTTACCACCTGACAGCCGACGAATGCCTGTTCGTCGACGACAACATCGCCAATGTCAACGCTGCCGAAGATGTCGGCATCCACGGTTTGCAGTTCACCGACATCGGGCAATTGGAGAACGACCTGCAAAAAATGGGCATCTTATGCCAATAAAAGAGACCAGTTTGACTTAAAAAATGAAAAAACGGCTTTTTTCTGAAAAGATTTCTGATGATTTTTTGTGGCTACAAAGTTTTTCCATATATTTGCATACTCAATTCACTCTAAAAATACAAAAACATGGAAAACGTATGTAATCCCAACAACGTGTCTGGTTTAAGACAAGCAGATTTTCAGAAAGATATCCAAGGGAAAAAGACCGACCTCTTTATCCTTACCAACAAAAAGGGCTGCGAGGTAGCCTTCACCAACTATGGCGGTGCCCTCTGCACCATCATGGTTCCGGATCGCGAGGGCAAGATGGGCAACGTCGTGCAGGGACACGACACCATCGACCACGTCGTCAATAGCCCGAACGAATTCCTCAGCACCCTTATAGGCCGTTATGGCAACCGCATCTGCAAGGGCCATTTCACCCTCGACGGGAAGACCTACAGCCTTGCCATCAACAACGGCCCCAACGCCCTGCACGGCGGTCCTACCGGCTTCCACGCCCGCGTGTGGGATGCCGAGAAGCTGAGCGAGAATAGCGCTCGCCTGCACTATGTCTCTGCCGACGGCGAGGAGGGCTTCCCTGGCAAGGTAGAGGTTACCGTCACCTACACCTTCACGGACGACAACGAGTTTGTCATCGACTATGAGGCAACTACCGACCAGGACACCATCATCAACCTGACCCATCACGGCTTCTTCAGCCTCTGCGGCACGCAGAAGGACACCCCCTCCTGCGAGCGCTACCTGCTGACCATGAATGCCGACCATTACATCCCCATCGACGAGACATCCATCCCCCTTGGTGCCGTAGCCCCTGTGGAGGGCACCCCGTTTGACTTCCGCACCGAGCACCTCGTGGGCGAGCGCATCGATGCCGACGATGTCCAGACACGCAACGGTGCCGGCTACGACCATTGCTGGGTGCTCAACAAGCGCCAGCCTGGCGAACTGACCTTCGCCGCCAAGTGTGTCGACCCTGTCACAGGACGCCGCATGGACGTCTATACCACCGAGCCGGGCGTACAAGTCTATACCAGCAACTGGCACGATGGCTTTGCGGGCATCCATGGCGCCACCTTCCCCAAGCGCAGCGCCATCTGCTTCGAGTGCCAGCACTTCCCCGACAGCCCCAACCGCGCCTACTTCCCCAGCGTGGTGCTGAAGCCCGGGCAGGTCTACACGCAGACCAGCATCTATAAATTTTCCGTAGAGTAATCATTTCCATTTCATTCACTTTAATAATTTCTAAAAACAATGAGTACAGAAAAAAAGAAAAGTAACGTAGTAGCTATCGTTACGATGTGTTTCATCTTCGCGATGATTTCGTTTGTCACCAACATGGCTGCCCCCTTCGGCAACATCTGGGGCAACCAGTACGAGTGGTCCAAGATGGCTGGTAACCTGATGAACTTTGCCGCTTACCTGTTCATGGGTATCCCTGCCGGTAAGATGCTGATGAAGATCGGTTACAAGAAGACCACCCTCGCAGCCCTTGCCGTTGGTTTCATCGGCATCTGCATCCAGTACCTGTCGAGCTTCGACTTCCTGGGCGGCGCTGCCATCTACGTCTATCTGCTCGGTGCCTTCGTCTGCGGCTTCTGCGTCTGCATGCTCAACACCGTCGTCAACCCCATGCTGAACATCCTGGGCGGTGGTGGAAACCGTGGTAACCAGCTCATCCAGACGGGTGGTACGCTGAACAGCCTCACCGGTACCCTTACCCCGCTGCTCGTAGGTGCCCTCATCGGCACTGTCACCAGCAGCACCTCCATGAAGGACGTCACCCCGCTGCTCTTCATCGCCATGGGTGTCTTCGCCGTTGCCTTCATCATCATCAGCATGGTCAAGATTCCCGAGCCCGCCAAGGAGCGCAACGCCCATACCTATGAGCACAGCGCATGGAAGTTCCGTCACTTCGTCCTCGGTGCCATTGCCATCTTCTTCTATGTAGGTATCGAAATCGGCATCCCCGCCCAGGTCAACTTCTTCCTGGCTGATGCCTCCTCAAGGGGCGCCGGCATCGCTGTCAACGGTGCTGCCATCGGCGGTGCCATCGCAGCTGTCTACTGGCTCCTCATGATGATTGGCCGTGCCGCCAGCACCGCCATCAGCGGCAAGGTCAGCACCCGCACGCAGATGATTACCGTCAGCTCGGTTGCCATCATCCTCATCCTCATCGCCATCTTCCTCCCGAAGAGCACCACGGTCAACATGCCGGGTTATAGCGCAGCCGACGGCTTCGCCATGTTCCAGGTACCCCTGAGCTGTCTCTTCCTCGTCCTCTGCGGTCTCTGCACCTCTGTCATGTGGGGCGCCATCTACAACCTCGCTGTCGAAGGCCTCGGCAAGTACACCGAGCAGGCTTCCGGTATCTTCATGATGCTCGTCGTCGGTGGTGGTATCATGCCGTTCATCCAGAACCTCATCGCCAAGAACGCCGGCTACATGATCAGCTACTGGCTCGTCATCGCCATGCTGGCCTACCTGCTCTACTACGCTCTCATCGGCTGCAAGAACGTCAACAAGGACATCCCCGTTGAGTAATTCCAAACCCATAAACTTATAAACCCATATACCATGGATATTCAGATTGTAAGAGCCGCTTTCAAAGCGAGATTCAATACCGAGGGCGCTGTCTATGCCTCCCCCGGCCGTATCAACCTCATTGGCGAGCACACCGACTACAACGGCGGTTTCGTCTTCCCCGGTGCTGTGGACAAGGGCATGGTAGCCGAAATCAAGCCCAATGGCTTGAACATCGTCCGTGCCTATGCCATCGACATCGACCCCGCTGACGGCGAGGCCAACTACGTCGAGTTCGGCCTTCGTGAAGAGGACAAGCCGAAAGAGCACTGGGCCTGCTACGTCTTCGGCGTCTGCCGCGAGCTGCAGAAGCGCGGCGTCGAGGTCAAGGGGTTCGACACTGCCTTTGCCGGCGATGTCCCCCTCGGCGCAGGCATGTCGTCCTCCGCTGCCCTTGAGAGCACCTTCGCCTTCGCCCTCAACGAAATCTACAACGGCAACATCGACAAGTTCGAACTTGCCAAGGTAGGCCAGATGACCGAACACAACTACTGCGGGTGCAACTGCGGCATTATGGACCAGTTCGCCAGCGTCTTCGGCAAGGAAGGATGCCTCATCCGCCTCGACTGCCGCTCGATGGAATTCGAGTACTTCCCCTTCAACCCGAAGGGCTACAAGCTGGTGCTCGTCAACACCTGCGTCAAGCACATGCTGGGCGACGAGTACAATCAGCGCCGCAAGAGCTGCGAGAACGTCGTGGCAGCCCTCAAGCCCAAGTACCCCAACATCGAGACCCTGCGCGACGTCACCTACGATATGCTTGAGGAGGCCAAGCCCCTCGTCAGCGAAATCGACTATCGCCGTGCCCACTACGTGCTGGGCGAGAAGGACCGCGTCCTTGCCGTCTGCTACGCCCTGGAGAAAGGCGACTACGAGACCGTCGGGCAGAAGATGTACGAGACCCATTGGGGCATGAGCAAGGAGTACGGCGTCAGTTGCGAAGAGCTTGACTTCCTTGCCGTCCTCGCCAAGGAGTGTGGCGTCACCGGCTGCCGCGTCATGGGAGGCGGCTTCGGAGGCTGCACCATCAACCTTGTCAAGGATGAGCTCTACGACAACTTCGTAGCCAAGGCCAAGGCTGAATTCACCAAGATGTTCGGCCATGCCCCGCTCGTCTACGACGTCGTCATCGGCAACGGCTCACGCCGCATCGCCTAAGGCTCATGGCAGAACACAACGAAACGGGACGTCGTGGCGAAGACCTCGCCACGGCGTTCCTTTTAAGCAAGGGCTACGGCATCCTCGAGCGCAACTGGAAGAGCGGCCGCAAGGAGATTGACATCATTGCCCAGGACGGACGGGACCTTGTCTTCGTTGAAGTCAAAACCCGCTCCAGCGAGGACGTCCTCCCTGCCATCGAAGCCGTCGATGCCCGCAAGCGCCAGCGCCTCATCTCGGCAGCCGAGAGCTACATCCACATCTGCCCCTTCAACCTCAGTCCCCGCTTCGACATCGTCACCGTCATCGGCGAAGCCCCCAACCAACAGTTCGAGCACATCATCGACGCCTTCCTCCCGCCCGTTCGCACACACCGATAAATTTCGTTTAACGTTTAATGTTTAACGTTTAACGAGGCTCGCGCTGGTGAGAGGATTTAACGGAGAACGTTTAACGAGGCTCGCGCTGGTGGCATCGAAGGACATGTTCGTTAAACCTTAAACGTTAAACGTTAAACCCAACCCCACAGGACATGTTCGTTAAACCTTAAACCTTAACCCTTAACCCTTAAAACCCCAAAATCCACAGGACCTGTTCGTTAAACCTTAAACGTTAAACGTTAAACCAAAAACATGAAACCCAACAACGGCATCACCTTCATTCACCTGGAAGAGACCGACTCCACCAACACCTACCTCAAGTCCTACCCCAAGGACCCGGCGCAGCCCTACGTTGCCGTCATGGCCGACTACCAGACTGCCGGACGAGGCCAGCGCGGCAACACCTGGCACTCCGCCCGAGGCCAGAACCTCCTGTGCAGCATACGCCATCATCCCACCTTCCTGCGCCCCCAGCAGCAGTTCATCCTCTCGCAGCTCATTGCCCTCACCATTACCGACGGTCTGTCCGAACTCCTCCCCGATGCCGATGAACACCTGCGTATCAAATGGCCCAACGACATCTACTGGGACGACCGTAAGCTCTGCGGCATCCTCATCGAGTACGAGCTCAGCGCCACCTCCATCGAGCAGGCCATCATCGGCTTCGGCGTGAACGTCAACCAGACCGACTTCGGCAGCGCCCCCGGCGACACCACCCTCCGCCTGCCTGGGCGCGACATCATCGGCGCCACCTACCGCCCCACCTCCCTGCGGCTCATCACGGGCAAGGACTTCGATGTCCCCACCCTCTTCTACACCCTCACACGCCGCTACATCACCACCCTCTCTACTCTTAACTCTCAACTCTTAACTCTTAACTTACGTTACGCCCGTCGTCTCTACCGTCTCGGCACCCCCGCCCGCTACCGCGATGCAGAGGGCGACTTCACCGCCACCATCGAAGGCGTCAACCCCGACGGCACCCTCCGTCTCCGCCTCCCCGACGGCACCCTCCGCCACTACGAGTTCAAGCAAGTCGCCTACCTCTTCTGAAGGCTATTTCCGGAAACAAGCTGCACTTTTTTAGGAGAACTATTATAGCTTTCCCTTTTACCTACAAAATGCGCACTTGAATGCATCATACTCCACAACCCTTTTGAGAATTTTGTTTGGTAGATTTGAGAATTTTGTTTGGTAGATTTGAGAATTTTGTTTACCTTTGCAAAGCAAAATCAGCTTATTATGTTTAAGAGATTAGAGTTTAATGTTTTAATGACGCGTATTTCCGAACCAAGAAACAAAATTCAGGTCATCTCCGGTCCGCGCCAAGTGGGCAAATCCACTTTAGTCAAGCAAGTTCTTCAAGAAACCGACATACCTTACATGTTGGTTAGTGCTGACAATGTTGACCACACCCATATTGCTTGGATAAGTGAGATGTGGGCAACAGCCAGAGCACGGATGATAGCAGCAAAAAAAAGGGAATATCTGCTTGTCATTGACGAAGTCCACAAGATTGACAATTGGAGCGAAGCCGTCAAGAAGGAATGGGATGATGATACATTCAACGATCTAAACCTTAAAGTTGTCATTTTAGGCTCATCAAGGCTATTACTGAAAGACGGGCTGACGGAATCGCTCGCAGGAAGATACGAGATGATAAAAATGCCCCATTGGAGCTATGCCGAAATGCACGAGGCTTTCAATTTCGACATTAATCAATACATTTATTTTGGTGGATATCCAGGCGGGGCATCGTTTGTGGGCGACGAGCGGCGATGGCGAAGCTACATAAAAGACAGCATTGTAGCCCCAGCAATCGAGAGAGATGTACTTCAGACGAAAACCATCTATAAGCCTGCATTGATGAAGCAACTGTTTGAACTCGGCTGTGCCTATTCCAGTGAAGAACTTTCACTGAACAAAATGCTTGGACAGTTACAAGACGCAGGCAATGTAACGACATTGGCTGGTTATCTGAATACGCTTAATGAATCGAGGCTACTATGTGGTTTGATGAAATATGCATTTGATAGTGCCAGAAAATACAATTCCGTCCCCAAGCTGATGGTTTATAACACGGCCCTCTTTTCCGTCCAAAGTGGTATGAATTTCAATAAAGCCTTCACAACGCCCAGACTCTGGGGACGATGGGTTGAAAGCGCAGTGGGTTCATTCCTGCTAAATCAGGCTACAAAATACGACTACAAACTTTCTTATTGGCGCGAGAGGGATGATGAGGTGGATTTTATTATTGAGCACAACAAACAATGCATCGCCATTGAGGTCAAGAGTGGAAGAAGAACCAGCAACAACGGTCTCTCGGTCTTTCGCGAGAAGTTCCACCCAGCCTATTCCCTGATTGTTGGTTCCGGGGGAATTCCCATTGACGAATTCCTTGCGATGGATATAGGCAGCTTGTTTGGCAATACGGAGTAAATGCATCTTTGCCATTACGAGTTCAAGCAAGTCGCCTACATTCAATAATTATAATGTTCTCGCGCGTGCGCGCGAGAAAGTTGCAAAACATCTACACAATCTACACAAACGCATTATATTGCTTATTATTAATTAGATAGCATGTGTAGATAAACATTTTTATCTACACTATCTACACAATCTACACACTTTTTTCTATTTTTCTGAAAAAAATGACTAATAATTTGCGCGTTTAAAATCTTTTTTGTACATTTGCATCGTATTAATAACCCTTTAAAACTACTGCTATTATGGGAAATAAACTTAATGAATTTGATGTAAAAAACACCTCCGCAGAGGAGAATTTCAACCAAGCGCTCTCCCCTTTTGAGGAGTATCTGCCTGGGATGCGTCCAAGCAATTCGGACAAGTACCTGACCTTGCTGGCTGAAGCCATGCGCGACAAAGGCGTGGAGGAAGAACAAGCCTGCGAGCTCATTCTGGAGCTCAATCCGTTCCTCTTGGACGAAGCCCATTTGAAGGAATTGGTACATGAGGCTTTCAATGGGGACAACGAGTCAACAGGCCCAATCAACACGCCCTCGAAGGTGCAGGAGGAGGCTGTGGCGTTCCAGGAGTTCATGCAACGGCGCTACTCGTTCCGTCGGAACGAGGTGCTGGGCATCACGGAGTATTGCGAACGCAAGCGCCTCCACACTAGCTACCGCCTTGTGGATGAAACGGTTGTAAACTCCATTGCGCTCAACGCTCGCGAGGAGGGCATCAACGTCTGGGATCGTGACGTGAAGCGCTACCTGAAGTCGGATCGGGTGATGACCTTTAATCCCTTCGACAAGTTCATCGACAGCCTGCCCAAGTGGGACAGGAGGCCGCGCATCGACAAGTTGTTCCACGTCATCCCTACGGACGACGAGGCATGGTACCCGCTGGCACACACATGGTTCCTCGGCATGGTAGCCCTCTGGATGGGGAAGAATCGTCGGAAGGGCAACGAGTCGATGCCCATCCTCATCGGAGCGCAGGGCGTGGGCAAGAGCACATTCTGCCGCAGCCTCTTGCCGCCTGAACTGCAGCCCTACTATCTGGAAAACTACAGATTAGACGACAAGCGCAAGGCCCTGCTGATGCTGACGCGCTACGGCCTCATCAACTTCGACGAGGTAAACCGCCTGACGGAGCGCCAGCAGCCTGTGCTGAAGAACATGCTCCAGCTTCCCACCATCGACGAATATAAGCCCTACGCCTCCACGTCGGCACAGATGCCGCGTTATGCCTCGCTCATTGGCACGAGCAACAACTTCGACGTCATCACCGACCTGACAGGCTCGCGCCGTTACGTCTGCATGAACGTGACGGGCAACATCAAGCTGCCGAAGACCCTCAACTACCCGCAAATCTATGCCGAAGCTGTCTATGAAATAGAACATGGGCGCCGCTACTGGCTCGACGAGCAGGACGAGAAAGCATTGATGGAGCGCAACCTGCGCTTTGTGAAGATGCCAGCCGAAGCCGAGACGTTCGACACCCTCTTTGAAGCCGCACAGCCTGAAGACCCTGAAGCCGAATGGCTCTACGCCTCCGAGATCAACCAGCGTCTGCACCCGACAGTTCACAAGCCGATGACAACAAGGCAGGCACGCGACTTCCGCGCCTACATGAATACACAAGGCGTTATTTCGCGACGTTCCAATGCTGGAATGGTATATTGTTTGAAACAAAAAACGCCAAAAAGCGTGTAGATTGTGTAGATAGTGTAGATAAAAACACCCATCTACACGTCCTAATGCACTAATAACAAGCTCCCTGACCTGTCCGTGTAGATTGTGTAGATGTTTTTAAAACAATTGCAGAAGTTTTCCCAACGTTTGATGTTATTTATAAACAGCGCCCGTGTTTATATAAACAGGCCCCCTGTTTATAAACCGTTGCCTGGAAAAACGAATCAGATGCTTACTCTAAACAATTCAAGATATGGCTATAGTATATGATTTCAAAAAGCTCCCCCGCACATCGGGGAGCGACGAAGAGGCGGCGCGGCTCTATCCGCAGGTCGTCAAGTTGAAAACCGTTACCTTTAAAGAACTGGCTAAGGAGATCGAGGAAGCCACGACCTATACCGTTGCCGACCTGATGGGCTTGATGGAGGCTGTGGTGCAGGCGGCTGCCAAGCACCTCAACGCCAGCGAGCACGTCGAGCTGGAGGGGTTGGGCACGCTCAGCCTCAGCATCGCCTGCGACAAGGACGAGGAGGGACGCCAGCCCGTCATCACCTCGCCCGACCAGGTAAAGCCCCATCACCTCCACGTCAGCCGCGTGAACTTCGATGCCAAGCCTGAGTTCATGAAAACGCTCAAAGGCCCCTTCGCCCGAGCCGAGACGCCCTTCCCCATGAACCAGGAGCGCACCATCCCCACCCCCGACGAGTGCCGCACCCTCCTGCTGAACCACCTCGACGAGCGCGGCTACATCAGCACCACGACCTACATGCAGCTCACCCACCTCACCCGTCGCCAGGCCTCAGCCGAGCTGAACGCCTTCGTCGCCTCCGGCCTCCTCGCCCGCTCCGGCTCCGCCACCCACGTAGTGTTTGTGAGGGGATGACAGCTATACTCGTAATCTGGAGGTCCCAAGTTCAAGCCCAGGCTGGATATTCCTGCTTTGTTATAGGCAAAAAATGGTATTCTCACCACAAATTATCAGAATAAGCGCCAAATTAAGAAAAATTTTTCTACATAATAGTTTGCAATTAAACTATTGTTCGTATATTTGCAGCGCAAAAGTTCAATTTTGAACCATTATGGATGATATTTATATGCTTGCAGATGCCATAATCCTTAACAGGATAGGCAGTCACTTGAAAATTGTCCGATTAAGGCAGAACATCACCCAGCAGAGTCTTGCAGATGCTGCTGGAGTGTCGTTGTCTTCTCTGAAGAAAATTGAGAAAGGGGAAATCGGTTCATTTGACTCTCTCTTGAGAGTACTACGCACATTAGGAAAACTCGACGTGCTTCAGCCTTTGGTGGATGAAGAACAGCTGAGCCCCAGTGAATACTATAATCTTGTACAATCGAATACCGTCAAGCACCAACGTCAACGAGCAGCTGGACGGCTTAAAAATAATAAGGAGGAGTCTGCATGGTAGACGTAGCGAAAGTCAGTATGTTCGGCATCCCCGTCGGCATCTTTAATTGGGATGACAGGTATGGAGTTGCTCGATTTGAGTATGACCAAAGTTTTATTGGCCGTGATTTGGAGCCATCTCCATTGATGATGCCTGTCCGGGAAGGACGAGTTTATTCTTTTGCCAACTTGGGAAGGGACACCTTTCAGGGTTTGCCTGGCATGTTGGCAGACTCATTGCCTGACACGTATGGACGTGCCCTGTTCGACAGATGGCTGTCCTTGACAGGCCGCACAAGTGGCAACCCCATTGAATCACTCTGTTTCTTAGGAAAACGGTGCATGGGGGCATTGGAATTTGAGCCTGCAATAGACATTCCTTACGGCCTTGACGACAGATTTGAGATTGACAAATTAGTCGAGGTGGCCAAAGATGCCCTAACGGAAAAATCCTCTTTTGCAACAAATCTGGAAGATGACAAGAAAGCAGCTATCGCTGAGATTCTGCGCCTTGGCACATCTGCAGGTGGCCAGCGGGCTAAGGCCATCATCGCTTATAACAAAGCGACTGGAGAAGTCCGTTCTGGTCAAGTGGAAGTTCCCGCTGGCTTCGACTACTACCTCATCAAACTTGATGGAGTCTCTGCTAAGGCTGGTTTCAGAGAGACCGAGAACTACGGACGACTGGAGTACTCTTTCTACAAGTTAGCCAAGTCTTGTGGCATAGAGATGTCAGATTGTTCTCTCATTGAGGAAAACGGAAGAGCACATTTCCTTACAAAACGTTTTGATCGGAAGGAAGGGAAAAAGGTACACATGCAGACTCTTTGTGGAATTGCTCATTTTGATTACCAACTCCATCAAGCCTATTCATACGAACAGGCCTTCAACGTCATGCGAGCACTACGATTGTCCTACGCTGAAGCCAGGCAAATGTTCCGCCGAATGGTGTTTAATGTTGTAATTCGCAATCAGGATGATCACACAAAGAACATCTCTTTCTTGATGGAAGGGGATGGGAAATGGCGCCTCTCACCAGCATATGATATGAGCTATGCCTATAATCCTAATGGTGGTTGGACGGCTACCCACCAGATGTCCATCAATGAGAAATTTGACAATATTACCAGAAACGACCTGTTGGCATTCGCTTCCAAGAACAACATCAAAGATGCCGCATCCGTTATCGATGAAGTATGTGAAGCTGCCACACATTGGGAAGATGTAGCTAAAGATTGTGGTGTTCCAACTGCTATGATTCGTATCGTTAAGTCAAATATGACACCAGATGTTATTGGATAGCAGCTACATCTCTTGCAGTAGCTCATTGTAAAGCGCCAGGCCCTTTACCGTCAACAAGTATTTTTGACGAGGGTGACGGGGCGACTCGGGATAGAGCAGGCGGATAAAACCGCCAGAGATAGATGGATTAAGATAAAGATTCAAGAAATTATCGCGGCCCTTCAAACCTGTTGCCTCCATCATTTGCTTCACAGACATTTGAAGTGGGCCAATCACGCTAACAAGTTTCTCTATATTCGGATCATCGGAAAGTAGGATATCTTTTGCTTGTCTTGCACTTGTCCCGAGCTTGTCCTGTACTTGTCCTGTGCCTGTAAGGTCCTCCCATTCCTCCGGAGGGTTCACGAGCATGTACCGGTTCTTCAATTCATTCTGCTCACCCATCAACAAATTACGGAAGAAACGTATCAGAAAACTGAAATCCTGACTGATACCTTTTGCCACATTTTTATAGTTGGCTCTTACCAGCGCATTACGGAAATACCACGAATGCTGCTCAAACATATCGTTGTTAACCTCAAAGCCTATTGACTTCAAATATTTGATAGTAAAAACGGCTGTCGCTCGTGTGTTTCCTTCCCTAAAAGGATGTATTTGCCAGATGCCCGATATAAACTTTGCCAGGTGCTCCACGACTTCCGCCAGAGAGAGCCCCTTGTAGTCAAACTGTTTTTCCTGTTCAATGTCGTAGTCCAACGTCATACGTAAGTCCTGCCAGCGCCCATAGAGCACGGTGTCCCCTCTCAATACCCATTCATTCTTTGTGATGTCGTATGTGCGCAATTTACCCGCATGTTTGAAAACCCCATCAAAAATGGCGCGATGGACAGCCATGAGGCCAGCCGCGCTGAAGGTGAACGAGGGAGAGACTATGAGTTTGGCTATATTGCCCGAAACGTTGTCAGCCTCTGCCTTCTCTTCTTCATCTTCATCATGCTGAGTCTTCGAAACGTAATATTGCTTCACCAGCTCCCTGGCTTCATCAATCGTAATCTCGCCTTCGATGTGCCGGCGTGCCGTCTGCTTCAAATAGTCAGAAACCTGCAAACCATCCACAGCTTGCAGACCGATAGCCACCTTCCACGCCTCCGCCCGCTCCCGTTTATGCGGCTCGCTGGCAACGATATACTCGTCAAAGTCCCAATATCCCTCTTTCTGTGCCATGTTTCCTTTAATTTATGATTGGGCAAATCTTTTTTTCGATGAATACATACTGAGTCCCTTTCGGATCTCCGTCTATCAAATATGTAGTTACTGTCTTGCCCATAATTAATATCCTTTATCAATGTAATTTGTTATTTCGAAATGATTGCAGGAGTTCCTAAGGTCTTATCTTCCATCTCGTATTATGTGCGATTCCAACAGCTTCTATTTTCCCAGAATCCTGCAATCGTTTCAAATGATCACTCGCAGTTCTTATTGATAAACCCAACAACGTTGCCAAATCATGAGAGGATTGATTGGGATTAGATTTTAGAAAAGTCAATATTTTCTCATCTATACTTTCTGATATCATAATGGATCGTCCATTAGTCCTCTCAGCTATATCATTTGTGATATTGTTTACAAAAATCACTCGCTGTCTACTCCATGTATCAAATCTTCCCTCTATGTTGTAATAATCGGTCAATTCTTTATATATTTTATCAAGGGTTGTATGGTCTATCAGTTTTTCAGCCTGCCTTGTATCACATAACCATCCAATTTCCTTAAAATCAGTGTTAGGCAGCAAATAATATCTAACATTATTATCGTTAGCCCATACTGCCCCCATTTCATTAAGGCATATTTCGCTATTCTTATAATTACTAGAAATCAGCAAGAATGAAAAGTCTGCCGACAAGATGTTTTCTTTTATATGCTTCCGAATATCATCTCCATTCTTAACATTCATATCTTCAATGGAAGTGCAAAAAATATCATCAGAGTTAAGACCTATTCCTAAGCCAAGTATTCTGTCGCAAAATTCTGAAACTACATTTTTATCTTTTGAAGAATGACTGATAAATATTTTGCGACCTCTCTTTTCTTTTTCCATACCTTCAGAATACAAAACATCTAATACCCTTATCGTACTGCTAATACTACCAAAAGCAAATGCATTAATAAAGTGCTTTTCTACCATTTGTCCATATGGGGCAACTGGAACGATTTGCCTATTATTAATACTCTTTATCGCCTGTACCAATATGTTTGCTATCTCAGGGTTATCATTTTTCACAATATTGGCAATCTGATTAGATAGTTCTATGAGTCTATTTGTTCGTGGCCCAATTTCTGTATTATAATTAATAGTCTTATAAAACTCTGTCAGCAAAGATTTTGCTGAATCTATAAGATTCCTGAGTTGATTATTATCTTGTTTCATTTCTTTCATTATTAATCGCTATTTTGAGTTACCCACTAACTATATTGTAGTTACCCACTAACTCGTGAGAGTTAACTATTAACCATATATTTGAGTTTAGGATTATTATTAAACAATTTTGTTAAACAAATCGACAAAGTCCATGGATATAAAAACGGGATAGTCTTTGCAGACAGTATCTAAAACATGATTTTTTAATTTATTATCTCCTCCCCCTCTTGCTATGGAATTTAATTGCGGCCATTCATTCAAGATTTTACTTTCCAATTCATGACCTTGAATCGTACAATATTCTTGGGTGATTTTATAGCATTTACCTCCTATTGTCTGATATTCAATTTCGTTGGCTGATAATAGGCCAAGCGAATCTATAACATAATTAGCTAGTGATTGAATTTGGTCATCATTCATTTTGGATAGTTCAACATAGGTGAACGATGGCAAGCCTATATTCTCTGTTTTAATAACATTATCTCTTATTAGCAAAAATGCAACATAAATTGGATCAAATATATAATTATCAATGGCATACCGATGGTTTTCTCCAAGGACTAAAACGAATTGAGAACTATAGTTCTTGTTGTCAAAATCTTTTATGCCATAAACTAAATCATTTCCAAAACCCCTTAGAGCATTCACAATTTCACTTACCTCATCACAATTAGATCCGTCTCCACTTTTGGGTGGAAGGAACTGCGGGAAGGTGGGCATTATATATTTGTGTGAAATGATACTAAAGATTCTTTTGTAATACTGCGTGTCGTATTTGCTTTCAACAAAAACTTGCCTACGATTTTCAAAAGAAAGTCGGACATTATCCAAATCTTGAACCAAGATATTAACAGCCTGCTGCTTTGTTATCTTTTCAGGACAGCTTGTTACTTTGTTCATCCGATAAAGGCTTTCTTCTGGGGCAATAGCAACAGTTGTTGGTGAATGGGTAGATATGATAACTTTGACGCCAGCCTCTTTTACAATAGAATTCTCCACTGCGGTTATGAATACCTTTGAAAACTCAGGATGTAATGGGGCATCCGGCTCATCCAACAACAACACGTCAGGCCTCGCATTCTCTTCATTTGAATTATATATTGATAATGCAAGAGACATTAAAACCTTTTCACCGGTTGAAAGGTCGTTCACTTGAATCTCAATGCCTGTATTTATATCTGTCAAGCACAAATGAAACGACGTTTCTCTGTGCCCTTCTGGATGATTAACCCGATATGGTAGCTGAGCGAATTCAAGCATGTCGTTAATAAGTTCCCATGGCTTAGGACCATATAGTGCTATGAACTCTTCGTCTGACAAGACCTTATTACGTTCTCCTGCTGTATCGTTTCTATACTGAAAATATTTGTTATCATCATAACGAATTTGGTAGAGTTTGAATATAGAAGCGAACTGACTTGAAAAAATTTCATCTGATGAAACTTCATAGTTTTCAAAAACAAATTCTTCTGTCAAATCATCTATATTTCCATTAGCCATTTTATACCAATAACCAAGAATTTTCTTTCTCCAATCATCGATATTAATATAATGTTGAACATTATTTCCAAATCGAGAACGCAATTCTGTTAATTGATTATTCAATTGATTCCATGCATCTTTTCTTTGATTTGTTATATCAAGGTAATCACCATCTGTGTTCACTTGTGGATTGAGACCATTAAAACCAATATATTTGACTTTAGGAAGTTCTCTTTCTCCATCACTGACAATGGCATATTCATATTTACTCATTGCCTCCATTAAGTGGCTCTTTCCACTACCATTTTTCCCTGTCAGTATGACAAAGTCTGGTAAATCAAACTCTTGTGGAGCTTTGATTGATTTGTACTCTTTGTGTATCCTTATTTTCATAATTATCCGTCTTAGGTATTAAAATTTATCCAATTATCATTGATTCTACTTTAGCCTTAGCTTCTGCCATTATGCAATCTGCTGATGAAATACATTCATCTGCTTCTTGATAGATACTATTTATTCTATCAACTATTTCTTGCTGTCTTCGCAAAGACTCTTTTCTGTCATTTGTAAACAAAGGAATATGAAGGGACTTTAGCAAATCAAGTCCTATACCTGATTGGTTATTCCAATTTGTGCAGATTGAATAGAAAACTTTGTGTCGCTGATACATATTCAGGATTGCACACAGATATTCTGGCAGAATCTTGCTTCTGTCAACATCAATAGCAGTAATATGGTTTGAGGTATAAACCTTCATGTTATCCTCATTAGCAAAATATGTTGTCTTTCCAACCCATTCTTGGCTATTCGTGTTATTAAATAAAACAACGCCAGATTCTATAAATGGGATGTCTGACATTTCAGGGACATAGACATTCTTATCATATTTCAAACGTCCATTATTGTCAATATTGGTTGGACGAATTTGTAATATACCGTTTTCTGCTTCAACTTGATCTTGCCTACCAACGGCGAAGCCATTAGTAAATGAAAGAGCCAGATTTGACAATCTCTCCGAATAAGCACAATTGGTAAACTTTTGTATATTAGCGTTATAAAAGATAGGATCAAGCCTACTTTCTGCTATGTCGCGATAGTGTACGAAGAACGCTTGTTCTTCTTTTGTTTTGAGGAGTTGTCCATTTTTATTGCTTATAGTATCTTGAATATTTAACTTATGAAGTAAATAATCATCAATACCTTCTATGTTCTTAGCTACTAATAGTTCTTTCTCCTTCTTTTGTTTTTTTGCATTTTCTATTATTTGTATGATTTTCTTTTGAATATCGATTGGAGGAAGTGGTGTGGAGAAGTTTTTAAGGAAAGATGCTGATACGCGTTGTTGTCCTGCTGCCCCACCAAAATAGTTTTTTGCAGACTCTAAGACTTTTCTTGAATGAAGTAAATAATGTATATATTCAATTAATACTTCATTGCCTTTGGTTCTAATAATATGAAATTCAGTTGAGCCACATCCCAAACCATTTATGAGATTAGAAGCGATTGCAGATTTACCATTCTGCATGCATGGGGTTATTTTGGCCCATAGTAAATCTCCTTCCTGAAATCTTGTATATCCTATGGTATCTCTTACATACTTAATATCTTTAGATTCTACCTCTCCATACACCTCATTAAGATTTTCCATTGGTATGAAAGAGATATATTCATCATCGGTTAGTTGTGAGAATGATGTATCAGGATTAATATATGCAATCTCTGACAACTTGACATTTGGATATATATTAGAAACATATCTAAAAGATTCTTGATATACACTAGGATCTAGCCTCTCTTCTATTCTTGACCTATTTATGAGAAATACCTTCTTTTTGTTGATATTCTCAGGCTCTTGATACTTTACATTCATAAGGTCTCTATAAATTTCTTTAATTCTTCACCGATCATTATCAAATCATTTGCCATTGTCGGCCTTCCCGTTGCATCATAGCCAATATTATCTGCAATAGCCATAAATATTGGATAATCTGGTAATGTGATTTGGCATTGTTTCGTATATGCATCTAGAATGATACCCTTAACTTGCTCTATCCTAATTTTGTATTCTCTGTTAATCTTTGCTTTCTCTTCTTTGTATACATCATTCCTTGGAAGCAAACGAATCTTTTCCTCGCATTCGCTTTGCAATTTTCTAATCTCCTTTTTTGCAGTAGGTTGTTCCCACACAATAGATTGAATGTAGAACTTTGTATTGATAATGTTGTCAGTTTCTTCTGTTGTGTTTTTCCGCAGAAATAGAATGGATGATTTTACATTAGCGTCATTTGCGGAAAATGCAAATTGTGGTAATGAAACAACAGCTATAATGCGGAACTTTTCTTCTATTTCGGTTCGCACATATTGCATACTACTGTTTGTAAGAATGGAATCAGGTATAACAATGGCCAATATTCCATGAGGTTCTAAGAATTTCCAGCATTGCTCAATAAACAAGACTTCTGTACTTTGGTTAGCACGAACAGACGAACTACGCTTTTCTGTGATTAAGCTGTCAAGCCAATCTGTTTGTTTTATACTCATGCGATAGTTCTTCATATACGCATGTTCTGTTGCCTTAACTGAAGAACCAAAAGGTGGATTCGTTATGATGTATTTAAAACTATTTGGTTTAAATTCTTTATTTTTAGTTTTGCTTTCAATGGTGTTTTTATTAAATGCATCTATTGCATTTTTTTCTTCTTCCGTTTCACCATCTTTATGTTCCTTGTTTGCAATATCAAGCAGGCCGTCACAATTGATTATATTGGTATGTCCATCGTCATGAATAATCATATTCATCTTGGCTGTTCGTGAAATCTTGTCACTGATTTCTATTCCAAAAAGCTTTTGCTCTGCAAAATTGTGCCAATAATCGGAATGCTCTTTAGAATCTTTTTCAAAATAACCTTCATCAGCCATCTTGTCTGCTTGCTTGCGGATTTTATCAAGAGCATATAATAAGAATCCACCGCTTCCGCACGAAGTATCTAATACCCTATCTTTGTTAGTAATAGGGAGTACATCAACTATAAATTTCACAATTGGCCTTGGAGTAAAATACTGACCAAACTCGCCGCGGAAATTAGAACCTATAAAGGATTCAAACGCTTTTCCTTTACTATCCAAGTCTGTTTTATGCAGATTAATTCCTTGAAGGAATTCTACTATTGTTGTTGCCTCATTCTCATCTAATTTTATGGGTGAACTAAAGACTTCTGGTTCTTTCTTTTCTCCTTCTTTATATATGGCTTTTATGCGTTCTAGCAATTTTGAAGGCTTTTCCCCTTTGAATAATTGCATGTCATATGGTTCTCCTTTCTTTCTTAAAGCGCGTTCATCCCGAATCTTGCAAAAGATAATCTTGTCAAGTTCATCGAAGGCTTCTGAAGGGTCACGTTTTCCTCCAGCCCATAATGCTTGATGGGCCTTTCCAAAAACTCTTTTTAGTTCATCTTCAAGAATTACTTTTATATCTTCTTGGGGATTCCCATCTTCATCAACTCCTCCTTTATAGTATCTGGCAACACCAATCTCTGTCTGACCAAAGTGTGGAATATGAGGAATCCTATTGGCAACACGTTCTAATGGCTTGAAATCTGCTACATTATATGCTAATTCTTTAATGTCTGAGGTAACCAATAAATAATGAGCCTTTAAAGAATTTGCATTGCCAAAACCTTGTTCTATGCCCTGTGTGAACTCTTGCTCTGTAACATCTTTATGCTTGCACTCAATGACTATATACGGGCTTTTGCACTCGTCATCATCAAAGACCACGATGTCTGCCCAATCATTCGGAGTTCGCCGAGGTACTTGAACTTCAAGTTGAATTCTATTGATGGGGTAGCCGTATTTAAAAATCAACTGTAAGAATACAACAGCTCTTACTTTTTCTTCAGGGTCTGTGTATTTGTATGATTTAGATTGGGGTACTGTATAATATGTGATACGTGACTCTTCGTTGTTTAAAGCTATAAGTCCCTTTTCTATTCCTTTCTTTAAAATATCTTCCATAACTGTATTTTATAAACTCACAGGCACAAGCCCTAATTTGTTAATACTCTCGTTGGCTTTCTGCAAAGCCTCATGGACTTCAAGTACCTCGGTATAGTACCAATACTTGTTCTTGATATGTTTCTTTTCGTTCATATTTAATTTGCTTATGGCTAACATTATTCCAGATGGTTTTGTTGTTCAAAATTAGTTTTTTGCAGTTCAATCTTTTTTCAACTATTCCTCTGTAGGAAGATAGATAAACTTGTCTTGTAAATAATCTTTCAACCGTTTTTTTCCATGGATTGCATCCTTGATTCTGCTACAAAGATACTAATTTTGTTTCAATTTCAATGCTTTTTCGACTAAAAACTATCTTGTTGAGGTGAAAAAATGTTGTGAAAACACACTTTATCAGACTTGCTGTTAATCCTTCAAACAGCCGATAGGAACAACCATTACACCGTCAGTTCGCATGTACGCATATTGTCCGACAGCAGTTTAAAGCATCTAAAATGATGGCTTCTTCATTTTTGTTGTGTCTATCTTTCCTGGTTTTTTGGCATATTTTTGTTTGGTTATTTGGCTTAATAGCGTTTGGCTATTTGGCTTAAATACGCTTGGCTATTTGGCAAAGTTTTATTCGGCGATTTATGGCGAAATTATTCGGTTGTTTGTCGAAATAATATCGTGTACCTACCCAACCAAAGATTCTTTCCTGCGTGCTTTTTCTTCTTTAGTATCAACGTGATGACCAGCTGCTCGCGGCACCCGGATTTGTTAGTGTATGTGCCGATGTATTCGCCCGCCATCTTCTCGTCGAAATCAAAAATATGGTTGTGGCGCTCGTTGGGATGGAAGCCGTTGGGGTCCGTCCACTATAAAATAAAAAAAGAGGTACGCGCGTGTGCGCGTACCTCTGTGTATTGGGGAGCGACAGGGTTGTGGGTCGCCCTGACTGGTCTCTTAGAAGAAGAGGTAACGATTGTCAACCACCTTGCCCTTGGTGAAGAGCTCGTTGATGAGGCGGGTGTGACCAAGGCTGATGATAAGGTTGCAGAAGTTGTGATTCCTAGTTTTGCCTGAACTTGGAACACACTTCTTCATTTGCTTCTTTTCAATCTAAAATTGCTTTCTCGTCCATGAATCCACATATAATCAGATAACTTCCAATTCAGGCAGTATCACAGGTTCTTCACGATACTCATTATATAGAAACATACAATAGTAGATGGGGAGATAAGTTGCTCCTCTTTTCCTGAAGATTTCTCGCTCGTTAGAAAAAACGAATGCACGATTTATGCCATAATCAGGGTTATCAAGAAACTTTGAGAGTGCGCTATGCTCTGTGTAGTCCTTTCCCGACTTTATCTCTAATGGCAAAACCGTTAGCTGGTCATAGTCATCTATCAAGAAATCAACCTCGCCCTTTTTCTTATTATCAAAATAATGTAGTTTGAAACCATGTGCAGCCAGTTCCTGAGCAACAACAGACTCATACACCGTGCCAAGGTTGATACTTTTGATGTCTTGTAGGACAGCGTTCACGTTCACTCCATAAAGGAGGTTGGTCAGTAACCCCACATCGTTCAAGTAGAGTTTCACAAGGCGTTTCTGCTCTGATTCGGCAAGGGGAAAATGAGGGTTACTGATTGCAGATACTTCCAAGGCTACGCCCGAATTAGTCAGGTATTCAAACTCATCCGCATAGTCAGAAAAAGTTTTTCCTTTCTTATCTTCAATATTTTTATATACGATGCGTTTCTTTTTGTTTTCCAGATTGCTTGGAATTAGATCGTATATCTTGCGAATCTTCAGTTTGTGCTCGTCGTCATACTGAGAAGCATCGATGCGATAAAGATCGTATATATCTCTATGGGTCGCCCTGACACGAACCATATTCCTGTCCGCAAGATAATTATTGATGGCTTCGGGTAATCCGCCGACAAGCAGGTAGTATTGGAATCTTTTCAAAAGGATATTATGCGTACTTTCGTCCAATGCCTCTTTACGGAGATAGTTCTGCCGAATGTTCTCAATCCATTCTTTGCCGATGCCTGTAGCCCACAGAAATTCCTCAAAGTCGAGAGGATACATCTGCTCGATGGTCACACTGCCAAGTGGAACCGAAGGAGTTTCCGAAAGGGCAACACCTAATTGGGACCCGCTCGCGATGAATCTGTAGCGTGACTCCTGATTGAGAAACTTTAGCATTGTCATCAGATGAGGATAGCTTTGAATCTCGTCCAAAAACACGAGAGTATTGGATTTGTCACCTAAAGGTTTTGAGTAATAATTGCTCAAACGCATGTAGAGGTCGTTGGTTGTATGTACATCGGCAAAAACCTGATCACCTTCCTTATCTTCCTTTAGGTTGATTTCAACGAAATGTGTGAAAAGTTTCTGTCCAACATAACGAATAAGATAGGATTTTCCTATTTGTCGTGCGCCGTTGACGAGAAGAATTTTGTTAGGTTCTTCCTTAAGGAAGTGTTCCAGAAATTGTGTAAATTTACGTTCAAGCATAATTCTTTTGTTTTAATCCGATGCAAAATTACAACATTTCCCTCATCCGACAAACAGAAAATCCACTTATTCCATATTTTTAAACATATTTTTACCAACTTATTCCGTTTTTAAGGCCACAAATATACCCACTTATTCCGTTTTTTTGCGTTATAACTTGGTGCAAAGTTGCAAAAAAGTTGAGATTGTGCCCAAAAAGAAGAGAAAGACAAAAAGAGGTACGCGCGTGTGCGCGTACCTCTGTGTATTGGGGAGCGACAGGGTTTGTGGGTCGCCCTGACTGGTCTCTTAGAAGAAGAGGTAACGGTTGTCAACCACCTTGCCCTTGGTGAAGAGCTCGTTGATGAGGCGGGTATGACCAAGGCTGCGGGTTGCGGTGGAGACGGCGTTCTTCTGCTCCTGAGCGGCGTCGAAGGTCTGGGCGCCTTGTCCGCGCTCAACAACCTGCACGAAGTAGATACCGCCGTTGCCCTTGATGGGGCCTGCGGTCTGTCCCTGCTCCAACGTTGCAGCTACGCCGCTGAGGGCGGGTTCGCTGGCGGGAACTGCGCTCACGAAGACGGGCGATGAGAAGGTGACGCGGGCCAGCGTGTCGGACTTGGCGCCGTCGAGGGCAGCAGCCTCGGCCAACGTCTTCACGTTCTTGACACTGGCAAGAATCTTCTCGGCCTTCTTGTTGTTGGTAGCCTCGTACGTCAGCATGTCCTTGACGGTCTCCAGCGAAGCGTAGCCTGCAGGATGGATGTCCTCAAGTGCAAGCGCCAGCAGATGGTCGTTGGCTCCTGCCTCGAAAATCTGGGAAACCTCGCCCTTCTTGGCACCGAAGGCCCAGCGGAGGGCATCGCGGGTGCTGGAAACGCCGCCGATGTTGTGGGCGGAGTTCTGAAGGCCCTTCAGGTCAAGCAGACGGAAGCCTGCCTCCTCGGCATTGGCCTTGAAATCGTCGATGGACTGGTTCGAAGCCACGAACTGGCTCAGACGGTTATAGGCGGCGTTGTAGGTGTCCTTGCTGAAATAAGCTGGGCGCTTGATGTCAGCCACGAGGTACTTGTCGACAGGATTCTTCGTTTCAGTAACCTGAAGGATGAGGTCGACGCCCTGAAGGGAGAGCTTGCGGATCTCGCCCTTCTTCATGCTGTTGAGCGTGACGAGGTAGGTGGCGTTGTCGCCAATGATGGTGCTGCGCTCGTAGCTGGCAGAACCCAGCCAGTTGGGCTCGGTAGGCTGTCCGTAGCGCTCTGCCAGTTCGGCAAAGTCGGCTCCGGCGAGGAGAGCATTGTAGATGCTGTCGCTGAGTTCGGTACGGCGAGCCTCTTCCTCCTCCGTCACCTGAATCTGACGGAACTGGATGGAGTCGGGAGCCGTGGCCTTGGCCAGGAGCTTGAAGGTGTTGTAGCTGTCGTCGGCCTCGTTGTAGTAAGCGGGGGCAACCTCGCCGATGTTCATGCTGGCGATACGCTCAGCCACATCCTCGGCCAGACCGGCAGCCGTGCGGGGCATCAGGCTGAACGGGATGGTGGATTCGGACATGCGGACAACGGCATCGATTTCGCTCTCGGGAGTCTCAGCCAGCTGACCGGCAACCTCGGAAACCTCTGCCATGAGGGCAGTACGGTCTTCGTCGCTCGGCACCACGGCAACGTCGATGTACTTCACATCGCGGCCCTCGGCATACTGACGGTAGTTCTCCTTGTGCTCATTATAGACAGCACGCAGGTCGGCATCCGTGACGGTGACAGCCGAGTCGGAGAGGCTGGTGAACGGGATGACGGTAAAGGCCAGCTTGCAGTAGTTGTTGCGTCCGTCGTAGGCCTTCTGGGCTGCCACGGGATTGCTCAGCTGGGCATTGGTGACGAGGGCTTCGTACTTCTCCAGAAGGAGTTCCTGCTTCAGGTTGCTCTCGATGAAGTTCCAGTAGCGATAGAGGTTACGGTAGTAATCCACGTACTGTGAGGGCATCGTCGAAGCGTCCATGCTGTTGTACTCACTAAGGAAGTTATAGAGCAGGTCCTTGTCGAACTTACCGGTCTGCTGATTGACAAACATCGACTGGGCAAGCAGCGAGTGCGAGCCCTCGTCGAGGGCGGCCTCAAGCTCAGCGGGGGTGACGGTGATGCCAAGACGGCTTACCTCATCCTCAATCAGCTTGGTGCTGACCATCTGGTTCCACACCTCATCCTTGATTTGAGCGATCTCAGCCTCGGTGATGGTGTTGTTGCCGCGGGCGAAGCGGACAACCTCTTCGTACTCGTTAACTGCTTTCTGATACTCCTCAACGGAGATTTTGTCGCCATTGATTTCACCGACGTTGCGGATGTTCTTACTCGGGCCGAGGGCCTTGATGCCGTCGCCGACGATGAAAGCAAGAAGGGCGATGCCGATGACGACAAGCAGCAGCCACCCATGCTTTCTGATTTTTCCTAATGTTGCCATTTCGTTTTTATTAAGTTAAAATTTATCGTCTTAAAATGTGCTTTTTGCAGGCGGTTTTCCAGCCTGACTGCAATTTTAGCGCGCAAAGGTACAAAAAAAACTTCAACCACCATAAAGAAGTGGAAAAAAATCGTCATTTCGGGCATTTTATTCTTCTATTTGCGGTTTTTTACATCCTTTTTCCTATCTTCGCAGCCCAGAAATATCACTTAAACTTATTTTAAAATATGAAGAAGAATCAGCGTATCATTCTGGCAGCCCTGCTACTCGCTATCACAGCTCTGCCAACCGCCCTTCAGGCGAAGGACTTCAAGGTCATCTCCTACAACATCCGCAACAGCGGCGGTGCCGCCAACGCTGCCAAGGCCGACGGCGAGAACTGCTGGATGAACCGTAGGCAGGCTACCATCAACCTGCTGAAACGTGAGAAGCCCGACATGATTGGCATGCAGGAAGTGCTGCCCGACCAGCTGGCGTACATCAACAAGAAGGCCAAGGGCTATGGCCACATCGGCGTGGGCCGCGACGACGGCAAGAACGAGGGCGAATTCATGGTCATCTACTACAACAAGCGCCGCTTCCGCCTCCTCGACAGCACCACACGCTGGCTCAGCGAAACGCCCGAGCAGGTGTCGCTGGGCTGGGACGGAGCCTGCCGACGCACCGTCACCTACGTCCTGCTGCAAGAGAAGAAGACGGGACAGAAGATTGCCTACCTCAACACCCATCTGGACCACGTAGGCCCCGTGGCGCGGCGCGAGAGCGTGCTGCTGCTCTGCAAGTTCATTGACGAGCTCGTTCCCGCCGGCGTACCCGTCATCCTGGGCGGCGACATGAACAGCACCATCGAGGACGTCATCTTCCGCCCGCTGGAAGAGAAGGCTCACATGAAGGTGGCCCGCGATGTAGCCCCCATCACCGACAACGAGGGTACCTTCAACGCCTGGGGACGCCATGCCGACGTCATCGACCACTTCTTCGTACGCGACGTTACCCCGCTGGAGTTCCACTGCCTCAAGGGCGACTACGGGGCTCCCTTCATCTCCGACCACTACCCCATCAGCCTCATCTTCAGCCTCTGACATTAAAATCAACGTCCGCTGCTTCAACGGGCGTGGAGAGAAATAGAAAAAACATCATTACCTATGAAAACAAGAAGAGCCATATCCCTTATCCTCTTGGCGGCTGCCTGCCTCGCAGGCCATGCCCAGAAAGTGGTAAAAGCCCAGAGTCCTGACGGACAGACAAGTGTAAGCGTCACGCTTGCAGACCGTATTTACTATGACGTGGTGAGCCATGGCGAGACACTGCTGAAAAAGAGTGTCATTGGCATGCAGCTCTCTGACAGAACATTGGGTGCCAAACCCGTCCTGAAGAAAAAGAGTGTCCGCAAGGTCAAAGAGACCGTGACGCCCCTGCTTCCCCTGAAGTACAGTCAGGTGGAAAACAACTACACGCTGCTCACGCTGGACATGAAGGGCGGCTATGCCGTTGACTTCCGTCTTTACAACGACGGCGTGGCTTTCCGCATGAGGACATCGCTGCCGGGCGAAATTGAGGTGATGCAGGAGAACACCATCTTCCAGCTGGCTGAAGACTGCGACCTGGTGCTGCAGCAGCCGGGCGGCTTCAAGACCAGCTGCGAGGAGAACTACTCCTTCGTCAAAAGCAACGAGTGGAAGAAGGACGACAGGATGTCGGAGCTGCCCGTGCTGATTATGGGCAAGAGCCAGAAGATCCTGCTCAGCGAATTCGACCTCGTCAGCTATCCCGGTCTGTTTCTGAAAGGCAATGCCGATAACAGTCTGTCGGCCATCCAGCCCAAGGCACCTCTGGAGTACGAGGACCAGGGCGACCGAAGCCAGCGCATCCTGAAGGAGGCTGACTACATCGCCAAGACCAGCGGCACGCGCACCTTCCCCTGGCGTTACTTGCTGATTACGCAGGAGGACGGCCGCCTGGCAGAGAACACCATGCCCATGCGCCTGGCGCAGAAGTGCCAGATAGAGGACACCCGCTGGATTAAGCCCGGACAGACCTGCTGGGACTGGCTCAACGGCATCCCCTACGGGCCGGATGTGACCTTCAAGAGCGGCATCAACCTCGACACCTACAAGTACTTTGTGGACTTTGCCTCGCGCAACGGCGTGCCCTACATCATCATGGATGAGGGCTGGGCGCTGAACACCCGTGACCCCTATCGCACCAACCCCGAGGTGAACCTTCCCGAGCTGATCCGCTACGCCAAGGCGAAGAACGTGGGCATCTTCGTCTGGCTGCCCTGGCTGACCGTGGAGCACAACATGGACCTCTTCGCAAAGTTCGAGGAGTGGGGCATCGTGGGCACGAAGATTGACTTCATGGACCGTCAGGATCAATGGATGATTGACTACTACGACCGTGTGGCCAAGGAAGCTGCCAAGCACCACATCATGGTCGATTTCCACGGAGCCTTCCATCCCAGCGGCCTGGAGTACCGTTATCCCAACGTGCTAACGTTCGAGGGTGTCCGCGGCATGGAATTCAACGGAGGCTGTACGCCCAAGAACAGCGTGTGGCTCCCCTTCCTGCGTAATGCCGTAGGCCCCATGGACTACACGCCAGGCGCCATGCTCTGCTATCAGCCGGAGGACTACCATGGCAACCGCCCCATCTGCCCGGGCGTGGGCACCAAGGTCTACAACATGGCTGTCTTCGTGCTCTTCGAGAGCAACCTGCAGATGCTGATGGACAACCCTTGCCGTTATGACAAGTGGCCCGACTGCCGCGACTTCCTCACCAGCGTGCCCGTCAACTGGGACGAGACGCGCGTGCTGGCAGCAGAAGCCGGACAGTATATCGTGACAGCCAAGCGCAAGGGCCAGAAATGGTTCATAGGCGGAATCACCAACGACAAGGAGCGTGAGCTGGACGTCGCACTCAACATTCTCCCCGAAGGCAAGACGCTTCAGATGACCTCGTTTGTGGATGGCGTGAATGCCAACCGTATGGCCATGGACTACCGTCAGGAGCGGGCCACGGTGAACAAAAGCACGTCGCTCCACATCCACATGGCTCGCAACGGAGGCTTCGCTGCTGTGATTGAATAACACGACGGAGGGCAAAAAGAGACTCCTGCCCAGCCGGCACGGCAATTACACGCCGCTGCCGGCTGAGTAGTAGAAAGGACTGCGAAAGTAACACCATTTGACAAATCCTATTTAAACCTTTTTTATCGGGAGGTGTCTGAAAAATGTAGCGCAAACGAATTTGCGCGTATTACCTTTTAAAAATATATGACTTCGATTCTCAGCAAATGTAGGAAAATGGCCCTGATGGGCGTGTGTTTGGCTATGAGCCTTGCCGCGATGGCACAGCAACAGCGCACGGTGAATGTTCAGGGCGTCGTGAAGGATTTTGAGACAGGCGAACCGGTTCCGCAGGCAACCATCCAATGGATGGCGCTGCCCGACAGCACATTCGTCGAGGGCATTACCACGTTCAACAACGGACATTTCGAATTGCAGAAGCGTGTCCACACGGGCAATTACTTCATTCGCATTTCCTACATTGGCTACGGCACACAGGACAAGCCATTTACCGTCGACAGGCGCACGGAATCCATTCGGCTGGACACCATCAAGCTGAAGAGCGATGCCATCCTACTGAAGGAGGCTGTCATCGAGGCGCAGATGGCCGATATCCAGATGGTTGAAGACACCCTGATGATTAACGCCGAGAACTTCCGCGTTCCCGAAGGTTCTGTGCTGGAGGAGCTGCTCCGCAAGATTCCTGGCATCGAGATAGAAGACGACGGCACCATCAAGATGAACGGACGTAAGATTGACCGTCTGTTGGTGGGCGGCGAGGAGTTCTTCGGCAACAACCGCGAAATCGGCACCAAAAACCTGCCTGCCAGCATCATCAAGCGCATCAAGAACTACGAGCGCAAGAGCGACCTCTCGCGCGAGACGGGTATCGACGACGGCGAGGAGGAATTCGTCCTCGACCTGGAAATCAAAAAGAACATGATGCAGGGTTGGATAGGCAATATCGACCTCGGCTACGGACGCCCCACACACCGGACGGAATTTGTCGAGGAGTTGGGCATCAACAGCCTCTACTCAGGAAGCATCATGATGAACCGCTTTGAGAGCCAACAGCAGTACACCGTTTTCGCCAACACGGGCAACGTGGCAGGCGGCAGCATCGGAGGCGGCGGACGAGGCGGACGTGGAGGAGGCAGCACAGGCCTTACCACCAGCACCGCAGGCGGATTCAACATGGCCAAGAACTTCGGCGAGAAATGGCGCCAGAACCAATATCAATACAGGGCAGGCGGCAACGTCAACTTCAGCCTCTCCGAGGGGAACTCCCAGAGCCGCTCATCCAGCGAAACCATCTTGCAAAACGGCACCAGCTCGTTCTCCAACCGATGGAATCAGGGACTCAACCAGAACCGCCGTGCCAGCGGTGACTTCCAGTTCGAGTGGCGCCCCGACACCACATGGAGTATCATCATACGCCCCAACTTCAGCTACAGCTCAGGAGCCAACATCAACCAGAGCCGCTCATCGACATTTAACCAAGACCCCGAGGCAACCATCAACGAACTCTACCCTGGCAGCAATTACGTACCCCTCGACTCCGCTTGGACAGACCGTACCAACAATAGCCGCATCAACTTCGCCACATCGGCCTCGGAGGGAAACAACAGCAGCACCTCCGTCAATGCCTCTCTGCAAATCAACCACCGCATGAACACCGAAGGGCGTAACGTCACCCTTCAGGCCAACGGAGGCTACACCACCAGCCAGAATATCTCGCAGAGCACCTCGTTCACCCGCTTCTACCAGCGCGGCGACAGCACCTCTACCATCAACCGCTACAGCAACACCCCGTCCAAGAATTACAACCTCAACGGACGCGTCATGTGGAGTGAGCCTCTTGCTCTCGCCACCTACCTCCAGCTGAGCTACCAGATCAGTTACCGCTACCGCGACAACCAGCGCAACACCTACGACCTGCCCGATTGGATTCCTAATTGGGATCTCGCCGAATGGCTCTGGCAAGACGAGTACGAGCAGTATCTCAGCCAGACACTCAGCCGCTTCTCCATCGACGAACAACTGAACCAAAGCATCGTCGCCCAGTTCCGCAAGGTTACTGACAACTACAACCTTAACATCGGTTTTGACCTGCAGCCCCAGACGCGCCACATGGACCAGCAGTACATGGGTCTCCACATCGACACCACGCGTACCGTCTTCAACTGGACGCCTACACTCAACTACCGTTACCGCTTCACCAAGCAGCGCAGCCTTAACGTGAACTACCGCGGACGCAGCCAAGAGCCCGAACTCACCCAGCTCATCGAGGTCGTCGACGACAGCAACCCCATGAACATCACCACGGGTAACTCCGGCCTGAAGCCGACCTTCAACAACACCCTGCGTGTGGAGTTCCGCGACTACAATGCCGAGCATCTGCGCAACATCAACTTCAGCGTCAATGCAGGCAACACGTTGAACAACATCGTCAACCAGACCACTTATAACGAGGAAACGGGTGGACGAATCACACGCCCCACCAACCTCGACGGCTTCTGGAGTACATGGAACGCTGGTGCAGACTTCAACTTCAACACAGCCCTTACCAACCAGCGCTTCAACGTCTCCACAGGAACGGGCTTCAACTACAGCCATCGCGAGAGTTTCCTCCGCTCCGGCGCCCTCACACTTGACAATCCTGTCTATCCGCTCGCAACCACCCACCAGATCAATGTCAACCAGACCCTCTCCGGCAGCTACAGGAACGAATGGATGGATATCACCCTGCGCGGCAACGTCCGTTACAGCCACGCCCTCAACGAAATGCAGCCCGAGAACAAGCAGGACACATGGCAGTTCAACTACGGTCCCAACGCCAACTTCAATCTCCCCTGGCAGAACATCAAAATCTCTACGAACCTTAGCATGAACAGCCGTCGCGGCTACAGCAGCGCCGAGTTCAACACCAACGAGCTGCTCTGGAATGCCCAAATCTCCAAGAGTTTCCTCCGCCAGAACGCAGCTACCGTCAGTCTGCAGTTCTATGACATCCTTGGCCAACAGAGCAACGTCAACCGAAACGTCAGCGCCACAGGTCACACCGACACCTACAGCAATAGCATCAACAGCTACGTCATGCTCCACTTCATCTATCGCCTCAACCTCATTGGCGACCGCAACACCCGCCGCGAAATGATGCGGGGCGGCATGCAGTTCGGCGGAGGCGATCGCGGCGAAGGCGGAGGCGAAGGCCGTGGAGGCCGTGGAGGCTTCGGCGGCGGTGGAGGCGGAGGCTTTGGCGGCGGCGGAGGCTTCGGCGGCGGAAGACCCTAAAGCCCCAACCATAATTCCATAATCCCCTTATCCCCTCCCCCATCTGCGGAGGGGATTTTTGTGGACTGGCATCAAACAGTAATGCGTGTGAATTCGTCGCGGAGGATGACAGAAGAAGATCTTAAGCCTCAGTAGCAAACCTTGCGGACGGAGCCGTCGGCATAGCGAACAAGACAGACGGTGCCCTTGCGGGGTGCCTCGAGACGGCGGCCCAGAAGTGAGTAAATGGCTACCGGGGTGGTTCTATCCGCATCAGAGGAAATGGATTCCGAAATGCCAGAAAGGTCGTCGAGATAAGTGAAGTTGTTTGCAATAATAGTCTGAACCAGTTCCCTGCCCCGAACGTTGTAATCCTCTGAAATGTCTACTCCAGCATAATCCATCAACACCACTCCCGTGGGGCCGTGATTGCCGCTGAGGATATCAAGGATAGCAGCATGCGTATGGGAGGCGTTGTCGCGATAGCCCTCGCTGAGCGACACGGAATTGCCAAAGAGGTCGGTGACCTTCGAATAAGCGGAGGCAAAGTTGAACACCCAACGGATGGAGCCTTGCGTAGTGGTTTGGTGCGACGTGCTGAATGTCAGCAGGCGGGTCATGCCGTTAATCTTGTTTTCCATCGCTCCGCCCGCCCACGTCTCGGGATAGTCCTGAACATAGAGGGACGCTGTGGCTCCTGACGGGCCAGTGATGGAAGCTCCTGTCATTTTCTGCCATGTAGCATCGTGAGTCCAGTTGCGGAAGAAGCCACCGATGGGCGACGTGGCATAGACGTCGCGACTCAGCAACAGCATCTTGCCGCGCATGTCAGCCACGGTGAGATCTTTTCGGAAGGGGACAAAGAAATCCTTAAGATCGTTCCTCCCCAGCAAGTCAAGCAACTGCTGGTTATAAGTGCCGTCCACCTGATCGCCATCGGTCTCGTGGAGCAAGTGAATGACGACGAACTCGGAAGGGTTGGCCTTCAGCGAATCGCGCAGCAGACACAGGGCCTTGTCGAATCTCACACGGGTGGGAATAATGCCGTGATTGATGTTCAGGTAGCCGTCGCGGGTACAGGGGCGGAGGTCGAAAGCGCGCACGCCCACGCTCCACAATTCGGCGAGGTTCAAATCCTGAGTACGGGCGAAGAGGTCACCCAGACTCTCGTAGCCTGCCTCCCATCCGCTACCGGTAGCGGCATCGTGAGCGCCAGGGATAGAAACCACAGCCACATACGTCTCATCGGGCAAGCGGCTCATCCAATTCTCAGCAACGCCCTTGTAAGGCAGACAGAGGATGAAGAATAAGAGGATGTGAGAGAGACGGTTCATGTACAATCTGCGTTAACGGAGGGGATTTTTGTCGGACTGGTACCAAGCAATGAAACGGGTGATGCCCTCGTGGAGGGTGATGGAGGGCTTGTAGCCCACTTCAGTTTCGAGACGGGTGGTGTCGGCATAAGTCTGATAGACATCGCCCGCCTGCATGGGCAGGAACTCTTTCTTGGCTTCCACGCCGAGGGCTTGCTCAATCTCCTGAATGAAGTCCATCAACTTGACGGGGTTGGAACAACCAATGTTATAGACCTTTGCGGGCACCTCATTGGGGCATTCGGCAGCCACAGGCACGCGGTCTATGACGCCGATAGTTCCATTGACAATATCGTCAATATAGGTGAAGTCGCGGCTGAGGTTGCCGTGATTGAACACCTTGATGGGCTCGCCGTGACTGATGGCACGGGCAAAGAGCATGGGCGCCATATCGGGCCGTCCCCAAGGCCCATAGACGGTGAAAAAGCGGAGGCCCGTGGTGGGTAGGCCGTAGAGCTTGCTGTAGGCGTGAGCCATCCCTTCGTTGGCCTTCTTGGTAGCAGCATAGAGGCTGACGGGCGTGTCGACCTTGTCGTCCTCGCTGAAGGGCACCTTGCTGTTCAGCCCATAGACGGAGCTGGAAGAGGCATAGACGAGATACTTCACGCCGTGGTGGCGGCAGCATTCCAGGATGTTCATGAAGCCCACGAGGTTGCTGTCGAGGTAGGCGTAGGGGTTGGTGATGCTATAGCGCACGCCTGCCTGGGCAGCAAGGTTGACTACCTTGTCGAAATGCTCGTCGGCAAAGAGGCGGCTCAGTCCTTCACGGTCGGTGAGGTCCATGCGGATGAAGCGGAATTCACGGCCAAATTCGTCGAGGCGTCCCTGCTTCAGACGGATGTCGTAATAATCGTTGATATTGTCGATGCCGACGACATCGTCGCCCCGCTTTGCCAGCAGGTAGGCAAGCTTCGAACCGATAAATCCGGCTGCTCCCGTAACAAGTATCTTCATATATTCGGACTTCTGCGTTTATTTTCTTGCAAAGATAGGAAAAAAACGAGCCACAGGCGTAGTAATTGCAAAAATTTCGTTACTTTTGCGCCAAATTGTGTAAAAACCCAATCAAAACAACTGAAAAAACATGAAAAGACTGATTGCTTTGGCAGCCATTGCTTTGTTGCTGCCCAACGTTACCTTCGCTCAGGACGAGAAGAAGGACGAGAAAAAATCTGAGTTCACCCCTGTGGTGGAGAATGCCGTCACCTCTGTCAAGGACCAGCATCGCAGCGGTACCTGCTGGGCATACAGCTCACTGGGCTTCTTCGAGAGCGAACTGCTGCGCATGGGAAAGGGCGAGTTTGACCTTTGCGAGTCGTTCCTTGCCTTCAAGACTTACATGGACCGCGCCGACAAGGCTGTCCGCACCCATGGTGATGCCAGTTTTTCTGAGGGCGGCTCTTTCTACGATGCAGTCTATTGCCTGAAGCACTACGGTATCGTGCCCGAGGGTGCCATGCCTTTCCCTGGCTCACTCTACGGCGACTCGCTCTTCAACTTCACCCAGCTGATGAAGGTTGCTGGAGCTGTTGTCAAGACCATTTCTTCGGAGAGCGTCAAGAATCCCAACCCCGTGTGGAAGAAAGACCTTGAAAGCATTCTCGCACACTACTTCGGCGAACTTCCCGAGAACTTCGAATACAAAGGCAAGACGTACACCCCGCAGAGCTTCGTACAGTACCTCGGCATCAACCCCGATGACTACGTGAGCCTCACCTCCTTCAACCACCAGCCGTTCTACGAGCCGTTCGTCATCGAGGTTCAGGACAACTGGCGCTGGGGTCTCTCGTACAACCTGCCGCTCGATGAGTTCATGGAGACCATGGACTACGCTGTGCGCAACGGCTACACTTTCGCCTGGGGTGCTGACGTCAGCGAGCGTGGTTTCAACAGCGCTACTGCTACCGTCACCGTACCCGACACCAAGGTAGAGAGCAAGGAAGGCAGCGATGCCGTTCGCTGGACAGGCGACAACGGCAAGGGTGAGCCGAAGAAAAAGTCCGTCAAGGAACTTGAAATCACTCAGGAACTCCGTCAGAAGGGCTATGACAGCTGGGAGACCACCGACGACCATGGCATGATTATCTACGGCATCGCCAAGGACGAAGACGGCAAGGAGTGGTTCATGATGAAGAACTCATGGGGCTCGAATGGTCCTCACAAAGGCTTCTGGTATGTTTCCAAGCCCTTCGTGGCCTACAAGACCATCAACATTCTCCTTCACAAGGATGCCGTTCCCAAGGACATCAAGCGCAAGCTGGGCATCAAGTAAACGAAGGAGTTAAAAGTTAAGAGTTAAGAATTAAGAGTTAAGAATTAAGGGCTGAGAGTTTTTCTCGGCCCTTACCTTTTTAAATAAAAAAAGCCGGCAAAGGGCTTTGCCAGCATTCCGTAAATGCGGGGGATAGTAACTTCTTCTGAATTTACGGTAGGGGGGATTACTTCAGGGAATAAACCACGTCTTCCTCGGTTTCAGCAGCGTTAAGCTTGCCTTCGCGCAGAAGCCAGCCAAGACCCATGAAGATCTCTTCGTTCTTCTTAATCTTCGTGGCCTTCTTCAGGTCCTTCAGGTTCATTTCCTTCTCGTTGAGTGCATTCCAAATGAGGCCTGCGAACTCACCAACTTTCGTTTCTAACATAGTTGTTCTCTCTTGTTTAGTTAATAATTTGCCACGCGTTCTGCCATGGCGTTACCTAAAAACGCTGCAAAGTTACTGCGTTTTTATGTTATATAACATATTTTTGGCGTTTTTTTTGTTAAAAAATGCTTTTTTGCCTCCTCACCATAGTGTGGGGCGGTGTCGGCGTGCCTCGTCGAGAGTGAGCAAATCCTGCTGGCGCGAGGCAAACTGCTCGCGAAGGGCCGACTGGTGCTGGCGCAGCTCATTAACAAACGCTTCGCAAGTAGAAGCACTGAGCAACTGTGCCGCGATGCGCGAGTTCTGCGAAGCATCTTTCACATGAACCACCGGCGCGTTATAGACAGGCGCTATCTTCAGCGCCGTGTGCATGTCGCTGGTAGTTGCGCCGCCTATCATCAAGGGGATGTATAAGCCCGCAGCCTGAAGCTGTTCTGCCACAGTAACCATTTCGCCCAAAGAGGGGGTGATGAGCCCTGAGAGTCCGATAATGTCGGGGTGGCACTCCTGCGCCTTGCGGACGATTTCCTCGGGTGGTACCATTACGCCCAAGTCAATGATGGTGTATCCATTGCAAGCCATCACCACGCTGACGATGTTCTTGCCGATATCATGCACATCGCCCTTCACCGTTGCCAGCAGGACGCGCTTTCCCTTTTCCCTGCCCATACATTCGGGGCAGGAACAGCCAATGACGTGGGGAATCCGCAGGGAATCAATGGCTGGCTGGAGGATGCGCACAGCCTCTTTCATCGTGCGGGCTGCCTTCACCACCTGCGGGAGAAACATCTTACCCTCGCCAAACAGCTCCCCCACGCGGTTCATACCCTCCATCAAAGGCCCTTCGATGATAGCTACGGGCGACGGATAGGTTGCCAGCGCCTCAGCAAGGTCTTGCTCCAGATGAGAGCCATCGCCCTGAACAAGAGCCTGCTGCAGACGATCCACAAGGGAGGGAGAGGACGACTCATTATGCTTTGAATGTTCTGCATCCACCTGTTGACTTGTTGACCCGTTGACTTGTTGACCTTTATACTCCGTCAGCCGCTCTGTAGCATCGGGACGACGGGCGAGGATGAGGTCTTCTATCAGTTCCAGCTCTTCCGAAGGGATATCGGCATACTGCACCGACGTGGAGGGGTTGACGATAGCCATATCCATGCCTGCCTTGACGGCATGGAAGAGGAACACGGCGTGCATGGCCTCACGCAGGCTGTTGTTACCGCGGAAGGCAAAGGAGAGGTTGCTGACGCCTCCGCTAACATGAGCCCCTGGGAGGTTTTCGCGTATCCAGCGGGCAGCGCGGATAAAGTCGAGACCGTAGGCATTATGTTCGGCAATGCCCGTGCCGACAGATAGAATATTGGGGTCAAAGATGATATCGGCAGGATTCATCCCCACTTTTTCCGTTAGCAGCTGATATGCCCGCTGGCAAACGGCTATCTTCCGCTCGTAGCTTGTAGCCTGTCCCTGCTCGTCGAAAGCCATCACAACTACGGCTGCACCCAGCCTACGAAGCTCGCGGGCATGGCGGAGGAATACCTCCTCCCCCTCCTTTAAGGAGATGGAGTTCACTACGGGCTTTCCCTGAATACACTTCAAGGCTGCGGTTATCACCTCCCAGTTGGAGGAGTCAATCATAAAAGGTACGCGCGCGATGTCTGGCTCAGCAGCCAGCAGGCGGAGGAAATGCTCCATCTCGGCACGGGCATCCAGCAATCCGTCGTCCATATTAATGTCGAGCATCAGCGCGCCGTCATCCACCTGACGACGGGCAATAGTAAGAGCCTCAGCGTAGTTGTGCTCTGATATCAGACGCAGAAACTTGCGCGAGCCCGCCACGTTGCATCGCTCGCCGACGTTGACAAACGCACTGCCCTCCCCTACTCCTTCCAGCGGGCGCAAGGGTTCCAATCCCGATAGGAAAAGTCCCTGCTGCCTCTCCGTAGGAAGCGTGCGCGGGTGGGCATCAGCAAGGTGTGGAGCCAAGGCCGCAATGAATTCATCAGTAGTGCCGCAGCAGCCCCCGATGATATTCACAAGCCCTTCGTCAACAAACGAAGATGTTATCGTAGCCCACTCCTCAGGCGTGGTATCGTAGTTGCCTAAGGCATTCGGCAGTCCGGCATTGGGATAGCAGGAGACGTAGTACGGAGCTTTGGCTGCCAGCTCACGCAGATAGGGTTTCATCTGCGCAGGGCCAAACGAGCAGTTCAGTCCTACGGAGAACACCTCGAATGTGCTGACAGAAGCGAGGAAAGCCTCCAGCGTCTGCCCTGAGAGCGTGCGCCCTGCATTGTCGCTGATGGTCACGGAGAGCATGACGGGCACCGTGCGGCCCGTCTGCTGCATCGCCTCCTGGGCAGCAAAGAGCGCCGCCTTGGCATTGAGCGTGTCGAAAATGGTCTCTATCAGCAACGCATCCACGCCGCCCTCCAGCAGCACAGCCATTTGCTCCTTGTAGGCAGCGGCAAGTTCGTCGAACGATATAGCGCGGTAAGCAGGGTCGTTGACATCGGGGCTCATGGAGAGCGTCTTGCCCGTAGGGCCTATGGAGCCCGCCACGAAGCGGGGTTTTTCATCGGTGGAGAACTCGTCAGCCAGTCGCCGGGCAATGGCTACGGCAGCGCGGTTGATGTCGCCCACACGTTCTTCAGCGCCGCAGTCAGCCAGCGAGATACGCTGGGCGTTGAACGTGCAAGTCTCAATAATGTCGGCTCCGGCGCGGAGGTAGCGGGCATGGATATCCCCGACAATCTCCGGATGCGTCAGTGAGAGCATGTCGTTGTTGCCAGTGGCGATGCCATACTGCTGCACCATGGTACCCGTAGCTCCGTCGAGGAGCAGGACACGTTCACGCACAAGTTGTGAGAGCGTCTTCATCTTCCTATCCGATGCCATACGTGGCTCAATGCTTGAACATACGATCCATCTCCCGACGGTCTTCCTTCTCTTTGATGGACTGACGCTTGTCATACTCCTTCTTACCTCGCGCCAAGGCTATGACGACCTTCGCCAGCCCTTTCTCGTTGATGAAGAGGCGCACGGGGACGATGGTGAAGCCCGGATTCTTCTCCTCTTGCTGCAACGAGCGCAGCTCTTTCTTGGTAAGCAGCAGCTTACGTTCCCGACGGGCACTGTGGTTGTTGTACGAGCCGTAGAAGTACTCGGCAATGTTCATGTTTTTCACCCACAGCTCGCCCCCCACGAAGTAGCAGTAGGTATCGACGAGGCTCACCTTGCCCAGACGGATGGACTTAATCTCCGTTCCCGTCAGGACGATGCCTGCCGTATAGGTCTCGACGAACTCATAGTCAAACGAGGCTTTCTTGTTCTTTATGTTGATGGCTGCGGGTTTCTTATCCATGAAACTATGGGTATAGGCTTAACCGAAGGCAAGCGGCATCTTGTTGAATATAAGCTGTATGAGGAACGGGATAAGCAGGATGGCTGCCGACGTCAGCAGGCTGAAGGTCATCCGCCTGTCCTCGTCAATGTGCATCAGCACTTCGGCACCTACCCAGACGACATACACCACATAGAACTGCAGCACCCACTTGAACAGCACCCATGCGGGGAAGAGCCCCACAAGCATCGTCAGCGCAAACACCACGGCAAACGAGTATCCCACAAGGAGGGCTGACAATTTCTTGTCAGGCTCCTGCTTGAGCAGACGTATGCTGAGCTGGTCGACGATAGCTGTTGCCAGATAGAACGCCGCCACCAGCCCCAGGCAGGCGATAGCAGCGTCGGCAAAAGCATTCAGGAAGCCCCCCTCGGCAAAGCCGTCGTGGATGAGGCGCCCGATGAGGATGGCCAGGCCGCAGCAGCACGTCAGCGGAAAGACGAACGTCATCGCCACATCCTGTCGGGGGTCTTCCTCCAGGATGTCGCTCCATGCCTGCCGCGGGTTGACTATCAGCGCCCACAGCCTCAGGAACAGCCGCTTGAAGTCTACCTTAATCAATACGCAGATGGAAATAGTTGGTCGGTACCATCGTCTTGACAATCGTGTCGGGCCAGACGTTCAGGTAGTCAGCCACCACGACCACCATGACGGAGTCGCTCGAGTGGTTCAGTTTATCAAGCATGGCCGTCATCACGGGTTTGGCACCCGCGTCGGCCGTAGCCGTGTCTGCCAGCGTGCGGAGGTCGAAGCACGTGAATTCGGCGCGAAGCGTCTCGCCCTTCTCGTATTTCGAGCGCAGGCTGAAGCTGAGCGTGTCGTTGCTCACCCCTTCGGGCACCAGCAGATGCTCCCCAGCCTTGTCCGCCTTGATTTGGGGGACGATGTTCAGATAGCCGCGACTTACCCAGGCATAGGGGTATGCCCAGCTCCTGTCGAGCTCCCATTGCGAGAAACCATAGACGGGGCCAAACGAGTCGTCGAGCACCAAGTCCTTGTTGCACACGGGCGAGACGGCAATGGGTGCCGAGCCATTGCCCAGCGTGTAGTCCACCTTATAGTCAACCACCAGCATCGTGGCCACAATCAGGGCACGCGGGGCATCCGCCAGGTCATACTTGCCGAGGTCGGAATTTTTCTGGATGTTGCTGAACTCAAATTCCTCGTTCGTATAGTCGGCATAGAAGCGCGGCGGCTCCACCGAGTGGTCAATGGTTACCACGCGCGCAAACGTGGCGGTATAGGTGTAACCCGGGCCCTCGGGCAGGCACGACGTCAGCACCACGGTGCAGACGGCAGCAATAAGCGCAAAAATCTTTCTATTTTCCATATTCCTTCATTCTTAATTATTTATGCCCATATAGGACAGGAATTATTCCATTTTTCAATCTTCCAAGAATTGGCTCAAGTGTTCATCCACATAGTAGGCGATAGCCTTCGTTATCTCCTCCTCATTCTCAATATACCAGTCCTCAATGTCGTCGAACCCGGGGTATTGCTCGTACATGGCCATGAACTCCTCGTCAGAGCGCTCGCGCGTCAAGTCTGCCTTGTTTGTGTCGTAGATGTACTTGGCCTTATAGACAGCCTTCGAGAAGTCGTGCAACCCCATCAGGCGCATGGCCTTGGCGAAGGGATTGTCAAAAATGTACGGTCCGTAGCCGTTCTGAATCAGTTGGCAGAAGCCCCCGTCCATCACCTCCTCCTGGAAGAAACGGTAGCCCAGCAGCGTGTGCTGCCAGCCGTTAAGGCGCGTCATGCCCTCGGAGCTGAGCCCGCCGCCCAGCGCTTCCAGATAGGCATCGGTAATCACCCGCAGGAAGGCATCCATGCCCTCCTCAGCAGCTTTTCGGAACGATTCTTCACTAATTTCGACTTTCATACACTATGGTTTGAATTGGCAAAGATAGTGCAAGCCGAGAGGAAAAGCAAGAAAAAACGAAGATTTTTTTGATTTCCCGAGGCGCAGCCTACCTAAAACCGAAGGTTAAAGGTAGTGCAAGCCGAGAGGAAAAGCAAGAAAACCAGCTTTGTGACAATTGTGACAAATGACAGTCCATTTTTGCGTACATTTGGCTGAGCCGATGGCTAAACCGGGCAGATTGAGAGAAAACAGCCGAGCGCGTTTTGGAAGCAGATTTATCGGTACATGCCGCAGCTTTTGCCTGAAAGGGATAAAGGAAAGGGTTAATCGGGGGGGGGTAGGAATAGGGATAACTGTATATGAAAATGTATAAGAGATAATGATTTAATTTATTCATTTTCTTATATTTATCATTTTCTTTCCCCGTTTCCAGGCCTCCGGAGTGCGCAGAAAATGACTGTCTAATTGTCACAATTGTCACAGGGCTTCAGACGAGAGGTCAGCGCAGCTCCGATTTTACCCCTGTTTTTCGCTTTTCTGTGTGAAAAAGCCTCGATTTCGTCTGCCATTTGCTGCGGATTCAGCGTCGCGGGCTGTGAAATCATCCCCTTTTTTGCTGTGGTTAACGCACTGGGCTGTAGAGACAGCTCCTTGGGCTACGGAATTAGCATCAAGGCTCGATGGTGACTTCGCGGAGGTTTTCGAGGCGCGTACGGAGGCGGGGCATGAGCGAGGCGCGCTGCGCGAGGGTCATGGTGCAGAGGTTGTCGAACGCCTGGGCAATGACCGTGGGGCTCTCCTCCTTGACGATGCGCATGACGTCGTTCATAAGCAAGTAATCGAAACTGATGTGCAGCGTCTCGTCCACCGTTTTTTCTATCACCTCGGCTGCGGCGATGGCTTCGGCTGCTGCTGCCTTATAGGCTTGGATAAGCCCCGAGGTGCCGAGCTTGATGCCTCCGAAGTAGCGCACGACGGCTATCACGATGTCCGTCAGTTCGCCCGAGTTAATCTGCCCCAGTATGGGCTTGCCTGCGGTGCCGGAGGGCTCGCCGTTGTCGTTGGCGCGGAAGGTGTCGCGCGCCGCGCCCAGCATGTAGGCGTAGCAGACGTGGCGGGCGTCGTAGTACTCCTTCTGGATGGAGGAAACGAAGGCCATGGCCTCGTCCACCGTCCGCACGGGGGCAACAAAGGCAAGGAACTTACTGCGCAGTTGTGAGTAAGTTCCTTGCGAAGGTGACGCTATGGTCTTGTAGGTGTCCAAACCTTATGAAAGCTTGTGGATGACGAGGCCTGAGCGGAGCTTGGGCTCGAACCACGTGGTCTTGGGGGGCATGATGTTGCCGGTGTCGGCAATGGTCATGAGCTGCTTCATGGTGACGGGATAGAGGGCGATGGCGACCTTCATCTCACCACTGTCGACACGGCGCTGCAGTTCGCCCAGGCCGCGGATGCCGCCCACGAAGTCGATGCGCTTGTCCTTGCGGAGGTCGCCGATGCCGAGTATCTTATGCAGGATGAGCTCGCTGCAGATGGAGACGTCGAGCACCCCGATGGGGTCGGCATCGTCGTAAGTGCCGGGACGGGCCGTCAGGCTGTACCATTCACCCTCGAGGTAGAGGCTGAAGTTGTGGAGGCCTGTGGGCTTGTAGATGTCCGCACCCTTCTTCTCCACCACGAAGCCTTCGCTCACCTGCTCGAGGAACTGGGCGGGGGTGAGGCCGTTGAGGTCGCGCACGACGCGGTTTAGGTCGAAGATGGTAAGCTGTCCGGCGGGGAAGCAGACAGCCATGAAGTAGTTATACTCCTCGTCGCCTCTGTGGTTGGGGTTCTGCTGCGCCTTCTCGGCACATACGCGGGCAGCGGCAGCCGAGCGGTGATGGCCGTCGGCGATGTAGAGGCTGGGCATCTTGGCAAACTCATCGGTGATGGTGCGGATGTCGGCATCGTCGTCGATAATCCAGAATTTGTGGCCGAAGCCGTCAATGGGGGCGATGAAGTCGTAGACCGGCTCGGTAGCGGCATAGCGGCGGATGAGGGTGTCAAGGACAGCATTGTCGGGGAAGGCGAAGAAGACGGGCTCGACGTTGGCATTGTTGATGCGGACGTGCTTCATGCGGTCCTCCTCCTTGTCGGCGCGGGTGAGCTCGTGCTTCTTGATGACGCCGTTCATGTAGTCGTCCACATAGGCGCAGACGACAAGGCCGTACTGCGTGTGGGTTCCCATGGTCTGGGCGTAGATGTAGTAGCACTCTTTCTTGTCCTGCACTAGCCAGCCTTTGTCCTGGAACATCTGGAAGTTCTCAGCCGCCTTGGGATAGACGCGGGGGTCATGCTCGTCGGTGCCGACGGGGAAATCTATCTCCGGGCGGATGATGTGGTAGAGGCTCATGGGGTTGCCCTCGGCCTCGGCACGTGCCTCGTCGCTGTCGAGCACGTCGTAGGGACGGCTCTCGACCTTCTCGACCAGTTCTTTGGGCGGACGGATGCCGCGAAAGGGTTTTATCGTTGCCATTTCCTTATTTATTTACCTGGAACTTGCGAATACCGTCCTTGAGGAATCCCACAATCTGATGGGCTGCGGCGATGCCGGCGTTGATATTGGCCTCGGCGGTCTGGGCACCCATCTTCTTCGGTGTGGAGAAGTAGCGCCCAGTAAAGAGCTCGGTCATCTTGTCATTGGCAGCGGGCATGATGTCGGTGACATACTTGAAGTCAAGGCGCTGCTGCATGAACTCAATGAGCTCGTCCTCGTTGATAACCTCCTTACGGGCGGTATTGACGAGGATGGCGCCCTTGGGCATACGGCTGAGCAGGGCGGCGTTGATGCTGCCCTTCGTCTCGGGCGTGGCGGGGATATGGAGTGACACGATGTCGTTGCCGGCGTAGAGTTCCTCGGCGCTGTGCATGGGACGGACGCCGTCGGCTTCCATCACGCTGTCGGGGCAGTAGGCATCGTAGGCCGAAATCTCCATGCCGAAGCCCTTGGCGATGCGGGCGACGTTGCGCCCCACGTTGCCGTAAGCGTGGATGCCCAGGCGCTTGCCTTTGAGCTCCGTGCCCGAGGTGCCGTTGTAGAAGTTACGCACAGCCATCACCATCAGGCCGAGAGCGAGCTCGGCAACGGCGTTGCTGTTCTGTCCAGGGGTGTTCATGACGCAGATATTGTGGGCGGTGGCAGCTGCCAGGTCGACATTGTCGAAGCCTGCTCCGGCACGGACGACAATCTTCAGCTTCGGGGCGGCGTCCATCACCTCGGCGTCAATGACGTCGCTGCGGATGATGAGGGCATCAGCATCAGCCACAGCCTCCAGCAACTTCGACTTCTCACCATATTTCTCTAAGAGGACTAACTCGTAGCCTGCATCGACAATCACTTTCCGTATGCCATCAACAGCGACTTTGGCAAACGGCTTATCAGTTGCAACAAGAACTTTCATCTCGAATATTGGATAATTAGGATTAGAATTAGGCATGCAGTTTTTCGAACTCCTTCATGCAGTCCACGAGGGCCTGGACGCTCTCGAGGGGCATGGCGTTGTAGCAGCTGGCGCGGAAGCCGCCCACGCTGCGGTGGCCCTTGACGCCCACCATGCCGTGGTCGGTGGCAAACTTCATGAAGTCAGGCTCCAGCTCCTTGTACTCGTCCTTCATGACGAAACAGATGTTCATTCTCGAACGGTCTGCCGGGTCGGCGATGGTGGCACGGAACAGGGGGCTCTCGTCGATGGCCTTATAGAGCAGGTCGGCACGCTCCTTGGCACGGCGCTCCATCTCGGCGATGCCGCCGCTCTTCTTGATCCAGCGCAGGGTGAGCATGGCGCTGTAGATGGGCAGCACGGGGGGCGTGTTGAACATCGAACCGCCCTCGACGTGGGTGCGGTAGTCGAGCATCGTGGGGATGGTGCGCTCCACCTTGCCCAGCGCATCGTTACGGACCACGACGAAGGTGACGCCGGCAGGGGCGAGGTTTTTCTGGGCACCGCCGTAGATGCAGATATACTTCTCCACCTCGACGGGATGCGAGAATATGTCGCTCGACATGTCGCAGATGATGGGCACGGGGCTGTCGGGCGTCTCGCGGATTTCGGTGCCGTAGATGGTGTTGTTCGACGTGTAGTGGAAGTAGTCCACGTCCGTGGGGATGGTGAAGCCCTTCGGGATGTAGTTGAACGTGGCTTCGGCTGACGAGGCGACCTCGACGACTTCGCCGAACTGCTTGGCCTCCTTGATGGCCTTCTTCGACCAGACGCCGGTGTTGAGGTAGGCAGCACGCTTGTTGAGGAAGTTCATCGGAGCCATGCAGAACTCAAGGCTGGCGCCGCCTCCCAGGAACAGCACGCTGTAGCCCTCGGGCACGCCCAGAATCTCCTTGAACAACGCTTCGGCCTCGTCGATGACAGCCTGGAAGTCCTTGTGGCGATGGCTGATCTCCAGGATGGAGAGCCCTGAGCCATTAAAGTCGAGAATAGCCTGAGCCGTCTGCTCAATCACCTCACGCGGCAGGATGCTCGGTCCCGCATTGAAATTATGTTTCTTCATATTCGTTTGATTTGTTGATGGTTTATAAGGATTATCAGTTTATCGGACCAAGGGTTTATGGGTTAAACATTCGATTGTGGTGTGCAAAGATAAGACTTTTTTCTCACATTGTGCGCGAAAAGATGAAAATTTCGCTGTACAAACAAATAAATCCCCAGAGCAGGCAAATAATTTTTTAGAATAAGCGAATAATTTTTTAGAATAGGCGAATAATTTTTTAGAATAGGCGAATAATTTTCTAGAATAGGCTTTTATTTTCCAGGAGCAGGGCGGCGCTGGAGAAACGCCTTTGGTTCATAAAAAAGACCTCTCCCCTACCCATTTGATGCCCCACGAGGGCTTCTCATAGGTAAAAAACACGTTTTTTCTTAAAAAAAATCCGAAATTCTTTGGCGGAATTGAAAAATCGACGTAATTTTGCAGCGATTTCAAGAAAATCAAAAGCAATAAACGTTAAGACAATGAATGCAACGAGCGTCGTCCTTAGCCTGCTGGTGGTAATTCTGGTCAAGCGAAAATGACCCGGAGGTGAGACGCATTGCAATATACAAACAAGGCTTTTCTCACACAGGGAAAAGCCTTGTTTCAAATAGAAGAATAAGGTAAGTCGAAAGATAAAGAGAGGTTGAGTAGGATAACAAGAAAGGAAACGACAGGTATGAGTACTGAAAAGGTAACAAGACGACGGGTGGAGATTATGGACACGACCCTGCGCGACGGAGAACAGACGCCGGGCGTGTCGTTCCTCCCTCACGAGAAGCTGTCCATCACCCGCCTGCTGATTGACGACCTCCATGCCGACCGCGTGGAGGTAGGCTCGGCCCGCGTGAGCGAAGGCGAGCAGGAGAGCGTCAGCGGCATCTGCGCCTGGGCTGCAGGAGCAGGCTGTATCGGACGTATCGAGGTGCTGGGCTTCGTCGATGGCGGACGTAGCGTCGACTGGATTGCAGGATGCGGCGGACACGTCATCAACCTGCTGGCCAAAGGCTCGCTGCGCCATTGTACAGGGCAGCTCCGTAAGACGCCAGCCGAGCACACAGCCAACATCGTTGATACCGTACGCTATGCCCGCAGTCGTGGATTCGACGTCAATCTCTATCTCGAGGACTGGTCAGGAGGCATGAGGGATAACCCACAATACGTCTACGACCTCGTGGAAGCCCTTCAGGGCGAGGAAATCCGACGCTTTATGCTGCCCGACACGCTGGGCATCCTCAATCCAGCCCAGACGTCAGCCTTCGTGAGCTATATGGTGCGCCGTTTCCCCACGTTACACTTCGACTTCCATGCCCACAACGACTATGACCTGGCTGTGGCTAACGTCTTTGCAGCCGTTGCAGCAGGCGTCAGCGGCATCCATACCTGCATCAACGGCCTCGGCGAACGGGCAGGCAACGCTCCGCTTGCCAGCGTGCAAGCCATGCTGAAAGACCAGCTTAGCATCGACACCGCCATCCGCGAGGACAGGCTGGGCTCCGTAGGACGCATCGTCGAATCATATAGCGGCATCGCCATCCCGGCCAACCGCCCCATCGTAGGTGAGAACGTTTTCACACAAGTGGCTGGCGTACATGCCGACGGCGACAACAAGATGGGGCTCTACTGCAACGACCTGTTGCCCGAGCGATTCGGACGCAAGCGCGAGTATGCCCTAGGCAAGACCAGCGGCAAGGCCAACATCCGCAAGAACCTCGACGAGCTCGGCCTCGTGCTGGGCGAGGAGGCCATGCGCAAAGTGACAGACCGCATCATCGAGCTGGGCGACAAAAAGGAAGTCGTCACCCAGGAGGATCTGCCCTACATCATCTCCGACGTGCTGAAACACAGCGTGGAGGACGACAAAGTGACGCTCATCGGTTACAACGTGGCTCTCTCAAAGGGCCTGAAACCGACGTGCGCCCTGAAGCTCAACGTAAATGGGCAGGTATTCGAAGAGAACGCCAGCGGCGACGGACAGTACGATGCCTTCGTGCGCGCGTTGCGTAAAATATATAAGGTTACGCTACAGAGGAAATTCCCCATGCTCACCAACTATGCCGTCTCCATCCCCCCAGGCGGACGTACCGATGCCTTCGTGCAGACCATCATCACATGGGAGTACGAGGGGCACGAGTTCAAGACCCGTGGCCTCGACGGCGACCAGACAGAAGCCGCCATCAAAGCCACGATGAAGATGCTGAACATCCTGGAAGGGCTTCAATAAGTCGAAGGATTAAAGAGAAAACAAGTAAATAATATAATAGGTATCATGACAATGGAAAAAGCAAATCTGGATTGGTCGAACATCGGCTTCGGCTACATCAAAACCGACTACAACGTGCGCTGCTACTATCGTAACGGCCAATGGGGTGCCATCGAAGTCTCTTCCGATGAGAACATTCCCCTCCACATGGCTGCCACCTGCCTCCACTACGGACAGGAGGCATTCGAGGGATTGAAAGCCTTCACGGGCAAGGACGGACGTATCCGCATCTTCCGCGCCGAAGCCAATGCCGAGCGTATGCAGGCCACGAGCGATGCCACGCTGATGCCTCGCGTCCCCACAGAGCTCTTTGTGGAAATGGTGAAACGGGTAGTAAAGTTGAACGAGCGCTTTGTACCTCCCTACGGTAGCGGCGCCGTGCTTTACATCCGTCCCCTCCTCATCGGTACGGGAGCACAGCTGGGCGTACATCCCGCCTCGGAATACTTGTTCCTTATCCTTGTTTCGCCCGTCGGCCCCTACTTCAAAGGAGGATTTGCCGTGACACCATACGCCATCATCCGCCAGTACGACCGTACTGCGCCGCTCGGCATGGGTTCTTTCAAGGTAGGTGGCAACTACGCTGCCAGCCTGCGTGCCAATAAGATGGCGCACGACCTCGGCTACAGCTGCGAATTCTACCTTGATTCTAAGGAGAAAAAATACATTGACGAAGCTGGAGCTGCCAATTTCTTCGGCATCAAAAACGACACTTACGTCACTCCCGCCTCTACTTCCATTTTGCCTTCTGTCACCAACGACAGCCTGCAGCGCGTGGCACGCGACCTCGGCATGAAGGTGGAGAAACGCCGCATTCCCCTTGAGGAACTGGAAACCTTCGAGGAAGCCGGCGCCTGCGGCACAGCTGCCGTCATCTCGCCCATTGAGCGAATTGACGATATTGAGACGGGCAAGTCGTACGTCTTTGCCAAGGACGGCAAGCCCGGCCCTTGGAGCCGCCATCTCTACGATGCCATTACCGCCATCCAGTTCGGCGAAGCAGAGGACAAGTACGGCTGGATAACCATGCTGGAAGATTGAGGGTTGAAGATTAATAATAAAGGATGAAACTAAGAAGCGATATTTCAACTCAAGGACGACGCATGGCAGGCGCCCGCGCCTTGTGGATAGCCAACGGCATGAAGCCCGAAATGATGGGACGCCCCGTCATAGCTATTGCCAACTCATTCACCCAGTTCGTGCCTGGGCATACCCATCTGCACGAAATCGGACAAACGGTGAAGGCTGAAATCGAACGTCTTGGCTGCTATGCAGCAGAGTTCAACACTATTGCCATCGACGACGGCATCGCCATGGGACACGACGGAATGCTTTACTCCTTGCCTTCGCGCGACATCATTGCCGATAGCGTGGAGTACATGGTCGAAGCGCACAAGGCCGACGCCCTCGTCTGCATCAGCAACTGCGACAAGATAACCCCAGGTATGCTCATGGCAGCCATGCGCCTCAACATTCCTACCGTCTTTGTTTCAGGCGGCCCTATGGAAGCCGGCATCGACAAGCAGAGCGATCATGGGCTCGACCTCATCGATGCCATGGTTGTCAGCGCCGATGATAATGTCGATGACGCTACCGTACGTCGCATTGAACAGCACGCCTGTCCCGGCTGCGGCTGTTGTTCCGGCATGTTCACCGCCAACAGTATGAACTGCCTCACCGAGGCTCTCGGCCTTTCTCTCCCCGGCAATGGTACTATCGTTGCCACCCATGTCGCACGACGTCAACTCTTCATCGATGCTGCCCATCTGATTGTCAACAACGCCTTCCGCTACTACCGCGACGGCGACGAGCGCGTATTGCCCCGCAGCATCGCCACGCGCAGCGCCTTCCTCAACGCCATGACGCTTGATATTGCCATGGGCGGAAGTACCAACACTATTCTCCACCTGCTTGCCGTTGCACATGAAGCTGGCGTGAACTTCACGATGGACGACATCGACGCCCTCTCGCGCCATGTGCCCTGCATCTGCAAAGTCGCTCCCAGTACTAACCGCTACCACGTTCAGGATGTAGGGCGTGCGGGCGGCATCCTCGGCGTCATGCGCGAGCTGGAGAAGGGACATCTTGTCGATGGCTCTGCGCTGCGCGTCAACGGCACCACACTCTCCGAAGATATAGCACGTTACAGCATCATAAGTGGACAAGGCGATGAGCCAAACTCCATCTACCATTGCGCTCCAGCAGGACGTTTCTCTAACGTCATGGCCTCGCAGGAGACCTACTACCCCACCCTCGACTCCGACCGTGCCAACGGCTGCATCCGCGACATGGCTCATGCCTATACTCGTGACGGCGGACTCGCTGTGCTGAAGGGAAACATCGCAGTTGACGGTTGCGTCGTCAAGACAGCAGGCGTCGACGAGAGCATCTGGCGTTTTAGCGGCCCAGCTCGCGTCTATGATTCACAGGAAGCGGCTGTTGAAGGCATTCTCGGAGGCAAGGTGAAGGCCGGCGACGTCGTTGTCATCACTTACGAAGGCCCCAAAGGTGGCCCTGGTATGCAGGAGATGCTCTACCCTACAAGCTATCTCAAATCGCGCCACCTCGGCAAGGCCTGTGCCCTCATCACCGACGGACGCTTCAGCGGAGGCACCAGCGGCCTGAGTATTGGGCATGTCTCACCCGAGGCAGCTGCAGGCGGTGCCATTGGCAAAATTATCGACGGAGACATTATCGATATTGATATCCCCGCCCGCACTATCAATGTCCGCCTGACAGACGAAGAACTGGCTGCACGCCCCATGCGTCCCCTTACCCGTGATCGCCGCGTGCCTGCTTCATTGAAGGCTTATGCCAGCATGGTCAGTTCAGCCGATAAGGGGGCTGTGAGAATAATTGAAGATTGATTATTTGATTGAATTATGAAAAAAAGGATAACAGGCGCAGAGGCACTCATGCAAGCCCTCATCCACGAAGGGGTGACCACCATTTTCGGTTATCCGGGAGGTGGTATAATGCCCGTCTTTGATGCGCTCTATGACCATCGAGAAGATTTCCGTCAGGTACTTGTCCGCCACGAGCAAGGCGCTGCTCATGCCGCACAAGGCTATGCCCGCAGCAGCGGGCAAGTGGGCGTCTGCCTCGTTACCAGCGGGCCTGGCGCCACAAACACCATCACCGGCATCAGCGATGCTATGCTCGACAGCACCCCCATCGTCGTCATATCAGGCCAAGTGGGCGCCGCAGCCCTCGGCACGGATGCCTTTCAGGAGGTCGATTTCGTCTGCATCACCCAACCCATCTGCAAATGGAGCTACCAAATACGCCGCGCTGAGGACATAGCCTGGGCCGTGGCTCGTGCATTCTATATTGCCGCAAACGGGCGTCCAGGCCCCGTAGTACTCGACTTCGCCAAGAACGCCCAAACAACGATGGTGGATTTCGAGCCTGCATCGCTGCCTATCCAGCGCGGTTTCATTCCCGTGCCCCAGCCCTCTGACGATGCCATACGCCGTGCGGCTGCACTTATTGACAACGCCGAGCGTCCTCTGCTCCTTGCCGGACAAGGCATTGAACTCGCCGGTGCACAGGAAGAGTTGAAACAATTTGTCGAGAAGACGGGCATCCCCGTGGGCTGTACCCTTCTCGGCCTCTCCACCCTACCTTCCAGCCATCCCCTCCGACAGGGTATGCTGGGAATGCACGGCAATCTTGCTCCCAATGTGAAAACCAATGAATGCGACGTGCTGATTGCCGTCGGCATGCGTTTCGACGACCGTGTCACAGGCCGTCTCGCTACATATGCCCGTCAGGCCAAGGTCATCCACCTCGACATCGACCCCTCGGAAATAGGCAAGAACGTCCCCGTCGATGTAGCCGTTACAGGCGATTGCAAGGAAACTTTGGCACGACTTACGAAGGCTGTTCATCCCGCAGAACACAAGAAGTGGGTAGAAAGCTTCGCCATCTACCATACAATGGAGGACGAACGTGTCGTTCTCCCTGCAATCCACCCTGCCGAAGGACCGTTGAAGATGGGTGAGGTCGCACGTCGTGTCAGCGAAGCTACGGCCGACAGCGCCATCCTCGTCACCGATGTTGGACAAAACCAGATGATGTCCGCCCGCTATTTCCGTTATACTCGCCCCCGCAGCATCATCACCTCGGGCGGTCTTGGCACCATGGGTTTCGGACTGCCCGCTGCCATCGGAGCCACCTTCGGCGCACCCGAACGCACCGTTTGCCTCTTTGTGGGCGATGGAGGTATCCAGATGAATCTGCAAGAATTGGGCACCATCATGGAGAGTGGCGCACCAGTGAAGATCATCCTCCTCAACAACAATTACCTCGGCAACGTCCGTCAGTGGCAGGAGCTCTTCTTCAACCACCGCTATTCATGTACGCCGATGATGAATCCCAACTACGAATTGATCGCCTCTGCCTACGGCATACCTTCACGTACGGTTGCTGCCCGCGCAGACCTTGACGATGCCATCCGCGAAATGCTCACCTCGCCCGGAGCCTTCCTATTGCAGGTTGCAGTCGAAGAGGAGGAAAACGTCATGCCCATGACGCCTCCCGGTGCCGACGTGGATCACATGCTTCCCTTTATTGACTCCTCTACACCTACTGAACAATGGAAAAGCACCTTTATACATTGATTGTCCACTCGGAGCACATGGCAGGACTGCTGAATCAAGTAACAGCAGTTTTCACCCGTCGTCAAATAAACATTGAGAGCCTCAACGTCTCCCCGTCGTCCATCGAAGGCATTCACCGCTACACGATCACTGCTGTAGCTGACGAGGACACCATTGCCAAGGTAACGCTGCAAATTGCCAAGAAAGTGGATGTCCTGCAAGCGAGTTACTTTCTGGAAGACGAAATATTCATGCAGGAGATTGCACTTTACAAACTCTCCACCCCCCTTCTGATGGCCAATCCTGAGATTTGTGAGATTATCCGTCGCAACGATGCCCCTATCATAGAAACCAACCCCGTCTACACAGTAGTGGAGAAGGCGGGGCGCACAGCTGAAACCGAACAGCTCCGACGCGACCTTAGCACCTTTGACTGCCTCTTGCAGTACGTCAACTCGGGCCGCATTGCCGTCACCCGCAGTAGCGAGGAGCACTTGACAGAATTTTTGAAAACCTTAAACCAATAAACTTATAAACCAAACCAATAAACAACAATGGCAAAAATGAATTTTGGCGGCGTCATTGAGAACGTCGTAACACGTGAAGAGTTTTCCCTTGCGAAAGCCCGTGAAGAACTGAAGAATGAGACCATCGCCGTCCTCGGCTATGGTGTACAAGGCCCCGGCCAATCGCTTAACCTCCGTGACAATGGCTTCAATGTCATCGTCGGCCAACGCCCAGGTAAGACCTACGACAAAGCTGTCGCTGACGGTTGGGTACCCGGCGAGACCCTGTTCAGCATTGAAGAGGCTGCCAAGCGCGGCACTATCGTCATGTGCCTACTCTCCGACGCTGCTGTCATGGCCGTTTGGCCCACTATAAAGCCTTACCTCACTACAGGCAAGACGCTCTATTTCAGCCATGGCTTTGCCATCACCTGGAGCGACCGTACAGGATGCGTACCCCCCACAGACATCGACGTCATCATGGTTGCGCCCAAAGGCTCTGGCACTTCGCTCCGCACCATGTTCCTCGAGGGACGCGGCATCAACAGCAGCTATGCCATCTATCAGGATTTCACAGGCAAGGCCTACGACAAGACCATTGCTCTTGGCATTGGCATAGGCTCGGGTTACCTGTTCGAAACTACTTTCCAACGTGAGGCTACCAGTGATTTGACGGGTGAACGTGGTTCACTGATGGGTGCCATCCAAGGCTTACTGCTTGCTCAGTATGAGGTGCTGCGCGAGAACGGGCACACTCCCTCTGAGGCCTTCAACGAAACTGTCGAGGAACTCACCCAATCACTCATGCCACTGTTTGCAGCCAAGGGCATGGACTGGATGTATGCCAACTGCTCCACTACCGCCCAGCGCGGTGCTCTTGACTGGATGGGGCCGTTCCACGATGCCATCAAGCCCGTCATGCAGAAGCTCTATGCCAGCGTGAAGTGTGGCAATGAAGCCCAGATTTCCATTGATAGCAACAGCAAGCCTGACTACCGCGAGAAGTTGGAGGAGGAACTGCGCCAGCTGCGCGAGAGCGAAATGTGGCAGACCGCCGTCACCGTCCGTAAGCTTCGTCCCGAAAACAATTGAGCCAGCCCGTTGTCGAAATAAACGAAGGTGTAACGGCTAATCCGCAATATGCCATGGCGTCACCTGTGAGCCTTTCCATCTGGGAAGGTGAGCAGGTGGCCATTGTAGGGCTGAACGGTAGCGGGAAAACACGTCTTGTTGAGATACTCACTGGTCACTATCGCCTACGGGGCGAAGCCATCCGCTATTGTTTTCCTGAAACAGAGGAAATCCCTGATAGCGAAGCCATCCGCTACATCACCTTCTGCGATGCCTATGGCGAGGCCGACAGCAACTACTTTCTGCAACTACGTTGGAACCAAACAGAAATAAGCGATGAGACTCCCACAGTACACGACGTCCTCAGTAAAACCGGCTCTGCAGATGACTCCCCTTCTAAATTAGAAGTGTACCGTTTGTTCGGTCTGGAACCCCTGCTTGATAGGACTATTGTCACCCTCTCATCAGGCGAGTTGCGGAAATGTCAGCTGGCACGAGTATTGCTTAGCCACCCCAGGATGCTTATTATCGACAACCCATTTATTGGTCTTGATGCTTCTGCCCGCACTATGCTGACAGAAGTTCTACAGACTATCAGCAAACAACAACACTTTACCCTTGTACTTATCCTTCCGAAAACCAGCCTCATCCCTTCATTTATCACCCGCGTCATTCCTGTTCAGAATGGGCATGTACTCCCCACTATGAGTCGCGAGATGTACATCCTTAAGAATAGCAGTTCCTGCCCACAGCCCGTTCTGACACCGGACGAACGTCTCCGCATCCTTTCCCTGCCGGAAAAAGATCTCAGCCAGACGCCGTTCTATCCTCAGGCAGGAGGAGAGATTCTGCAGTTTAACAATATCAGCATTTGTTACGACGGACGAACCATTCTGAAGGATATCAGTTGGACGGTTCATGAGGGTGAGCGTTGGGCTTTGACGGGAAACAACGGTTCGGGCAAAAGCACCTTGCTCAGTCTGGTCTGTGCCGACAATCCGCAGGGATATGCTTGCGATATCCGTCTTTTTGGTCATCGCCGGGGCTCGGGTGAGAGCATCTGGGAAATCAAACGCCACATTGGTTATGTCAGTCCTGAGCTCCATCGGGCCTATCGAAAGAACATTCCTGCCATCAACCTTGTAGCCAGCGGACTGCACGACACCGTAGGGTTATACACCCGCACTACAGACGAAGACAAAGACAAATGTCTCTTCTGGATGGAGGTTTTCGGCATCGGTCGTTTAGCAGACAAAACCTTTCTCCAACTTTCCAGTGGAGAACAACGCCTCTGCCTATTGGCACGTGCCTTTGTCAAAGACCCTGAACTGCTCATTCTTGATGAGCCACTCCATGGTCTGGACGATTATTACCACGAATGGGTTCGGGAGATAATCACCCTCTTTTGCAAACGATCTCACAAAACACTTATCATGGTAACCCACTATCCCGAAGAGCTACCTCCCTGCATCACCCATCACTTGGATTTGAATAAAAAGAATTAGGAATTGGAAATACAGAATCGCCCTATGAAAGTAATGAAATTCGGAGGCACCTCCGTAGGCTCTGCCGAAAGAATGAAACATGTGGCATCGCTCGTCTCTGCAAGCGGCCCTACATTCGTTGTCCTCTCAGCAATGTCTGGCACTACTAATACTTTAGTGGAGATTGCAGGCTATCTCTATAACCGCAATCCTGATAGTGCCATAGAAACCATTAACCGGCTAGAAGTCATTTACAATAGCCACCTGACGAAGCTCTATGCCACCGATGAGTGGCGTAACACGACAAGGGAGTTTCTTCACGAAGTTTTCGACTCGCTACGTGCCCTCACCCGCCAGCCTTTTGGACAAGTGGAGGAAAAAATCTTGCTGGCACAGGGGGAGATCATGTCTACTCACATGATGACCAATTACCTGCACGAACAGGGCATTCCATCCGTGCTTCTTTCTGCCCTTGATTTCATGCGTCTGGCTGCGGGTGGCGAACCCGACCTCGCTTTTATCAAAGAAAAGCTGGGTGAACTAATGAAAGCGCAGACTGATGCTCCTCTTTATATAACCCAGGGATTCATTTGCAGGAATGCCTACGGCGAGGTGGACAACCTGCAGCGTGGCGGTTCTGACTATACGGCATCACTCATCGGTGCAGCGATAGAAGCCAGCGAGATTCAGATATGGACGGATATTGACGGCATGCACAACAACGATCCACGCATCGTTGACACAACAACTGCCGTCCGTCATCTCCACTTCGACGAGGCTGCCGAGCTTGCCTACTTCGGCGCGAAGATTCTCCATCCCACCTGCATTCAGCCCGCCAAGTACGCCAACATCCCTGTCCGACTTCTCAACACGATGGAGCCCCAAGCTCCCGGCACTCTCATCGACAACAACCGCGATGCAGGTTCCATCAAGGCTGTCGCCGCCAAGGATAACATCACCGCCATCCGCATCAAGTCCAGCCGAATGCTGTTGGCTCACGGTTTCCTTCGGAAGGTATTCGAGATTTTCGAAAGCTGGCACACTAGCATCGACATGATCTGCACCTCCGAGGTTGGTGTATCCATGTCCATCGACGACACCCGCCATCTCGGCGAGATTGTTCACGATCTGAAGAAATATGGCACCGTCACCGTCGACCTCGACATGTGCATTGTCTGTGTAGTTGGTGACATGGACTGGGAGAACGTGGGGTTCGAAACCCGCGCCATGCAGGCCATGAAGGATATCCCTGTCCGTATGGTATCGTATGGTGGAAGCAACTACAACATCTCCTTCCTTGTCCGTGAAGAAGATAAATCCCGAGCTCTCCGTGCCCTCTCCGCCTGCCTGTTTGAGAATTAAGAATTAAGAGTTAAGAAAAAATGTTCTTTCCCACCCATAGTTTTCAAGGCTTGCAGACGCCGTTCTACTATTACGACACCGCACTCCTCGGGCAGACGCTTGATGTCGTTGCAGCTCAATTGGCACTTCGAGAAGGCTGGCACATGCACTATGCAGTGAAAGCCAATGCAAACCCTGTTCTGCTTCGTATCATCAGCGCCCGCGGCTTTGGTGCCGACTGCGTTAGCGGAGGCGAGGTACGGACTGCCATTGCCCACGGCTTTGCCCCCGAGACAGTGGTTTATGCCGGTGTAGGGAAAAGCGACTGGGAAATCAATCTTGCACTCGACGCTGGTATTGGCTGTTTCAATGTGGAGTCGGCTGCCGAACTGCGCGTCATCAACGACCTTGCCGGTGCCAAAGGGGTACAGGCCCCCGTCGCCCTTCGCGTCAATCCCGATATCGGAGCTCACACTCATGCCAACATCACTACGGGTTTGGCCGAGAACAAGTTTGGTATTAACCTCGAACAGCTCGAGGGCGTTTTGCGCGAAGCGCTCAGCCTCCCCCACATCATCTATCGGGGGCTCCATTTCCACATTGGCTCGCAAATTACCGATATGCTTGACTTCCAAGCACTCTGCAACCGAATCAACGTACTAAGCCACGAGCTCAGCCGTCATGGCCTCCCCGTCGGCGACATCAATGTGGGCGGTGGACTAGGTGTCGATTACGAGCACCCTGACGATGCGCCTATGGCCGGCTTCGAGGCTTACTTCGACGTTTTCCGCCGTCATCTCGACGTCCGTTCAGGGCAGAAAGTTCATTTTGAGCTGGGGCGAAGTCTTGTCGCTCACTGCGGCAGCCTTGTCACCCGTGTGCTTTACGTCAAGGAGGGCACCTCGAAGCGCTTCGCCATTGTCGATGGTTCTATGACTGAGCTCATACGCCCTGCCCTCTACCATGCCTTCCACCTTCCACAGAACATTTCTGTCGAGTCCACCCGCCCCAACGTCACCTACGATGTGGTGGGCCCTGTCTGCGAGAGTTCCGACGTCTTCACCCGGGCCTTCGGCCTCCCCGAATGCCGTCGGGGCGACTTCATTGCTTTCCGCACGGCAGGCGCCTATGGCGAAAGCATGGCCTCGGGCTACAACTGCCGCCCCCTGCCCAAAAGCTATTTCTCCTCAGATTTCTTTTAAATAGGAAAGAAAAGCTGTAACTTTGCAACCCCAAACCGTTCAATCTCTAAATTCAATAAAACCTCCAGCCCAATATGGACGACAGACTTTACATTTTTGACACTACGCTGCGCGACGGCGAGCAGGTGCCCGGCTGCCAGCTGAACACCGTAGAGAAAATCCAGGTAGCCAAGCAGCTGGAATTGCTGGGCGTGGACGTCATCGAAGCGGGCTTCCCCATCTCAAGCCCAGGTGATTTCAACTCCGTCATCGAAATCTCGAAGGCCGTCACCTGGCCCACTATCTGCGCCCTGACACGTGCCGTGCAGAAGGACATCGACGTGGCTGTCGAAGCGCTCCAGTATGCCCGCCACAAGCGTATCCACACAGGCATCGGCACCAGCGACATGCACATCAAGTACAAGTTCAACTCCAACCGCGAGGAGATCATCGAGCGTGGCGTAGCCGCAGTGAAATATGCCAAACGGTTTGTCGAGGACGTGGAGTTCTACGCCGAGGACGCTGGACGCACGGACAATGAATACCTCGCCCGGGTGGTCGAAGCCGTCATCAAGGCTGGTGCCACCGTGGTCAACATCCCCGACACCACCGGCTACTGCCTGCCCGAAGAGTACGGAGCCAAGATACGCTACCTTGTGGAGCATGTCGATGGCATCGACCGCGCCATCATCTCCACCCATTGCCACAACGACCTGGGCATGGCCACGGCGAACACCATCAGCGGCATCCTGAACGGTGCTCGTCAAGCCGAGGTCACCATCAACGGCATCGGCGAACGTGCCGGCAACACCTCGCTCGAGGAGATTGCCATGATCATCAAGTGCCACAAGAGCATCCCCGTGCAGACGAACATCAACACCACGAAGATCTACCCCACCAGCCGCATGGTGAGCAGTCTGATGAACATGCCCGTCCAGCCCAACAAAGCCGTCGTGGGCCGGAATGCCTTTGCCCACTCCAGCGGCATCCATCAGGACGGCGTGCTTAAAAACGTGCAGACCTACGAAATCATGGACCCCAAGGATGTTGGCATTGACGACAACAGCATCGTCCTCACTGCCCGAAGCGGACGTGCCGCCCTGCGCCACAGGCTCAGTGTCCTTGGCATTGATATGGACGGCGAACGCCTCGACAAAGTCTATGAAGCCTTCCTTCGCCTTGCCGACCAGAAAAAGGAGATTGGCGACGACGATATCCTGATGCTGGCTGGTGCCGACCGTACGGCCGGCCACCATATCAAGCTGAAATACCTGCAAGTCACTAGCGGCGTGGGCGTCCGCCCCGTTGCCAGCATCGGCCTTGACGTGGCTGGCGAGCAGTTCGAAGCGGCAGCATCAGGCAACGGTCCTGTCGACGCCGCCATCAAGGCACTCAAGTGCATTATCCGCCGCCAGATGACCCTGAAGGAATTTACCATCCAGGCCATCAGCAAGGGCAGCGACGACGTCGGAAAAGTACACATGCAGGTGGAGTACGACGGTCAGCTTTACTACGGATTCGGAGCCAATACCGACATCATTGCCGCCTCCGTCGAAGCCTACATCGATTGTATCAACAAATTCAGAAAATAAGTCAACAATAATCAATGAATACGTTATTCGATAAAATCTGGGATTCGCACGTTGTCCGCATGGTGGAGGACGGTCCCACGCAACTCTACATCGATCGCCTCTACTGCCACGAGGTCACGAGTCCACAGGCCTTCGAAGGGCTTCGCGAACGGGGCTTGACGTGTTTTCGTCCCCAGCAGATATTCTGCATGCCCGACCACAACACCCCCACTCACGATCAGGATAAGCCCATCGCTGACCCCGTTTCGAAAACACAGGTTGATGCGCTGGCCCGCAACGCTGCCGAATTCGGTCTTACCCACTTCGGCATGATGCACCCCCGCAATGGAATCATCCACGTTGTCGGCCCCGAGCTCGGTCTCTCCCTGCCCGGAATGACCATCGTCTGCGGCGACTCCCACACCTCCACCCACGGAGCGATGGGTGCCGTTGCCTTTGGTATTGGTACCAGTGAGGTTGAGATGGTACTTGCCTCACAGTGTATCCTCCAGAGCAAACCCAAGTCCATGCGCATCCGCATCGAGGGGGCACTTGGCAAGGGTGTTACCGCCAAGGATGTCGCCCTCTATCTGATGGCACAGCTCACCACCTCTGGTGCCACGGGTTATTTTGTAGAATACGCCGGTTCCGTTGTCCGTGACATGACGATGGAAGGCCGCCTCACCCTCTGCAACCTCTCCATTGAGATGGGAGCCCGAGGAGGATTCATTGCACCCGACGAAACTACTTTTGCCTATCTGAAGGGTCGTGAATATGCGCCTAAGGGTGAGGAGTGGGAAAAGGCTGTAGCCGATTGGCGCACCCTCCGCAGTGGCGATGATGCCGTCTTCGACCGCGAACTTGTCTTCAATGCCGCCGACATCGAACCCCGCATTACCTACGGCACCAACCCGGGTATGGGTATCGGCATCAGCGAGGCCATCCCTGCAGTCAACACCATTCCTGAAGCCGGACAAGCCTCGTTTCTCAAGTCGCTCAACTATATGCGTCTCCAACCCGAAGAGAAACTGCTCGGCAAGCCCGTCGACTATGTTTTCCTTGGTGCCTGTACCAATGGCCGTATTGAGGACTTCCGCGCTTTTGTTTCCGTTGTCAAAGGACACCACAAGGCCGACGGCATCACCGCCTGGCTCGTACCTGGCTCATGGAAAGTCGATGGACAGATTCGTGCCGAAGGCCTCGACAAGATTCTCGCCGAAGCGGGTTTTGAAGTCCGCCAGCCTGGCTGTAGCGCCTGCCTTGCCATGAACGACGACAAGATTCCCGCAGGATGCCTCGCCGTTTCTACGTCCAACCGCAATTTCGAAGGCCGTCAGGGTCCAGGCTCCCGCACCATCCTCGCCAGCCCCTACACCGCTGCCGCCGCTGCCATTACCGGCGTCATCACCGACCCACGCCAGTTTCTTTGATTATACTTCATTTATCAATCTTTAATCTAAATGAAACAGTCCTTCACCACTCTTACCTCCACTTGCATCCCCCTCCCGTTGGAGAACGTCGATACGGACCAGATTATCCCTGCCCGCTTCATGAAGTCCACAACTCGCGACGAGAAGTTCTTTGGCGACCATCTCTTTTTCGATTGGCGCCACCGTTCCGATGGTAGCGACAACCCTGACTTCGTACTCAACAACCCTGCCTTCCGTGACAGTACCATCCTTGTCGCCGGTAAGAACTTTGGCTCTGGCTCCAGTCGCGAACACGCTGCATGGGCCATTGCCGGCTATGGCATCCGCGTTGTCGTGAGCAGCTTCTTTGCCGACATCCACAAGAACAACGAACTCAATAACTTCGTCCTTCCCGTTGTTGTCAGCGAACCATTCCTTAACGAACTCTTTGCCTCCATCAAGGCTGACCCCGCCACGCTAGTTACCGTCGATTTGCCCGCCCAGACTATCACCAACCATGCCACCGGGCATAGCGAAACCTTTGAAATCAATGCCTACAAGAAGCATTGCCTCCTTCACGGCCTTGACGATATCGATTTCCTTACCGCCGATAAATCCCTTATCGAGGCATACGAGAAAAAGGTTAGAGGTTAATTTTTGAGATTTATAATCATTTTTCATACTTCATTCAAATGAACATTAAGTTAGCAGTTCTCCCCGGCGACGGCATTGGCCCTGAAGTCGTTGCCCAAGCTCTCAAGGTCACCGAAGCTGTCTGCCAAAAGTACGGCCACGAACTCCATTACGAATACGGCATTTGCGGCGCTCATGCTATCGATGCCGTGGGTGACCCTTATCCAGTCCAAACCCATCAGCTCTGTTTGGATAGCGATGCCGTCCTCTTCGGAGCCGTTGGCGACCCAAAATTCGATAATAATCCTTCCGCCAAGGTGCGCCCCGAACAGGGCCTCCTCGCCATGCGTAAGCAACTCGGCCTCTTTGCCAACATCCGTCCCGTCGAAACCTTCGACTGCCTCATCCACAAGTCACCCCTCAAGGATGACCTTGTTCGTGGAGCCGATTTCATCTGCATTCGCGAACTTACCGGAGGCATGTACTTCGGTCCCAAGAAAGAAGGCGACGATGAAGCCTACGATACCAACCTCTACAGCCGTGCCGAAGTCGAGCGCATCCTTCATGTGGCTTACGGTTATGCCCGCCAGCGCCGCCGCCACCTTACCGTCGTGGATAAAGCCAACGTCCTCGCCTCCTCTCGTCTTTGGCGCAAGGTTGCACAAGAGATTGCCCCCCAATACCCCGACGTCACCACCGACTACATGTACGTTGATAATGCCGCCATGCGCATGATTCAGGAACCCCGTTTCTTCGACGTCATGGTCACCGAGAACACCTTCGGCGACATCCTCACCGATGAAGGCTCTTGCATCACAGGCTCCATGGGTCTGCTGCCCAGCGCCTCCATCGGCACCCACACCAGCGTCTTCGAGCCCATCCACGGCTCGTGGCCACAAGCTGCCGGACAGAACATCGCTAATCCGTTGGCTACTATCCTCTCTGCCGCTATGATGTTCGAGTATGCCTTCAGCCTCAAGGACGAAGCCGCCGACATCCGCTCCGCCGTCCAACGCAGTCTTGATGAGAACATCCGCACAGCTGACATCCAAGTCGCCGGGCAACGTCCCTATTCCACAACCGAGGTCGGCCAGTGGATTGTTGAACAGATTAAAGATTAAAGGTTAAAGGTTAGAAGTTTGGAATGCATTCCTAATTTCTAATTCCTATTTTTTCCATTTCCCCCTATGCTCTCCTTTACCATCAGCGTCATTGCCCTCTTCGTCGGCTACATGCTCTACAGCCGTGTTGCCGAGCGCGTTTTCGGTCCTGACGACCGCGAGACACCCGCCATCCGCAAGGCCGACAAAGTCGATTATATCGTCCTGCCTTCCTGGCGCATCTTCATGATACAATTCCTCAACATTGCCGGCACAGGCCCCATCTTCGGAGCCATCATGGGCATGTGGTTTGGCCCGTCGGCCTACCTATGGATTGTCTTGGGTTGTATCTTCGGCGGAGCCGTACACGACTACATAAGCGGCATGCTCTCGCTGCGCCACGATGGCTGTGGATTGGCTGAGCTGACGGGACTCTATTTGGGCGGTACAGCCCGTAAGGCCCTCGTCGTCTTCACCATGATGATGATGGTACTCGTGGGAGCCTTCTTTGTCTATTGCCCTGCCATCATCCTCAGCGGTATCTGGGGGGACAAGATGATGTGGGTCATCATTATCTTCCTCTACTACGTCACTACCACGATGATGCCCATCGATAAGGTCATCGGCCGCATCTATCCTGCCTTTGCCCTCTCCATGCTGTTCATGGTTGTCGCTCTAGGCATCGTGCTCTTTATCAAGCATCCTGCTCTGCCTGAGGTGTGGGATGGCCTAGGCAATTGGGGAGCTTCCCGCCTCGGTCTTAAGCAGCCCCTCTTCCCTGCCCTCTTTGTCACCATTGCCTGTGGTGCCGTCAGCGGTTTCCACGCCACACAGTCGCCTATGATGGCCCGTTGCATGAAGAGTGAGCGACAGGGACGCCCTGTCTTCTATGGCGCTATGGTTACGGAAGGTCTTGTCGCCCTTGTCTGGGCTACCATCTCCAGCTATTTCTTCTACGCTGACGGCTGGCGCGCCGTCTGTTCACCTGAACTGGTGCAGCAATTCACCCAAGGAGCCGACGGCCTTATCCGAAATGCCGACGGGCGTTCGCTCATTCAGTTCTTCGATGCCCCCACAGTCGTCACAACCATCTGCTCGTCGTGGCTGGGCATTGCCGGCAGCATCCTGGCGCTTTTGGGTGTCGTTGCCGCCCCCATCACCACAGGTGGCAGTAGTTTCCGTAGTGCCCGACTCATTCTTGCCGAAACCTTCGGATTGAAACAGACTAGCGCCCGTTCCCGACTCTTGCTCAGCCTGCCCGTCTTTGCCGTAGGCATCGCCCTGCTGGCTTGGCAGATTGGCAATCCCAGCGGCTTTAGCACCGTCTGGCAATATGTTGCCTGGGGGACTCAGCTTATGGCTGTCGTCACGCTGTGGGTCTGCACGGTCTATCTCACGCGTGAGCACAAAGTCTATTGGCTTACCCTCCTGCCTGCTCTCTTTATGACGATGGTCGTCACGGACTTCTTCTTTGTCTCGCCCACCATCTGCGGCCTGCCCACGCTCCCCTCGCTGATTCTTGCCTCAGTCGTCACACTCACCTGCCTCATCAGCTACATTATCTGGAAGCGGAAGCGCAGTCATTAACCTGTCTGCCGACCTCTCCATTAAAAACCAAAAATCCAACTCCTACATCCGTAAGAGTTGGATTTTTGGTTGGCGGCAGAATAGCACGCGTTCCACGTTCCCCTGTCCTCACGTTTAACAATTCTTTTTCGAATAGTTGCTCCCTCCGCCTATGCTGCACTAATAATATGAATGTGGCATACTATGTTTAATTGATTAGGGAAGCATCTTTACAACGTATTCAAGTGGTATCTTTTCTTGCTCTAATCGCAAATTATTATCTTTTAAATATCTGAACACTTCATTTTCTTCTTGCGTGAGGCACAAACCCTTTTCAACATTTGTTTCAGTTCCCCTGTCTCCTTCATTGAATTGTTTGAATGTATCCTTATCCATCAAGAAACTCTCCACTTGTTTGAAATGATTTCTGATTTCTGAAAGGATTTGGAATCCATGAGCATCCAAATCTCCCCAATAATAAATCTTTTTCGTCTTAAGCCATTCTACATCCTTCATTATATCAACACCAAATCCATGTCCCCAAATGACAATACAGTCTCTTTTGATTGGAAAAGTCAGCATATTAATCTTGTTCTCCACCACATATACAATCTGGATGGGAAGAGACAAATGTCGAAACTCACTTATTGGAATACTTATATCATCAATACCACCCAATAATTGCCGGCTAACGGATTCATCCAATATCCTAAAACGAACTAAGGGTTCATCATACTTGAGATTAAAACGGGGTTCAAATTTCTTTTCTTCATAATTCACATATTCCGCAATTATAATATCAAGCAGTTCACGTATTATTCCTATATTGTTTTCAATAAATTTGGTGTGAACTTGTATTGGCAACTCACGAATATACTGATCTGGTTGGGGGGTTGCCTTGAAGAATTTGCATACCTTAAGTAAACTCTCCCAATCGTTCTCTAATACTTTTATGGGATACTTGTAAATCCAATCTTTCAGTTCAGGAAATGTAGAGAGAATGCTGGAAATGTCTTTCTTGAATTGTGCAGTATCCTTTTCTTCATTGATATATTTAAGATAGTCGGATTCGGTCTGGAAACTGATAGAAGTCGGAACGTCCTGTGTCCCATGTCTTTTAGTTTTTACTTTTTGGAATTCGATGGTATATCCATATCCTTTCTTCTCTTTAGAGCAACTAATTAACTCCGTCAACTCTTCCTCAAACTTGACGGTATCCTCGTTTGGCTTCTTATCACCAACAATAATAATTGGGGTGAAAGATTCACCCTCAAGGATAGACTGCAAATAAGCCTTGTACTTATTCGCTGCTTTCTTCTTTATTTCAATTGGCGTTATCATTGGCTAAGAATTTTTCACGTTCTTCTTTAAAGACTTCAATCGGCATATCAAACAGACGTGATTCATTGCCATTGCGCTCCACATAATGCACATATGAAATATCGTTTTCAACAATATGGATATTATCGCTAGGTGTCACCACAAGCAACTGTAAATGCAATTGTTTGCAAAGAGAAATCAAATAGCGTGCTTTGTCTTCATCCTGGGCTTTGAAAGCTTCATCGATAGCAATAAATCGAAGAGAATTTGATTGCAATCCATCTTTGGTCAAGCCAAACTGATATGCGATAGCTGAACCAAGAATGGTGTAAGTAAGTTGAGCTTTCTCACCTCCTGACAGTTGCCCCATACTTTCATAAACGTTGCGCTTCTGTCCAGTCTCTTTAAAGAACTCTTCTGCTCGATATGAGTACCAGTTTCTTACATCCATCACTTTCCTGCGCCATTGTTCGTCACGGAGATGTTGGATAAGGGGTTGGATTTTTTGTTCAAAATGATTGCGTCTGCCATCAATTGAAGAATCAACTTCACGTATATTAGGTATCGCACCTTCCAACTCTTTTCTAAATTCGGCAATATCAACATTCGCTTTCTTGAAATTCACTAGCTGGATATATGTAGAAGGAGAAGTACTGAAATCTATAGCCTTAAGCGATTTGTTTAACATTTCAATAGTATCCCTAATGGACTTTTCCCAACCAACAAAGAACATCCTGAACGAAGATACTTGGTTGGTCAGTGTCTCATGTAGATAGCTATTGAATCTCTGCTCATGACGAACCAAGTCTTCTTTCTTCAGTTTTTCATAGAACTTTTGATATTCGCTGATAAGATGCAAGTTTTGTGCGTCAGGAAGGGTATGGACGTCAGAACGCCAGTCTCTATACTTTTTCAGAATCTCTTCTGATGGATTCTTAAACTGAGTTATCAAGGCTGAAACTTCGCGTTCAATCCTGTTCTTCTCTTCTTTTTTTTCCTCTTCTTGCTGTTTTATATTTGACTGAAAAGAGTTTAGTCTTTCTTCACTATTATCATAATTGATCCCAAGAATATCAGGATTGCTGCCCTCAAATGAAGACATATCAACCACTCCTGTCGTATTCAGAATAGATTGGGCTTCTTTTATACGCTTATCTGCCGCAATCAATTCTACTTGCTCTATTTGATAGATTTCCCTATCCTTTGACTTGATTGTGACATCCTCTAACGTCGTCAATGCTGTCTGTACTTTCTTTAATTGCTCTTGCAGTTCTTTCACCTTACTATTCGCAGCTTCTAACTTCTCTTTCTCTTCCTTCTTCTCTTTAATAGTTCTTGCTGTTTCTTCCCAATTGATTTCTTCAAACCTAGTATATAGTTTGAAAATATCATTGAAACTGTCTTTGCGCTTTCCGATTTCAGCAATTTTAGCTTCTATTTCTCGTATCTTCTGTATGGCATATTCTTGTTCTGTTTGTAAGTGCTTAACAATTTCCCTAATAGCAGCGATTTTCTCCTTATTATCCCATCCCAAGACATAATTCTCTCGACAGTTAATTTGTGGGCGATCATCCTTCTCATGCTTGTTATGAGTAGACTTTATAAGACCTTCTTTTGTAACAACTTTCTCGCCGTAGCGATAGAATTCATCCAAATCATCCACACAAATATAGTTGTAATTCTCTATAATAACATCTTTAACCCACCCTGAATAGAAACTTTTGGGGTTGAATTCTATCTTTTCAATCAGGCTATTCTCATTATATTCTCTAAACTGGAAATTGTTTAAGGAAGGTGTATTCTCATAGCGGTGATATACAATCCTGCCCTGTAAATCGTGACTATTCACATACTGACTTAGCTGTCGATAGTATTTCTCAGGAACAACTAATCGTAGTGCAAAATTGTGTAGTATCTTCTCTATGGAATTCTCCCAAATCTTTTCGCTATCCTTAACTCTGATAAGTTCTCCTATAAAAGGTATTTCTTCTGGTTTAGCATGAATCTCCTGCAAAATCATCTCTCTTATTTCTGCCACACGACCAGAAATATTGTTTTTGTTTTTTTGTAAGGTATTGAGCGTTTCAATATTTGATGTTATTGCTTCGCCAATTCTCTCCTCTTCGTTTTTTGCCAGACGCCATTCTTCGTTCTTCTCATTCAACGTGGCTTCACAATTATCCCTCTCTGCTCTAGCCTTCTCACGATTCTCTAAGAACAGAACTTCAGCAGGGTTCTCTGAAAATCCGACTTCTCTAACTTTCTTGTTATACTCATCAAGCTTCTTCTGACGACTTTGCTTTGTCCTTTCAAGTCCCTGCATCTCCTTTTCTATGGCTTTTATCTGTTGACCAACATTGTCATTCTCAATAGCCATAGATAGAGTACGCTCTTTTTCTTTTAATTCTTCTTTGTCAGCGTTAAGTTTTGTGAGTTCTTCATTTAGTTTCGATAACTTTTCATTCAGTTCCACCAACTTGGCATTTGCCAACTCCATATTTTTCTGTGCGAACCAATACACGGCCATTTCTCGTGTTGTCTGTAACTCACTGAGTGCTGTTGCAATATTTTCCAGCTGTCGGGCTTTCTCATCAATCGGTTTAAGTTGCACAATCTGTTCACTAACTTTCTCAATAGTTGTTCTTGCCTCTATCAATCTCGCAAAACTATCATTCAGACGATTATACTCTTCCTCTGTATCCCGTTGCTCAAGCATATTGTTGCGAATAAAATCGTCTAAATCATTCAGGACCTTCACCCCTACTATCTGGTTAAACAGTGTCAAGGCTTTGTCTGAGCGTAGGCCCATTGAGTGTACGATGCGGTCTTTGTAGTCCTTAATGGTGTCATATAATTCTATCTGCTTCTTGGGCACATTAGCATTGAATTTTTTATCCAACGTTTTTCTCCAATAGCCCTTGGCATCAAATGCAGAAAAGTCATCTGTTATATGCAAAGCTTTTGTGGAAAAACCAAATGTGCATTTCAATTCCCCATTTACAAACCAGCGCACCTGAAATAGAGTAACTACATTTTTAAAGTTATTGATGAAAGAAGCAAGGATTACAGAATAAGTGTTCTTGTCTCGGAGTTGTTGTTTCTTTGTTGATGCCTCACCTTCAGATTGCATGTTGCCATAATTACCAAGCACGTATGTTTCCTCTGTGCGGTCACCTTTCTTTTCATTGCCAGATGATTGGTTGTAGAACCTGTCCTTTTTTGCAGGAACTAGCAGTGTCAGCAATGCATCAATCAATGTGCTCTTACCAGAAGCATTGGCTCCTGTGAGCAATGAGTTGTTACCTTGTGGCTCAATTCGATATACCTTATTGTGGAATGTACCCCAATTGAATATTTCCATATAGCTCAACCGATAGCCGGAAGTGCCTGGGTTGGTTGTAAATAAATCATATTGTGCCAGCATACTCATCTAGTTTTTTCTTAAACAAATCCAAATCTTCTATCGTCACCTTTTCTTTGATAATGCGATGTATCTTATACCGCACATCATCACCGTTTCGCTTTACTTCTTTTAGATACCCAAGTTCGGCAACTCGTTGAATATAGGTGTCCAAATCTTTCTCCAACTTCACCTTGTTATAACTTTCCGGCAGAAATAGTCGCACTTCATCTTTAATATCATTTGTTGTTATTATCCGGTCAAAAGATTGTGCTTCTGTAGGATTGCTGTCGTAGTCTTCAAGTAATTGTCTAAGCACTATTACCACTATTGATACTTCAAATCCCAACTGCCTCCGCGTTACAAGATTTAGGGTGGTATCATCATCAGTTACCACCTGCTTAACGAAAGCAAAACCTTCGTCTTTTTTTACTATAAGCTCCAACCCTATCACGGATAGGTATTCCTGTATTTCACTTTGATATAGAATTACGTCGTTCCATACAGGAGAGGTTTTCTCTACTGTCTTTCTTAACAGATAGACAATTGCTTTAGAATAAGGTTTTATCTCGTTCATAGTGACACAATAATTTCGGGGATTATTATTCGCTTCTTTTGGTTCTCGTCAAAAATGATTGCCTCTTGCTTGCCTTCATTGATTGTCTTATGCGGGAAGTGATTTAGAACGCTGAAATAAGCAAAAAGTTCAGGAAGTCCTTGTTTCAATGGATGTAAGCTAATTACTTCCGCTATGGTTGTTTGTCCCTTTTTTTTCAATAAATCTCTCAAATTCTGCTCAATGTTTTTTCGGTCTATTACTACATTATTAAAAACTTTGCCAATCTCATTTAAGCTGTCAAAATCTAACACATTGTTTTCTGGCTGCTGGTTATATTCTTTACTCTCGTTTTGCTCAAAAGTTATTTTTCTTTCAAATGGAATATTGATATCCAGTCCATCTTCGACGGTTAGTGATATATCTGGCTTACCTTTGGCCTTTGAAATCTCTATAAGTGCATTTTTGATTTCCTGAACGATGCGTTTGGCAGCATCAGACTTGGCGGCATCATTCTCACGTATAATGTGACTAAGTTTGTCCGCCATCTTATCATTGGTCTGATACACTTTGCGCCCTGACTCATAGAGGTGAGAAACCATATTCTGCAGGAAATGGTCATCGCTCGCAATATTCCTCTCCTGAAGTGTACTAAATAAACTATATATCAGCTGTTCCAGTTCGTTCTGCATATCTCGTGACAGGAGGAAATCCCAAAAGGCATAGAAACTTTTTCCCTGTGAACTTGATTTCAATTCATCTAGTGCGTCAAAGGTATATTGCAGAATACCACCTTTATTCAAAGTCGGGTCAATCTGTTTCTGATAGATATCTTTAATGATATTTTTGAAGTTATCATCAACATCCTTAAAATCAGACAACAATTCTTTTGCCAATTTGTTTACTTGCTGGAATCGAGGCACTATCTCATATTCTTCAAATATCTTAACGTCATCGCCCATTTGTAGACGCTGTATCTGCTGCTCTATCTCCAGCTTTTTGTCTTCAAGAATCTGTAGGCGCTTTTCTCTGTCCTCGCTAGTATATTCAACCAGTTCTCGCAGTTGCATGATAATTGACTTGAATTTTGATTCCGTGCCAATATATTCTTCGCGTTTTAATCCAGAGAGCCAATCAATAACTTTACTTGAATATGATGATAGCTCATAGTAAATCTCGCCATCTTCATTCCTGTAGTTTGTAAGGAAACCGTTGTCAGTCCACCTCTTGACGTATTTAGCCGCTTTTTCTTCGTATGTGTCAGAAAAAAGAATGTCATTTTCTTCATCAACCTCTACACCATGATCATTGAGAAAATCAGCTAACTGGCTATGAATGTTTTCATGTGAGATGGCCGTAGTATCATCAAAGATACCAATAAAAAAATCTAATATATTTTTAGGACTCCTTGCTCGTAGCAATGCAACGCTAGGAGACGTCTCCAATATCTCTAATATATTAGTTTGTTTAGACATTTCAACACCATTAATTATCTATGCGATGTAATTAAGTTTTTGATATTATTCATGGAAACAATATACATTGACTGCAAAGATATTGTTTTTTCGAGAAAGACAAAAGGGAATGGACGTTTTTCTTGGGAGTTTAGTGGCCGAAGTTGCCGGGGGTGGGACGGTACCAGGTACGGGTGAGGGGGATGGGGGCGAGACGGCCTCGGGCGACGAGGACTTTCAGGCGGGCGCGGGAGGTGGTGAGGCCACAATGTAGGAGCGAGGCAAGGGTCTTACTGTCAATGGCATCGTGCTCATAGAAATAGTCACTCAGCAACTGTTCCTGTTCGTCGGTACCAACGGGAGGGGCATAGGTCTTGTCGCGATGGAAGTGAATGTCGTTGAAGTAGGCAGTAAGTTCGGAGTCGGGTTCGAAACTGATGCGCTTGACGAGAACGTCGGACGAGCGGACACGGGCAGGGTCGCTGATGGGCTCCTTGGTGGTGAGCACAAGGCGGAAACGGCCGAGACCCTTCAGCTCCACTTCGTAACCCTGCGCAAGGGCCTTGCCCATATACTGAGTAAGGGCGGTGACGGCTCCTGCGATGTCGGCACGCTTGATGGTTGTGGCATGGGCGATGTCAGTAGCGAGGGAATCGAGGGTGGCCTTACCTGGCGAGACAGGAACGACATTGTAGCCCGTGTCTCCGCCATGGAGGTTGTGGCGATTCTTGACTTGGAATTTTACAATCCTTTTCGGATTCTCAACAGGGGGCGTTTCGGGCGCTTTTACTTTCATTGGTTTTGCTTTTATCTGTTTAATGATGTTTTCTCTTTTTTTCATCGGACGCGTCCGATGGACACGACGGACGCCTGCGATGAATGAAATGGAGGCCTGCGATGGAATCATCGGACGTGTCCGATGCGATTTTTCAGAAATTTCTGCAAAGATAGAAAGAATCTTTCAAACGTCCAAATGTTGACGAAGATATCTTATAGTCAATTGTTTTTTGCGAATTGCATGGATTATTCAAGGATTGCATCTTTCCTGCACATCCCCTCCAAGCTCATTCATTTTTCGTTCAATTTTATTGAGCGTATCGAAAAACCGATGCGTAGCTACAGCTGGGCCCATCAGCAGAAGGCCAAACACATTCCATCCGAACATGTGCCACCACGATGTATAGGGGCCTTCAATGCCCATTTCTATGGCTTTTGCCTTTATCTCCTCAGCAATCCGCGCCATCCAGACAAGCGTGTAAATGAATAGCGTGGGTATTCCTAAAAGATACGCCACCCAATACCGCTGAGTCCGTCGTCCAAAGATAGCATCCAGTTCCTCCTGCAACCCGCCTAAAGGCATGTAGCACAAGAAGAACAGCCCGAAGGTCAAGAAATCAACGATTCCGAGCCAGAAGCCATGCCTGTTTATATGTTTGAATTGCACTATCTGACAAACACTTTTCGTACTGTTCCATCGCTCATCTTGACGAGATTTACTCCGGTTTGAGGGGCAGCTATCTTACGACCATCGAGGGTATAACGCTCCAATTCTTGAACGGCGGAAGCCGGGATTTCATCAATAGCATCGGGGCCAAATTCCCGTATGGCGGTCTCGGAGGCATTGACGATATTGCCGGTCGTACGATCAATCAGCAGGGCAACGACTTTCAGCCTTGAGATATCTTGTATAAGGCTCTTGGAGGTTATATCAACCGTCTTGCTGAATGTTTGGATTTCCCCTGCCTGAATAGCCGATTTGACAGAGCCCTCGACACCATTGGCAATACTCCATGCAGCAACGGCCACATGGTTGAACTCCAAGCCCGCCACCTTCGAGCCAGCGCTATACCAGAACGGATAATCTGCTGCATAGCTGCCATTTCCGCTCAGATAGTTGGATTGTGCCCATCCGGAGCCCGTACCCGTCAGGCCATCCTCGATGAGAACGTAAGCGATGCCATACTGACCATTATCATCCGTATAGACAAACTTTGTCTCCGTGTCAATCTTGATGGATTTCTTGCCTATGTTAGCCCAAGTGGCTTTGGCGTTAATCTCACCTATCGTAATGTCGTTCAGACATTGATTGATATAGTATTTCAGATTACCTTCTGAGGGATATGTGTCTATGGAACGATTGATGATGGAACTGGGGTAACTGCTGGCTCTACTGGCAATAGGGGCGTAATCCGATATCTCCATGACATCGCCTGAATGTACGGCTATCAGGACCGCTTTGTCACCAAAGGTCGCCTTAGCCTTCTCCATACCGTCATAGCCAATCGTACACCAACCACACCACGTGCCGGTGAATTCCTCCACAACAGGGGTGGAAACCGGCTTTTCGGAGATGGTAATCAACGAGCCTTCGGACGACTTTCTCTCTGCCTCATTTGCCACTCCATTAACCTTGGTTATGGTCAGCGTTTTTGCATATTTCCTGGTATCGTTGTCAGCTGGGAAAGGGATGTTGACCGTTTCACTATTATTGAAGGTCAGGCTGTTCACCTTGCAGGTCTGTTCTTCCGAAACGCTACCGTTTGTGGTGATAGTGTAGGCTATGGAATTAATCACTTCCGAGCCATAGTTGGAAATCTTCACCGGTACGTTAAGCCTGGACCCCATCAACACATAATTTGTGCCAAAGTCGGAGGGAGTAACGCTATTGCTGCTAATAGTAATCCCTTCAAGAAGAACTTGCATGGCCAGTTTGCCATACCCGTATCCATCGCCACAGAAGTCCATCCAGTCAGTCCCTGTCACGCGGAAGAACCAAGCATTTTCCTCATCTTCTCCACCTCCCATGATGGGATAGGAGCTACTTTTGATGCTGAAAGAGTACCCTATGTAGCACGTTTTGTTGTTTATGTTGTATGGGGTGGTAAGTTCTATTTCGTTGAGACGGCCTTTCAACGAAGACTTGGGAACAGTCTGTTTGTAGGCAGCAGACGAAATGTCTTTGGGCAAACTGCTGGAAATCCATAACGTCAAATTGCTGTTGATGGAAGAGATGTCGTCGCCTAACCAGAAACGAACGGACTTTATTGTTCCATTTCCAGCAATAGGGTGCCCTGCTGGAATGCGAATGGCGGCATCGAAGGTTGTTGCCTGACTATATCCCAAGTAGCCGTCAAAAGAAAGACTTTTGGCATCGGAATCCGTAAAATAGCCCCACCAGAGCTGTCCTGAATTCTGTGCCATTACACGCTGTGCTGAGCCCGTTAAGGCCAAGACAAAAAGTAGTAAAACTGTTTTTTTCATTGTTTGGAGTATATCTTAATGTTACGTTTTTATTCTGACAATTAGTTCCTTTATAGGTACTGCGCTGTGACGCTAGCGGAGCAGGCTTTCATCTCAGCAGGTATGCCTTGAAAGATTATGCGACCTCCATTCTCGCCTGCGCCAGGACCAAGTTCGATGACGTAGTCGGCGGCACGGATGACATCGGTGTTATGTTCGATGACGTAGAGTGTATTCCCAGCATCGACCATCCGCTCAAAGAGGGCAATAAGGTGGTGGACATCGCGAAGATGGAGGCCGTCGGTAGGCTCGTCAATAATGAATATCTTGCCCTGCTCACTCAGATGAGAGGCGAGTTTGAGGCGTTGTAGCTCTCCACCAGAGAGAGTCGAAAGGGCCTGATTGAGATGCAGGTAGCCAAGGCCGACATCCATCAATGGGCGCAGTTTCTCCTCTATAATAGTGCCACGGAAGAATTCGCTGGCTCGCCGCACGGAGAGGTCGAAAACCTGGGCGATGTTCAAAGAAACCTTGTTAGCATCTGCAAGGTCGATAAACGAACCTTCGATGGTGTATTGCAACGCCTCGTTGGAGTAACGGAGTCCGCCGCAGGCTTCGCAAACAGTCTCAATGTTATCCATGAAGGCCATCTCGGAGATGATGACGCCTTTGCCGCCGCAGACGGGACAAGCACCCTTGCCATTGAAGGTGAAATAGAGTTCCTTCATGTGGTGGGCCTTGGCGAAACGCTTGCGGATGTCAGGAGCGACATCGAGGTAGGTAGCTGGTGTGGAGCGGAGGCTGACGCCGATGTTCTTCTGACTAATATAAACAAGGTCATTGGGCGTGGGGTAGCTGTTGCGGAAGCTCTCCATGAGCGAACTCTTACCCGAACCTGCCACACCAGCCACGACGGCCAGCACTCCCATCGGGAAGGAGACGGAGACGTCCTTGAGGTTGTGAAGCGTGGCGTGTTCAAGGGGGAAGAACTGATGGGCTGCGCGAGGTTGCGCCTTGTAGTCGCCCAGCGTGCAGAGCACCTGACCCGTAGCAGTCTGGCTATGCAACAGCGCATCGTAAGCACCCTCAAAGATAATCTGCCCTCCATCGGCACCTGGGCCAGGACCCATGTCAACAATATGGTCAGCGATGCGTATCATCTCCCTATGATGCTCGACAAGCAGCACGGTATTGCCAGCATCGCGCAAACGGCGCACGGAATGTTTCATCAATTCGATGTCGTGGTTGTGGAGCCCCGTGCTGGGTTCATCGAGGATATAGAGAACATCGGAAAGGGAGGAGTTGATATACTTGGCTATCTTGCAGCGTTGTGCCTCGCCACCGGAGAGGGTACCGACTGCACGGTCGAGACTGAGATAGCCGAGACCGATTTCCTCCAGCGCTGTCAGACGAGCGCCGATGGCTGCTTTCAGATCAACGGCTAAGGGCGACGTAAGAGAGCGTATCCAGGCATTAAGTTTCGTAATGGAGAGGGCGCTGACTTCGGCAATATTTTTCCCTTCAATCTTACACGAAAGCACTCTCGGACTGAGCCTCGTACCGCCACAATCAGGGCAGACCCCCATACGAAGCATAGGATTCAGTACCGCAGCATGGAGCAGCCCCTCTTCACTATTGATAATACTGCGGTACATGCGAGGGATGAGACCTTCGTACTTGGCCGTTTTGGGCCAGTTGGAAGGCGGGTTCTTCAGACGAATCTGCGGGCTGTTAAGGAAGAGGTCAAGTTCCTCGGGGGTGTAGTCACGTATCTTCTTGTCGAGGTCGAAGAGTCCGCTATGGGCGTAGCGTATCCAGCGCCATCCGCCCTTTCCGAAGGCGATGTAGTGGATAGTATCCTCGTCATTGAGACTCTTGTCGAAATCAACCAACTTGTGGATGTCCAACTCGCGAATCTCACCCAAGCCTGAGCAACGGGGACAGCTGCCCTCGGGATGATTGAAACTGAACGACTCGGCATAGCCCACAAAAGGCTGTCCGACACGTGAGAAAAGCAGACGCAGCAAGGCGTTGACATCGGTATAAGTACCTACAGTTGAACGCGAATTCTGACTAGGCTTCTTCTGGTCGATGACAATAGCTATAGGCAGGTTCTCAATGGCATCAACATGCGGACGACCATACTTGGGGAGATATTGCTGCACGAAGGTTGGAAAGGTGTCGTTCAGTTCGCGACGGCTCTTGGCGGCTATGGTGTCAAGCACCAGCGAACTCTTGCCCGAGCCGCTGACACCCGTGAAGACAGTTATCTGGTGTTTCGGTATCTCCAGCGAGATATCCTTGAGGTTGTTCTCCCGCGCACCGCGGATGATGATTCGGTCGCTTCGCATGATTGCATCTATTCCTTCAGACATTAAAAAAGACTTCAGCTTGTTCCATCTGAAGTCTAATGAATGTTTGAGGTGAGTAGCAGAATCGAACTGCTGTACACGGTTTTGCAGACCGTTGCCTAACCGCTCGGCCAACTCACCAAGAGCGTTTTGCGGGGCAAAGGTACGACAAAAATCCGAACCTCCAACATTTAGGCGCACTTTTTTTCAATCTCACCATGTTTTTTCTGATTAAATGCGTATCTTCGCGGCGTGAAAGACTTCAAACATACTATCCGCGACTTCATCCAACGAAATGCCCTCCTCCGCGCTGAGGACCGTCTGTTGGTCTGCGTAAGTGGCGGGGCTGACAGCGTGGCTCTGCTGCGCGTGCTGATTAGTCTCGGCTATACTTGCCGCGCTGTACATTGCAACTTTCACCTCCGTGCTGAGGAGTCGAACCGCGATGAAACTTTCGTGCGCAACCTTTGCCAACAGCTGGGAGTGGAACTGGACGTGATGGACTTTGATACAGCCTCCTACGCCACAAAGCATAAGATTTCCATTGAAATGGCCGCTCGTGAACAACGCTATGAGGCGTTCGAAAAGCTTCGCATGCAACATGGACTTGACGCTATTTGCGTGGGCCATCATGCCGAGGACAGCGCCGAGACCATCCTCCTCAACCTTATTCGCGGTACAGGCATCGATGGCCTTACAGGCATACGTCCCCTGAGCGGTCGTATTGTTCGTCCCTTGCTCAACGTCACTCGCAGCGATATTACAGACTATCTTAACTCCCTTGGCCAGACGTGGGTGGATGACAGCACAAACGCCACCGACGACTATGCCCGTAACCGTATTCGCCATCGCTTGTTACCCCTCATGGAGGAGATCAATCCTGCCGCTGTGCAAAACATCCTCACTACGGCTCGCAACCTACGTGGAACTGCCGACATCTGCGACAGCAAGGTAACTGACGAGGCTGCCACTACCCTTCTCCACCACTACCTCGCCCCGTATGGTTACAACAGCACTCAGGTGCAGAACCTCCTTGAAGCCCTACGCAACCATCGCTCCACGCTTATCCCTCGTTCTGTCGCCAGCCTCCAAGCGACCATCCCCAGCCTGCGGTTTACCATAGAGAAAGCAGGAGCAGGCGACCTATGCCGTTCGAACGATATACTCTACCTTGACATGCGCTGCCTCACCGCCCCCCTCACGCTACGCCGCTGGCATGAAGGAGAGCGTTTCTGTCCCTTCGGTATGGGTGGACGAACGAAACTTGTCAGTGACCTTCTTACCGACGCCCGCCTTAGTCGTACTGAGCGCGAGAATCAGATGGTGCTTTGCATTGGCGACGATATCGCCTGGGTCGTAGGCCTTCGCAGCGACGAACGTTTCCGCGTCACCTCCACCACCACAGAAATGCTGGTAGTGGAAAGAATTTGAAATTGCATTAACCATATATTCATAGAGGAAAAGAAAAAAATTCCTTTCAATCTTGCTCAATCGTATTTTTGTCACTATCTTTGCAGCCGGAATCAGATAGGCGGAATTAGCACATCGGTAGTGCATCGGCTTCCCAAGCCGAGGAGGCGGGTTCGATTCCCGTATTCCGCTCAAATGCAGAAAATCAGTACCACCCATGCAGGAAACAGAGATGTTTCCTGTCTTTTTCTTCAAAAGATTTGGCGAAAATACTGCTGAATACACCTTATTATACATATAGCTTTTTTCATTTACTCAAAAGATAAATACACTTTTCAAGGAGGAAAATTCATTTTTTTGACTTATCTTTGCGCTATGAATAGTCGGTTAGTTATTTACAAGGCGTCGGCGGGATCAGGAAAGACATTCACGCTGGCAGCAAATTACATCAGCCACTTGCTGGTGAACCCTGAAGCGTATCGGCACTTGTTGGCTGTAACTTTTACCAACAAGGCTACGGGCGAAATGAAAGAACGTATCCTGAGCCAACTCTATGGCATTAGTCAAGAGCTAAAGGAGTCAGAAGGTTATCTTGCCAAGGCTCAGGAACTATTGAGCGAGGCGGGCTTCAAGGAGGATGTCAGTCACCAGCCGCTGACGGAGAAAACACTACGCAATAACGCTGGAAAGGCGCTGACGTCTATCCTGCACAACTACTCGGCGTTTCGCATCGAGACCATCGACTCGTTCATGCTGAGCATCTTGCGCGGGCTGGCGAAGGAGCTGGAGTTGGGACAGGGCATGGAAATCGAACTGGACACGAAACGTGTGGATCGCGAGGGAGTTCATGACCTCATCGAAGGGCTGAAGCTGGATTCGAAGGAGATGGATGCCGTCATCAATTATATTAAGGATACCATTGACAACGACCGTAATTGGAACGTGACTGACGACCTCACACAATTTGCAGGAAACCTACATAAAGAGGCTTTCCTAAGCCACTCGGGCAAGCTGGACGATCTTTTAATGGAGGATCCCGATTTATTTATTCATCTGAGGGATTCATTAAAAGAAAGAAAAATGCGTACACAACGCAACATTATGGTAGTGGCAGATAGTTTCTTTGACTTTTGTAATCGTCTGGGGGCAACCGTGGAAGATTTCAATGGAAAGAGCAACAGTCCCTACAGCATCTTTCAGAAAATCAAAAACGGCGAAAAGCTAAAAAACACTGACATTACTGACAATAAAAAGAAGTATGCCACAGGCGAGAAACCGTGGGGCAACAAGCAATCACGTAAGTGCAAGGCTATAGACGAGCAGGGCGACATGCTTTGTGAAATGCTACGTACTCTAATAAATATCCTCAAGGAAGAGAACACTATTGAGCTTGTCCGGAGGAATCTTTATCAGCTGCAACTGATTGGAAGCATCGATGCCTGCGTGAAGGAAAAGAGCCGAAGGGAGAATCGCCTCCTATTGGCAGACACGTGCCAGATTTTGAGGAAGATGGTTTCAGACCCTGCCGACACCGCGTTCATCTACGAAAAAACGGGGACAGAAATCGACCATATCCTCATCGACGAATTCCAGGACACAAGCGGAATGCAATGGGAAAACTTCCGTCCCTTGCTGACAGAAAACGCTTCGCGAGGCAAACAGGGACTCATCGTGGGCGACGTGAAGCAGGCCATCTATCGTTGGCGCGACAGCAATGCAGACATCATGGCTCGTCAGGTGGACAAGGACATGCAGATGGCCGAGCCTCACACAGAGACGCTGAAAGTGAACCGTCGCAGTCGCAGAGGCATTGTGGAATTCAACAATCAATTCTTCCCCAAACTTGTCACAGCATTAGGTATTATAGATGAGAATTTTAAAGGAAGCAATTTCGATGATGTGGAAGGGGAGTGGCTTCCAAAGAACGATGGAGGAAGCGTGAGGATTATTGATAAAGACCCAGAGGCTATACCTGAGGCGGTGGCTGAACAGGTGAAGGAGTTGTTAGACAAAGGGCAGAAGCCTACTGACATTGCCATACTGACACGAGGAAACAAAGAAATCGGGACGTTAGCCGCATGGTTCGAAGCGCACCCCGAAGCATTTGCTCCCCACGAAGTGCGGCTGGTATCGGGCGAGGCTTTCAAGCTGGAGTCATCCGATGCGGTCAGGTTGCTTGTGGGTGCTATGCGCTGGGTGAAGGACGAAAAGGACATTGTATCTCTGGCTCACGTGGCCATTGCCTGGCACCGATTTGTGAAGAACGACGGACTGGCCGTTTCCGACATCCTCGCCATGAAAGAATGCCATTATGGGCTGCCTGACGCCTTCGTCACACAGCATGCATCGCTGAGCGAGCTGCCTCTGAGTGCATTGATATACACACTTTTCGACATACTGGAAATGGAGAAGATGGAGGGACAGGCAGCTTGGATGCAATCGTTCTTCGACATGGTACAGCACTATGCCTCGGAGAAAGGTGGCACGCTGAGCGAGTTCCTGAAGGAGTGGGACGACACGCTATGCGAGAAAGCCATTCCATCGGGCGAGGCAGACGGCATTGCCTGCATGACCATCCACAAGGCGAAGGGGCTGGAGTGGGACTCGGTCATTGTTCCCTGTGACAACTGGAATTTTGAGAAAAATAACATGAAACCCATCCTCTGGGTGAAAACAAATCCCGATGAATACGAGAAATTGCCCATTCTCCCCATCAAACGTGTCAAGGATATGCAGGAATCGGACTTCGCCCTGCAGTACGACGAGGAAACGCGGCAAATTTGGATGGATAACCTCAATCTGCTTTATGTAGCTTTCACTCGTCCGAAGTCAAACTTGGTCATAATAAAAGAAGCAAAGAAAGATTCAACGCAGGCTTCTATTTCCACTATCGCGGATTTCATTGATTTGGGACTGACGAGTCAAGAAACCGAGGAGGAGGAGAGTCCGGAAGCTGGAGAGGAGGAGAGTCCGGAAGCCGGGGAGCCCACTTCCTCCCAATCCTCAGACCAACCCGAAAAGCCCAACCCTCTCCTGCCCCACTCGGAGACGGTGGAAGTGGGGTTCCATGCGGCGCCTGTGGAGTTGCCTTTCCGCCAGTCGAACAGCTCGAGGACGTACATCAACCGAGGGGACGACAGCCCCATGAGCGAGTTCATTGAACGGGGAAACCTGCTGCACGAGGTGTTTGCCCACATTGGCAAAGCTGAGGATGCACAGCAAGCCATCGAGGAGCTGTTCACACAAGGCATCATTGATGCCGAGGAGCGTGAGGAAATAGCCCATATAGTCGACGAGGCATTGCGTCAACCCGAAGTCAGTGAATGGTTTAGCGGACGCTACGAGCTGTTCAACGAGTGTACTATCCTGACTATGGAGGAAGGAATAGTTGTTCAGAAACGTCCTGACCGTGTGATGCGCTCTGCGGACAAGACCATTGTCGTTGATTTCAAGTTCGGTGAGCCTGTCGGCAAGCACAAGCGACAAGTCGGTGCCTACATGAGCCTGCTCCGTCAGATGGGATTCGAGAACGTTGAAGGCTATCTTTGGTATGTAACCCAGCAATTAATCGTCCGCGTATGAAACCATTTCTTTCCCTTGTGGCGCACGACCTTTATAAGAAGTTGAGCGGTGACCTCTCGCACACGGTCATCGTATTCCCCAGCAAGCGTGCCAGCCTGTTCTTCAATCAATTCCTAATAGCTGAAACGGACGGGAGGCCTCTGTTTGCCCCCACCTATATGACGCTGGGCGAGCTGTTCGGCAGCCTCACCGACCTGCGTAGTGAAGACCACATCCGTCTGGTCTGCCTGCTACATAAGCACTACATCCAGTATACAAGACGGCAGGACGAAGAAATCGACAGCTTCTACTCGTGGGGCGAACTGCTACTGAGCGATTTCGACGACATCGACAAGAATCTCGTCAACCCAGACCTCCTATTCCGTAATCTGAAAAATTACAAGGAACTCTCATCGCCAAACGATTACCTGACAGACGAGCAGCGGAAAGTGATTGAGAAATTCTTCGGTGGTTTTAACGCCGATGGAGACAACTCGACAATCCGAAAGAATTTCCTCCACGTCTGGGAGGCGATGGCATTCATTTACCAAGCTTTCCGAAACGGACTGGAGGATGAGGGACGTGGCTACGAAGGGCAACGATTCCGTCATGCCGTGGAGCATTTCGATGCAGATCGGCTCACGGCGAACCATTATGTTTTCGTCGGCTTCAACGTGCTGAGTGTTGTGGAGCGAAGGCTGTTCGACCTCGTGAAGGAGAGCGGTAAAGCAATGTTCTACTGGGACTACGACAACTATTACCTCGACAACAAGGCAGCTGAGGCAGGAACTTTCCTTCGCATGGACATCGAGCAGTATGGCAACGAGTTAGACGAGAAGAGCCTCAGCGAAGAAAGCCCCTACAACAACCTTTGCCGTCTGTCAAGGATTGACATCGTCAGTGCCCCTACGGACAGTGCCCAAGCCAGCTATGCCCACGATTGGCTGTGCGAGAATCTCACTGACAACGAACAGGAAACAGCGGTCGTGCTGGCTGACGAGAAACTCATCATGCCCGTGCTCCATGCCCTGCCAATGGAGAACATCCGGGACATCAACGTCACCATGGGTATGCCCATGACGGAGACCACGGTGTGGCAGTTTTTGCAAGGGATAATTGACAACGAACAAGATACCTTGGACACCGGGCAATTGGAGTGGCTGCGGGGGATTAGCACGGCCATCGACAGCAAGGGGCTGGAGATGAAGCGTCTGGAACACCGTCTGCAAGAGGAAGAGGAAGCACTCTATCGTGCCCATCTGGCCGTGAACAGCCTCATCCGATTAGTCGAAGAGGGAACGCTGAAGGCCTCATGCAAACTGATCTCCCGATTGCTGACGACCATTCTGAAGGGGACGACCATTCCCTTCCATGGCGAACCCGCACGGGGCTTGCAGGTGATGGGTGTGCTGGAGACGCGCAACCTCGATTTCCGCCACTTGCTGCTGCTCTCAACGAACGAGGGCATGCTGCCTAAACAACCGTCGGAGGTGTCGTTTATTCCCTTCTCGCTGCGTAAAGCCTTTGGGCTCACCACCATCGAGCGACAGACTGCCGTCTATGCCTACTACTTCTACCGCCTCATTCAACGTGCCGAGAGGGTGACGCTCGTCTATAACAATGGCACAGATGGAATGACAAAGAAAGAGCCTTCGCGCTTCATCACCCAGTTGGAGGTGGAGTTCAGGGGTGAGATACGTCACTATGCCTTGCAGTCTGAAAATCGAGCATCCATTGTCGAGCCCATCAGCGTGGAGCAGACGGCAGAAACAAAGCGTAAACTGGTGGAACGATTCTCTTGTAAACCACTATCACCCACCGCAATAAACGACTATTTCACCTGCCGACTGAAATTCTATTTGAAATACATCGAGGGACTGAAGTACGATGAGGAAGACACTGAGGAGGTGACCAATGCACAGTTCGGAACGCTGTTCCACCGCAGTGCAGAACTGGCTTACAAGAAACTCACCGAGGCTGGCTCCACCGTTAAGAAGAGCAATTTACTTGACTTGGCAGGAAGAGAATCAGCCATCCGAGGTTTAGTCAGTCAGGCATTTAAGGACAAATACTGGAAGACGAACGTTGATGAAGACATCCATTATACGGGCATTCACCACATTAACTTCAAGGCTATCTGCATTTACCTTAAGCAGCTTTTGTCCATTGACGCTGAGTATGCGCCGTTCACGTATCTCGGGAGTGAACAGCCGATTGACGGTGGTCTGGAGGTGATGACTGAGCAAGGCCCAGTCCCTGTCAAGCTGGGCGGAACGATTGACCGAATGGACGAAAAGGGCGGAATGGTACGCATCATCGACTATAAGACCGGAGGCAAGGATGATGATAAAAAAATCACCAAGATCGGGGATCTGTTCAATCCCGACGTAAAGTCAAGGAAAAAATATGTCTTTCAGGCATTTTACTATGCCTGGCTGCTTTGCCAGAAGGAGAGTAAGCCGATTAGTCCCGGAATTTTCTTCGTCCGTTCCTCTTCCAATACGGCCTATGACCCTGCCATCCTTCTGAACAAGGAACCGGTAACCAACTTCCAAAGCCAAGTCTTCAAAGAATTTGACGAAGGGATGAGGACGTTGCTTGAAGAGATGTTCAACTCCGACGCCCCCTACACGCAAGCCGAGAAGGAGGATAGTTGCAAGTACTGCGACTTCTGCGCTATCTGTGGCCGCAAACCACCTGAATGGTAAACGCAAACCATTAATAGTAAATCGTTAACTTGTAAATCAACAAGATGATTTCAGAATACCAACTCCGAATTTTGCCGCAGCAGGCATACAATGAGCAGACTGTCAAGGACTACATTGCTCACACCTATGGACTTGACATCCGCACGATTCATGCCGTGCGTGTGCTGAAGCGTAGCATCGATGCGCGTCAGCGACAGATATTCGTTAACCTCAGCGTCAGGGCGTACATCAACGAACTGCCTGCGGACGACGAATATGTCCATACCGACTACCCCAATGTGGAGGGTCGTCCGCCAGTCGTTGTCGTGGGAGCAGGTCCTGGAGGATTGTTTGCTGCGCTACGGCTCATTGAACTGGGCTTCCGCCCCATCGTCGTGGAGCGGGGCAAGGATGTCCACAGCCGCAAAAAGGACATTGCTCGCATCAGTCGCGAGCATACCGTCGACCCCGAATCGAACTACAGCTTCGGCGAAGGAGGTGCGGGGGCCTACAGCGACGGCAAACTCTACACCCGCAGCAAAAAACGCGGCAACGTCGATAAGATCCTGAGTGTTTTCTGCCAGCATGGGGCTTCCACAGCCATCCTCTCCGATGCCCACCCCCACATCGGCACCGACAGATTGCCGCGCGTCATCGAGAACATGCGCAACACCATTCTTCGCTCGGGGGGTGAGGTGCATTTCGAGACGAAGATGACGGGTATCCTCATCGAGAAAAACCGCGTCGCGGGGATTGAATGTGAGGGAGGAACCGCCTTCCGTGCCTCGGCAGTCATTCTTGCCACAGGGCATTCGGCACGCGATGTCTATCGCTGGCTCTACAATAATCAGATTGAAATTGAGGCAAAAGGCATCGCCGTAGGCGTTCGCCTGGAGCATCCTGCAGAGCTCATCGACCAAATCCAATACCACAACAAGAACGGTCGTGGGCGCTGGTTGCCTGCGGCGGAATACAGCTTCGTTACACAAGTCGACGGGCGCGGCGTCTATTCGTTCTGCATGTGCCCTGGGGGATTTGTGGTGCCCGCAGCATCGGGTCCTGAACAGGTGGTGGTCAACGGCATGTCGCCCTCAGGGCGCAATGGTCGTTGGAGCAACGCTGGCATGGTGGTCGAACTGCATCCGGAAGACATCGCACATCAGTCCCCCTCCCCTCTCCTCATGATGGAGTTTCAGGAGCAGCTTGAGCGACTTGCGTGGCAGCAGGGAGGGATGCGGCAGACGGCTCCTGCACAACGGATGGCGGACTTTGTCAAGGGAAAACTTTCCTACGACCTCCCTTCCTCAAGTTATAGCCCGGGGCTGATTTCATCGCCCCTGCACTTCTGGTTGCCTGAGTTTATCGGGCAGCGGCTCAGAAAGGGTTTCGAACAATTCGGACGGCAGAGCCACGGCTTCCTCACGGACGAGGCCTGCGTCATCGGAGTGGAGACCCGCACCTCTTCTCCCGTTCGAATCCTGCGCGACAAGGAGACGTTGCAGCACATTCGCATCCAGGGACTTTTCCCATGTGGCGAGGGAGCCGGTTATGCAGGAGGCATCGTCTCAGCAGCCATCGACGGCGAACGTTGCGCCGAAAAAGCGGCAAAGCTTTTACAATGAAGAATGAAAATGAAGAATAAAATGCTCTGTATGCAGCGTTTCCTTCCCTCTGTCGGCATCTCCGCAGGCAAAGTTATTTATTCTTCATTTTTCATTCTTCATTAAATTTTTTTTAATTCTTAATTTTTATTACTCTTCTTCCTTCAGCGATGTGGAGGCGCGGACGGTGACGGTACGCTCGTAGCACTGGAACATGCCGCTGACGGCTTCCTTATTCCTGACGCGGGTGACGGCGCTCACAAGGGGAACGACGACCAATCCGAGCAGCATGGCCAGGACACCCGCGTTGATGGGCGACGAGAGGAAGGGGCTGATGAACGTATGGTGCGTGAAGGTGCCGTACATACAGCCGCACATGACACCTATGCCCACGATGAAGCTTGCCCAGACGGCAGCAGGAGTGGTGCGCTTCCAATAGAGCCCGTAGAGGAACGGGGCAAGGAAGGCACCAGCCAAGGCTCCCCACGATATACCCATCAGCTGGGCTATGAAGGTGACGGAGCTCTTCGCCTGAACAATGGCCAACACGCTGGAAACCACGATAAAGAACAGCACCAGCAGGCGGATGCAGAGCAGCTGCGAATGTTCCTTCATCGTCTTTCCCCCGCGCGATACGGCGGGTTTGATGATGTCGAGCGTCAGCGTTGAGCCTGAAGTCAGCACCAGCGACGAGAGCGTGGACATAGAGGCAGAGAGCACCAGGATGATGACCACGCCGATCATCACGTCGGGCAGCGAGGCCAGCATGGAGGGAATGATGCTGTCGTAGATGGGCGTACCCGAGGCAGTATATTCAATGACAGGCGCATACAACCGGCCGAAACCACCCAGGAAGTAGCATCCACCAGCCACGATGATGGCGAAAAACGTCGAGATGAACGTGCCCTTGCGGATGGCAGCCTCGTCGCGGATGGCGTAGAACTTGCCCACCATCTGGGGCAGGCCCCATGTGCCTAATGACGTCAGCAGAACCACGCCCAGAAGCCACAGGGGCTGAGGGCCGAGGAACGAGGTGAACGCGCCGTTCAGTGTCGGAGCAGCCTCGGAGGGGATCTGCGAGAGGCGGTTGACAGCCTCCGTGAACCCGCCGTTTCCGTTCAGCACAGCCATCACCACAGCACAGATGCCCACCAGCATGATGAGGCCCTGGATGAAGTCGTTGACTGCCGTAGCCATGTAGCCACCCAGCCAAACGTAGGCACCCGTCAGCACAGCCATGCCGACGACACACCACGTGTAGTCGATGCCGAAAGCCATCCCGAACAGGCGCGAGAGACCGTTGTAGAGCGATGCCGTGTAGGGAACGAGGAAGATGAAGACGATGACCGAAGCCGCCACCTTCAGAGCCGTTGAGCCGAACCGCTGACCGAAGAAGTCGGGCATGGTGGCACTCTGCAGATACTGCGTCATCAGCCTTGTCCGACGTCCCAAGATACGCCAGGCCAACAGCGAGCCAATCAGCGCATTACCCAGTCCGATCCATGTGGCGGACATACCGTACTTCCACCCGAACTGACCCGCATAGCCCACGAAGATGACAGCCGAGAAATAGCTCGTACCGAATGCGAAGGCGGTGAGCCACGAGCCCACGTTCCTGCCGCCCAGCACGAATCCCGTCACACCAGCCGCACTCTTACGGCACGACACACCCACGCCGATCATCACGGCGAAGAACACAATCAGAAGAACAATCTTTACGATCATAAAACCTAATACCTTTTTTGAATTTGGCCGCGAAGGTACTATAAATTTATAAAATAAGGAACTCTGGATAAGGATTTTTTGTTTTTCCACCCCATTTTTTTACTGATTGACAGAAAAAGCTGTATATTTGCAGGGAGAAAAACAACATCAGACAAATGGAATACGACGATTTACTGGAAGACATGAAGAAGTCACGGAAGGAGAAGAATCTTTTCTCCAACGTGTTAACTGAGACAATGACTAATAAGGAATTTGCAGACAAGGCGAATGCCCTTATGGAAGCAGCGGAGAATCAGAAAAAGGCCGAAAAGGCCACGCGCAGGGCTATAGATGAACTCATGGCAGACGGTATCGAGCCATCTGTGGAAAAACCATCGTCAGCGCAAGTTCCCAAGCCCGGTACAACGTCATTGGAGGACGATGAAAACGACCTCATCTTCACGCCACGAAAAACAGAACAGGAGTTTTTCGCGGGGGCGAAGAAGCTGCTGAATGCCAATGTCAAAAAGCGTGCGAACGGGCAGACTAAAAAAAACACGGTTGACCGTGAGGGGATGATAAAGGCGCTGGCTGAGGAAACATGGAAGAGGCGCGACCAAGGTGCGGAACTGACGAAATGGTGGATGGCTGTCTATAAGTGGATGAGGGAGAAGGAAGTCATCACGCTGAGGGAGACAGTTGCCGACAAACACCGTGAGCGGTACCGTGAGTTTGCAAAGCATGTCGTGCTCTTCTGTCAGGACAATGCGGGCTTTGACAGGGACGAGGGAATAGACGAGAAAAGACAGATTAAGCGTATCAGCGACCGCATGCAGAAAGTAACCGAAGAAGATTACAAGCCGTTCCTTCCCGAGGTAACAAAACTGCTCGGGAAATTCATTGTCGAGGTCTCTTAGGCCAGCACGGAATTCAACGAAAAGCACTTTTTTCGGTGAACTCAATTCGGTGAAAAGAACACTTTTCAGCCAATTGAAATTTATTGAAACTTAAGCAAATAAAGGAGCAAAATTATTTTTTTTGCTCCTTTTTCTTATATTACCTTTGCAACGCGTTTCCGAGAAACGAGGCGCGGAAAGTCCAACCAGGGACGAGTACCACTTCAAAGAGGGAACGCGAAACGAGATCATTGACATATTTACAATGAAAGAAGCCCAAGCACGTGAGGGCGCAGCAAACCCTCCGCGTGCGAACTGCGGAGCCTGACGAACGGGACGAGGCGTTGCTAACCTCCCCGTCGGATGCGGCTCCACCCCCAGTCGGGGAAAAGCGGGAAAGTCGACGCCTGCCTGACCCGGACGGGATGAAAAAAAGATAAGCCTCGTCAAGATGATATGTGCTGTTGAAGTGAGAATGGCGAGGTGAATAATTAATTATTAATATTTTTCAAATATGAAATATTTAGAAAAAGAAGACGTCCTTCAGGACGCAAAAGTAAATAATAAGGTAGAAACGGCCGAGGCCGAGACTACAAGTGTTGAACCAATTAGCGAGACTCCAAAGGAAGTCTCAAAGAAGAAGAAAGGCTATGGAGACATCCTCTCCAAGCCAACACCAGAAGACTCCAAATACGGAGCACTCACCTCCACCGGCAGTGGAAGTCCCCTGCGCATCAACAGGTTGACTACACTGAGAATGGACGGAAGTCTGGCTGAGAAAGCCAACAACGTCCACCGCATAATCGCGGAGGAACTGGAAAAGCAAGTAAATGCAGAACTATACAGCGATGACTCCCTTGGAGTCGACAAGGTTGTAGGAGACACCAAAATCTCCTATCGTGGTCTCTCTTATTACGACCCGCTGACCATAACCAGAGGTCTTACCTACTTTTTCAAGAAAAACGGCACCTACGCCCAAGGTGTCAAGGTAACAGTCAAAGTAGAAGTAAATAACTTTTAAATCATCAAAACTATGAACAAGTATTTAATGGTCTTATCAATGTGGCAGGCCAAAAAATTCGAGTCTGCCCGCAAGAGTGTTGAAAATGTAGCCCAGTCAGAGGCTACGAGTGATGAACAATCTGCAAAGGAGAGTGCCCTCGGGGACACCCTCTCCCTTGCGGAGAAGCTAAGGAGGAAGCATCCGCTGCTGGTCTGTTCGCCCGATGTGGCTGGCGAGGCCGGCATTGAGATGGTGGACGTTGCCACCGGTGAGGTGGTGACGGAATGGAGTGGCGACGATGTCCTCATCGTGCCTGATGCTACGACCTACCCGCTCATCTACACGGGGTTGGAAGATATGGAACTCATTGACGTCACTTCCGACGTCGAGGACTTCACCGGCTGGTGCAAGGTGGTGAAGGAACTGATGAAGGGCTCGCTCTCCACCGAGCAGACCTTCTTCCTCAATGCCCACATCCTGGACAACGAGGCGATGAAGGCAGTGGTGACTCTTAGGGAACGTACGGGCTGCTCGCTGGAGACAGCCAAGACGATCCTAAGCTATCACGAAGGCAAGGTCAGCCGCACCAAGGCCGACGGCACCGTGAAAACCACTTCACGCGGTTGGACCAAGGCTGTCCCCGGCGATGGAATCCAAATTCTCCTCCCCACCGTTGATGAACAAATCGACCCTGAAGGGTTTGCTGCGTTCCTCAACACAAAGGTTGACGAAAAAGTCACCATGCGCACACTTTTGCGCAAGAAAATGATTCCTGAGCTCAGGAAAGAATACCTCAAACAGCTCCAAGGCGAGCAGAAAGGAGACCAGGGCCGTGTGGCCCACGACGGAGTAGCAGAGGCGTCGTAACACGGCGCTGAATCCCACGCCACGGAAAAGTGCCCCATGGTGGACGGAAAGTGCCTCGCAAGTGGTCGGAAAGTGACAGATATACTATTAACTATATACTATTATCTACTGACTACTAACATACAAAACTGGGAATCCCGGGCCCGGATTCCCGGTTTTCAGGAAAAAATCGACGGCGACGAAATTCCACTGCGATGGCAACCCAGACCACTGGACGGGCATTTTTTCCGTAAACAATTGAAAATTAAATGGGAGTTAATTCGCTTTGCTCATGGAATTAAAAATGGAAGTTAAAATGGAAGTTATGAGCTTCGCTCAGGACAAATCTATTGCTGTAGGAAGCATTCGTCCACGAGCAAAGCGAGTTAACTTCCATGAGCGAAGCGAGTTAACTTCCACTTTTACTTCCCCTTTAACTCCCGATTTTATTTTAACTCTCCAAAATCAATCTAATGTACATTCCCTTTCCCCGCTCGGCAGCCGAGCACCTTAGGATGGACGAGCTGGTGACGCTGACCCAGCTGATGTTCCACACCGACCGCAACGAGCACACCTCGTACGTCACCCAGCAGACTCTCGCCCGCGTGACTGGCATGAGCGAGAAGACCGTCCGACGCCATCTGGACCACGCCGCTGAGGCAGGCTTCATCACCATCCACCGCGGGGGCGAAATCGGTCCCGACGGTCAGCCCCGACGCAGGAACTCCTACCTCGTCGCGTGGCCCGTGCAGGACTTCATCTTCATCGAGCGCGAGTTTATGGACATGACCTTCGACCCCGCCATCGTGCCCGAGGGTGACACGGTGAAGATGCGCGGCGCACTCATCATGCTCAAGACCCAGTGCCTCAACCTCACCTCGCTCTGCCGCTGGAGCCTGAACGAACTCACCCGCCACGTCAAGGCCTCGAAGGAGACGCTCGCCCGCTTCATGGACTACGGAAGGCGCCTCAACCTCATTGCCCCACTCAATGACGGACAGACAGGATTCCGCCTGCTCGTCCCCGAGCTGAACAGCGATGTCCGTAACCCCCGCGACGAGCTGTTCTTCTTCCCGCCCGACTACTCACGCCGCCCCCTGTCGAACCAGGAGCGCCTCAGGAAACAGGTCTACCGCACACTCTTCGACTTCTGCTACGACGTCCTCGGCACGCCCTGTCCGCCCTATCACCCCATGCCCGTCTATGAGATTACGGAAAACGTCATCGTCCGCCTCGAACATGAAGTCACTATCCCCGGCATTACCATTGGCGAAGAAGCAGAATACCTCCTCACCACGGGACTCCTCCAGCAGCGTCTCAATCAGCTCCTCGACGACATTGCGAAGGACATCCCCGCCGGTACCCGCATCCAAAGCCTCAACTACTTCGCCGAGCGCATCTGCCACCGTCACACCGAGCTCCACCCCCTCCAGTGGGATCCCCAGACCCGACATCTCCAACCCACTGACATTCAGTGAAAAAATCATTCCACTGATTTGGAATTACGGAAAAAAGTGAGTATTATTGTAAAAACAAACAGACTGATTTTCTTCAACTACGGAAAGAAGTTTTTTAAGCACGAATGACCACCAATGAACCATGAATCATCCAAAAAATTTTAATTCGTGAAAAATTCGTGTTTATTCATGGTTATTCGCGTTACGCCGTAGGCTAAAGATAAAAGAAAATACTTTTTTGTCTGCGACGCCACACAAATGAACATTAATTACCCATCAATTATCCATAAATTATTTTTTCGTGAAAAATTCGTGTTTATTCAT